>CAMZFV010000004.1 GCA_947306175.1 uncultured Prevotellaceae bacterium
TATGCGCAACTTTTTGAGCATCTTTTTATTAACTTTTTAATCCCGCCAACGGGTTCTACTATGATCCGGAATATTACGAGTATATGTATGATCAGGTCAAGACCAACGTTGCTGAGTTGATCATCGGCAATCAGGTGAAAGTGATCCCCAAAGGCTTGGCCGCCAATTCGCAAATCACCTCGGTAGATCTTCCCACTTCGTTGCAGGTCATTGAGGATGATGCCTTCTATAACTGTATCCATCTGGCGAGCGTGACGGTTCCCGTCAACGTGACGAGCATCGGCGAACACGCCTTCTGCAACTGCGACGGACTGGAGTCGCTCACCTGGAATGCCCGTGAGTGCCATGACTACGGTGGCCTGTACTGGCAGGTTGAATATGATGATATAACGGGATACAGCGATGACACGCCCGAGGGTTCCTGCCCCTATTCCCAGCTCACCATCGGCGATGAGGTGGAAGTTCTGCCCGACAACTTTGCCCGTTGTGCATTCATCACCTCCATCCAGCTGCCAGCTTCGCTCAAGACCATTGGCAACTATGCTTTCTACGATTGCTGGAACGTGACGGGAGCGGTGGTGATTGGCGATGCGGTGACCGAGATCGGCGATTATGCCTTTGCCGGATGTGCCCGCGTGACCAGTTTGAGTGTGGGCAAGAACGTGGCATCGATTGGAGAGGGTGCCTTTGGCAACGCGTCCGAGAATGGCCGATACGGTTACATCGAGAGTGTACCCTCAATGAGACCGACTTCGTTGACATGGAATGCCCGTAATTGTGAGACATCTGGCGATTTGTATTATAATGCCATCACCGAGTTGAATATCGGAAATCAGGTGGAGGTATTGCCCGCAAGATTCTGCTCCTATGCCAACCAGTTGCCGTCGATCTCCTTCCCCAACTCTTTAAGGGTAATTGGAACTAACGCTTTTGTGAGCTGCAGGTCGATCACTTCTTTGGAGTTGCCGGCGAGTGTGACCACCATTGGTGATGGAGCGTTCGGTTACTGCTCTGAGATGACTGACCTGACGATGCCTGGTGTCATAACGATTGGAAATGGCGCATTCAGGAGCTGTAGCAAACTGGTAAACCTCACCTTGCCCAACACGCTCGAAACAATCGGCTCCGACGCGTTCAGGTATTGTAATTCATTGTTGAGTCTTTACATCCCGGCTTCGGTAACCAGTATTGGATCCAATGCCTTTAATAACTGCTATTATTTGGAAAGCATTGTGGTCGATAGCGAGAATCCCGTGTATGACTCGCGCGATAATTGCAATGCGGCAATCCTTACTGCCGACAACTCTCTGGTGATTACATGCAAGAACACCACAATACCTGGTGGCATCACCGTCATTGATGATTACGCATTCTACCAAAACCGTCAACTGACGGGAATGGATATCCCCAATTCGGTGGTTAGGATCGGCAAGTATGCGTTTGCCGAGTGCTCTAATTTGGCAGGAATCGTCATCCCCAATTCCGTTACTACCATCGGTGTGAGTGCATTCGAGTCGTGCAGGAGCATGAAGTCGGCTGTTTTGTCCGAGTCGCTCACCTCGCTTGCGCCCCGCACCTTTGCCTATTGTGACAGCCTCACCAGCATGAGGATTCCCGCTTCGGTTACATCGATAGCGGGGAATGCTTTTGACGGGACTTATTCTATAGCCGAAATGGTCGTTGACGAAGCCAACCCCGTGTATGATTCCCGTGACAACTGCAATGCGGTCATCGAGACGGCTTCCGATAAACTGTTGATTGGATTCAAGTCCTCGGTGATCCCCGAAACGGTGAAATCCATCGGCGACTCGGCATTTTATTATTGCTTGAAACTGCCCACCGTCGTTATCCCCAATTCGGTGGAAACAATCGGCAACATGGCGTTCAGTTGTTGCAGGGACTTGAAGAATCTTGAATTCGGCAATTCAGTCAAGACCATTGGCAGCTATGCATTCAACATGTGTGATAGTTTGAGATCTGTCACTCTTCCCAACTCCTTGGAGACCATCGGCGAGTATGCCTTCGACTATTGTTCCAACTTAAATAATGTTGAGATCGGCAATAACGTGAAGAGTATAAGCCGTGGTGCTTTCTCTTCGTGTCAGATGCTCAGGACAGTGATTATCCATGCTGCCGACACCATTGGTAAGAGTGCGTTCTATTATTGCCCCAATTTGACTAACGTGCAATTTGGCGAGAGGGTGAAGGTCATCGATGACAGGGCATTCTATGAGTGCCGCTATTTGCCCTCGATCATTCTCCCCAATACGGTAGATACGATCGGTCAGTCAACCTTTGGCTATTGTACGCGCGTCAAACAGCTCAAGTTGGGCACTTCACTCAGGGGCATTGGACCGAGCGCTTTCTATCAGTGTGACAGTTTGACTGCGGTGACCATTCCCAACTCAGTCAAGACCATCGACCGCTATGCCTTTGAGTATTGCGACAAACTGGCAAGTGTCACCATTGGCCAGTCGGTGACCAGGATTGGATATGATGCCTTCTATGGCAGCAATGCCATCACACTCGTCAACTGCTTGGCCAAGGTGCCGCCTGTAATGGACTACGATTCATTCTCTTCGACGGTTCGCAATAATGCGACCCTGCGTGTGCCCCAAGGCACTATGGCAGCTTACAAGGCGGCTCAGTATTGGAAAGACTTCGTTCACATGGAGGAAATTCCCGGTGTCGGGATTGGCGACGTGAATGGTGACGGCACGATCAATGTCAACGACGTGACGGTACTCATCGATAAGATCCTTGAGGGTGATGAGGATATCTCCATCTATGCCGACGTGAATGGTGACGGAGAGGTGAACGTTGCCGACATCACACTCCTCATCGACTTGATGCTGTCAGGAGAAATCTAATTTCAGGTCTTTAATCTCCCGATTAAACCTATAGACAACAAGTCCCTGATGTGGAGCGCCACATCAGGGACTTGATTGATTAGAATTTCATGTACATGCGCCGGTTGCGGCCCTTGCGGTGGCTCACGTGGATCCAGCGGCAGCCCTTCTCGTCGATGCACTGGTCAACGGGCAGGTCGAGCCGCTTGATCAGTGCCAGCAGGCGGCGGTTGGCGGCGCGCGAGCCGACGGTGATGTCGGCCGCCTCGCCTCGCTGGTGCTGGCTGCCGGGCGTTCCTCCCACCGCTTCGTTCAACTCGGGGCAGCGGTATCCGCTGTTGACCCTGATGGGACCGCCCCAAGCCTCCCGCAGTGGGTCAAGCACTTGGTCCACCAGCTCGTGTAATGCCTTGACGGCACTGGCGGGAGGTCTGTTGTCGATGCCCATGAGGCGGGCGGTCGTTGAGCGGGTGAGCTCCTGAATGGTGAAATACCTCATCGCGTCTCGATGCGCATGTGGGCCTTGGGGTAGCGCAGTACCAGACACGAGGCCTCGGTCATTACCAGTGCGTCAACGTTGCGCACGCCGCTCTTCTTCAGGTTGAGTTGCTCGGTGCTGAAGGGGATGTGGGTGTACTTCTGCAGATACTCGGGATCGATGACGATGCCGTTATCGCTCATGCCCACCTCGTCAAACACCTCGCTCAGCAACAGGTACAGGCAACCGAATTTCGATCTCAACTCAGTGAAGTCGATGCCCCACTTGCTGACGTGCTGGCCAGCAGTGATGACGCGGTTGTAGTCCAGCTTGCTGATGCGGCTGATGAGACCGCTGCCGCCAATCAGGATCTTGCGCTTGCTGCCAGCGTTCCCGGTAAAGGCTTTGCGCATCAGGTCAATCATCTTGCTCTCGGTCAACTCCACGCTCTGCTCCAGGAAGAACTCCTTGCCTGCCTGGTCCCAGATGCCGCCCGTGAAATACACGTGCTCCTTCTTGTTGTTGTCCCACAGCTGACGGGCCACGCCAAACAGGTAAGACTTCTCCATGCCCAGTCGCATGTCATAGACGGCAGCCTCTTCCTGGTCGCTCATCGTCCAGCCCACTTCCTTGTTGGCTAGGCGCTGCAGGGTGGACTGCTCCACCTGCATCTTGAAGATCTGACACAGGTTGCGGCTCTTCTTAGGTAGCGCCTCAAATTGGGGCGACTGCACGTCCAGCTCGCTTGCCGCGCGACCCATGCGCACCAGCTTGGTGCCGCCGGGGATATAGGGGATGCAGTTGGTGACCCCGTTGATGGTGCTGCCGTTCACGGCCATCACAGTGACCCCGTTGGTGTCTCGGCTGACCACATAGAGCATCAGGTCCTGCTTGGTCTCGTTGATGCCGGCGTTGTCATAGCCGGGGATGCCCTGCACCAGGATGGTGTCAGTCGGGTCAAAGATGTCGTTGTTGCTGGTGCTGATGACGGTCATGGGCAACTCGTCGCCTTGGCTCACCTGCGACGAGGAGACGTCATCGCTGAGCGTCGCAGTTGTTGGCTTGGTATCCACGCTGTAAAAATCTACGACCATGCTGCCGCTGTGCTTGCTGCCCGCGTAGCGCGAAATCTGGTCGATGGGCGTGGACATGGGGCGGATTTTCACGATTTGCTGGTCAATCTCGTTGAGCAGCAGGTCGGGAGAGCCCTCGCGGGTCAAGTCGGTAGTGAGTGGCCCGTCCACGACATGTTTGCCGTCCTCGATGCCGGTGACCAGCATGCCTACGGCCATGGTGACGCCAGGGTCACCGTTAGTTACACACGAGGCAAGGATGCCGATAAGGATCATGACGATCACATAGATGACTAACTTCTTGTGGCGGCGCATCCAGCGCAACGCCGTTCTGATTTTGATGTACTTCATGGTTTTAAATGATTTAAATGGTGAATAAATAAGTTGTTGGTTTTTAAACTACTAATTACACAAATTACACAATAGACCAACAATGATCATAAATTCGTGAAATTCGTAGTCTGTTTTTAATTGATAGCTAGGGAATAATCAGTCCCAAACGCTGCGGCGGCAGTATCGAGGAAAGACGGGCGTCGAATCGGTCTCGTCCTCGTCATCGGGGTGCTGATGGATCACGGTCTCGATTTTCTCATTGCGACCGCGCAGGAAGCCTGCGGCATCGGCATTTTTCACGTCTTCGTCGTGGGTGATGCCGCGGGCCAGGGTGGCGAGCACCTCGGGTGATAGTGATGCTTGGTCTATGCCTTCGGTGAGTTGGGCCAGGCGTTCGACGACGCTCTCGTCCAGCCCCATTTCGGCGATTTTGTCGGCAAGGGTGGGGGAGGCGGTCGGCTCCTCGCTCTCTTGCGGTTCTTCACTCTGGCGAAAAGGCGGTGGCGTGACCACCGTTGTCGCCTCTTTCAATTCAAGATTTTCTTCTTCGTTCTTCATAGCATAAAAATTAAAAAACTATTAACTGTTAACTATTAACTATTAACAATCTTCCTGTCGCGTTGTCGGCGAAAGGCCTCAAAAGTGTCAAACACGTCGCTCAGGGCGATGTTGGCATTTTCGCTTTGCAACTGATAGATTTTGGCGCTGTTCGACTTCGGGTCTTTGCCCTGGAATGCGCCGCTCACGCCGCTGATTTCCTCAAACAGCTTCATCTGCAATTCCAGCAGCTGGTAGGCGCCCGCGTTGGTGCCGTTGCCATTAATCTGTTCGGGCTTGTTGTCGCCGTTGCTGGGGTCGTAGGGCAACAGGCTATTAGCGTTAGACCAGCAGTTGCGCACTTCCTCCCAGGTCCATCCGTCGGGCAGCGCCGACTCGGGAAACAATAGCACACCTTTGGCGCTGGAGCGTACCACGTGGTCCAGCAGCGAAATCATGCGGTTGACGTGCTTCTGCGTGTCGATGATGTCCTCCACCACGGCGTGAACCTCCCCGTCGGTCAACGGGTACAGCTTGATGGCAAACGGGTGGCTGCCATGCTTCCACGGTGAGTCATACTCGGTCAGCAGGTCGCCCATCGGGCTGAACCAGCGGCAGTGCCACACAGTGGCGATGTCCCAGCGGGTGGTGACATCGGGGCGGTTCTTCCAACGGTGAGACGCACTCACGGGCTCTACCGTCAATGTCCCCTCGCGGCGATCGTGGCAGACGAGTACCTCGCGGCTCTCGAGTGTCCACACCTCGATGGCGCGGCATTTGCCGTCGGCAGCGTGCCAAAAGTCCGTCCCCAGTTGGGAGTCAGCCCCGAGGCGGGTGGTGAAGTCGGCCAGGCGGCTCTCCGCACCGTCGGTGTAGAGTTTCCTTACCCATGCCGCCTTGCGCTGGTTGCCGCCAGCCACGCGGCGCAGCAGTTGGGCGATGTTCAGGTCATGCAGCTGGCCGATGAGTTCGCAGTCCCATGCCCTCGTGTCGTTCATCGTGCTGGTAAACATCTTGTTGATGTTCACATTATCGACTCGCACGTATTCGCCGCTGCCGGGCTCGTGGCAGGTATCGATGCGCTGGATGCAGCAGCCCGAGATCAGGAATTCCTCCAGCGAACGGCTGTCCAGCTCGTCAAGCTCGTTGCACTCTCTCACCAGGTCCAGCACGGTGTTGGTGCCCGTGGTGGAAGAGTCGCATTTGAGGTGCTCCGTGCGAAAGTGCCCCACGATGGTCTTGACAAGTTGCCTGATCAGGTTGTTGGTGATGCTCTCGCAGCCCTGTTGGGCAAGGTGTTCACCCTCGGTCATCACGCGCCCCTCGTCATTCCTCACCAGGTCGCCCCACTGGTCACCATAGGTGAACCGTTTGTTCCTTAACCGCGCCTTGCGCAGTCCTGCCGCATTCATCCACGCTTGGTAGGCGGCATGTAGCACACGCGTGTGCTGTTGATTACAATTTACTGTCTTCATGGTCTCATTGATGTTTATAATGTTGCTATCGTCAACCTAAAGCCTAAAACCTAAAGCCTAAAGCCTGATTTGGTTGACGCTGCAAAATTACAACCCCCACCACCCCCTCCACCATGTCAAAAAGCAATACCCCATAAAAAAACAACCTGACACAACACTAAGCGCATAATCAAGAGATACAATAATAATACTATCAATACTATAGAATCTATTAAACTTTTTGTTGTACCTTTGTTCCCGGTTAATTGATTATAAATACCGAGATGAAAGATTTTGCTGCTGATATGTTGGCCGACCTGCACCAGTATCTGGTGGGGCGTGGTGCCGTCGATGAGCATTTGCCCGAGTGCCCTGATGTGGAGGAGAAATGGCCCGCGATTGCCGAGGCTTATCTGCCCGACGGCGCCCGTGAATTTGCCAATTATCCCGTTGCATCTTTAGGCTGGATGATGTTTGTCGCTATGGCCGTCACCAAGTTCTGGGACGAGGATTGGGAAAAGTATGGCAAGGAGGATGACCTCTACACGCCATTGAGTGACAAGCGCGGCTACGATAATCTCGACGAATACATTATGGACGAGGTGCTTGACCTGGACGGTGATGCTGCCGAAGAATTACAGACCCTCGTCGGCGACTGTGCCGAGCGCGTCAAGCGTGCCATTTTTGCCCTTGATGTCGAGCCAGGCACGATAGATGCCTTTAAGGCCTACGTCGCCGGCCTGCAGTGCATGTACCACATGGGCATGGCCATCCAACTCAAGGCCATGGGCTACCACATGACAAAACTCTAACCTCACAAATAACCGCCCTGACGGGCGGGAACCTTTGGCTCGGCGAAGCCAAATTCATCAAATAAAAAATTTGATTTAATTTGAATAATTTCCCGTGCGTTAGCACGGTAAAAATGAGTGTGATGAAGAAAGAAAAAGATCCCATAGGCCACGCCATAGCCGACTACCACGCCACAGGAAAGTCCGCACGACTGCGCGTGTTCTCGCCCATGTTTGACGAGGACGAGATACCCGTCAGGACCCTCTTCCGCCCCTTCGACGAAATGCCCGCCATCGAGCAGGAAGCCCTCAAGGCCTCGCGCGGCAGCATCCTTGACGTGGGCGCCGGAGCAGGTTGCCATTCCCTGGCCCTGCAGGACATGGGCCAGCAGGTCACCGCCATCGACATCTCGCCGCTGGCTGTCGCCACCATGCGCGACCGTGGCGTGAGAGACGCGCGTGAGCAGGACTTTTTCACCCTCGACGGCCAGTTCGACACCATCCTCATGCTCATGAACGGCATCGGCATCGTGGGCTCGCTGAGCCGTATGCCCGCCTTCTTCATGCAACTGGAACGCCTGCTGGCCCCAGGTGGGCAGCTGCTGTGCGACTCCAGCGACATCTGCTACGTCTTTGAGGACGAGAACGGATTTATCGACCTCACGGGCATCGAGGGCTACTACGGCGAGTTGACTTATCAGATGCAATACAAGACCATCAAGGGCGAGCCCTTTCCCTGGCTCTTCATCGATGCCGATACCCTGACCCAACAGGCGGCCGCCCACGGCTTCAAGGCCGACATCATCGCCCGCGGCGCCCACTACGACTACCTCGCCCGCCTCATCCGCCGCCCCCACTAATCCCGTGTTATCAGACAACACGGACAACTTATTTTACAACCATGACAAATAAAAAGTATCAAGTTGTCCTAATTTGTCCCTGAAGTTGTCAATGTTGTCTGATAATGCGACTTTGTGTGAGGTGGCATGGTTTTTGCTGCAATTATTAGTTGTGATAACCGTTAATTGTTGCAAAATGATTAAAAATTTGCATTAACTGCGTTTATTACAGCGATTAGAACAAAATTTTTTTGTAATTTTGTCATTTAATATTGACGACATCAAAAACTTTAGGCCACCAATGAAGTCAGACAGCCTTGTCATAATTCCTACTTATAACGAGAAGGAAAACATCTACAACATCATCAATGCTGTGCTCAACGTCAATGAGCACCAGTTTGATGTGCTCGTTGTGGACGATAATTCGCCCGATGGCACTGCAGCTATCGTCGAGTCAATGATTGCCGAACAGCCTGAACGCATCCACATCCTCAAGCGACCAGGAAAACAAGGCCTCGGAACTGCCTATATCGCTGGCTTCAAGTGGGCGCTGGATCATGCCTATGAATACATCATCGAGATGGATGCCGACTTCTCCCATCCGGTCAACAAGTTGCCCGAGTTGCAGGCAGCCTGTGCCACAGGAGGTGCCGATGTGTCCGTCGGCTCAAGATACTTGACTGGCGTAAATGTCGTCAACTGGCCGATGGGGAGGATGCTCATGAGCTACTTCGCATCGGCCTACGTCCGCTTGATTACTGGTATGAAGGTGCGTGATGCGACGGCAGGTTACGTCTGCTATCGACGCGAGGTGTTGCAGTCCATCAACCTGGACGGCATCGAGTTCAAGGGCTATGCCTTCCAGATCGAGATGAAATTCACTGCCCATTGCATGGGCTTCAAGATCGTGGAGGTACCCATCGTGTTCATCAACCGTGTCCTGGGCACCAGCAAAATGAACACCAGCATCTTCTTCGAGGCCCTGTGGGGCGTCATCAAGTTGCGTCTCGACTCCATCTTCAACAAGCGGAGGTTTGCACGCAAGCCGCTACCCAAGCAGCTCACAGCATAGAATCAGCACATTAAATCGATTTGATACTCAGCCTTGAGATCAAATCGGTTTGTGTTTTGGCATGGTTTTTGTTAATAGGCTGTCGTTGTACAGAATTAATGAACCGTAATTAATGGCGAAATCAAGAAATCATAATGGACTGACCGACGAGCAAGTGATTGCGAGTAGGCAGCAATATGGGATTAACGTGCTCACTCCACCCGAGCGCGAACCATTGTGGAAGCAGTTCCTCAAGAAATTTGATGACCCCCTGATCAAGATCCTCTTGGTAGCCCTCGTCTTGTCGGTGGGCCTTTCGCTGTACGAGTTCTTCTGGCTCGACATGGGGTGGAGCATCCTGTTTGAGCCCCTGGGCATCTTCATCGCCATTGTGCTGGCCACGCTCGTGGGTTTCCTGGTTGAGGTCAACGCCAATAAGAAATTCCGACTGCTCAATCAGACCGACGACCACGTCATGGTCAAGGTGGTGCGCAACGGACACGTGACACAGGTGCCGCGCTGTGACATCGTTGTGGGCGATATCGTCATTCTGGAACAAGGCGAGAAAGCCCCAGCCGACGGCACCATCATCGACAGCCTTAACCTCACGGTGGACGAGAGCTCGTTCACGGGCGAGCCATCGGTATGGAAAACCCATGATGTTGATGCCGCTGCCCGTGATACCGAGGCGACATATCCCGCCAACATGCTCCTGCGGGCCAGCTCGGTCATTGAGGGTTTGGCGGTCATTCGTGTCGATAAGGTAGGCGATAAGACCGAGTTTGGCAAGGTCTATCGCGATGCACAGATAGATAATAACATCAAGACGCCGCTCACCCAGCAGCTCGACCGCCTGGGAAAACTCATCGCCCGAGGCAGTTATGTCATGGCGGGACTGCTTGTGTTGGGACGCTTGATTGAATACTTTGTGGCTGGCAGCGAGGGACTTGTTGCCGATGCCCAATACTTTATCGAGACGGTGATGCTGGCGGTCACTCTCATCGTGGTGTCCGTCCCCGAGGGTCTGCCCATGAGTGTTACCTTGTCTTTGGCGCTGAGTATGCGCAAGATGTTGAAACACAACAATCTGGTGCGCCGCATGCACGCCTGCGAGACGATGGGTGCCACCACGGTCATCTGTACCGATAAGACGGGCACACTGACCCAGAACAAGATGAAAGTCTATCAGGCTCATTTCTACGGCCTGACGGATGCTTGTCGCCTCGCCGATAATGAGGCCAGTGAACTGGTGAAAAACAGTTTCGCTTGCAACAGTACGGCCTACCTTGATGACAGCGACCCCGATAATGTTGTGGCGTTGGGTAATCCCACCGAGGGCGCCTTGCTGCTATGGTTGCGTGACGCTGGCGTTGACTACATGGCCATGAGGGATAATTCCGACTTGCTGGCTCAACTGCCGTTCTCGACGATGACCAAGTTCATGGCTACAGTTATCGGCACAACCGATGGAAAGCGCCTGCTGTTATTGAAGGGCGCTCCCGAGATTGTCATGAAGTTGTGCGACAAGATTGTGGGACAACGCGACGTCAAGCAGGTCAACGAGGAACTTTCCGAATACCAGAGCAAGGCGATGCGCACCCTCGCGTTTGCCTACTCCGAATTACCGTCCGATGCCGCCCCGGATCATGTGCTGATGAGTCTCAAGAGAGGCGAAGTCAAGGATTTGACATTCCTCGGAATCGTGGCCATTAGCGACCCCGTACGCCCCGATGTGCCAGCGGCCATCCAAGATTGCCGCAATGCTGGCGTGAAAGTGAAAATCGTCACGGGCGACACCGCCGCTACGGCACGTGAAATAGGCCGACAGGTGGGCTTGTGGACCGATGAGGATGGCAACGATGCCATCATCACGGGCCCCGAATTTGCTGCCTTGAGTGACGAGGAAGCATCAAAGCGCGCTCATGCCATCAAGATTATGGCGCGTGCCCGTCCCGATGACAAGGCTCGTCTCGTCAGGTTGTTGCAGCAGCAGGGCGAAGTGGTTGCCGTCACAGGTGATGGTACCAACGATGCGCCTGCACTCAACGCAGCCCAGGTGGGTCTGTCGATGGGCGACGGTACTGCCGTGGCCAAGGAAGCCAGCGACATCACCATCCTCGACAACTCGTTTGCCAGCATCAACAAGGCCGTCTTGTGGGGACGTTCGCTCTACAGCAACATCCAGCGTTTCATCCTCTTCCAGCTGGCCGTTAATGTGTGCGCCTGCCTGGTAGTCGCCATCTGCTCGTTCTTCAGCAAGCAGCCGGCCCTCACGGTCACGCAGATGTTGTGGGTCAACCTCATCATGGATACCTTTGCCGCGCTGGCTCTGGCGTCCTTGCCCCCCAACAGCGTGCTCATGCGCAGGAAACCCCGCGATTCCCAAGCGAGCATCATCACCTCAACGATGATGAAGTTCATCCTCGTTAGCGGTGCGGTTTTTGCCATATTGATGATTGGATTGTATTACTACTTTGTGCGTGAAGCCAATGGCGGACCTGTCTTCGCCAGGGGCATCAACCCCAATATCAATCCGCGCGAGATGGGCGTCTTCTTCAGCGTATTTGTTTTCCTGCAGTTCTGGAACATGCTCAACGCCAGGGCGTTTGAGACAGGAAAATGGGCATTCAACAACATGGAGGACAGCAAGGTGTTCTGGACCGTGGCGCTCGTCATCTTTGTGGGGCAGATTGCACTTGTTCAGTTCCTGTCACCGCTTTTCAACTGCGCTCCGCTGGATGCCAAGACGTGGTTGTGGATCATCCTTGGCACCTCGCCAGTGTACATTGTGGGAGAGGTGGTAAGGCGCATCAAGAATTAAGGTGATGAATTAATAAGCATTTTTTTCAAAAATCTTTTGTTAGTTTGGTTTTTTTGTTATTACTTTGCAACGTAGTGTGTAGAATTGAATTATAATAAATCATTAATTTTTATAAAACTATGAAGAAATCGTTACTTTTATCTTTTGCAATGCTGCTGTTCTGCGGCGGTCTTGCTAACGCTGGCATTGAGATCAGTTCGGTGAACGTGAACCAGCCGGCTAATGACACGTTGCTCTTCGCTCTTCCTGTGGACGTTAATGTCTATCAGGATATCCAGAACTACCCCGACGACAATCCCAACATGCGCATGATGAAGTTCCAGCCCGAGTATCTCGTTACGGCTCAAGACTTCTCGATGGGTGACACGAATAAGGGTACCGCTACGCTTCCCGCTAACGCTAAGTGTATCGGTCTGGGTCTTGACGGTTACGATGTGGCCAGCGATCCGACGCCTAAGGGTATTTATCTGGAGGTGACCGCATGGTGCCGCAATGTCCCCAGCGCCACCAGGTCGCTCGACTACCTCGATCTGTTCGACGGATATGCACAGCACCTTCCCGAAGGTGACTTGTTCACCGACACGATCAACTACCGTGGTTACATGGGAATGCCGGGTTACATCTGCACCTTCGACCCCAATGCCACTGCCGAGAACCCTGGCACCATTGTTGACATCCCCTTCAACAATCCTGATGAGAACGGCGAGTTCATGCCCTTCTGGTACAAGGGTGAGAGCATCTACTTGACCTTGTGGATGTGCAACTGGTATGACGTGCACATGAAGTATCGCTACATGGCCTATGACAACGCCGATGCTCGCATGGCCAGCCTGATGCGTTCAAGCAACTACTGCTTCAACAACGACACCTATGATGTGATTGCCGATGTGTTTGGCACCCAGCTCATGTATGAGTTGCCCGACCACCGTCTTCCCGCTTTCCGCACTCCCTATTATACCAATGATATCCGCATTACCACCAATAAGGATGTCGTGGTAGAGCTCTATGACGAGTTTGAGAATCTCGTTGCTCCTGCCGAGGATGGCAACTACTACAGCCTCGACCACACCATGGTTTATCGCGTCGTTGTCGATGGCCTGGTATCCGAGAAGATCGAGTTTGAAAATATTTACACCGACGTTAATGTAAATATTAGAAAGGACAACACCGCAGTTGAGGAGCTCGATGCCAACAAGACTGTTGCTGGTGTACGTTACTTCAACATCTCGGGTCAGGAGATGCAGGAGGCTAACGGCATGACCATCGTCGTTACCACCTACACCGACGGTACCACTTCGACCACTAAGGTCCTCAAGTAAAATCGGAAAACTGAAGGGATTTCAATTTCCCCCATCAGAACTCATTCAAGAGTTGCCATCTGCCGTAAGCAGTAATGGCAACTCTTTTTTTGTGCCAATCTTGACCTAAAACCTAACGCCTAAAACCTAACAACTTGGAAATTTTATTTATCTTTGTGCCATAGAGAAAAACCAAATCATGAATCGAAGATGATAAAAAGACTGAAATTCAAGTCCCGGATACTATGCGGATTACTGGCTATGCTGGCTGTAGCCATCGGCGGTGGTGTGGCAATGGCAGCCCCCATGCCACAGGCACAGAGCAGCATTCAGCAGAACGCAGTGACGGGACAGGTACTCGACGTGAACGGGGAACCCGTCATCGGGGCGACCGTGACCATCAAAGGTACCAATGTGGCTACTGTTACCGACTTCGATGGCCGCTTCACCATCAAGGCGACTCAGGGCTCGACTCTCGCCGTGAGTTGTATAGGCTATGAAACCCGCAATGTGCGGGTTGATGGCAGTGACCTGACCGTCAAGCTGGAGGAACTTGCGGCCCTTGACCTCGGCGAGGTGGTGGTGACTGCCCTCGGCATCAAGAAAGAGGTCAAGTCACTGTCTTACAACGTGCAGCAGGTCGAAGGCGATGCCCTGATGAGGGTGCAGGATGCCAACTTTGTCAATTCGCTGGCAGGTAAGGTCGCAGGCGTGTCCATCAACGCCAGTGCGACGGGTGCAGGCGGCAGTAGCCGTGTCGTCATGCGTGGTGCCAAGTCCATCAACGGCAATAACAATGTGCTATATGTCGTGGACGGCATCCCCATGCAGAACCTCTCCAGCGATCAGCCCGAGGGTATCTTCGCCGGAGCGGGGCAGACGGGTGACGCGACCAGTAACATCAACCCTGATGACATCGAGAGCATCAGCGTCCTCACGGGTCCCTCGGCAGCAGCCCTCTATGGTGCGAACGCCGCCAACGGCGTCATCATCATCAACACCAAGCGGGGACGCGCGGGTAGGGTGGATGTGACCTACAAAGGCAGTTTCCAGTTCTCCAAGCCCTTTGTGCTGCCGCGTTTCCAGAACCAGTACGGACCCAGTGAGACGGGCAGTTACTTCAGCTGGGGCGAGAAACTGGCGACCCCCAGCGACTATAATCCCGCCGACTTTTTCCAGACGGGTACCCACATCGCCAACTCGGTGAGCCTGAGCACGGGAACCGACGAGAATCAGACCTATCTGTCACTCGGTTCGACTAACGCCCGGGGCATCATTCACAGCAATAACTACGACCGCTATAACCTGAGCGTTCACAACACCACCAGTTTCCTCGATGACCGCATGACCCTCGATCTGGCCTACATGCTCGCTGCCGTCAAGGAACAGAATATGCTCAGCCAGGGTCAATACCACAACCCGCTGGTGCCCGTCTATCTCTTCCCCGCAGGGGACGATTTCTCCAAGTTGGGCTACTACGAGCGCTACGACACGGGCCGCAACTTCCCCGTGCAGTACTGGCCCTACAACTACGACATATCGATGGAGAACCCCTATTGGGAGACCGAGCGCGAGCGTTTCACGGGCCACAAGGAGCGCCACCAGGCGACCGCTTCGCTCAACTGGCGCATTACCCCGTGGGTGGACATCACGGGACGAGTAAAGTACGACAAGAGCAGCGACAAATACGAGGAGAAATTCTTCGCCTCGACCAATACGCTCTATGCCTCCAAGTACGGCCACTATGCCCTGCGCAACGTCAACAACCGCCAACTCTATGCCGAGGCCTTTGCCAAGTTCAACAAATACTTTGCTGAGAACCGCTGGAACATCAGCGGCGTGCTGGGCGCCAGTTTTGACCAGCGCGACAACTCCATAGAGGGCTTCAGTGGCCACCTGAAGGGTACCGCCAATAAATTCACCTATGCCAACGTAGAAACCACTAATTCCACTTTCAAGCCCGTCCAGAGCGGTTACCGCACCCAGTTGCAGAGCGTCTATGCCACAGCCCAGCTGGGCTACCGCAGCATGGCCTACATCGATGTGACCGCCCGCAAAGACTGGTCCAGCAAGTTGGAAAAGAGTTACTTCTATTGGTCGGCTGGCATTTCCGCCATTTGGACCGACATCATCCCAGCTCTCAAGGGTAACCAGTGGTTCAACTACTTCAAGACCCGTGTGGGCTATTCCCAGGTGGGTAACGAACCCAACGAGCCTTTCCTCACGCGCGAGACCTACGCCATCAACCCCTCGACGGGTTTGGCCGAGACTTCGACGCGGATGCTCACCGACCTCCAACCAGAGCGCACCCACTCATGGGAGGCGGGCATTGACCTGTACATGTTCCGCAACCGACTGCGCTTGAATGCGACCCTCTACCAGTCCAGTACACGCAACCAGTTCTTCTATCCCGCATTGCCCGCTTCTTCGGGCTACACCAGTGCGATTGTCAATGGCGGACGTGTCGATAACAAGGGTATCGAACTTACGGCGCGCTACACCCAGCCCGTCGGCCCCGTGACTTGGGATACTTACCTCACGTGGACCCTTAACCGCAACAAAATCAAAGAATTGCTCAAGAACTGGCGCAATCCCATCGATGGCGAGGTCTATAACCTTGACGAACTCTACATGGGCGGCACCTCGGGCTACCAGATTCGTTTGACCGAGGGCGGCACCTTGAGCGACGTCTATGTCTCCACGCTCAAGACCGACGAGCACGGCGCCATCTACGTCAACCCCGAGCGCCAGACCGTCGAGGCCAATCCCAACAACAATGCCTACTACATCTACGCTGGCCAGGCCGCGCCGCGCTATAATCTGTCATGGGGCAACGCGCTGTCATTCAAGGGCGTGACGGCATCGGCCTTGCTGGCCTACCGCAACGGCGGTATCGTCGTAAGCGAGACCCAGGCCATTCTGGACTACTATGGCGCATCCCGCGCCACCCAGGACGCCCGCAACGAGGGCGGCGTGCTCATCAACGGCAAGATGATCAATGCTCAGGGCTACTTCCAGACCGTGGGCAACCCCAACGGCACGGTGGACTCCCGCTATGTCTATAGCGCGACCAACCTCAGGCTTGCCGAACTGAGCCTCGGTTACGACGTGCCGGTTTACCGTTGGGTGAAGTGGATCAAGGGCTTGAATGTCGCCTTTGTCGCCCACAACCTGTGCATGATTTACAACAAGGCCCCTTACGACCCCGAGGCAACCTCCAACACGGGCACCTACTACCAGGGCATCGACTACTTCATGCAGCCCAGCCTGCGGTCGATGGGATTTAACGTGAAACTCAAATTCTGATGATAGTTATGAAAACAAGATATCTATATTATATCGTTTTCGCGGCGATGCTATTTGCAGGTTGTACCAAGTCGTTTGACGACATCAACACCAACCAGCACCAGCTTACCGACGAGGAACTGGCCAACGACTACCAGAATGTGGGCGCCTTCTTCTCACAGATGGTCTCCCGCGTCGTTCTCTTTGACGACGGCTCGGGCAACTGCCTCTCCTCCGACTATCAGGTGGCGCAGGGCCTGAGTGCCGATCCGTTCTCGGGTTATGTGGCACTCACGGGTACCTGGCGTAACGGGGTTCACAACGGCTCCTACAGTTTTGTGAGCGGCTGGTATGACCAGATGTTTACCCGCGCTTTCAGCGAGGTGATGCCCGCATGGCAGCGCGTTACACAGTTGGCTGCCGAGATGGGTCAGCCTGCCGTGGCGGCGCTGGCCACCATCGTCAAGGTCGAGGCCCTGCACCGCGTGACCGACATGTACGGCCCCATCCCTTACATCCACTTCGGCAGCGGTGCCCTGGGAACGGCCTACGACCGCCAGCAGGACGTCTATAACCGCTTCTTTGCCGAACTCGACAGCGCTATTGACGTGCTCATTCCTCTGGCCGAGTCGGGTGGCTCGCTCTTGCCCGACTACGACAATGTCTATGAGGGCGATGTGGCCCGCTGGGTGAAGTTTGCCAACACCCTGCGGCTGCGCCTGGCCCTGCGCGTGGTCTATGCCGACCCCGCTTTGGCGCAGCGTGAGGCCGAGAAGTCGGCGGCTTGCCCTATGGGCTTTATTGAGACGGCCGCCGAGCGTGCACAGCTCCTGCATGGACGCTTGACCTATTTCCACCCCAATTATGACATCGCCTACAACTTCAATTCGGGCGAGGTGCGCATGGGCGCCACAATGGACTGCTACATGAACGGCTACAGTGACCCGCGCCTGCCCGCCTACTTCGTCCCCGCTAGCAACGACAACAAGTACCACGGTGTGCGCCTGGGTGTCCACAATATGAATCCCACGCGCTATGCGGGCGTCTATGTATCTAACTTGAACATCGACCGCGCCACCACGCCCATCGTGTGGATGACGGCGGCCGAGAGCTTCTTCCTGCGCGCCGAGGCAGCTCTGCGTGGCTGGAACATGGGCGGCACCGCACGGTCCTTCTATGAGGCGGGAATACGCGCCTCGTTCAGCGAGAATGGCGTGAGCGGCGAGGACGCCTATATCACCAACTCGACATTGAAGCCCACCCGCTACGTGGACCGCACGAATGGCGGCAACGCCGCGGCGGCTCCCAGCGCCATCACCATCGCCTGGGACGACGAGGCCGACTTCGAGACCAATCTGGAACGCATCATCACCCAGAAGTGGATTGCCCTGTTCCCCGATGGCTGCGAGGGTTGGGCGGAGTTCCGCCGCACAGGTTATCCCCGTCTGCTCCCCGTCGTGAACAACGACAGCCAAGGGCTGATTGATACCGACATCCAGGTGAGGCGCTGCCCCTTCCCCGTGCAGGAGTACAACACCAACGAGCCCGCCGTGCAGGCCGCGATCCAGCTGCTCGGTAGCGAGGCCCTCGACGGTGGCCTGGACAACGGCGGCACCCGCCTCTGGTGGGATAAAAAAACGAAAGAATAATTCCCGTCAGGGTTAAAGTGTGCCGTGACTCAGTCACGGCAATAAAAAATAAAAAAATGAAGTCAATAAAATACATCACCATCACAGCATGCCTGGCACTGGCATTGTCAGCCTGTGACACCGAGCCCGAGGCGCTCGACCTCCAGCCGCTCAAGCAGTACAGCGAGGAGTACTATCAGGCGCTGCGCGACTACAAGGCGAGTCCGCACGAGATCTGCTACGTCTATTATGCCGATTGGGCACCCATCGAGGGAGCCAGCGGCTACAAGGATCCCGCATCCTGGGGCGAGCGCATCATCGGCTTGCCCGACAGCATCGACCTGGTCAACCTGTGGATGGGCATCCCCACGCCCGAGACCCACCCGATTGCCTATCAGGACATGATAGAGACGCGCGAGAAGAAGGGCACACGCTTCATCTTCCACGCCGACGCCTCCAACTATAACCACCAATTCACCATCGAGGCACGCACCTACGATCTCTCCAGCGACCGCAGCGAGGAGGCCATCCGTGCCTATGCCCGCTGGGTGTGCGACACGGTCATCAGGACGGGCCTTGACGGTGCCGACTTCGACTACGAGGGCTGGAACGCCCAGCACTTGACCTGGGCCATCGAGGAATGTGACAAAATCTTCGGCCCGAACGGCCAGTACCCCGAGAAATTGGTCATCGTGGACTATTTCTCGGTATCGCCCCCAGTGGCGTGTGACCCCTTTGTGGACTACTACGTCAAGCAGGCCTACAGCCAACAAGGGGCTGGGGTAGGGGCGATGGGGCACCCCGACGAGAAGACGGTCTATTGCGAGTCCTTCGGCCAGAAGCCCACGGGCGGAGAGATTCTCAACTACGCCGCATGGGAGCCAGCAACGGGCCACAAAGGCGGTTGCGGCGCCTACTATGTGGAGCGCAACTACTACAACACGACCGACGGCGTCCCCTACGGCGCCATCCGCCGCGCCATCCAAATCATGAACCCCGCCAGATAATTCCCGTCAGGGTCAACGTGTGCCGTGACTCAGTCACGGCAATAAAAAATGAAGAACAATGAAAAAGATTCTATCCAATATTGCATTACTACTCGCTGTGAGCCTCTTCCTGACCGCCTGCGACAGCGAGGGAGACAAGTTTGACTATGGCAAGGTCGGACTGCTCATCTCGGGCACTGAGCAGGTGCCGGTGCAGCGCTTTACTGTCGATGAATTGCCGGCGGCCTATGCCGTCACAGTCAAGGCGACACGCCGCACGGCATCCGATGTCACCCTGCGGCTCGCCATAGACACGGCCCTGGTGCGTTCTTATAACGCCCAGCACGGCACGGCCTATTATCCCGTCCCCGCTTCCTGTGTCACGCTCGCGAACAGCGAGGTGACCATCAAACAGGGCGAGGCCCTCTCCACGGCCGCCCAGGTCAAGGTCATCAGCACCGACGGCTTTATCGAGGGCGCTACTTACGTTATCCCCGTGACCATCCAGCAGGTGAATGGTGACGGCGGCGAGGTCATAGAGAGTTCAAGGACGCTTTTCCTCCAGATTTCCCGCATCATCTCGTTCTATTCTCTGGAGAACAACCAGAATGCCTCGTCCAACTACATCTTCCCCGACGACAAGATGGTCAACCTCACCAACTACACCATCGAGTTCAAGGTCTATTCCTACAAGTTTGGCAATGTGGGCAACATCAAGCGAGTCCTGGCCATCGAGGGAAAGAACGAGGAAGAGGCCAACATGTTCCGCTTCGGTGAGAACGGTTCGGCGGGCGGTGACATCTTGCAGTGGGTGCTGCCGGGCGGCAGGTGCTTCTCCTCGACCCATTTCAAGATCAACCGCTGGTATCTCGTCTCGTGTACCTACGATGGCTCGACCTTCAAGATGTATGTCGATGGCGTCGAGGATGCCCAGGCCAGCGGCAGTGGCAAGTCAACGCCGTTCCAGCGCTTTGAGTTGGGTATGTCGTGGGGCAATTACCGCAACAGCCAGTTCTTCCAGGGCAGATTGTGTGAGGTCCGTGTGTGGAACCGTGCTCTCACCGCCAGCGAGATCGCAATGGGATTTGCAGGCGTCAATGCCCACAGCGACGGACTGGTCGCCTATTGGAAGATGAACGAGGGCGAGGGCCACATCTTCCACGATGCTACAGGCCACGGCTACGACATGGACTGGACCGACACTTGGCGCGACGACCGCGAGAACGGTGTCCTCGTCGCCCACGACTACAGCCAGTACATCAAGTGGATAAAAGACGACAACAATAAAGTCGCCCAGTAATGACGTGAACTTAAAGTTTGAAAATATGAGTCTTCTCTTGCTCTCTTGAGATATTATTTATATATTTGCGCACAACAATACTAATTATTAATAATGTGTGATTATGAAAAAGATTAAATTACTCTTCCGACTGTTTGCACTCGTGGCATGCATCACATGCGCCTTGAGTGCAGGTGCCTATGACTTTGAGTATAACGGTATCTATTACAACATCACGGGCACCAATACCGTGAGTGTGACCAAGGCATCCACTTATGGTAGCGATTATTCCGGAAATGTCTTCATTCCGTATAGTTTTACCTACGATGGCATATACTACTCAGTAACCGCCATTGGAGAAAATGCCTTCCTATCATGTCATGACCTGTTGTCTGTGTCTATACCCAGTAGCGTGAGGACGATTGAAAACAGTGCATTCTATTACTGTACGTCGTTGAAATCGGTGAAAATTCCGGCTTCGGTCACTACGATTGGAGACTGGAATTTCTATAACTCCGAAGAGCTGACAACGGTTGAATTGCCTTTTACGCTCACATCAATGGGTAGTTATTGTTTTGACTTTTGTGAAAAATTGACTTCTGTCACTTGTCGGGCAAAAACTCCGCCCGCCCTGGATACTGGTTGTTTTAGTCATGTGGCTGACGACTGTGTGCTCTATGTCTTACAGAGCAGGATAAACGATTATCAGTCTGACAGTGACTGGAGTGATCATTTCAGTTCCATCGAGCCAATCCAGGATTATAGCTTCTCGGTGGATGGTATTTATTACAACATCACGGGCAACAATACTGTATCCGTAACCTATCGTGACTCGGAGTACAACAGTTATAGTGGGGATATAGTAATTCCTGAGCAGGTCACCTATAACGGTATCACCTACACGGTTACTGCCATCGCCAACAGTGCATTTCAAATGTCTTCTAATCTAACGAGTATCCAGTTCCCCAGCACTGTGACTAAAATTGGTAGCTTGGCTTTCGATGAATGTACGTCGTTGACCTATGTCGATATCCCCAACACGGTGACAGAAGTCGGGGGTATGGCTTTTTATGGTTGCACATCACTTGAGACGGTGACCATCGGTGCCAATTGTGATTTTACCTACGTGTATAACGTGTTCAGGGAATGTCCTAATCTGTTTCAGATCACTTGCATGGCGACTACTCCGCCAGTACTCAATGATCCGTTTTTCGATGAGTCAACTTTTGAGAACGCTGTACTCTATGTTCCCGCAGCATCCATAAGTGCCTATCAGTCGGCGCCTATCTGGAGGAATTTCAACAGGATTGACGAAACCTTGTTTGATTTTGAGCAAGATGGCATTTACTATAAAATTGTTGATGGCTATGTGGCGGTCGCTCCCAAGGATCCCCATTACCGTAATTATAGTGGAGATGTCAGCATACCCTCAGTAGTGTCTCACGATGGTGTGGACTATGAGGTGGAGCGTATCCATTACTACGCCTTTGGTTTATGCGAGGATTTGCTGTCCGTTTCGTTACCCAACACGCTTTTTCAGATAGACTATGCTGCCTTCTTTGGTTGTAAGAAGTTGACTGACGTGACCATCCCCGATGGTGTGACTTTGGTGGCAGATGCTGCTTTCGAGGATTGTACCTCTCTGAGTTATGTGAAATTACCTGAGGGATTGACGCACTTGGGAAAAGCTTTCACGAATTGCAACAATCTCAGGAAGATTACCATTCCTCCCAGAGTCTCCCGCATTTACATGGCATTTAACGATTGCCCGTCAATGCGTGAGGTGGAATGCCTGTCGTTGACGCCTCCTGAAATGTTTGAGATCACGGAATTCGATTCCGATACCTACGAGTTAGGTGTCTTGAGGGTGCCTTATGAAGCACACGAAGCCTATCGTCAGGATGCAAAATGGGGCCAGTTCAATAATATTGTCAGTGCCGATGTGGCCGAGATTGTCAACTATGGTGACGTGAACAATGATGGCCAGGTAAGTATTGCTGACGTGACCACGCTGATTGACCTCTTGTTGGGCGGAATGAACGAATTCATTCCCGCTGCCGATGTCAATGGGGACGGCTTTGTCAGCATCGCCGACGTGACGACATTGATTGACCAGCTGCTTGGAGGTGATTCTGGTGCTGCCGGAAATCATCCTATCGCACAGCATCGTTTCCTGATTAACGGAGCGCCCTTCGAGATGGTGGCTGTTGATGGCGGCACATTCATGATGGGAGCCCAATCGGGCTATTCAGGTCATGAGGTGACTTTGTCTTCCTATGCCATCGGCCAGACCGAGGTGACTCAAAAATTATGGACTGCGGTAATGGGCTCAAATCCAAGTCATTTCACGGGCAATGTGAATCGTCCTGTCGAGACCGTTTCCTGGTATGACTGCAAGAACTTTGTTACCGAGCTGTCAAGGTTAACCGGCTTGAACTTCCGGTTGCCCTCCGATGCCGAGTGGGAGTTCGCGGCACGTGGTGGCAACAAGACTCACGGTTATAAGTATTCCGGTAGCGATAATATCAACGACGTAGGATGGTACAGGAGCAATTCGGGCAACACAACGCACCCTGTGGCCAGCCTGCTTCCCAACGAGTTGGGACTCTATGACATGAGTGGAAACCTCTTTGAGTGGTGTCAGGACTTCTATGGCGACTTGAGTGATGAGCCTCAAGTCAACCCCACAGGTCCGGCAACAGGACCCGGAAAGATAACCCGTGATGGAAGCTGGGAACGCGATGCTTACTGGTCAGCAGTGGCAAGACGCACTTACTGGGATCCTAATGAGAAAGGCGATGACACGGGCCTCAGGTTGGCCATGGATCTTGACCAGACATTTACCGTCAATGGCGTGTCGTTCAAGATGGTGGCTGTTCAAGGTGGCACTCTCATGTTGGGAGCTACCGAGGAGCAGGGCAGCGGTGTGAGTGAAAAAGAAAAGCCTGCCCACCAAGTCACGCTGTCAAGTTATATGATTGGTCAGACCGAGGTGACTCAGGAACTCTGGTTTGCTGTCATGGGGACTAAGCCCAGTTACAACGATTGGAATCCGTTACGCCCCGTAGAGCATATCTCTTGGAATCAGATGCAGACGTTCATTTCCAAATTAAACCAGATGACGGGTCAGCATTTCCGACTGCCCACCGAGGCTGAATGGGAGTTCGCAGCGCGTGGCGGCAACAAGAGCAATGGAACGATGTATGCAGGTGGTAGCAATATCACAGAGGTGGCTTGGTACAGTTATAATAGCCAAAGTTTTTCTCATCCCGTAGCCACCAAGGCGCCCAACGAATTGGGCCTTTACGACATGAGTGGTAATGTCTATGAGTCGTGCCAGGATTGGTTAGGTGATTATACCAGCGACGCCCAGGTGGATCCTACTGGACCTGAGACTGGAACCTATCGCGTTATCCATGGTGGATATTATTCTGGTGCCGCCAATACCTGTCGAGTCTCTTACCGTGGTGGCAACTATCCTACATCCTCCCCATCGATTGGCGGTTTCCGCATTGCCCTGTAACCCCCCGGCATCATCTAGATAACCCCTAACGAGGGTGAGCCATAACAAAATCATGGCTCACCCTCTTTCCCCCTCCCCTCTATAGCCCCTATAAAATCTATAGCATCTATAAAAACAGAAGACAATAAATACAACGTCTAGCACCCCAATAAAAAGTTGTTCAAGTTGTTCACTGTTGTTCAAGTTGTTTGAAAAAAGAATCGCATCAGCCCTTTGTTCAATTCGCGTAATTCGTAGTTAAACCTTGGCTTAGCGTGAGGACAATTATTGGGCGATTTTGTCATTACGGTTAGAAACTAGGGACTAGAAACTAGAAACTAGAAAACTTTTCATTAACTTTGCAGGTTAATATTATCGATAATGGAGATATATAAATTCAATAGCATCCTGAAACCTGTCCTTTGGGGCGGTAATAAGTTGCTGGCATTCAAGCGACTGCCGGCACAAGATAGAACTATCGGCGAGAGTTGGGAGCTTTCGGCGATGCCTAAACGTGAATCGGTGGTCGCCGAGGGTGACGACTGCGGTCTGACGCTCAAGCAGCTCGTTTGTCGCTACAGGGCCGATCTTGTGGGCGCGGATGTCTATCGCCGTTATGGTGAAGACTTCCCCTTGCTCATCAAGTTTATCGACGCCAAGCGTGACCTCTCGGTCCAGGTGCATCCTGGTGAGGAAATGGCGCGTCGTTGCCATGGTTGTCCGGGTAAGAATGAGATGTGGTACATCCTTGAGGCTGACGAGGGCGCAGTCATCCGCACGGGATTTAACCGTTCGGTCACGGTCGAGGAGTTTGACCGCCTTTTGGCCGATGGATCGATTCTCGACGTAGTCAACGCTACGGCTTCCAAGCCAGGTGACGTATTCTATATCCCTGCTGGTCAGATCCATACCATCGGTGCCGGCAATCTGCTCGTCGAGATCCAGCAGTCGAGCGACGTCACCTATCGTGTGTGGGACTATAACCGCCGCGATGCCGACGGCAACCTGCGCCAACTCCACCTCCAGGAAGCCCGCGAGGCTCTCGACTTCATGCCCTGCAACGGTCAAGTGTTGGAAATGCCCTGCTGTGGGCCTGGCATGAAACAGCTGGTCTGCTGTGACCAGTTCTGCGTGCGCCACCTCGAGGTGGCCGATAGCTACACCTTGGATTTGCCAGCACCGCATTCCTTCGTGGCGATGGTCTGCATCCAGGGCGAAGTTTCCCTGCAGGTCGAGGGGATGCCTCAGGTAACCCTGTGCCAGGGCGAAATCGCTCTCGTTCCTGCTATTGCCGATAGGGTAGAGATGACGGGTACCGCCCAGATGCTGCTCGTTTCAGTTCCTATTCATGATCAGGAGAAATGATTTATGAAAAGAATAGTTAGCGTAAGGCGATACTAACAATACTAACAACTTAAAACTAAAAACTTACAACTCAACTAGATATGACAAAAAAAGTAAAATGGATTATTGGCGGCTTGGCCGCATTGCTTATCATTCTCGTGGCCTGTGCCGCTCCTTATTTCCTGATGGGTGCTCCCGCCGAGGGCATCGTCAAGGTGCGCAAGGGCAGCACTATCGAGTCGATCAGTGACAGCATCCAGGCCCATGTGGACGTGACCTTCGGCAAACGTGTGGCGACGATGATGAACCTCATGGGTGCCAAGGTCGAGAACCGCGAGGGTGCTTTCCGCATCACGTCGGGCATGACGCCCTTCACCGCTGCCCGCCGCATCAAGAACGGCGTTCAGGACGGCATCCGCTTCACCTTTAACAACGTGCGCACCCTCGACGAGTGGACCCAGCGCTGGGGCGACACCTTCATGGAAGGCCCCGATGCCATGCGCAAGGCGTTGAAAGACAGCGCCGTGTGTGCCAAGTACGGCAAGACCCCGCAGACCATCGCCTGCCTGCTGATGCCTGACACCTACGAGTTCTACTGGACCATCACGCCCGAGAAGATGCTCGACCGCATGAATGACTACTACAACGACTTCTGGACCAGCGAGCGCAAGTCCAAGGCCGAGAAATTGGGCCTCACCCCCGACGAGGTGGCCACCGTCGCCTCGATTGTCGAGGAAGAGACCGTCAAGGCCGACGAGCGCGGCAAGGTGGCACGCCTCTACCTCAACCGTTACAAGGAGGGAATGCGCCTGCAGGCCGACCCCACTGTCAAATATGCCATCGGTGATTTCTCCATCAAGCGCATCACCGTGCCCATGACCCAGGTCAACTCGCCCTACAACACCTATCGTGTTGACGGCCTGCCCCCTGGCCCCATCCGCTTGCCCGAGAAATCGACCATCGACGCCGTCCTTGACGCTCCGCAGCACGACTACCTCTACATGTGTGCCCGTGCCGACTTCAGCGGCTACCACGACTTCACCCGTGACTACGCCAGCCACCTCGACAACGCCCATCGCTACCAGGCCGCCCTCAACTCCCGCGGCATCAAGTAATATCCGTTAACTCTGTAATATCCGTCGAAACAATGGAAGAAAAACTCGTTATCTTTAACAAATACCCCAATGCCATCGACGCCAACATCATCAAGGGCGCCCTCGAGGCCAGCGGCATACCCGCTGGAGTGCTGGGTGACAGCACTGCTAACGCCGTATGGATGGCTCCCGTGCCGGTGGTCGTCTTTCGCCGTGACCTGGAGGAGGCCATCAAGGTGATTTATAGCGCTGATATCAACTATGACGACTATAAGGAGGATATGGATCTCGCCGCTTTTGAGCATCTGCGCGAATGCAATGAGGTCTTTTGTGACTTGGCATTGAAGCTCCATCCCGAAGTGGCAGGCAAAACCTACCGCGAACTCTATGCCAAGGCGATTTCGGCCTACGAAGACGGCGACCTCGAGACCCTCAAGCAGATCCGGTCCTCCCTGTCCCTCCCTTAGCCGTTAGGGTATGAAAAGACGCTTAGGCTCAATATTCCTTCTTTACCTCCTGCTGCTCGCCCTGTTCACGACGCTGATTATCGTCGTGCATCTGATTCCGCGCAGTGCGATTGAGCCTCAGCTGATAAAATCGGTGAAGATTTTCACCGAGGAAGGGGACTACCCCTATAAGAACTCCCCGTTTGGTCCGGTGGTGGTGGACAACTACACCGACTGCTACATGCACAATGTCGCCTACTGTGCCGACGCGGCCCATCCCGTCGATGCCGCCATGCGCAATTACCGCTACCGCGATGATGCCGAGATGGTGGTCTCGACCAACCATCTGATCACCGGCAACACGACTTGTGAACCGTTTGAATACGGCAAATATTGGCATGGCTATCAGGTCTTTCTGCGTCCCCTGCTCACCGTGATGGATTACGGGAAGATCAGGTTGCTGAATGGCATCGTCCTGGCTATATTGCTCATTACGGCCTTGATTCTCATGGCCCGTCGGTTGTCAATCGGCATCGCATTGTGCTTCATCGTGGCGATGGCCGTGGTACACTCGGTGGTGATTCCCTGGTCGCTGCAATTCTCCACGTGCTATTACCTGATGCTAGTGAGCGTCATCGCGTTGTTGGGCTTCCCGTGGTTGAGTGCCTCGTGGCATCGCCTGCTGCTATGCTTCTTTGCCATCGGCGCCGCTACGGCCTACTTTGACTTCCTGACCACGCCCGTAATGACCCTGGGCGTGCCCTTGACCGTCATGGTGCTCAAGGACGACAAACTGTGCCACTGGCGCTCGCTGTTGGCCTTGTGTGCGATATGGCTCTTGGGTTATGGCCTGATGTGGGCCTCCAAGTGGCTCATGGCCTATCTGCTCGTCGGGTACAACCCCCTGGAAGAAGTGAATGAATCTGTCCAACTCCATTCCGTCGGGCGGGGCACCAAACCCGTGTGGGCCTACTGGCTGAAAACCCTCGGACTGTTCATGGACCGATGGTCGCCGCTTTCAGGGCAAGGTCTGGTGAGGTGGGGCATAGTCGCCATCCTGGCGATTCCCGCCCTGGTATTCCCCAAGGGGCGCTTGGCGTTGAACCGATACGCTGCCTTGTTGCTTATCGCCATGTTGACGCCTCTGTGGTACTTTGTGGTGGCCCATCATTCCTACACCCACTTCTTTATCACCTCGCGTGCTCTGCTCGTGTGCTGGTTTGCCAGCCTGTGCTTCTTGTACAAAAATACTGACTTCAATAAGCTGAAATCCCATGTCTTCAACAAATAGTGAACAATCTCCCCGTGTAGTAGTGCTGATCCCCTGCTACAACGAGGCCAACACGATAGCCAAGGTGGTGTCCGACGTGCGCCGTGTGCTGCCATCGGCACTGATTACCGTCTGCGACAACAATTCGACAGACGATACCGCCCAGATTGCTCGAGAGGCTGGCGCGCAGGTGGTTACTGAACCGCGGCAAGGCAAGGGTAATGTGTTGCGCAGCCTGTTCCGCAATATCGATGCCGACTGCTACATCATGGTTGATGGCGATGACACCTATCATGTGGACCAGTTGCCACAGATGGCTGAAATGGTTCTTCACGGCGGGGTGGATATGGTCATTGGCGACAGGATGTCTTCTTCCTATCTCAAGGTGAACCAGCGGCGCTACCACAACTTCGGCAACTTATTGACCCGCTTCCTCATCAACAAGCTGTTCAAGAGCTCCGTGCCCGACATCCTCTCCGGCCTTCGTGCATTAAGCCCTGCTTTTGTGAAGAATTTCCCCATCTTGTCACGTGGCTTTGAAATCGAGACCGAGATGACCATGTATGCGCTGGACAACAACTTTGTGGTGCGCTCAGTGCCTGTGGGATACAATAACCGTCCCGAGGGCAGCACGTCCAAGCTGAACACCTTCAGTGACGGGTTCAAAGTGATCAAGAAGATCTTCACCCTTTTCATTCATTTCAAGTCCCTGCTATTCTTCTCCATCCTGGCGGGCATTCTGTTCCTGGCGGGAGTGATAGGCATGATACCTGTGTTCATCGAGTACTTCGCTACTGGGCTTGTGCCGCGGTTCCCCACGCTGATTGTCTGCGGGTTTACCATCCTCCTGTCTCTCCTGTTCCTGGTCTGCGGCTTGATCCTCGAAGTGGCCAATACGCGCCACAAACAGCTCGTGGAAATTCTCATGAACAAGAAATGAGCATGCGGGTTCGTCATCCATGGCTCACGTGATGAAAACTTGCTGTCTTATATACTAATGAGTGAGGTTTTTCGTTATTAAGTTATAATTATTGGAACAATAAATAAGACGATATGACAAACTATTTGCGTCACCTCATATTGCTGGCCGTCGCTGCTGTGGCTCTGTTTGCCATGGCCGATGATGGTCCCCAAACCACGGCCTATAACTTCCTGAATGTGCCCTCATCAAGCCATGTTTATGGCCTGGGTGGACACAACCTCACCATCATCGACGACGACATCAACCTCGTCGAGCAGAACCCGGCCCTGCTGGGACCCGAGTTTGACCACCAGGTGGGACTCAACTACATGCGCTATATCGGCGAGACCAATTTCGCTGGTCTGCGCTACGGTCAGGGTGTGAGCGAGCATGGTGCGGTGGCAGTGGGCATCCAGTACTTTGGCTACGGCAACATTCAAGGCGCTGCCATCGACGGCACACCCACGGGAACCTTCAGTGCCAGCGACATCGCCTTCAACCTCACTTACAGCCACGACATCAGCAACCGCTTTCGTGGCGGTATCACTGTGAAGTATCTCTATTCCAAGTATGAGGACTACAGTGCAGGAGCCGTCGCCGCCGACCTGGGTGTCAACTACTATGACCCCGATCATGAGTTCTCGGCCTCACTGGTGGCCAAGAACCTGGGTGGTCAGGTGAAGAAGTTCAACGAGTACAAGGACAACCTGCCGTGGGACATCCAGGTGGGCTTCAGCAAGATGCTGGGTCACGCGCCCATCCGCCTGCATGTGACGGCCTATGAACTCACCCGCTGGAACTCGCCCTACTATAAGATAGAGGACGTGAACAACCCTAACAGCGGATTGATCAAAAAAGACTCTTTCGGCAGCAATCTCATGCGGCACCTCGTGTTTGCCGCCGACATTCTGCCTACCGATAACATCTACTTGGGAATCGGTTACAACTACCGCACCCGTACTGATATGGCGACCTACAAGCGCGACTTCATGTCGGGACTCTCGGTCGGCGGTGGCTTGAAAGTGAAGGCTTTCGGCTTTGGCGCGGCCTTTGCGCGGCCGCATACCGGTGCCACGACCTTCATGTTCAACCTCACCACCTCAATCGGTGAACTGCTTAAGTAAATAACCCATTCTGCACTCCGTCTGGAGTGCTTTTTTATTATGAATAACTTGAATATGAAAAAGTCATTACTTCTGTTTTTGTTGTTGATCGTTGCGGCTGCTGCCCATGCCCAGCGAATCCAAGTCGTAGATACCGATGGGTTGCCCATCGCTGCTGTGTGTGTGACCAACGAGAAAGGCGCCCTGGTGGGATCCACCGATAATGAGGGCTGGCTCGAGAATGCCAAGGGCGTGAAGCACCTGTTCTTCTCGCACGTGGCATTCAAGCCTGTGGACGTCAATATTGACACCATCCCCAGCATGACTGTGGTGATGCAGGATGAGAATTTCCAATTGTCTGAATTGGAAGTCAAGCCCAAGGAACTGCTCTATGTCCAGACCTATTACCGCTGCGTCTATGTCTGCGACGAGGGCCCCTTGTACTTCCGCGCTGGTGTGGTGGATAACACCTATGAGTTGGCCAAGCAGAAGATCTCGGCCAAGACCCGTAGCGTTTCCAAAGGCAAAGGCATCCTGCGCTTCATCCTCAGCACCCTTGTGGGCCACTACATCGACAAGTGGGCACGTATCGACACGCTGACCCGTTACAAAAGGATTCTTAAAGCCGTTGACAAGGGCTCGCTGTTCATCACCGAGGAGCCGTCAGGTCGCCGTGTGGTGAGCGATACCATCTCGGCTTTAGGCTATATCGACGATAATTATCAGGCAGGTCAGCGCACCACCAGCTTTGACCTGTGGACCTATGATGACCACATCGAGGCGACTAAGGCCGCAGCCAAGGCCGCTAAATCAGGCAAGAAGCCAAAAGAGAAAAAGGAGGAATTTCCGGCCAACCACGGCTATTTCGAGCTTTATAACATCAACGAGAACGGACAGTCCCGCATCGATGACCTGGTGATGAAGCAGATCCTTGTATCGGGCCATTTTGACAGAACCGACCAGGATTACATCATTCTGCTGGAAACCTACACCATCGGGCGTGACTACATCGACAAGAAGGAATTCAAGCAGACCCGTAAGGAGAACAAGGTCGAGATGGACATCACCGAGCTCCGTCAGCTTGAACAAGCCCACAACATCCCGCCCCTGGCCCCCAACCTCAAAGCCGCCGTCGATGAACTCTTCAAGAAAGAACTGAACGACTGACCCTAAATGGCATACATGATGGGAAAAGGTTTATAACGACAAATTATAATATAACGCTTTGAAACAGAACGAGCTACTCCTGAACCACACGTTCCGTGGCTACTCCGGTAAGATGATTGCCAACTACCTGATGAGTTTCATGGGTACAATCATCGACGGCATCGTCATTAGCCGCTTCCTGGGCGCCGACGCCATGGCTGCCTTCCAGATTGTGATGCCGTTGACGATGCTGAACTCTGTGATAGCTCTGATGTTCAGCACCGGACTCCAGACCTCTTGTTCCAATTGTCTGGGCGCTGGACGCGTGGGCGAGGCCAACAGCATTTATACGGTGACCATGATGGGTCTGGCGCCTATCGCCCTGCTGTTTGCCTTAGGAGTAGGGCTGTTTGCCACCCCCCTGGCGACTGCTTTGGGCGCTTCAGGCGACTCGGCCTATTTAGCCAGTGAGGCTGCCGGCTATCTGCGAGGAGTGGCTCCGGCATTGGGTTTGATCGTATTCATGCCCGCAGTCACGAGCATCCTATTCCTGGAGGGAAAGTCCAAGTACAGTATGATTTCCATCGCATGCCAGCTGGTCATCAATGTAGCGGGCGACTTCTTCAATGCGTTCTACCTGCATTGGGGCCTGCTGGGTATGGGTCTGGCTACAACGCTGTGCAATCTGGTGGGAATCGGGGTGATGATTTATGGTAAGCTCAACTCCAAGGGCGGTATCGGATTCACCCGCGCGGGATTGGCTGTCAAGCAATTCCTGTCGGTATTGAAAGTCGGTTTCCCGTCAGCATTGGACAGACTTTACAAGACCGTTCAGACCTTCGTGGTGAACAACTTGCTGCTTGTCGTGGCTACAGGAACCAGTGTGGCTGCCTATGGTGTCCTCAACTCGGTGAATAACATCTTCACACCGTTTGTCATGGGTATTACTGTCACTGGCATGACCATGGCGGGCATCTTTTTTGGAGAGCGGGATAAGGATGGGCTGCGTAGCCTGTTCGGGCTGACGCTGAAGAGTTCCGTAATCATTAGTATCCTCATCGTCGCTGTGGTGATGGTGGCTGCGCCTGTACTGGTATTGCTTTTCAAGAGCAGCAGCGATCCCTCCTATGACTCGGCAGTACATGCCCTGCGCATCATCATTTGGATGTATCCGTTCTATAGCTTCAACAAGATGTTGCAGGACTACTATCTGGGAAGCAACGCCACCAGGATGACCTATCTGGTTTCCACGTTGGAAAACCTGATCTTCATCATCGCGGCGGTGCTAGTGCTGGGCAAGCTCTTCGGCGAAGATGGCGTGTGGTACGGATTTGTGGTGGGCGAGGCGTTGGCAGTTCTTGCCACAATCATTATTATCGCTATCATGAAGAAACGGGTTCCACGCACTTCAGAAGACATGCTGTTCTTGCCCGCACTCTTTGACAAGGTGCAGACTACGGCCCGCGACTGGTCGGCAGCGAGCATCGGCGAGGTCAATGAGGCAGCCAGCGAAGCCAAGAGCTTCATGATGGAACTTGGCGCTGGCGAGAGCGATGCTGCACTTATGGAACAGTTCATTCAGGACTTGGGCAATGTCATCACCCGTTGGGACGATTTTGATGGCAAGCGCCACTACATCGACATCCGTATGGTGGGCATCCCCGAATTGGATGAGAACGGCAACCCGAAGGATGAGCATAAGATGGAGACCTGGAAACTGCGCCTGCGTGACAACTGCAAGCAGTTCGACGCTCAGAAATGGAACGAAATTTACCACGACGACCCGATGCAGTATCCTGGCATTCAGGCCGTATCCCAAAAGGCCAAGGAGATCAGCTATGCCTATACCATCAATCTGAATTACCTATTTGTCACGATATAAGCAAAAGAGTCTATCTTCGTGTAATAAAATAATTACTAACATTTAAAACTTGAATGCGTATGAAAAAGATTTTACTATTACTTGTTGTGGCGATTTTTGCCAGCTTGACATCATGGGCAAAGTATGTGTACTTGTATTCCGAACCCAGAGCAGCATCTACGGTTTACGTTGGAACTGACATTAATCTGGGTTATTTCCAATCTGGCTTTACGTTTGCCGATGTCAATCCCGGTGAGACCGTTTATTTCGCCTTCTCTGCTTTTGACGGGTACACGTTAACTGAGATTAGGTACGATAACCTGTCCAGTGAAGATGTCACCGAGCTCCCAAATGGTGTCTATTCCTTCACCATGCCCGATGCCAAAGTGAAAATCTATCTGTACTTTGAGGAGACTCCCGTTGTCCTTACAGACGTCATCATCAACGAGGAGAATTTCCCTGATGCCAATTTCCGCTCTTGGCTGCTTTCCCAATCCTACGGCACCGATGGCGTGATTACCGGAAGCGAGATACGAAACATTACCATTATTGATGCAAGATCTTGTGGCATAGAAGACTTGACGGGCATTGAGCATTTCGTATTCTTGAACCAACTCGTTGTCAGCAATAGTGTTGAAGCGCCGCAAGAGACTTGGAACAGGATCTCCGCCATCAACATTTCTGAAAATAGTAATTTGAGAAAACTGGATTGTGAAGGCAATTGTCTGACGCAACTCGATGTCACAAACAACCCGAATTTGCAGATTCTCTGCTGTGCCGATAACCAACTGACAGAGATTGATTTGTCGGGTAATGCAAAATTGGAACTCCTGTTGTGCTCAGGCAACCAACTGACCGAGCTGGATTTTTCAAATAATCCTTTGATGGACCAGGTGTACTGTGATAACAACCTGCTGACTGAGCTTAATGTGAGCAACAAAGCCTCGCTTCACATATTGAATTGCTACAACAACCAACTGACCTCGCTAGACTTGACAGGCTGCACAGCATTGTACCAACTGTATTTCTACAACAACCAGATCAGGGGCGAAGCCATGCAGGCGTTTGTCAACTCACTGGAAACTCCGCCCTATGGTGGTTATATGGTCGTTATTGATCTTGACAATGAGATGCAACAAAATGAGATGACTAAAGAGCAGGTGGCGATAGCAAGAGCTAAAACGTGGTCGGTAGAAGGTATCACCGGTGAAGACTTTGTACAGTATGAAGGTATTGACGATAACCCCTCCATCAATGGCGACGTGAACGGTGATGGAGATGTCAACATTGCCGACGTGACGACACTGATCGACTACCTCCTGAGCGGCGATGCCAGCAACGTTGACCTCCAAGGCGCCGACTGCAATAATGACGAAGACGTCAACATCGCCGACGTCACCGCCCTCATCGACTACCTGTTGAGCGGCAACTGGTGATTTATGCGGGTCTGCGACCCGCAGTTTAGAGTTTAGAGAATTATATCTGGATTGTAGAGACGCAAGATTTTGCGTCTCTACTGTGTTATGTCGTGGGTGATAAGGATGCGGAAAATGAAGTGTTTAGCGAAGTTTTTGTTACCGTTGGCGCCTCAGACAAGATAGGCTGCACCTCAGGATAAAAAGTAAAAATGCACGTCCTGTCGTGCTTTTTTGGACATTTTGTTTTTTATCCGCTCGGCTTGCACTATCTTTGTCCCTATAGAAAGAACGACAAATAATATGAAAACGAAACGATTTCTCTCTTCCCTCGTGGCGATGTTGGCGCTGGCAGTCACTCCGTCATGGGCCTGTACCAACCTTATCGTTGGTAAGGCGGCCTCTGTAGATGGCTCCGTAATTTGTACCTATAATTGTGATGGCTATGGCTTCGCCGGCTCGCTGTCGCGCACTCCAGGCGGCAGGCATGAGAAAGGCGAGAAGATTGCCATCCGTGAGTGGGGCAGGGGAGCCGTGAGAGGCTATGTGCCTCAAGTGGAATACACCTATGATGTCATCGGCTTTATTAATGAGAAGCAGGTGAGCATCGTGGAAACCACCTTCGATGGCCGCCTGGAGTTGCAGAATCCTGAGGGATTGCTCGACTATTTCACCATGATGCATCTGGGACTGGAGCGTGCCGCTACGGCACGTGAGGCAATCATCATCATGACCGACCTGGTGCAGGAGTATGGTTACAACAGCACGGGAGAGTCGATTACCGTGTGCGATAAGAACGAGGCTTGGATTCTCGAAATCGTGGGCAAGGGCCCCGGTGTGAAAGGTGCCGTGTGGGTAGCTGTTCGCATCCCTGACGACTGCATCTGTGCCCATGCCAACCTGTCACGCATACGCCAGTTCCCGTTGAAAGACCCCAAGAGCTGCCTGTATTCCAAGGACGTGATTTCCTTTGCACGCGAGAAAGGCTATTTCAGCGGCAAGGATGCGGACTTCAGCTTCCGCGATGCCTATTGCCCGATCTCTTTCTCCTCAGTGCGCTATGCCGATGCGCGTGTGTGGAGTTTCTTCCGCCACCACTATGATCCTGCCGAGATGGACAAGTATTTGCCCTACATCAACGGCCTATATGACGTTTGCGACCATCTGCCGCTCTACATCAAGCCCGACAGGAAAGTGTCTGTCCGTGACATCATGAATGACATGCGCGACCATTACGAGGGCACTCCGCTAGACATGACAGCCGACATGAGTGCAGGACCGTGGAGCTCACCTTACCGTCCACTGCCCATGAACTGGGAAGTCGATGGAAAGAACTATTTCCGCGAGCGTGCCATCGGTACCCCACAGACGGGCTTCACGCTGGTATCACAGCTTCGCAGCTGGTTGCCCGATGAGGTGGGAGGCATCATGTACTTCAACTGCGACGATGCCAACATGATAGCCTACGTGCCTGTGTATTGCTGCGTGAATGAGGTGCCCGAGGCCTTCCGCCGTGAGAACAACGTGAGCAGCGAGTTCAGCGAGCACAGTGCTTTCTGGATAAACAATGTGGTGGCCAATATGATTTATCCGCGCTACAGCGTCATGATAGGCGACCTGCGTGAGGCGCAGCAGGAGTTGGAGGACTTCTACGCCGCCGATCAAGCGCAGGTATTGAAAGACATAGAGCCTCTCACCAAACGTGAGCGCGTCAGCTATCTCACCGAAAAGAGCGCTGCCTACACCGCACGAATGATGCAGCGTTGGGACAAGCTCTTCCGCCTGATAGCCGTGAAGCACAACGACCAGATCATGAAGCCTTCAGAGAATGGCACCGTCGTTCCGGGACGCTATACTACACCTGGCTATGACCAGCAGTTCCGAGAGCAGATCAGCAAGGACACCGGCACCCGTTACCTGATGCCCGAAAGCTCTGGAGACATCAAGTCGCTGTAAATTTTGCTATCTTTGCCCTAAATATATATATCTACAAATCGGAATTTATATGGTAACGAGTGAAAGTCAGACGGTCTTTTGGAACTCTAAAAAATCAAGGAGTTTATTGGGCATGTATTTTGTGCCTGTTCTGCTGTTGTTTTTGGTCTTATTTGTTTCGGCATGCGGGATGTCCGACGGTGACCAGAAAACGCCAGAAGGCTTTGTGCGCTATTGCGTCAAGCAACTTGACCGCAAGGCATTGTATGCCGATCGTCCCGAGTGGAAAGCAATGAAGGACTCCATTCTTGCCGAGGCTAAGACCATGACGACTATGGAACAGGCCCACAATGCAGTGATCAGGGCAGCGGCAGTTGCGGGAGGGAAGCATTCCACTCTGTTGCCTCCTGTGGAGGATACGACTTCCTATGTCGAGATTGCTCCAGAGGTGAAGCTGCTGGAAGGGGATATCCTCCACGTCATCCTGCCTGCTCATAGTGGTGTGAAGGTCACCGATTCTCTTTACATACACTCAGTTTTGGGATTCCTCCAGGAGCACATTAATGCACAAGGAGTCATCCTTGACCTCAGAGGAAATTCGGGTGGAAACATGTACCCGATGATAGCAGCGGTGTCGCCACTGCTGCCCGATGGTGAGGTCCTCAAATTCAAGAGCCGTGATCACACAACCCCAATTACGCTGGATTATGTGATGAATCAAGTTGGCCTTTCGTCAGAAGGCGTAAAGAAATTTTCAAGCAATATTCCGATTGCCATCCTGACTGATGACTGGACGGGAAGTTCAGGTGAAGCCACGCTGCTGTGTTTTCGCGGCCTGTCTAACGTGCGGACCTTTGGCATCCCCACGGCAGGCTATGCCAGTGCCAATCTCACTTTGCCTCTCGCTGGCGGCTACAAATTGTTGATCACCATGTCATGTGACATGGCCAGAACTGGAGAAATCTTCTGTGATGACCCAATCCAGCCTGATGTGAACACCCAGTACCCACTTGAAGAAGCAATCAAGTGGATTAAATCATCCGTCCAAATTTAGATTTGACGACTAACACGTAAACAATTTATAGTGACGTCTTTTCCAGCATGGAGGAAGCTGTGTCAAAACATCGCCTTATACAATAACCGCCCTACGGGCGGGAAATTTCTCAAATTAAAAAATCAATTGTTTCGCCGGGCTAAAGGTTCCGAAATCAGCGTAAAATAATTAATCTTGTCTTGATTGAAATGATGTTGTATTGGTCGTCTGAATTCAGTCGATGATGCTGGTACTGAACGAGAAAGATTGATTAACGTTATTGAAAAAGAATATAGAGATTTTGAATGGAAAGATAATTTGTATTAGTTTTGAAATCAATATAATAATCTGTATCAAATGAATTATTCAAGATTAAATGCAATTTGTGTTTTGTTTGTTGTCGTTTTGTTCTCCTGCAACAACCGACCAGCACATTACAGTTCTGATGAAAATAAACTTGATACCTTGTGGAATGAAGATGTGCAAAGTTCTTTTTGGGGAACTTGTTTTGGCGCATCTCAAGATGAAGTTAAAGAAAGTTTAGAAAGTAAGAGTTTCGATATAGAAGATGTCAATGAGGATTGTATCCAGTGTTTCCCACTAATCGGTGAAAAGATTTCTTTTGGTGGAATAAGTTGGGATTACATGTTTGCTCACTTCTCTAATGGAAAACTCTTTATGGTCGTTTTCCAGTCAGCTTTTACAAGTAAGAATGAAGCTCTTGAACAATATGAGTTTGTAAGAAAACAGATGTCTGCTAAATACAAAGTCATGGATGTTCCATTAAGAGATTCAAATGAAATTGCACGAAGTGGCATTTATAGTAAGACATCCAGAACTGCTGGGATACTTTGTGACTCGGGATACTCGCTCAATCATGAACTCTTGTACTATACAGAACTAATATACTTTGATAAAGAATTTGACAAAGCTACTGATGAACTATAATTCTTTTCAAAGTCATACACGGTTGATTTATTTGACCAATTAAAACTATATAAAAACAAGGCCATCGTTTGATAGCCTTATTTTTTAGTAAGAAGTCTTAATCAACTGAGGTATTTATAAACTAGATAAATGGCTCCACCACAAAGGGCTATGGCGCCCAAATGTGGATTCAAACCAACTAGAATACCAAACTTAACCCCAGTCACACAACCGCAGTGTGCCGCAATCCAAGAAGCAACGGACGTTGAGGTCGTTCCGATAGCCGTACTAGCAAGAACATTTGCCGTACCTCCAATTACAGCTCCAGCAGCTAATTGCTCATCGTTTCCTCCAGTAAAGTCTGCCATAAGTTTCTTGTTTAGGATGTTTGACGTATGTTAATTAACACTCTGCTTGGTTGACTAAAAGTATGAAAAATGCTTAAAAAGCATGAATTACTCATCTATTCTATTAATATGCAATTATCATTCCAGTTATAAATCACTGTAAAACAGCTGATAACGATAATCCTCAAGAAGGCCCGACATGTCATGGTCAACCACAGCGCCGCTGGCTCTTGCCCAGAGCCAGCCGCAAGTGATAGTCCAAGAAAGCAAGGAACTAAAGGCAATCATCGCCCGTCTCAACGTGCGATAGGACGAGCCATTTGTGACGATTAACACCATCACAGGCGATGCAGGCATTAAGCAGGCGCAGGACGAGTACCAGCGCCTCATGAATAATAAATCACCGAAATCTAAAAGAAAATGAAGTGTTTAGGCATGATTTTTGCTATCTTTGCAAGAATAAAAATGTAGTTAATACTAAATATAGTCTCAATGTCTATGTTTTTGTCTCGAAATCTACTCGTATTATATCTTGGTACTTTTATTAGATTCGTATATTTGCGATATATTAGAAGGAAGGATGTGCGCTTTAAGGAACTGCTACACCCAGCACAAGAAGGAAAGATTGACAAAGATAATGAGTTGGACATATTCACGAATGAAATGGCTAACCGAAGTTATGGTTGTATTTTTCTTATAATTATTGTTGGAATTTTGGCTTATTTCCTGACCTAATCATTTTCATGAATAATAAATCACCGAAAAATAAAAGAAAATGAGTGTTTAGCAATAATTTTTGCTACCTTTGCAGTGATTAAAGTGAATGTGTGAAAATCACATGATGACAACAATATTTCATATCATGTATTCAGTATATAAGCGCTCTGGGGAAAGTGATTCTGAGGCTTATTACTTATCAGTATTGTGTGTGGCAATGGTAAGAGTAGCCATCTTCTTTCCATTAGTGTGCTTTTGTGTAGCTTTAATTAATTCAGAATTAAACAAAATCGTTGGATTATTATATTTAGTGATTTGTTGGTTTTATTCGTATCTTAAAGCTCCAAGAAAAGAGAGTTGCACTTCGATAAAAAAATATGATAATGTTTCAAAACCATTAGCTTATGTTCTTATTTTCTTAATTATGATGCTGGGCATCATTGGGATAGTATTAGTTGGAAAATACATAGTTGAGCCTTATGGTTTAGAAGGATGGTTACTTCGATTCTTTCAATGAAAAGGTTTAGTAAATAAGATAATCAATCGGTACGTCTTTTCACAGCATACGCGGTTGATTTACCTTTGTCAGAGTAAATCAACCGCATTTTTATGATACTCACCATCAACTGGCTGCAGAATTAGAATTGAGCGAATGCAATGAGAATTAGTTTTCATTGTCTAGCGTGATTGATTAATCAAAATCACCGAAAAGTGAGAGAAAATGAAGTGTCTAGCGAAAAAAACGCTATCTTTGCAAAAATGAGAGGAATTAAGCGTGCAATATTAATGATGGTTGCTCTGGTTGCCTTTGTAGCCAGTGCCGACACCTTTAGTTTCCTTGCATTCTCTAAGACCAACGGCTCTACATTGTACTTTTCGACTGATGACATCAAGTTGACCTATGATGCTACGAATGTCTATATCACTAATGCCGATGGTACGGAAGCTATTGCCTTGAGTGATTTGGCAAACATGTACTTTTCCAAAGATGCCGTTCCCCAGGACTTCACACGTGGTGATGTCAATGGTGATGGCGAAGTCAACATAGCAGACGTGAATACTGTTGTTGATGCTATCTTGAACGATAACAAAATGAACTGTGACGTAAACGGCGACAACGAGGTCAATATTGCTGATATAAATGCCATTATTGATATCATCCTAAATCATTGATGAGAAAGTGCTGTGTTTAGGGAAAAAATCGCTACCTTTGCACACATAAGGAAGATTAATGAGAGCTTAGACGATGATCAGTTATTGGAAATGCAAGGACGGATTCAATGAAATCCATCAATGGAAGTCGGGGTGCTGGATCAAGGTCACAAACCCGACAGATGAAGATTTGTCTTTGTTGAAAGAGCGCTTTGCTGTTCCCCCTGACTTTTCTAGCGATGCCGAAGACATTGAGGAGCGTCCGCGTGTTGATCAAGAAGACAACTGGCTGCTGGTGTTTATTCGCGTACCATGCAAGAGCATCGATGATGATGGCAACACTGTTTTCTCTACCGCCCCATTGACCGTCCTTATCCGCGACGACGTGTTCATCACGGTCAACTACTATGACACCGTGGTGCTCGACGATTTCATCCAGTGGAGCAAGCGGCGCCGCATCAATAACTGTAAGGGCTATGACCTCTTGTCGTCGCTGATGCTGTCCACGTCGGTATGGTATCTGAAGTACCTCAAGCAGATGAATGCCATCATGAATGCCGCAGAACAACGGTTGGAGCAAAAGATGGACAATGACGAGTTGATGCGTACTATGGGCCTGGGCAAATATTTGATCTACTTCATCACGTCACTCAAGGGCAACCTGACTGTGCTGACGCGCATCAAGAAACGTGTGCGGGCACTGCCCCATGATGAGGACCTGCTTGACGATGTCGAAATTGAGACGCAACAGGCGCTGGATACCGCTAGCATCTATAATGAAATCCTGGAACGACAGCAGGAGACCTATTCCTCGATCATCGGCAATAACCTGAACCGAATCATGAAGACGCTCACTGTCGTGACCATCCTGCTGATGATTCCCACAGTGGTGGCGGGGTACTACGGTATGAACGTTCCCAATGGCTTGGAATCTTGGTGGCTCGGATTTCCCCTGGCAGTGGCCGTCTCGATTATACTGATGGCCATCGGGTATTTCTTTATCCGCCACAGTAAGTTTTTTAAATAGCCAGAATTTGTGTTGAGGGTGTGTCCTTATAAACGCCTGAATACTTTGATCGGGCTTCGCTCGAGAAATCTAAAAATTTATTCTATTTTTATTTAATTTGGCTTCGCCAAGCTAGGATACACTGTAATCAGCGATAAATAATTGAGGTATCATTATGTGGCATATATTTGCAGTATATGTTTTGTTTTGATATGTCGAGTAAATCGTTGTGTTAGTCTATTGTGGGAAAAACGCTATTCAACCTTGTGGGCAAATATACATCTAATAAGTAAAGAGAATAAGTATCACCAGTCTTTTTCATTTTAAATGAACCGGACACAAAATGCAATTATTATGAAAACTCTTAAATCCATATCGGTCATATTTTTAGTAGTAGCGTGCACACTCCTTTCTTCATGCACCATCTATGTCTCAAAACCGGTTCCGGAAAGTCCTGCTCCAAGGTATGGACTGTATGTCCCTAGTGTAAATCCCTATGGCTATTTGCCAGACTCTTATCAGCATGTTTCCTCTAGTGCTTGCTCTAAATGCTCATGTGCGAATTTTGTTTCAAAACCATCCAAAACCAGGTGTAGGTGCAGTAGTGATGTGTGCATTTGTGGGCATCCGCGGGAATCGCATCATCGTTATTAATATCTTCACTTGAGGATTTTTGTCGCATTTCGAATACGATTATTAGGAAAAGGTCGTATATTTGCGAAAAAAATATGAGGAACGCATGATGAGACAGATATTGCTTTTCTTTTTCATATCATTGCTCGCCTGTAGTTTAAGTGCCGAACCATTTATAATAACGGGTAAGGTGGTTGATGCTGAAGACAATGAGCCTATGATTGGTGCGGGTGTTGTGGTTGTCGGCACTCACCGCGGTACTGCCACCGATGGTGATGGCAATTTCAGCATTGAAGTTGAAAAAGGTGAATTCCTTAAGTTCTCTTTTATGGGATATTATGAAAAGGTAGTAGAGGTCTTGAATGATTCTTCTCTTGTCGTTGAAATGAAAGCGGGCATGGAAATCATTGTAGATTATGGCGGGATTCATAGGCACTTCATTCTTCCTGACAATCATCTAAAAAGTTCACTTCGACAAATACAAAGTCTGTATCCTGATTTGATTCAATGGAATGATACTGGCAATATGCCTACGTATAAGTCAGAAAAAGGTAATATGATGTTTTCTATGTATAATGGTATAGTTTACAAGCAGTATTATTCTTTCGATCATTATACAAAATATTTGGAAGACTTATATCATGATTTTGCAAATTGTTATATGAGAGAAGAGGGATATGAGTCATATGTTGAAAGTCAAACGGGTAAAGCGATTACCTTTTATTATCCAGAATATAGCGTAGTCGTTCAATGCTATCCATATGATCATATTTCAATAACCTGTGAACTGTACTCAGAATACTACAAATAGAATCTATAATAAAGAAATAAGGGGAGTGCGTGAGATTCGGGAGTGGAGATTAGCGAGGGAGTGCGCGAGCAGCGGGGGCGACAAGATTGGCTCAGCCGTTGGCTTCGCCCATCTTGTGCGCTCCCGTGGGGCCGCTGCCTGTTCGCAACCGATTGCTGCGCAATCACTCGGTTGCTTTGTTGTGGAGGGGCACTCGAACAAGCTCGGTGCCTCCCCACAACAAAACAACCGGCCACTTGCGTGGTCGGTTGCGAACAGGCGGAGAGGACAAGATTCGAACTTGCGGTAGAGTTACCCCTACGGCAGTTTAGCAAACTGCTGGTTTCAGCCACTCACCCACCTCTCCGGAAGCTAGCTGAAAGTATTTTTTCAATAGCGAGTGCAAAGGTAGCGCTTTTTTTTATACCTGCAAGGAAAAATCCCGTTTTTTTTTGAAAAAATGATTGAAAGGTCATCAATCTCCTCCTAAATGCCATTTTTCTCATTTTTTAATCGGGACTAATATAAAATTTTGTATCTTTGCAGTTCGTTACATTGGGTAGTTATGCCCATGACATTACATTTATTTATAAGCATATCATAATGGCAGACATCACTATTGCGGGCGTTATGCGCGCTGGGGCATATTCGCCCAACCATATAGGTAATGACACGGCTATCTTCAACCTGGTGGCCGAGCAACTGCGCAAGCGCGGTTGCCAAGTCAACGTGTACAGCGAGGAGCAGTTCAATAAACAGGAAATAGAGGAGCCGGTCGTGCTGGCCATGTGCCGTGAGCGTGAGAGCATCGCCAAGCTGCAGCGGCTGGAGGATGCGGGTAAGCTCGTCGTCAACTCGGGCTACGGTATCGAGAATTGTACGCGCGAGCGCATGACGCGCATCCTGCTGGGTAACGGTATCCCTTATCCCGAGAGCCTTATTGTGAACACTAACGAGAATATTAAGGGGCAACTGAAGAAGGCGGGCTTCAAGTCCTGCTGGATCAAGCGCGGCGACTTCCATGCGATGCACAAGGAGGATGTGAGCTATGTGCGCCACCCCGAGGAGGCTCAAGAGGTGCTTCAGGAGTACTTTTACCGTGGCATCACCCGTGCCGTCATCAATGTTCACCTCGTGGGTGACCTGGTGAAGTTCTATGGCGTTAAGGACTCGCAGTTCTTCTACTGGTTCTACCCCTTTGACGAGGGACACAGCAAATATGGCTGGGAGGAGGTGAATGGCCATTCCCAAGGCATCGACATCGACCTCAAGGAACTGAAGGACATCTGCACAAAGGCTGCCGAGGAGTTGAACGTTGTCATCTATGGCGGCGACTGTATCGTGGATCCCGACGGCACCATCCGCATCATCGACTTCAATGACTGGCCCAGCTTCGCTCCGTGCCGCAACGAGTCAGCTCCCCACATTGCAAAGGCCGTACTTGCCCTTGCCAAGGCTCACATGGGACTCTAATTACATCAACCGTTGCAAAACCACACAGCTCATGACATTAAAAGAAGAATATCAGGCATCGCTCAAGTCCTCCGATACTGAGGAGTGGTTTGACCTGCACTTTCACCGCCCCTTGGGTTTCCTGTGGGCAAAGTTTTTCGCCAAATTGGGTGTCAGCCCTAATGCCATCACCATTGCCAGCATCTTCATGGGAGTGGCCGGTGGCATACTGTTGTATTTCGGACAACCGCATCTGGCGTGGCTTAACTGGATAGGTATGTTGCTCATCACCTGGGCCGACACCTTTGACAGCGCCGATGGTCAACTGGCTCGCCTCACCAAGCAGTATTCCCGCATGGGCCGCATCCTCGACGGCGTGAGTGGTGACTTGTGGTTTGCTGCCATCTGTTTTGCCATCGTGTTTAGGGAACTGGACTTCGGTGATGCGCTCACGGGTACTTATTTCATGACCTACAAGTGGCAGATTTGGGCGTTGGGTATCGCAGCTGGTGCCAGCCATGCCCTCCAGGCGGCCATGGCCGACTGCTACCGTCAGTTCCACCTGTTTTTCCTCAAGGGACAGCAGGGCAGTGAGCTTGACAGCTCGTCCAAACTTAAGGAACAATACAATCAGCTGTCATGGGGTAAGGACTTCTTCAGTAAACTGACGTTGTTCTTCTATCGTGGATACACGGCCAATCAGGAGCGCTGGACGCCTAACATGCAGCGCCTGCGTGCCGCGCTGAACGAGCGCTATGGCGAGGATGGTGTGCCCTCACAGGACTTCCGTGACTACTTCCGCCAGCTCAGTCTGCCCCTGATGAAGTACACCAATATCCTCACCTTCAACACCCGCATCATCGCCTGCTTTATCGCAGTGATCCTCAACATGCCGTGGCTCTATTTCGTCTTCGAGATTGTGGTGCTGAATATCCTGCTGGTTTACATGGTGATGCGTCACGAGGGCATCTGCAAGAAGGCTTTGGCCTACCTCAAGCGACAATAAGATTAACCAATATACCTTCTACATTATGAGCAAGAGACTAAATCTTTTCGGCTTGATGCTCGCTGTTCTCGTAAGCATACAGGCCACTGCTGCTATACCCAGCGGCTACTATACCTCGGCGCAGGGTAAGAGCGACCAAGCGTTGAAAATGGCGCTCCACAAGATCATCAAGGGACACACCAAGCGTTCCTATAGTCAGTTGTGGACCGATTTCAAGACCACCGACTGTAATGGCACTACAATTATCGACCGTTACTCGACTTCACAATACACTTGGCAGACTGACCAGTGTGGAACATACAGTGGGGTGGGGTCTTGCTACAACCGTGAGCACTCTATTCCTAACAGTTGGTGGGGCGGATTGGATACTGACACTGCATATACTGATCTGCACCATTTGTTCCCCGTTGACGGTTGGGTGAATAGTGAACGTGGCAACCATCCCTTCGGTGACTGTGCCAATGGCTCTGCCCGTGGAACGGGCAAATTGGGCTCATGCACCTTCAGTGGCTATAATGGCACAGTGTTTGAGGTGGCTGACGAGTATAAGGGCGACTTCGCGCGTGTCTATTTCTATTTTGCTACGCGTTATATGGTGCGCATGAGCAGTTACACGAGTGGGACGGGCAATGTCGTATTCGATTCCAGCACATATCTTGGACTGACGACATGGGCCATTAACCAGCTGCTGGAATGGCACCGTAACGACCCTGTGAGTTCGCTGGAGACCAAGCGTAACGATAATGTTTATAGCATTCAAAAAAACCGCAACCCCTTTGTTGATTATCCCGAACTGGTGGAGTATATCTGGGGCAACATGAAGGGCAACGCTTGGACTCCCGGTGGGTCCACTCCAACACCGACCTTGACGACTCCCACCAATGGTTCGACCGTGGACGTGGGCACCAACACAGGCAGCGGAGTGACGAAGTCAATCATCGTGAAGGGCAGCAACCTGACCAAGTCGTTAACCGTGAGTGTCAGCGGAACAGGCTTCTCTGTAAGTCCGACAAGCATCACAGCAACCAACGCCAATAATGGTGCAACCGTTACCGTGACCTATAACGGCACAGCCAGCAACGCGACCGGCACGCTGACAATCAGCAGCAGCGAGGTGAGCGCTACGGTCAACCTCACTGCCAGCTACAACAGCGGTGGTGATACCCCCCCTGAGCCAGGGGATGAGATTATCGAGACCTGGGAAGGCTGTTCAGGCTACGATAATTATACAAACAAGTCAGTTCAGGGCAAGGCCTTCTCATGGTACTTCTCAAATGCAGGCATTTTTGCACAGCAAAATGACCACTGGAACGACGCAATAGGTTGCCGCTTCGGCAAAAATACTGATTCTTATATCGAAATGACTCAGGATGTTTCTGACGGTGCTTGCAAGGTGGCGTTCTATGCCTGCAAATATGGCAGTGATGCGGAACCAACCCTCCAAGTACAGTACAGCACCAACAGTGGCAGCACTTGGACAACGCTGGCTACTTGCTCACCCAATTCGACATGGAAGCAGTACAGTTATGACTTGAACGTGACGGGCAACGTGCGCTTTAAGTTTGTTCAGACCGCTGGCTCGCGCCTCAATATCGATGACATCGCGATTACCGCCATAGGTGCCCCTGCGCCAGAACCATCAGTTTCAATCAGCTCCATTGGCTTGATTGAGGCAGAGCAGGGTGGGGAATCCTCTATCGTTAGTGCGACGGTGTCGGCCGAAAACAATACTGAAAATATTATCCTGACAGTGACTGGAAACTTCCAAATCAGTCTGAACAGGACTTCATGGGCCAGAACGCTGACGCTGGATCCGACGGGCGAGACATTCTACATTCGTTTGTCCAATACGGCTACTACTGGTGAGTTTGAGGGCTCTCTCCAGGCGAGGACAAGCCAGGTGAGTGCCTATGCCGACGTTGAAGGCATTGTTAACGAGAAGTCAGTTCTACGTGGTGACGTGAATGGTGATGGCTTGGTGAGCGTTGCCGACGTGACATTGTTGATTGACTATCTGTTGTCTGGAGAAATGGGCGAGATATTTGTCTATGAGGCGGCAGATATGGACCAAGATAATTCAATCTCTGTTGCTGATGCCACATTACTCATCGACATGTTACTTAGCTCTTCGAGTAAGTCTGTTCGTCAATGGGACGCTATGCCTGCAGAGGGCGGTATTCTCATCGATAATCCCAGTGAAGAGATTCTTGAGGTTTATAACCTTGATGGCGAATGTGTGGTGACCGCAACTGTAAGTGCTACCTCAGAGTTGCCTGCTGGCATCTACTTGGTGACTAGCGATAACGCTTCACGCAAGGTTGTGGTCAAGTGATATAACTACCGTTTATCCAATTATAACAGGAGCTGCATGACTTGCCATGCAGCTCCTGTTGTTCAGCTATTGTTGGGCGGAATTAATGCCCTATGCAGTGATACTCAAAGCCTGCTTGATGCAGTTCGTCGGCGTCAAGGATGTTGCGACCATCGAGAATCAATCGTCCTCGCATCAGGCTGTGCAGGCGCTCAACATTGGGGATTCGAAATTCCTTCCACTCCGTAACCAGCAGGAGGGCATCGGCTCCATCTACCGCGTCATACATATCGTGTGCATAGGTCACATTGTCACCGACGCGGCGCCTACACTCATCCATAGCGACAGGGTCATATACCTTGACGGTTACACCAGCCTTGGTCAAGAGATCAATAAGAACCAGTGACGGCGCCTCGCGCATATCATCGGTCTCAGGTTTGAATGATAAGCCCCAGAGGGCAACAACCTTGCCTTTCAACTGCGTTTCATCACCACCATAGTACTTGACTATCTTGTGATATAGTACTAACTTCTGATCAGCGTTGACATCCTCAACAGCTTGCAGGACGCGCATGGGATAGCCGTGGTCCGCAGCCGTCTTGATCAGTGCCTTGACATCCTTTGGGAAGCAAGATCCACCGTAGCCACAACCGGCATAGAGGAATTTCTTGCCAATGCGCGTGTCACTGCCAATGCCTTTTCGCACCATGTTCACGTCTGCCCCCACCAATTCGCACAGGTTGGCGATGTCGTTCATGAAGCTGATGCGGGTGGCCAGCATTGAGTTAGCGGCATATTTGATCATCTCGGCAGAAGGAATGTCGGTGAATATGAGTCGGTCGCTCACAATCATGAACGGCTTGTAGAGGCGGGCCATCAGTTTGCGTGTCCTTTCGCTCTCTACGCCCACAACTACACGGTCAGGGCTCATGAAGTCCTTAACGGCATTGCCTTCTTTCAGGAATTCGGGATTGCTGGCAACATCAAATTCGCAGTTGACACCACGTTGGCTCAAAGCTTGCTCAATCACTGCTTTTACCTTTTGAGCGGTGCCTACAGGAACCGTGCTCTTGGTGACGACCACGAGATAGTGGCTCATGTGCTCACCGATAGTCTTTGCTACATCAAGGACGTATCGTAGGTCGGCGCTACCGTCTTCGTCAGGAGGGGTACCCACAGCAATGAATACAATGTTCACCTCATTGAGGACCTCTTCAAGACGCGTCGTGAAATGAAGCCTTCCCGACTTCATGTTTTTGGTCACAAGTGTCGCCAATCCGGGCTCATAAATAGGTATAATTCCTTGTTTGAGCGCCTCAATTTTGCGGTCATCCACATCCACACATGTCACATGGACACCCATTTCACTGAAACAGGTGCCCGTGACTAATCCGACATATCCGGTTCCAACAACCGCGATTCTCATTCGTTATTCAGATGTTGATTAACCGTTGATGGGTTTCTCGCGGTCTTTGGGAGAGTCATCGATATAATAACCACCGCTGTCACCACCATAGCCGTAGCCATAGCCGTAACCGTAGCCATAGCCGTAACCCTTACCGTAACCGTAAGCGTAGGAGTAGTTGTAGCGGGTCTTGCTCACCTTGATGTCGTTGACGAGAATGGTCAGGTTCTTGATCTTCTTCTCGTCTGACAGGCGTTCAAGCTCATACATGAACTGTTGTTCAACGCGGCCATCACGCACTACATAGATGGTGAGATCGGCAAAACGGTTCACAACAGCAGCATCCGCGATCAAGTTGTAAGGCACGGTATCGAGAATAATAAAATCATATTCCTTCTTGAGCTGATCAATCATCTTGCTCATGTTGTCGCTCAGCAGCAGTGCGGTGGGGTTAGGTGGAATGGCGCCGACACTGATGATGTCGAAACCTTCGTGAAGGGCACCACGGTGAATCACCTTGTTCAAGTCAGGCTCTTTACCTGACAGGTAGGCCGACGCGCCCTTACCGTCTTGAACACCAACGTATTCTGAGAACTTACCTTTACGCAAGTCAAGGTCGACTACAATCACCTTCTTGTTCACAAACGTGTAAGACAATGCCAGGTTAACGGCAACAAAACTCTTACCCTCACCAGACATCGTAGATGTGAACTGGATGACTGTTCCCTCGCCGTCTGATTCGCTCTTATTGGTCACGAAGTCAAGGTTGTTGCGCACTATGCGGAAGGCCTCATTCATGCGGTCATTGGACGTTTCGTTCACCACAATCTCACCGGTGACATTGCTCTTTTTGGCTGGCAACTCACCCAAAATCGGGATATCGCACACTTCCTCAACCTCACGGCGGGTGTGAATGGTCTTATCCAATGAGAAGTACCAGAACACCGCATAGAGGATGAATGCTGGAATCAGCAGACCGAAAACGATACCTGTTAAGATAATACGGGACAACGGCGCAGTAACGGGGCCATAATTTGGAATGGCAGGCTCAATGACTTTTGCGTTGGGCTCGGTAATAGCCATCTGCAATGCATTCTCCTCACGCTTGTTGAGCAGATACAAATATAGCTGTTCCTTGATCTTCTGTTGACGGGTCACCTCGGTAATCGCCTTCTCATGGGCAGGATTGGCGAGCATGCTGCTCTGAGCCTGGCTTTGACGACGTTGAGCTTGGCTTTGCTTGGTTCGCAGGGTTCCCATGTAATTGTCCAAACTGGCAAGAATCGTCTTCTTTTGGTTGGCAAGCGAAGTATTCAGTTCTTTCATAACTGGGTTCTCAGAGCTGGATGTAGCGGAAATTTTCTGGTATTCCTGCATCGCCTCATTGTACTGCGTGATCTGCGACGTGATACCGGTATTGCTCATGCCGTTGTTGACGGGAATAAGATCTCCATGTCCCATTCCAGCTATATAGTTACGCAGTTGTGCAGCCAGATTGATTTCCAGGCCAAGGTCTAGTGCATTATCCATCTGGCGCATCGTGTTTCCTGAGGTGCCCAGCATAACGGAGTTTGCAGAGTTGGCGGTCAGTACGGCTACTTCATTGTCCACGCCGCTAAGGTCTTTAGAAAGATCGGCTACACGCTCGGCGATAAAGGCCTCAGTGTTGCGGGCCACCTGGTTCATGTCGTTGATACCCTCTTGGTTGTATGCAACAACTACTGCATTCAGAATGTCGGCACACATCTCGGGGTTTTCGCCTCTAATGGCAAGGTTGAACACGTCACTTCGTTCACTTGCCGACTCAATCACCATTTGACCGGCGAATGATCTTGCCAGCGCCGATGGATTAAGAACACGTACAATGATGTTGTTGTTAATTTTGGATTCATTAAAGAACTTGGTCTTTGTGATGGCAACAGGACCAAAATCAGTATTTACCTTGTTGCCAAAATGAGCCTTCTTCCATTGGCCGCCATTGACACTGAATTCAAAAGTCTCACTATCCTTGGGGACGATTGTCATTGAAAATCCGCCAGTAACCTCCTTGAGCGGAGTGACTTGTACAGGTGTGTTCTTATAGACGTTCTCATCACGCAAGAATTTGTGCTCATAGTATTGAACATTAAGTCCCAGCGAATTCACTACAATTTCCATCACTCTTGATGACTTGAGTTTGAATTGCTCGTTGGGAATGTAGTTCATGTTAGCCAAACCAATGTCACTGAAGGCCATCGACGGCGTTCCTTGAGAACTGTCTTTGGTCCTGATCATGATGGATGATTTAGCAATGTAGTACTGTGGCTTTGATTTGCCAAACAGATAGGATAAGCTGGCGCAAATAATCATCGACAGGACGAACCAGTACCAGTTGTAGGCACATGCCATAAACAGTCTGTCCCATTTGATGCCGTTGCGCGCGCGTTTTTTCTTCTTTTCCTGGGCCATCGCTTTTGCGACCAGGTCTTCTTGAATTATTTGTTGCATGATAAACTAATTTTGTTCTTTTTTGTGTGGTTGAATAGCGGTAAACATCCAGTGGAATTGGCGTTACTGCATAATTCGCTGCAAAATTAGTGCAATTCGGTGGAAACAACAAACGAAATTTCCATAAAAATATATAATGAGAAGCTAAAAACGATAAAACAAGAATTGTGCTTTTCCTCATAAAAAGAAAGGCCGAATACGCTTGCGCATATTCGACCCTTATAGTGAGTTGATTACGGTCGATTAATCGATCTCTTCATCAGCCTCGTAACCGCCCATCTCGCGGATGGCGTTCTTCAGCATCACATACTGCTGGAACAGGTGGTTTACGGGGATTTCGTCCTGAGTGTAGTCGTGCATCGGGCTCTTCAGGAAGAAGCTCAGGAAGCGCTGAGTGCCATAGCGGCCAGCACGGTGAGCGAGATCCATGAGCAGACACAGGTCAAGGCACAACGGGGCAGCGAGGATAGAGTCGCGGCACAGGAAGTTGATCTTGATCTGCATGGGATAGCCCATCCAACCGAAGATGTCGATGTTGTCCCAGCCCTCCTTGTTGTCGTTGCGGGGCGGGTAGTAGTTGATACGTACCTTGTGGTAGTACTCGCTGTACAGGTCGGGTTGATCGTCGGCAACGAGAATTGACTCGAGGGTCGAGAGTTTGCTGACCTCCTTGGTGCGGAAGTTGGCGGGCTCATCGAGCACGAGACCGTCTCGGTTGCCAAGGATGTTGGTCGAGAACCAACCATTCAGACCCAGCATACGGGTGCCGATGATGGGAGCGAAACCGCTCTTCACCAGGGTCTGGCCAGTCTTGAAGTCCTTACCTGCGATGGGCACCTGGGTCTTCTCAGAGAGTTCCCACATGGCGGGGATGTCAACGGTGGTATTGGGAGCACCCATGATGAAGGGGCAATCCTCCATCAGCGCTGCATAAGCGTAGCACATCGAGGGGGCAATCTTGTCAACCACGTTATCCTTCATGGCCTGCTCGAGAGCTGCAATGGTGCCATGATACTTCATGTCGGGCTCGACATAAATCTCGGTCGAAGCGGCCCACAGAACAACGACGCGGTCAACACCGGTCTCCTTCTTGAAGTTGCGGATGTCCTCACGTACCTGCTCGGTCATGTCCCAACGGTCTTTGCACTGCTTAACGTTGTCACCGTCAAGGCGTTTTGCATAGTTCTTGTCAAAGGCGGCCTTCAAGGGTTTGATCTTCAACAGTTCGTCCTTAACGGGCTCAATGTCCTTCTCCTTCAGCACCTCAGCGTTGATAGCGCTCTCGTATGCGTTGGCAGGGAATACGTCCCATGCTGCAAACACCAGGTCGTCGAGGCTGGGCATCGAGACGATCTCATTATAATGCAGATACTTCTTGTTCTCGCCTTTTCCAATGCGAATCTTGTCATACTGTGTCATGCTGCCTACGGGTTTTGCAAGACCCTTGCGAGCCATCATCACACCAGTCATGAACGTGGTGCTCACGGCACCCAATCCTACTACCATAATACCTAACTTGCCGGTAGCGGGCTTAACGATTTCTTTTGCCATAATTGTTTATTACAGTTAATGTTTAATGTTGATGTCTATTTTTAAACTTTTGACGCCTTTAGGTCAATTTTGCCCTCCGCAATGTGACTACACATGCGAAAAACGGCGCTAAATTACAGCCTTTTTTTGAATTGAAGAATATAATGTATTGTAAAAATAGTTCAAAAAAGTTAAATCTTAGCTCAAAAATATAATAAGTGCAAATTTGGCACTATTTTTACCCATAAACGTTAAATAATCATAATGCTACCTCTCGCTTAAAAGTGCCCTTTTACCCATTTTTCATTGTCAATGGTGGCCACTTATTGCCTTGCTAACATTTTTTAGATTTTTTGCAAGAGGATGGTTGGGTCTCATCTTTTCTTTGCAGGAATTTTTCAGCGGTTATGATGTCCTCGGCATGATCGACATCGATGATTTTGTCAATACTGTAAGCATACAGTTGTTGGCCTGCATCGACCAGGGCGCGTTGGAAATTCCTCATTCTGCTAATGCCGGCTTCGATGCAGTGCTCCAAGACAGGGAAGGCGCGCTCTGTCATGGCATAGATGCCGCCAGAGACATATTTGGCTCCTTCCCACGGTTTGTCGCGGAAAGCCGTGATGTTCATTTCTTGATCAACATCCACCCATAGAGGCTTCTCGTCATCGACAAACGGGGTCACTGCCCACATACCGTCGTGCGTGTTGTCGTTTTCAAAAGCATCAATATAGCCCTTGAAATCTTCTTCGTGGAAGATGGTGTCAACGGTCGTCAGGCAGAATTTGCCTTCGGGAATCACTTTGCTCAGGTACCACAGGCTGTGCATTGAGCTGGGCGTGGTCTTCACAACGAGATTTAGGGGAACGGGCAGTTCCAAACTCTCAAGGTATTGCCGCACCTCTGTCATGTGTTCGTTGACAATAATGCTGATGCTCTCGGCATTGCACCTGAGCATGATGTTGATGAGTCTCCCAATCATGGGTTCACCTTGCAGCTCGACCAGAGGTTTGGGTTTTGCAACACCTTCCTGTGCCAGGCGCGAACCTTCTCCAGCTGCTATAATCGCATAATTCATTGCTTTTCTTTATTAATATAATGTATAGTGTTGGCTATAACTGGGAAATCCATTCCAAAATATCAGCAACGGCTGTGATGGTGTGAGGATGGGTTTGGCGGTCTTCTTCATCGGTCCAACCCTTACCCTTGAACCATAACACTTGACAGCCCAGTTGCTCGGCGGGAACAATGTCTTTGCGCAGGCTGTCACCGACCACGAGCACCTCTTCTGCTGGCAGTTCCAGTGCATCAACGCCCAACTTGAACAAGGTTGGATTGGGCTTGCGGATGCCCACGACAGCACTCTCGATGATGCCTTTAAAAAGTTCCCTGATGCCATAGCTCCGCAACACTTCATCAATGTTGCCGTAAAAGTTGCTCACGAGCATCATCGGGTAGCGCGCATGCAGTTGTTCGAGTGTCGGACGGGCCTCTTCGATACATTGGCGGGCAGCTAAGTCACAATAAGCCGCTATCTTGTCCACCCATAGCATGCGGGTGGCCTCGTCATACTTCTCAGGGAGATACTCGAGTTCTATGGCCACTTTCTTGCGCAACAGCGTGTGAAAGTTGTCTTGGGGCAGGATGATGCGCTCGCGAGCCAAAGCGCGTTCCCCTTCGACGTAAGCCGTGCGGAACGTTTCCTTGTCGATAGGCACTTGGGCCTGCTGATAGCCTTGCCACAATACCTCGCTCCAATGGACGCCTCGGCTATCTAGGGTTCCTCCGTAATCAAATATGATTCCTTTAATCATAAGTTGTTAGACCTTAGATTGAAATCGTGTTACTCTTTAATATCTATTATCTTTCAATCTTCGCTTTTCGTGAGGTCGAGTTTCACATTGTCGCGACCGCGGTCTTGGAACAGCTTTGGAAGAGGGTTCTCCCTTGATTTGTCATATCGGATGCGGTTGCGGTAGATATCAATGGCTGTGTAGATGGCATGACGCAGTGAGGCTTCATTGGCAATGCCTTGACCCACGATGTCATAACCCGTGCCGTGATCAGGGCTCGTGCGCACGATGGGAAGCCCGGCGGTGAAGTTCACGCCCTCGTCCATAGCAATGGTCTTGAATGGAGCCAAGCCTTGGTCATGATACATGGCCAACACACCGTCAAAACGACGGTAGTGACGTGCCCCGAAGAATCCGTCAGCCGCATAGGGGCCAAAGCACTGTATGCCTTCTTCGTCGAGGGCTTGCATCATGGCCGGCAGGATGATGTCACGCTCCTCGGTGCCCAGAATGCCGTTCTCGCCCGCATGGGGGTTGAGCGACAGGACAGCGATACGCGGACCGTCAATATTGAAGTCCCGCTTCAGCGAGTTGTTGAACATGCTCAGTTTTTCTCGGATGCCTTCTATTGTGAGGGCTCCAGGTACCTGAGACAGGGGCAGATGGATTGTGGCGAGAGCGATGCGCAGGTTCTCGGTGCACATGATCATCAGAGCCTTGTTGCCGTCACCCGCAGCACTTTCCAGGTACTCGGTATGGCCGGGGAAATGGAACTGCTCGCTCTGGATGTTTTCCTTGCTGATGGGCGCTGTGACAAGCACGTCAATCAAGCCAGCCTTCAAGTCGTGAACGGCGGCTTCGAGGGCTGTAAACGCAGCAAGACCGGCCTGTTTGCTTGCTTGTCCCAATTCAATCTTGATATCCTGATTGATGCACTCAACCAGATTGGGAAGATTGTCCTTCAGGTGTTCTGCGCTCTTTGTATAGTTGAAAAGGAAGCCGTTCAGGTTACAGGCGTTGCGGTGATAATTCATGATTTTACTCGATCCATAGACGACCGGTATCATCATTTCCTGCATTTCGGTTGCGCCGAGGGCTTTTAAGATTACTTCAGGGCCTATGCCGTTGGTGTCACCGATCGTGATGCCCACCTTCAATCGTTTCTTATTGTCTTCACTCATTGTGATATACGGATGTCAGTTAATAGGTTGATTTGATTTCAAACTGCAAATTTACGTAGAATTCCGAAAATTCTATGTAAATTTGCGCCGTTTTTTTGTGCGGCCTTATGTTTAGGCGGTTTTTGATAATGTGACTTTATTTACAGATATGAATAGTTTACTTACAAATGGCATCAAGATGGCTGCGTTGACTTTTTTTACGGTAGCCACCTTGAATACTAATGCCCAGTTTCTGCGTACTTCCTATTTCATGGAAACAGCCGAGTATCGCCAGCAGTTGAATCCTGCTTTAGCCCCTGAAAATGGATACATTCATCTACCCGTGATTGGCGGCACGGGCGCATCGGTGAGGACCAACTCCTTGGGAATGTATGACTTCTATGATATGTGGAAGAATGTGGATGATGACGACTACTTCACGACCGATGACTTCATGGGCAAGTTGAAGGATGAGAACCATGCCACAGCGGCATTGGGCTCCGACCTCATCTCGGTGGGCGTGTGGAGAGGAAAAGGCTTTTGGTCGTTCAATGCCAGCCTCAAGGGCGACGGTAACCTGAACGTGGCTAAGGGGCTTTTCACCTTCCTGCGTGACATGAATGGTATGAACCACAACGATTACACCAACTACATGCGTGATATTGGTACCCATAAGTTCGATGCCACTATCTATACCGAGTTGGGTGTCGGATATACCCGTGTAATCAATGACCAGTGGACCGTGGGCGGTCGTGTAAAAGGTTTGCTGGGCCTGGCCAATATGAGCGTTGATGTGAATAAGGCCACCATCAAGACCAATCTTGAAGGAATTGACCCGGATATCAACTGGACGACAGCTGGACCAGACCAATTAATGAATGCTACAGGATCGGCGACAATCGATGTGGATGCCGATCTGGTCACTTCAGCCCATGGGATAGACCTTATCACTGATGGTAAGAGTTATATCGACGATATCAAGATACGTACGGGTAATATGGGTGTAGCCGGCTTGGGCGCAGCCCTGGACCTGGGTGTCGCAGTCAATGTGACCAACGAATTGACGTTGTCAGCCGCATTGACCGATTTAGGCTTTATCCGTTGGGCCAAAGGACATACCACCGTGGCTCATGCCGATACCGACGACTTGAATTTCGATAGTGAAAATCCGGGTGACATCATGAGGTTTTCTGACGTAGTGGGTGCAGGCGATGTGCTCAATCTGGATATGGTCCGATTGACGATTGACAAAGACGGGGCGAAGGCGCGGAACACCAATCTGGCTTCGACAATGGCTTTAGGCGGAGAATACAGGCTCTTGAACAATCAACTCAAGCTCGGTGTCCTCTTTACTAACCGTTTCGCAAAGATTGAGAATGATAGCGAGCTGACATTTTCGGTGGGATATCGGCCTAGGAAGATGCTGGATTTGGCCCTCAGCTATTCTCCCATTATGTGTGGTGGTCAGTCCCTTGGTTTTGCGATGAAGTTAGGCCCGTTGTTCTTAGGTACCGACTACATCTACATGGGCAACAAGACCAAGTGCTGCAATGCAATGGTCGGACTCTCAATCCCCCTGCTCAGCAGCAGTCGCCACAACATGAACATCAAAGATTAGGGATTAATGACACCAGGTCATTAACCCCTAACATTATACCTTCAGGTGCCTATAGCGATTCCCGCTTTAGGCACCTGAATGCTTAGTATTTCAGTACTTTCACTGTCTGAGTCGATCCGTCACTCATCTGGCGAACAATGATGTTCACGCCGCTGATGGGTTCACTGTGCTCGGCACCAGTAGCGTCGAAGTAGCGCTCGCTCACCACGGTGAGTTCGCCCAGGTTGTCCGCGAGCGTTTCGTCAACACCTGTAGGTGTATCACCTGGTGGCATCCATGAGATACCGAAGCCTGATCCGCCGCCTGCACGGTTGCCGCTGCCAGGACGTCCGTCATCATAGATGTACTCGATATAGTTGCGATCATCGTCATAGCACCTGATCACCGCAATCTTGCCTTTGATCTTACTCAAGTCGAGTGTCAAGTCGGTGCCGGGAATAATCACGTCCGTACTGGTGCGCATGGGGGCGCCAGACGGGTTTTGGCCTGTCTGGCCCTGTGTGCTGGTGTATGGACCTGAAGAGTTGACATTAAAGCTTAATACCTTTTGGGAGTCGAAGCCGTCTGCAGTCAAACCTCTGCTATAGCCGTTATTTTGATTGCTCAAAATCGAGTCTTGACCGCTCTTGTATCCCATAAAAGTGGTCTTGCCATCTACGCCGTCTTTAGCAAGGGAGTCAAGTTGGAAGTAGTACAGCTTGTGTATGACGGTGTCTCCATTTTCAATCGACCTCCACATGGATAGCTCACCTGTGATAACACCCCTCACGTTGTGATAACAGTAGTAATGACTTGGATCGTCAACGTCAGGTGAGGGCAGGCTTGTGCATCCACTCAAGTCAATCGCGTTGATGTGGTTGTAGCTGTAGGTCAGCGTGTTTAGGTTGGGGTTGTCCTTTAACCCTTGGAGGGTGTACAAGTCATTCTTGTCGGCATGGACCACTTCTAGCACGTTACTGCCAAAGTTCAAGTCGGCTATACTGTTCTTGCCGGGATCATCAAGAACAGTTGGCACTGCTTCGGGCATATTGAAGCCGTAGTGAACGTATGTAGAACTACCCCAGAGAGTACTGTCCTGATTGCTGCAATCGAAATAGACGAGCTGCTTGTTGTTGTTTACATCCAGCTCGCGTATCATGCAGTTGTGCAGGTCAAAACGCTTCAGACCAGTATTTTGGGTCACATCAAGTTCCGCTAAAGTAGGATTTTGCCAAATGTAGAGCGTGTCGAGAGCTGCACCTGTACCATTTATGAATTTTTCCAGTCGTGAGTTGGACACCCAAGCCGTGACAAGTTTGGGCTTTTGGCTCAAGTTCAAGCCATTGGAGCCTAGTGTCGTACCCAAGCAACTGTCATTGTAGGCGTACAGGTACTCAAGATTACCATTATTGGTTAGATAAAGCTCTCTAAATACTTTGTTGTCGTTGACCTTCACTGTTTTCAGTGAGTCGATATCAGTGGGGAAATTAAACTCCGCATCATAAGGCTGGTTATATGCCAGATGCTCTAAGCCATCAATCTTGGTTAACTTGGGATTCTCGAAAGCATAGACATCGGTTAACGCGTTGCAGTTATCCAATAGCAACGTAGTCAGATTCTTTCGTTTGTAGGCCCTCACTCCTCGCAAACCGCTAAAAGGAGTATACACTTCAGTAGGAACGACTACAGATACACCATTTATTATCACGGTCTTAGTATATGATCCATTCTCTCTTGCACCATTCTTGTAAATAGTAGTATCTGGGTAGAACATGTGACCAGTCTCAGCATCATAGCCTCTCATCTTGAATGCGCACTCGCGAGCATCAATATAGGTGATGCTGTCAACCTGCTGAACGTTAAGATAGTGAATAGGATTACCCCTAACTATGAGCGTGTCAATACTAGGGTTTTTGAAACCGATAGAATCAAATTTTGAATAGGAAAGATTGATATAGTGCAGTTTGACGCATGGGGATGGATTAGTGGCAGCATAAGGCGACGAAAAATTCATTGAACCCTGCATGGTTTTGTTATCCGTGCCTCTCATGCCAATGACTGATAATCGTTCAAGAGATTTTAGACCTTCTTGATAGAACCGGCCGTTCTTGGTGCCGATGCCCATCGAGCGCATACCATTATAATCGGCATAAAAATACTTTAAGTTGGGAAGGTCTTGAATCCAAACGTAACGAGCGTTGGCGACGTAGCAGTGTTGGGCTGCGGTTTGCTCAATACCAGTGTAGCTGATGTCAAGGTACTCCAGCTTATTATTGTATGCCAAATCCAGCTCATAAAGACCTGTTGTGTCGTTGTAGTCACCAGTGAATGGTTCAAGTCCGGTCGAGTTGGCGTCTTTCAACCACAGGTATTTCTTGTAGTCGGGGAAACTGCGTTTGTCGGTTGTGCCGTCATCATCAGCGTTGCGGTAAGCCCATCCCTTATCATGCTCCGGTTTTTCGTATATGCGTTCGATGGTGCGGTTGTGGCTCAAGTCAAGGTAACGCAGTTCGCGGTTCTTGTGAAGGTGTACTGAGTCCTTTAGGTGACAATAGCTCAAGTCAAGATACTTAAGGTTAGTCAACTGTTCAAGCGATGCGCTGTCGGGCTGTGCAGGCGAAGGAGGCCAATATCCATAGACATAAGTGTAAGGATTTGGTTGGCCGTTATTTGGCTGACTTGTATCAAATTCTTTCCAGCCATACGCTTTCGTAGTCTTGTGCCAGGTCTCCCATCCGTTACGAGTGCTGACGGTCGTCAGGTTCCTGAAAGTGTAGAACTGGTTGTGACTCGCCTTCAGCGTGTCGATGGGCACATTGGCCAATGAGAAATTATTACCGATACGCTGGAAGTAGTTTGGCTGGTCAGCAGTGCCGCTGATGTCCATATAGGTCAACCCCGTATTGCCCAACAAATACAAACCACTACCATCACTCATCACGGTATCGGCCGCCATGGTTATGATGCCAGGATTGTTGTGCATCTCCAGACGCTTCATGCCCGGGTTCTTACCAATCATGAGTGCCGTCAGACTCTCGGGCAGGCTAGGCGAATTGAAACTGGTGAATCCGTTGTTGCTCAGGTCTAAGCCCGTCAGACCCTCACAGTCGTTATTGCTAAGGGTCAAAACGCCTCCGCCAAAATTGTTGTTTTGCAAATACAGGAACTTGTTATTGTTAAGACCTCCCCAATTGTCAAGCCCCCATGCCGATGAGTAGTTCATAGCCTGACTTACCGAAGTGAAGCCATTGTTGTTGAGTTTGAGGCCAGTGAGAGCAGGGCAATTGGTGTCATCGATGCTGAGGTTATTGCGGGGTAATCCGCAGTTATCAAGGGCCAGCATCGTCATGCCGGTATTGCTGTGCAGATCAAGAGTTGTCAGATTACTGTTGCCCGTGATTCTCAAGTAACCCACATTAGGATTCTCACCATAAAGCAGAGTCTCCAGTGACTTGAGGTTGTCAAAGTTGGGAATATATGATCCTGTCGTCGAGATTCCGCAGTTGGTTACATCAAGGTATCGCAGACCTGTCTGTGCTTCAATTCCAACATTTGACCACCCGAGGTCGGTGTTATTGGTCAAAATCAATGTGTCCAGACAGCTGACTTTGTAGTATTCATAAAGAGATCTCAGCATAGTCAGCGATGGGCAGTTTGCTAGGTTCAGGTATTCTAGCGTATTTAAATTAATTGGTAACTGAATGTAGTATTGTTCTGGGTCTGTTGTTCCATTACTAGGATAAGCGTGGAAACCTTTCAATTTCGTGTTTGAGGCATTCAAGTGTTTTAGCCCAGTCGCATTAGGCAAATAAATGCGGTCACATTTCGTATTGCTGATATCTAGCCATTTGATGCTGCGCAGTGCTTCACCTGGCGCAATGTTCCAATAGTCATAACCAGTACAGTGGTTCAGCAACAACGTTTCCATTTTGGTCAAGTACTGTAAGTTGCCGCTGTAATAAAAATCAGTATTGTAGGATAAATCAAGGAGGATGATATTTTGATTTCCGCTACCGATTTTTAGTCCTGCACCTGCATGAGGGCTGGTACGGCTAGTCGCTGCAAGTGTGGTAATGTTGCAGTCTTTGGCTTTCAGTGTGGTAAGAACTGTCAACGTGGTTATGTCGGCACCAGTAGAAAGGCTGTTACCGCTGATGTCGAGGTAGATTAGGCCTGTCAGTTTTTCAAGGCCTTTGAGGTTCGTTATACCCATGCTATTCACTTCAAGTCTGGTTAAGGCACTGATTTGAGCGTCTGTGATGGTGCCGTTTACCGGAACACCTGTAGCTTGAGATACGGCATTCCTGAATGCGCTGTCAGGGAAGTTGGTTGTGTTGAGCACTACGCTGGCTCGTGCCGCGATGCTGGATAAAAATACCAGTAGCACGGCAAGGCATGTTCTGAATAGTAGTCGTTTCATCATAATAATTGTTTTTAGTTATTTATTAATTTAATGTTCTAGTAGGTTCTTCTTTCAAGGCGTAAAAGGAAGGAACGCTGGTAGGTCTGTCATTGGCCTTTATGCTTAGTTCAACTCACAAAGGTAAACCCCTTTTTGATGATTTGCAACATTTTTGTGTTAAAAACTTTGTTTTATTTGAAATTTCCATGATTTATTCATTAACAAAAGCTACTGCCTTCATGAAAAGCTCTTATGACATAGCTTTTGCTAAATAATTATGATTGCCTAAAAGGAGAGTGAAATTAAGCAAAACTGCATTTAATTATTCAATATTAATTAAATTATTACTCATTTTTATTATTAATCATTGATTGATTTGGCTACGTTGAGCTAAAGGCTCTCGTGCGATAGTCCGATACTTATTTCTAAGCGTTAGTTTTATTTAGAATAGCATTTTGGTGTGGTTGCCCTGATTATTTGGGCTGCTTTTTTGTGTGTTTGAAAGAAAAACCTTACTTTTGCAGGTTGAATCAATCGTGATTTGGGGCATTTTGACCGTGCTGAATCATGACAGGATTCAAGACATACAACAGGTAACTTGCTGATAATGACTACTGCGATAGTGTCCGCAGCTTTACCCGCTCTCCATTGGTGCGCCATTCCCTCGGGATGTGGTGACCCTTGTTGTATGTCTTCTCTTTCGGTGAAAACCCATGGTATTTAGTAGCAGATTCTGCTGCTCCAGTCCAGAGAAAGTTCATGAAAATTTCGGTTATCGTTCCCATCTATAATGTTGCTAACTACCTTCGGACATGCGTTGACAGCATTTTAGCCTCGACCTTTACCGATTTTGAGCTCGTTCTGATTGATGACGGCTCCACTGATTCTTCTGGAAGTATTTGTGATGAATACGCATCCCGCGATTCCAGGGTCAACGTAATCCATCAAGAGAATAAAGGCATGTCAATTGCTAGAAATCTTGGAATCAAGAAGTCTGCGGGCAAGTATATCTCCTTTGTTGATGCCGATGATGTTATCGCCCCGTCAATGCTGCAGCAGTTGATTTATGCCTTGGAGTCGGGCCCCAACTATGATTTCTCGATGGCACGTGCGCTCACTTTCTATGACGATGACACTGTTCAATGGGATGCGGTTGCTGTTAATGATCCTGAAATCGTTGAATATAGCCAGCAGATGTACATGAGTTACCTGTTTAGGGGCAACCAGTTTGGTTATCCGGTGGTGTGGAGCAAATTGTTCAAGCGGGATTTTATTGGCGATGCGAGGTTTAAATCAATTGATGCCGAGGATATTGAATGGCAGACACGAATGTGTGTTAACATGAAAAAAGCCGTCATGGTCGAGCAAGAACTTTACGGCTACCGCGTCCGACATGATTCCATCACCCACGAAAACGGGGGTGTCAATAGGGCTACCGTGTGCCGCTTGAACACTTTCTTGATGTGCTTGAATGACTTGCCTAAGGAGTACACTAATTATCGGTCGTGGTGCCTGTTGTACACCTACAAAATGATGCTCAACACCCGGTATAATGCCCGCAACACTGAGTTTTATCCCGAGGTTCAAGCACGCAACAGCTTTATCTACGGCGAAACGATTGACGAACTCAAGCGTTGCGAACTTAAATGGCCCGTAAAGGCTGCTCTTTACGTCTTCTATCATCAACCCTGGTTATATACGGTCATTTATTCGGCCTATGCCAAGTATTATTCGGCAACGCATAATTGATGCTTCGACGTTACTTTTAAGTGACATGAAGAGATAACAATAGCCTTCGAGACAACGATATGCGCATCGGCATTGTGACACAGCCGCTCGAAATGAACTATGGCGGTATCTTGCAGAACTGGGCTTTGCAGCAGGTTCTCAAGAAGTTGGGGCACGACCCTGTCACGATTGATGCATATCAGCGTTACTCGACTCCGCACTATATGGTCAACTGCTTGCGGGCTTGGTTGAAGCGTTTGATGGGTAAGAAGGTCAAATTACCCAAGCGCTTTAAGGGTGCGTTGCGTGGGCAGTTGATGGGCCAGTTTATCGAGGAGCACATCAGCAAGACCGATGTGATGTGGGATTACCGTCGGGACACGGTCCGCCGCTATGGGCTAGATGCCATCGTTGTCGGTAGTGACCAAGTGTGGCGTGCTGAATACAATGGTGGCCATCTCCTGGACATGTATCTGCGATTCGCTTCAGGCGAACAGATTAAGAAGATAGCTTATGCCGCCTCGTTCGGCGTCGATCAGTGGGATTACAGTCCAGGACAGACGGCCCAGTGCCGCTCATTGGCCCAAGAGATGGATGCCATTTCGGTGCGGGAGGAGAGTGGGGTGGCCTTGTGTCATGACCATCTGGGCGTGAAAGCTGAGTGTGTGCTGGATCCCACATTGCTACTCGATGAACGGGGATATGAGTCCATCATTGACTCCAACTGGACGACCGATGAGCCTTATCTGGCAGTATATTGTCTGGATATTACCCCCGAGAAGGAGGCCTTTTTTAACCAACTGGCCGCTGATCGCGGCCTGACGGTACGCTACTTCTCTTTCGGGTGGTTGGCTAGGCTGAGCGTTCAACAGTGGCTGGCCATGCTTCGTAACGCATCTGTTGTGGTCACTGATTCATTCCATGGCACTGTCTTCAGCATCTTGTTCCATAGGGAGTTCTATACACTTTGTAACTCCGGCCGGGGCAACACGCGCATGTCAGGGCTGCTGAAGAAGTTAGGACTGCAAAATCGTCTCTTGTCAGAACAAACCCCCGACGCTTCAAGTGCCACCAGCATAGATTGGACTGAAGTGGATGCCCGATTGGAAGAACAGCGAGAGCATAGTGTCTCGTTCTTGAAGGGCGCATTACGGGGATAACAATACGAATAACAAAATCAACGAATTTACGATAATGGATTTAAACAAGGTAAAGAAACTCATTGTGGATCTTGACGATACCATCTCGGTGACCGAGAACGGTGACTACGTGCACAGCAAACCGATCCAACCGACAATCGATTTGCTAAAGAAGTATCAGGAGGAAGGATTTCAGATCATTATCCACTCCAGCCGTCAGATGCGCACCTATGAGGCTAATGTGGGCAAAATCAACATCTACACCTTGCCCAATATCATCAACTGGCTGCAGAACAACGGTGTGCCATTTGATGAAGTCATCGTGGGTAAGCCCTGGTGCGGCTTTGAGGGTTTCTATATCGACGATAAGAGCATCCGCCCTTCGGAATTCCATAACATGAGTTATGAAGAGATCAAGGAGATGCTGAAGAAAGAGAAAGAATACACCCATTCCCTGGTATGATACTTATCACATCAGCTGCTTATACCAACCCGAGCTTGACCTCTGAATTGGGCATGTTGCCGCCGTGTATGCTACCAGTTCAGAACAGGCGGTTGTATGTGCACCAGTTGGCTCTGTTCGAGGGCAGCGGGGAGCAGATTTACATGTCGTTGCCTGCTTCCTATCAGATGACCCCTTATGACAGAGAACAATTGGCAAAGAACAATGTGGTGGTGATTCAGGTTCCTGATCATCTGTCACTCGGGCAGTCGGTGGTTTATAGTCTCAATACTATTGGACGTTTCGGTGAACCGTTATACCTGCTACACGGCGATACGTTGTTTGGCGGTCTGACGCTCAAGCCTGATACCTGCGTGGTGGCTAAGGCAGAGGACAATTACACGTGGGCATCGGTTAATGCTGTTGACGAGACGGTATATGCTGGGTTCTTTGCCTTCTCAACTCCATCTCTGCTCATCAACTGCATCACGGTAGAACACAATGACTTTATGGCTGGTGTCGAGCGCTATGCCGAGCAATGCCCGATGGAGAAGATCATGAGCGACAGTTGGATGGATTTTGGCTTGGTGAATACCTATTACCGCTCGATCTCCAACCTGACGACGCAACGGGTGTTTAACTCGATGAGCATCGACCGCTTCTCGATCAGGAAGTCTAGTCGTGACGTCAACAAGATGATGGCCGAGGCCAATTGGATTCAGTCCTTGCCCAAAGACCTGCGGCATTATGCGCCTGCAATCTGGGACAGTGGTATTGAAGGTGAGGAAGGCTTCTACGAGATGGAGTATTACTATCTGAGTTCGTTAGCCAATCTTTTTGTTTTCTGTCGCCATCCGCAGTTCGTATGGCATGATATCTTTTCAGCATGTCAGGCATTTATCTCTGACGCGGCTCGCTATAAACCTGATGGCGAGGAGGAAATAAGGGAGATTGCACGTCATAATGACGAATTGTACATGTCCAAAACGCTCAGCCGCTTGAACCAATATGCTCAACAATCAGGCATCTCGCTCGATACTCCGTGGGTGATTAATGGTGAAGCTACTCCCTCATTGCGTGATATTGTCAATGAAACGGGTGCCATGATAGCCACTCATCAGACGGGTTTCGTCTCATTGATGCATGGCGACTTCTGTTTCAGCAACATCCTGTATGATTTCAAGTCCAGGAGCATCAAGGTGATTGACCCGCGTGGTGTTGATACTGAGGGCCATTTGTCGGTTTATGGCGACTTGAGATATGATGTGGCCAAGTTGGCACATTCAGTCTTGGGGCTGTATGACTTCATCATCGGTGGCATGTATCATTATCATGAGAATTCATCTAATGATATCATGTTGGATTTTGATATTACCGATGCGATAAAAGACACTCAGGAGCAATTCAAGACGCTGCAATTTGCAGAGTATAGTATCGACCAATTGAGTGTTTACCCGATTATGATACACCTGTTCCTTTCGATGCTTCCCTTGCATAGCGATAATGTGGAACGCCAGAAGGCTATGTTGGCCAATGCGTTGCGTTTGTATGTTGAATTAAAAGGACAAAAGAAATGACGATTATCATACCGATGGCTGGTCTCAGCTCCCGTTTCACACAGGCGGGTTATGTCCTGCCCAAGTATATGCTGTATGTGAAGAACAGAAGTCTGTTCAATCTGGCTGTGTCGAGTTTTGACAAGTATTTTGATTCTTGCCGTTTCGTCTTTGTGGCCAGAGACGTCTTTGATACCAAGACCTTCATTGAGAAAGAGTGTGAATTGATGGGTATCAAGGACTTTGATGTGGTGATACTGCCTGCGCCAACCAAAGGACAGGCCGAGACCGTGCTTGAAGGTATCCAGCGGGCTGCGGTTCCTAAAAATGAACCGGTATTGATTTTCAATATCGATACTTTCCGCCCTGGATTTACCTTCCCTGAGGACATCAAGCAATGGGATGGGTATCTGGAAGTATTTGTCGGCAGCGGCAAGAACTGGTCGTATGCGAGAACCGAGTCCGAAGACTCTACGCTGGTGGTGGAAACTGCCGAGAAGCAAGAGATTTCCCGCTATTGCTCTACAGGATTGTACTATTTCGCGTCTGCCGAACTTTTTGAGAAGGCTTACGCCCTCAACATGGAACATCCCATGAACGGGAAAATGGAACTCTATGTGGCTCCACTCTACAACCACTTGATTGCCCTTTCCTATACGATCCACATCCACGTCATCAATCGCACCGAAGTAATCTTCTCCGGCATCCCCGCCGAGTACGAACAACTCCTTTTCTCCGCCTTCAATTCTTCAAGTAACTAATAACCAACATTAAGGAACAAATGCGAATTGTCTTTGTAAATCTACACGGCAACGAGTTTCTTGTCAAGACATTAAATAAGATCATCTTCAAGCATTCGGTTGCCATCAAGCATAAGTATTTCCTTGATTATCTGCTTTCTCGTGATGATATAGAGATCTGCTCCTACATCAATAAGAGGGGATTGTCATTGTCTTATACGACTAGAAATCGTTTCCTGCAGTCATTCCGCTTTTTGGAGCATCGCATCGTCATGCACAAGAATGGGATTCCCCATAAGCGGATTAAGGTGCTAAAGAACGAAGATGAAATCAGGCATGATGACCTGATTATTATGTATCAGATATTTGGTCATGAATTTGATTTTAAGAAACGTCCTGACTCTTTTATCGCACTGAGTCAATTGCATTTCACACTGGATCAGCATGAGGTAATTGAAAAGATTAGGCCAGACCTCATCTATAATGAGAGCAATATGCAGAAGCGTTTCATCGCTTTTGATGAATTCTTTGGCTGGTTTGATAAGCAGTATTTAGTTATTCCCTTCGTGTTCGCCGATAGATTTAAGCCCGTTAAACCATTTGCTGAGCGATTGAATAAGGCCGTTTCTGTAGGAACGATAACATATCCCTATTATCTGCTCAAGTATTACGGGACCAATTGCTTGCAGCCAACCCGCAAGCAGATATACGATAATGCTGAAGAGTTGAAGCCATGGGTCGATTGTAACAACAGCGATTTTCTCGCTGAAGATAAACCATACAACACAAGTGCATCAGCTGGTCCTTTACGCAAACTGATTAATAGACTGCATGACAAGTTCTTCCTTGGCCATCAGAAGAAGTATTATTCATTTGACATGGTTGAGAAGTTCAACGGTTACAAGATGTGTGTAGTCGGAGAAGACATTACTGGTCTGCCTGGTATCGGTTTTGTCGAGGGAATGGCCTGCGGATGTGCCTATGTGGGTCAGACTATCGGCTACTATGAGGATTACGGAATGAAAGAGGGAGTGCATTACATCGGCTACGATGGCACTCTTGATGACCTGAAAGCCAAAATAGGTTATTACCAGCAAGAGGAACACCAAGAGGAACTTGAGGCGATAGCTAAGGCTGGTTGTGACTTTGTTCGTTCGCATTGTAAAGGCCCTGCAGCAGCTGAATCCTTGCTAAATAACTTGCTTGACGCCCAGCGTCGCTGGCTGGCAGAGCATCCACAAACTGACAATTGATATGGTAACGATTTTGGTTCCAGTATATAATGCTGCTCCGTACTTGCGAGAGTGTGTGGGATCTCTCACCAATCAAACCTATACGGATTTGCAGATTGTAATGATTGATGATGGATCATTGGATGATTCTCTGTCCATCATGCAGGAACTCGCCAAAGAGGATCCTCGCATCGAAATATACAGTCAGCCGAATTGTGGTGTAGCCTCAACGCGTAATCGTTTGCTGGAAAAGGCAAGAGGTGAGTTTGTACTGTTTGTTGACAGTGATGATTGGATTGAGCTCAATACCATTGAGTTGTTAATCAATGAGCAGCGTAAAGCAGATTATGATATTGTATCATATCAAATATCCGACCCGTTAAGTTCAGACACGGACTACGAGCAAAAGGAGGCAGTAAAGCAGTTTTTAGTACATAGGTCATTTAGAGGTTCTCTCTGTGACAAATTGATAAAGACTGAGTTATTTGAGGGACTTCAAATAGACCCGACAGTAAGTTATGGAGAGGATGCGCTTATGGTATGGCAAGTATTGCAGCGTGTCAAAAGGATTAGGGTACTTGGAAAGGTACTTTATCACTATCGTGTGAATCCAGCTAGCCTTTCCCGTCAAAAATTCAATGGCCGCAAGTTTACTGCTTATACCACTTGGAGCACAATTTCTCAAGACTCTGATGTGGACTGGCCCCAGTACTCTGATATAGCTCATGCTCGATTCGCATGTGAGATGACCCAGATATTGAGGTTTGCCGCAGCCAGTGGTTACAAGCGAAACATGAGCGTGAAATTGCTTCAGGAAGAGGTGAGAAGGGATGGGTATTTGATTAAAAAAACTGGAATTTCTTCACTGAAAATGAGCATGTATGCCTGGCTGGTTTCTCGTCACTATTGGTTGGCCACATTTCTGACAAAATACTTGAAGTAAGCCTTAGAATGACAGTAAATACCAAACAACGTATTCTGGGCTATGATGCACTCAAGGCCATTGCAGCATTCCTGGTGGTACTTTATCATGTGGGTATGGTGGACTTTGGCTATCAAGAGGGTGTCTATTATTACCCGACTTTAGTACAAGTGTTGTGGCTGTTATGCGCTTGCGGTGTACCATTATTTTTTATGGTAAATGGTGCCCTAACCGTTAACCGTAAATATGATCTAAAGAAAACATTGACAAAATCCATACGGCTAGTATTGATTGGCTCCTTTTGGGCATTAGTGGTGATGTGTATTTTTGCATTTCGTGACCACCAGTTGTCTCCATTCAAGTTCGAATCCTTGGCCTATTATTGGTTCTTGTTTTCCTTAGCGTTGGTATATGTGATTAATTACATACTCGCTCGTTTGCCTCATTGGTGTAAGTGTGTTGTGGTAGTTCTGTTACTTCTTTATCCTTTTACCTACAATCTTATTTGGGATATCATGAAGTTCTATAATCAGAATGCTCCTTTCATGACATGGAGAAGTGGTCTCTTCACATTGTATGGCGTAGTATATTTATATGCTGGGGACTATCTCAGACAGAACAATTATAAAAAATGGATTCCACTTGTTTGTACTCTTTTGGGCTTTTTTTTGTTGTCCATTGAGGTAATTGCTGTAGTTAATTATACCCATGTTCAATTTGAAGGTGGCAATTTCTGTTTCCCAACTTTTGGCGCATTGTTGTTGTCTGTGGCTATCTTCCTATTGGTCAAGGAATGGAATACCTCAAACATGATGTTAAAGAGATTTGTTACATTTTTGGGTAATAATGCTTTAGGGATCTACATATTACATCATATTTTAATGATAACAGTAGGAGCATTTTTCCCGTTTATCTATGAAAGTTTTGTGCACCCGGTAATGGCATTGATCATTGCATCGGTCTATACCGTAGCGTCTGCTGCTCTTTCGCAGTTGATTCTCCAATCTCGTCTTGCTTTTTTATTGAAACTGTAATAATCAGACTTTGGTCAGGCATTATTAATACATTGTTAAAGAATGGAACCTATTGAGTTTATCGCACCATATTATGTAAGTACCGCATATTACATCTTTTTCCTTTTCGTATGTTGGGGAACAACGCTGTATTATATAGGGTCCGGTCAACAGAAGATCCTTCATGCAGAAAGCTCTCCAATTCAGGGCGCCGCAATTCTCCTTACGATTTATGTTACCTATTTTCTTGGGATGAGACAAGTCTCTACAGATTTTGGTGATATGTATAATTATTTTAATACCTATCGTGCAACTGGTACCGAGTTCTCCCCGTTTAGCTTGAAAAGAGAATGGCTTTGGGACAATCTCTTTGCCACGTGCAGGTTAATGCATTTGAATCCATATGAGTTCTTTTTAGTGGTTGAAATTGTGTATTTTGGAGGAATGTTATTGTGCGCTTGGCTCCTGATGAGAAAAAACCTTTGGATTGCGATGCTGTTTTTTTTCTTGGCGTTGCAGACTTTTACATTTGGCACCAATGGCATCAGAAATGGGATGGCCTGTAGTATTGAGATTGTCGCTTTATGCCTGCTTTTTGAAGGTGGAGTGAAGCGGATTATTGCCTTTTTTATAATGATTATGGCGATGGGTGTACATCGCTCTACTATGTTGCCTTCTGCTGCGGCTGTCTCAACAATTTATGTACTTAAAGATACTAAAAACACACTTCGTTTCTGGTTCGCCTCTATTGCAATTTCATTGGTTGCGGGCCCGGCAGTTACCAATTTCTTTGCATCATTGGGCTTTGATGACCGCATGTCTAACTATGCTGTCGACGCCAGTGAGATGGCTTCTGGTTCTTTCTCAAGTACTGGATTCCGATGGGATTTTTTGCTCTATAGTGCATTTCCAGTCGCAATGATTTGGTATGTGACCCGATTTAGGCGATTCAATGATATGGCATACGTATTGTTTGCTAACGTATATTTGCTTTGCAATGCATTTTGGATTATGGTTATCCGCTCTTCGTTCTCTAATCGATTTGCTTATCTTTCTTGGTTTATTTATCCAGTTGTTATGGCTATGCCGTTGCTCAGAATGAATTTGTGGAAAGACCAAGACCGAAGAACTGCAATTATTCTGTTCTTTTATACAGGATTTACTTTCTTCATGTTCTTCGTTTACTATTTCGGCACAACAGGGTTTAAGGGCTTTGACCAGTATTGGTGGAGGAGAGGATAATAGATTCGTGGCTTCAGATTGATTGTAATAGTAGTTGTATGAGGATTCTTCACGTGATTACATCGCTATATACTGGTGGGGCAGAGCGCTTGATGGTTGACTTGTTACCTTTGCTTAAAGAGAATGGCAACAATCAGGTTGACTTACTACTCATCAATGGAGTCGAGACTTTATTTAAAAGGAAAATTGAGCAGAATGGAGTAAAGGTCTTCTCGCTTTCTTCTACCAATGATGTTTATAACCCGAAGAATATCGTAAGGATGAGGCCCTATTTGAAACAATACGATATCATTCATGCCCATAATACGGCATGCCAATTGTTTGTGCCTATTGCGTCGTTGTTCTCCTCTGCTCATCCAATACTAGTGACCACTGAGCATAATGCTAACAATAGGAGACGCTCTCGAGGATGGCTGAAGCCTCTTGACCGTTGGATGTATAGCCGTTATAAGGCTATTGTGTGTATTGCTGATAAAACCCGTCAGAATCTTGAGAATTATATTGGGAAACAAGAAAAAATCCACACGATTTACAACGGCGTTGACGTTCGTAGTTTTGTTAGACCGATCAAGGATATTTCGTCAAATGTCGAGTATGTGTTAACGATGGTATCGGCTTTTCGTGTTCAGAAAGATCACGAAACGCTGATGAGGGCAATGACACATCTGCCAACAAATTATCGTCTTCAATTTGTCGGTGATGGAGAAAAGATTGACCGAGAGCGTTTGCATACATATTGCAATAGTCTGGGTATCAAAGATCGTGTGACTTTCATGGGGGTGCGACAAGACGTCCCAGATATATTGGAGCAGAGTGATTTTGTCATTCTCTCGTCTCATTGGGAGGGTTTGTCTTTGTCAAGTATTGAAGGGATGGCTTCTGGACGACCGTTTATTGCAAGTGATGTTGACGGCTTAAGGGAAATTGTCGGTGGAGCTGGTGTGCTCTTCGAACATGGCAATGACGTTGAGCTCGCCAATATCATTCAGCGCTTGAGTGCGGATCCTAATGAATATAAAAATGTCGCAATACGCTGTCAAGAAAAGGCCCGTCAATATGATATCAAGCTCATGGCAAAGAATTATCATGAATTATACCAGAAATTGACAACACCTAATTAATTCTATATTAATGAAATTATTACATGTAATAACAATGCTCGATGTTGGCGGCGCAGAGAGACTTTTGGTTGACCTGTTACCGTTATTACGTGATAAAGGACACCAAGTTGATCTGTTATTGTTTAATGGTGTTGATACGATACTAAAAGATAACCTCACACAAAAAGGCATATCAATTTTTGAGTTATCTCATGGTTGTGATGTCAAGAATTATTATAGGGAAGTATATGATCCGCGCCATATATTTAGGCTAAGAAAATTTATGTCGGGATATGATATCATCCACACACATAATTCAATTTGTCAGCTATATGTGGCAATGGCGCATTGTCTGAATCGCTCACAAACACCATTGGTCACCACGGAGCATAGCTCTAATAATCGACGTCGCTCTAAAAGGTGGTACAAGCCAATTGATAAATGGATGTACAATCAATATGCATCAGTCATTTGTATCGCAGATGGAACCCGATCGAATTTGGAGTCTTATATCGGGAAGAAACAGAACATATGTACGATTAATAATGGAGTTGATGTTCAACGTTTTATAAAACCAATCAAGGACATTACAAAACAGACTGGATTCACAGTAACAATGGTCGCTGGGTTGAGGGCGGAAAAAGATCATGAAACTTTAATTAAAGCGATGTCTTTGCTACCATCCAATTACCATTTACAGCTAGTTGGTGATGGGGTGAGAGACCAAGAACTGAAAGATTTCACGCAACAACAACACCTTTCTGAAAGAGTGACTTTTACAGGCCCCCGACTTGATGTTCCGGAATTGTTAGAAAAGAGCGACATCGTCGTTCTTTCGTCTCATTGGGAGGGCTTGTCTTTGTCAAGTATAGAAGGTATGGCTTCGGGAAGGCCCTTTATTGCAAGTGATGTGGAGGGACTCCGTGAAATAATCGGTGGTGCTGGCATATTGTTCCCCCATGGTGACGAAAGAAAACTTGCTAATAAAATCCAGTGGCTATGCGAACATCCCGATGATTATCGAGAAGTTGCCCAGCGATGTCAAACTCGCGCTCAGCAATACGATATCTCAATAATGGCAGAAAAGTATTGTAATTTGTATGAATCATTAGCAAATTAAATTTGTTTATTGTATTATTTCACAAAAAAGATGCTTTTATGGCAACATTGACTGTTTTCACACCAGCATATAATCGGGCCGATACTCTGAAAAGGACTTATGAGAGTTTGTGCAGGCAAACATGTAAGGACTTTTGTTGGTTGATAATTGATGATGGCTCAACAGATAATACTCGTCAGGTAGTTGAGGAGTGGATAAAAGATGGGTTGATACCTATTCGCTATATTTATCAACAAAACCAAGGCATGCACGGTGCCCATAACACGGCTTACAGAAATATCGACACGTTGTTAAATGTTTGTATCGATAGTGACGATTATATGCCGGATGATGCTGTTGAACGAATACTGACATGTTGGCATGGGCAACAACAAGATGAACATATTGCTGGAATTATCGGTCTAGATATAACTGCCGATGGGATTGTGATAGGAACTAAGTTCCCACAATATATGAATAAAACAACTGTTTGTGGCTTTTATGAGGCAGGAGGTAAAGGAGATAAGAAACTTGTTTATCGGACGGATGTTATTACTCGGTATCCAGAGTATCCGATTTTTGAGGGAGAGAAATATGTGGGTTTAGCTTATAAATATATGCTCATTGATCAGGATTATGAAATGATAACACTTAATCATCCGTTGGTTGTCGTGGAATACCAGCCTGATGGTTCGAGTTATAATATGTATAAGCAATATTGGAAAAACCCTCGAGGATTTGCCTTTTTTAGAAAGACTGAGATGCAAACAGCCAAATCGCTAATTCGCAAATTGATGGTTTGCACACATTATGTCTCAAGTAGCATTATAAGTCATAATTGGCATTTTGTTCAAGAGAGTCCTAAAAAATTGCTTACTATTTTATGTATTCCTAGTGGAATCGCCTTATACTACTTGATTCGGTTTAAAGTGAAGAAAAACGTTAAGATGAGGATATAGGCGTTATTATGGGACTGTTCTTTAATAAAACATTACAAGACGATTTATATCGATACGAAGGAGACAGAAGCAGATACTTCAAAACGAAGTTGAAGTATGTGTTTTGTGTCCCTGGTTTCACCTATGTCTTTTTCTTTCGCTTGGCTTCACAATCGCGAAATAAGTTGACTCGTGCTTTTTGGAACATATGCCTGCATATTACAAAAGTCATCACTCATATTCAGATTCCGGCCACTACGAAAATCGGTCGAGGCTTCCGTATTGTTCATTTTGGGCACATTGTCGTAAATCCAAATGCCATCATCGGTAGGAACTTCAATATTTATCAGGGATGTCTTATAGGAAATGCGCAAGGCAAACGTACTGGGGCCCCGGTTATTGGTGACAATGTGTGCATGAATGCTAATTCTATCGTCATAGGAAATGCTAAAATTGGTAATAATGTACTGATAGCTCCAGGTGCTTTTGTGAATTTTGATGTTCCCGACAATTCAATAGTGATAGGCAACCCTGGTCAGATTATTCAACGGGATAGTTCTCCAACAGCAAAATACATTGTTTATCCGATCATAGACTAATTGCACTTTTATAGCAGAAACGCTATTTAGGCATTGTTATCAGTCTGATATGAAAAAGATTTTTCGGGTTTCCACTGTTCCACAGTCGTTGAATACTTTTTGTCGCGGGATTTTGAAGGAGTTGTCGCGCGAATATGAGGTTGTGGCAATTTCCTCTCCTGGCGAGGCGCTTGACGAGGTGGGTGCCCGAGAGGGAGTAAGGACCATCGCTGTGCCTATGGCGCGTCACATTTCGCTCGTCAGCGATTTGCGATCCTTGTGGCGCATGTGGAGGGTGATGAGACGTGAGCGTCCTGATATGATTCACTCGATGACGCCTAAGGCCGGACTCATCAGCATGATGGCTGGTTGGCTGGCAGGAGTTCCTGTTCGGGTTCACACATTCACTGGCTTGGTCTGGCCAACGGCAACAGGATTTAAGCGCCGTGTCCTGATGGCAACCGACTGGATCACATGTGCCTGTGCGACACACATCATTCCCGAGGGAGAGGGTGTGAAAAGTGACTTGCTGAACCATCATATCACCACTAAGCCAATCAAGGTGCTGGGACATGGAAATGTTCGTGGTATTGACTTGGAACGTTACAATCCCGATGACTTTAACAGTGGCCAGCGTGGCGGATTTACATTTGTTTTTGTTGGGCGCATTGTCCGTGACAAGGGAATTAATGAGTTGGTCAAGGCCTTTGACCGCCTGCATGCCGAACATAATGATACACGTTTAATTCTGGTAGGCCCCCGAGAAGACCATTTGGATCCTGTATTGCCCGAGACGTTAAAACGCATTGACATGGGTGATGGTATCGAGGCTGTTGGCCGTCAGAGTGACGTCAGACCGTTTTATGCTCAGGCGGATGCGCTCGTTTTCCCGAGTTATCGCGAAGGTTTTCCCAATGTGGTGATTGAGGCGGGAGCATTTGGGTTGCCTAGCATCGTGACCGACATCAATGGTTCCCGTGAGATTATCATCAATGGGCAAAATGGGGTAATCATTCCCCCGCGTGACGATGAAGCTCTTTATCAAGCCATGAAACGCTTTGTGGAAAACCCCGACGAAGTCAAGGCGATGGCCGCTAATGCCCGACCTCTTATTGCGTCACGCTACGAGCAAGGTTATGTCTGCCAGTGCCTCTATGATTTTTATCATGAGATTTTAAACAAAAATTAATGTGAAAGGTATTTACAGGAACTACATCAAGAGAGCGCTGGGATTCGTCATCTCTCTTGTGGCTATAGTATGTTTGTCGCCCCTGTTATTGGTGGTGACTATTTGGTTACACTTTGCCAACAAGGGCGCTGGTGCATTCTTTTTGCAGGATCGACCAGGCAAGGACGGCAAGATTTTCAAGATCGTCAAGTATAAGACGATGACCGACGAGCGGGATGCTGATGGAAAGTTGTTGCCCGACTCGAAGCGCTTGACAAGGGTAGGGCGGTTTGTGCGCTCGACCAGCATTGATGAGTTACCGCAATTGTTTAATGTACTTAAGGGCGATATGGCCATCATAGGCCCTCGTCCCTTGTTGGTGCAGTATCTGCCTCTTTATTCTAAAGAACAGGCCCGCCGTCATGAGGTCCGTCCTGGCATAACTGGATGGGCCCAATGTCATGGACGCAACACGCTGTCATGGAACGAGAAATTCAGTCTGGATGTATGGTATGTTGACCACTGCAGTTTCATGACAGATTTACAGGTGATTTTCACCACTATTAAAAAAGTGATTGTCAGGGATGGCATTTCCCAAGACGGTCAAGCAACAATGGAAGAATTTAACGGAAATAACTAATGTATCTTTACGGAGCAAGCGGACACGCTAAAGTCATCATTGACATGTTGAATGCGTCAAAAATCAAGGTTGACGCTTTGTTTGACGATGATTTATCAATCAATGAATTGATGAATATCCCAGTGAGGCACGATTGGGAGAATGAAACTCCTGTGATTATCAGTATCGGTAATAATTTCACACGCAAGCAGATCGCTGATAAACTGCAGTGTGAATACGGAACTGCTATTCACCCGTCTTCAGTAATCTCACCTTTCGCCACAGTTGGCGAAGGCACTGTAATCATGCAGGGGACGATTATTCAGAGTTCTGCTCGCATTGGGAGGCATTGCATTATCAACACTGGCGCATCAATCGACCATGAATGTATAGTAGAAGATTTTGCCCACGTCTCGCCCAAGGCCACCCTGTGTGGTAATGTCTCGGTGGGAGAAGGTGCGTGGATTGGTGCCGCGGCAGTTGTCGTGCCTGGTGTGAAAATTGGACGATGGAGTGTAGTGGGCGCTGGTAGTGTGGTCGTCAGTGACATTCCTGATGGTGTTATCGCTTATGGTAACCCGTGCAGGGTGAGATGTGTCCATAACGTAATCAATCCCAAACGCATTGCCATTTATGGCGCGGGAGGTTTGGGACGCGAAGTGGCAGGCGGCATCCAGCGCATCAATCGCGCAGGCTTGGGCAATTGGGAACTAGTCGGTTTTTATGATGATGGTAAACCTAAAGGTTTTAAAGTTTCTCATTTGGGTGAGGTGCTTGGAGGTATGGAAGATTTGAATGCGGTTGATAAGCCGTTGGCTTTGGCTATTGCTGTGGGCACCCCAACTTCCCGACGGGTGATACATGACCGCATCACAAATCCCAATATCAGTTTCCCTAACCTGATTTCTCCTTCATTTAGGGTACTTGACCCGTCAACCTTTAAAATTGGAGAAGGTAATATCATTCAAGACAACTGCAGCGTGACTTGCGATGTGGAAATCGGCAGCTACAACGTACTTAACGGCTCTAATGTTCTGGGTCATGACGTGATTGTAGGTGACTTCAATGTGATGATGCCAGGTGTACGCCTCTCTGGTGAAGTGAAAGTCGGCAATGGCAATCTCTTGGGTGTCGATAGCGTCATTCTCCAGCGGGTTAAAGTGGGTGACAATGTGACTCTGGGCGCTGGAAGTGTGTTGATGACAAAGCCTAAGGACGGTTTCACTTATATCGGTGTGCCGGCCAAGAAATTTGATTATGAATAATTGATTATGGAAATGAATAACAATCCTTTCTCACTGGTCGGTAAGACCATTCTGGTCACTGGCGCTTCGTCGGGCATTGGTCAGGCAACGGCGGTGGCATGCGCCGCCATGGGTGCTAGAGTCATCATCACAGGCCGCAACCCTGAACGTTTACAACAGACACGTGATAGGATAGAGGCCCAATGTGAAGCCATAATTCCAGCCGAATTGACTCAAAAAGAGGATGTTGAGAATCTGGTTAAGTCATTGCCGCCGCTCGATGGTGCGGTGATGTGTGCTGGTAATTCCACAACGCTGCCCTTGCAGTTCGGCACGCGCGAGAAGTTTGACGAAATGTTTGATGTCAATTTTTTCGCCCCGGTCGAGTTGATGCGCCTCATGTATAAAAAGAAGGTGCTTCAAAAAAACGCTTCGGTTGTTCTCATCGCCTCTATTGGCGGTACCCACAGTTTCATGCCCGGCAATGGCGTGTATGGCGCTTCCAAGGCTGCACTCAATTCGTTCATGAAGTATGCTGCCCGCGAATTCGCTTCCCGCAAGGTCCGCGTCAACAGCATTTGCCCTGGAATGGTGGATACTCCACTCATCCATCGCGGTACCATTACCGAGGAACAGTTGGCCGAGGACGCCAAGCGTTATCCGCTGGGACGATATGGACAACCCGAGGACATCGCCAATGGTGCCGTATACCTCTTGAGTGACGCGTCAAGCTGGCTCACGGGGCATGATTTGGTGATAGATGGCGGTTTTTCGATATAGATTTTCTGCATTTTCTTTGTCATTTTTGAAAAAGTGACTATATTTGCCCGCTTTTTTCATCAAAATGAACTGAGCGAGTAACGATTATTAGGAATGCAGTAACAATGCAATATATGAATATTCAGGATTTTATTGACAATTTTGCCAATCAGTTTGACGACACTGACAAAGCTGTATTTACCAGTGAGACCAATTTCAAACAACTCGATGAGTGGTCTTCATTGACTGCATTATCTATTATTGCTATGGTGGATGACGAGTATAACGTCATCATCAAGGGTAGCGATATCATCAATTCCGAGACCATTCAAGACCTGTTTGAGATTGTTGTCAAGAAGGTTCGCAAGTAATCTTATTCGTTTTTCTTTATGATTGAATCGCGGGTAAAGGAAATCATCTCCCGGGTGCTCAATGTGCCGCTCGGTAAGGTGACCAACGACCTCTCCTCTGGCGACATCCCCGAGTGGGACTCCGTGGGCAACCTCGCGATCATCAGCACAATCGAGCAGGAGATGGAAGTCGAATTTCCGCTCGAAGACCTTTTCGACTTGACGTCGGTGCAAACCATCATCGACGAAGTCACCCAACTTACCACCGATGTATGATGCGCCCCACAGCCCGGTGCTGTGTGAGATTTTGAGGCATTCCACGATTACCCCCGACAAGGTCGCTCTTGTCGAGGGCCCGAACCGCATCACCTACAGCCAGCTGGTCGCCAACATTGAGGCTGCCGCCCGATATCTGTGTTCTAAGGATATCAAGCCGGGTGACCGCATCCTGCTGGCAGCCCGCAAGGAGGTGGAGTTTGTCTATCTGTACTTCGCCGCCCACCTGTCGGGTGTCGTCAATGTGGTCACCGACCCCACGTCGCCCGCCGACCGCTTGGAGTATATCAAGGATACCGTCAAGCCCGTTGCGATGTTCGGCGTTGAGGGAGTTTCTGGCCGATGCATCTCCTATGGTGGGGTGGACTGGCACTTGGAACAGGAAGAGAAACTTTACTTGCCCCGCGTGGACTCTTCAAGCGTGGCCGACGTGATGTTCACCACCGGAACGACAGGTGCGCCCAAGGGCGTGTGCCTCTCCCATGATAATATCGCGGGTTCTGCGGCCAACATCAACGGTTTCATCGGCACTGATGACGGCGACGTTGAGGTGCTCGGCCTGCCCTTGAGCCATTCGTTCGGCTTGGGACGCCTCCGCTGCATCCTCATGGCAGGCGGAACCATTGTCCTGGTAGGCAATTTCGCCAACCTCAAGGCCCTTTTCAGCGTCATGGAGAATGAGCATGTGACGGGTTTCGGCATGGTGCCCGCCGTGTGGCAATACATCAAGTGCTTAAGCGGCCGACGCATCGGTAAGTTTGCCCGCCAGTTGCGATACATCGAGGTCGGCAGCGCCGCCTTGCCGATCGAGGACAAGCACTTGCTGATGGAGTTGTTCCCAACGACGCGCCTCTGCATCCATTACGGCCTGACCGAGGCCTCCCGTGCCTTGTTCACCGAATTGCACGCCGACGCCGATTGCCTTAACACGATAGGCCGCCCTGTGTCCTCACGGGTTGAGGTGTGTATCCTTGACGAGGACGGCAACCGGTTGCCCGACGGCCAGGACGGTGAACTCTGCGTGCGGGGCAATATGGTGACACGTTCCTATTTCTTGCCTGAGGACAATCATGAGGCATTCTTCGGCGATTGGTTCCGCACCGGCGACTGGGGGCATCGTGACAGCAGCGGCAGGTTCTACCTCACGGGCCGCAAGAAGGAACTGATCAATGTGGGCGGCGAGAAAGTGAGCCCCGCAACAATCGAGGACGCCATCCGCTCCCTCGGCATTGCCGATTGCGCCTGTGTCGCCATTCCTGACCCCAACGGGGTCTTGGGCGAGGTGCCTAAGGCTTTTTTGCTCAATAAGGGTGAAAACCTCCCCACGGTTGACGAACTCAAGAGCGGTCTCGCCCATCTTCTGTCGTCCCATGAGATTCCGGTTGAATGGGAGTGGATCGATAACATCCCCCGTTCCTCTTCCGGTAAGATCCAAAGACTCAAACTGAAAGCAGGTTGACAACTTGCGAAACACAATAACAATATGTCACAGTTAACGATCAACAACGTGCGCATTGCGGGCATGAGCGCCTGTGTCCCAGCCACAGTCGAGGACAACCGCACGCTCCCCATCTACAAGGATGAGAACGATGCGCTCAAGGTGATAGCCTCGACCGGCATTGAGCGCCACCACAAGGCAGATGATGCCACTACCGCTTCCGACCTCACGGTGAAAGCGGTAGAGGGCCTGCTGGCGCAGATGGGTTGGGAACCGCAGGACATTGACTGCTTTGCCTACGTCTGCACTTCCAGGGATTACATTGCTCCCCAGACGGCATGCGTCCTCCAGGACCGTTTGCACCTGCGCAACGACTGCTGCGTGTTCGACTTGCCCTTCGGCTGTTCGGGTTGGGTTTATGGCATGAGCATAGTGGGTTCGATGATGTCCCACGGCACGCTCAAGCGCGCCATCCTTGTGGCGGCCGAGACCAACACCAGGAACCGCAACCCGCTCGACACGGCAGTGCGTCCCTTGTTTGGCGACGCCGCGACAGCGACTGCCCTGGAGTATGATCCCGAGCGTTCACGTCCCATGAATTTCATGTATGGCGTGGACGGCAGCGGTTTTGATGCCGTGTGGGCTCCATACGGTGGTATGCGCAACCCCGTTACCCGCGAGGCCCTGGAGGAAAAGGAGGTGGCACCAGGCGTGTTCCGTCGTGGCATCGACATGATAGTCAACGGCATGGACGTGTTCGGTTTTGCCATCAAGCAGCCGCCGCTTTCACTCAAGGAACTGATTGCGACCTTCAGCATCGATGTCGAGACGGTGGATCTGCTGCTGTTGCACCAGGCCAACAAGTTCATCGATGAGAAGATCCGCAAGGCGGTCAAGATCGCTCCCGAGAAAACGCCTTATTGCCTGGAAGAGTACGGCAATGTCACGAGTGCGTCGATTCCGTTGACGATGGTGACCCGTTGCCGTGAGCAGCTGGCAGGAGAAGAGAAGCACTGTCTGGCCTGTGGCTTCGGCGTCGGTCTGGCTTGGGCAAGCATGGAGTTCTATGCCGGTGACGTGAAAATAGACGAAGTCATCACCTATTAAATCTGGATTTACAGTTATGGCACAGTATATCAACAGCAACAAGGAATACTTCTGGGGAGACTGGTACTTCAAGTCCCACGTCATGCCGCCTGATTTCAATTACAAGGCTCACAAGAAGGAGATGTCTCCTTATTACGAGCAGCGTGGTTTCAAGGTGTCGATGATGTTCGATGACTATTTCTCGACACTTAACGGCATCCACAGTGACCGCTACCTGTCAATGGACCTGTACTATTTCTATGTGATACCCTCCCTCAATCGTCATGATTTCAAGGATGCCTACCTTGACAAGAACATCTATAGCGAACTCTTCCCCAATGTGAAGCAGCCTGTAGCAATTGTCAAGAATATCCATGGCCACTTTTACCGTGACGGCGAGGAAATCTCCATCGACCAAGCCATTGAAGCCGTTCTGCAGTATCAAGGCAACATGATCATCAAGCCCACTGTCGAGACTTGCAACGGCGAGGGTGTGGAACAGATCAACGCTCTCAATGCCGACCAACTCCGTGCGATGTTCCAACACTACAGCATCAACTTCACCGTTCAGGAGAAGGTGATTCAGCATCCCGATTTACAGCGGGTTAACCCAACGTCGCTTAACTCGATGCGCCTTTACACCTACCGTCGCCCCGATGGTACCTACGAGTACCTCTATCCCTATGCCCACCTGCGTTTCGGTGGAAAGGGTGCCATCAAGGACAATGTGTCCCAGGGTGGTGGTACTTGCCTGATTGATGAAAATGGTTTGGTCGATGATCGGGTTTTCCGCTTCAAGAACTTGCAGGTGTCGTCGCTCAAGGAAGAGACAGGCGTGGAGAATCTGGTGGTTCCCTATTATGATAAGGTGATTGAGACATTGAAAATGATGCACCGTCGCTTGCCTTACTTTGATTTCGTGGGTTGGGACGTAACTGTTTTGCCCGACGGCGAACCCTTGCTCATCGAGTTCAATCTGGTGCCCAGTGTGGAGGGTCCCCAGATGATGGCCGGTCCCATGTTCGGAAAATTCCTTGATGAGGTGATTGACAGGGCTCGCCAGGTGGAATCCGCACGTGTGCAGACTATCAGAAAAACCTTTGACAAGGGAATGCAGTTCCACTTGTATGCTCAGTAATGTGTTGGAGGACAAGATGATGACTCAATCTGCTCATTTTATGACAGTTGACAAGGACACTGTGCGGATTCGTCAAGTCGTCAACTCTGTCTTCAATTCCTGTACATATGTCTTGTCGCGAGGCGGGAATACCTGGCTGGTAGATTGCGGGGATATAGACGGCATTTTGCCCATGATTGATGGCAATCTGCGTGGTGTATTGCTTACCCATTCCCATTTTGACCACATCTATGGTTTGAATCACTTGCTGACCTTGTTCCCAGGCATTGACATCGTGACCAACGAGTCGGGAAGGGAAGGGCTGCTCAGTGACAAACTGAATTTCTCAAAGTATCACGAGGATCCGTTTGTCCTCGATACCCCTGAGAATATTAAGGTGGTACGCGACGGCGACCTCATCCCGATGTTCGATGGTGTGAACGCAAAAGCGGTATTTACGCCAGGGCATAGTCCATCATGTGTGACCTGGATTGTGGACGATGCAATTTTCACAGGGGACAGCTATATCCCCGGGGTGAAAACCGTGACTGTTTTTCCGCACTCTGATAAGGTGCAGGCAGCGCAAAGTGAAGCCCTGATTAAAAAGCTTGCCGAGTCACGCCGCATTTATCCGGGCCATGCACCACAGTTATAAAGAATCAGTAATCAAATAAAGTATATGGCTAACAGTAAGATTTTGCTTTGTCTCGCCCACATGAGCGGACAAGAAATGAAATACATTCAAGAGGCCTTCGACACCAACTGGGTCGTGCCCCTTGGACCTAATGTGAATGCGTTTGAGGAGGACTTGGAGCGCTTGTGTGCTCAGGAAAAACGGGTCGTGGCACTAAGTTCCGGCACGGCAGCCATCCATCTTGCCCTCGTCAATCTGGGCATTAGCCGTGGCGATGAGGTGATTTGCCAGTCGATGACATTCTCGGCAAGTGCCAACCCCATCGTCTATCAAGGCGCAACCCCGGTGTTTGTCGATAGCGAGCGCGACACTTGGAATATGGACCCCAACCTGCTGGAAGAGGCCATCAAGGACCGCATCGCCAAGACGGGCCACAAGCCCAAGGCCATCATCCCCGTTTATCTTTACGGAATGCCCGCCAAAATTGACGACATCATGGAAATTGCCCGTCGCTATGAGATTCCAGTTGTTGAAGACTCTGCCGAGGCTTTCGGTTCACGTTATCGTGGTCAGTTGTGCGGCACCTTCGGTGACTTTGGCATCATGAGCTTTAATGGCAACAAGATGATTACCACAAGTGGTGGCGGTGCACTCATTTGCCCCGACGAAGCCGCCAAGAAGAAGACCATGTTCTATGCCACCCAGTCGCGGGAACCCATGCCTTATTATCTCCACAAGGAGATCGGCTATAATTACCGCATGAGCAACATTTGTGCGGGTATCGGACGCGGTCAGATGACCGTTCTGGACGAGCATCTGGCACATCACAGGCACCTGTGTGACCGCTATGTGGAAGTGCTGGGCGCTATCGACGGCATCACTGTCCACACTAACCTCGACGAGCGTTTCGACAGTAATTACTGGCTCAACACCATCCTTATCGACCCGGCTCAGACGAGTGCCGACTACGAAGCGATCCGTCTGCATCTGGATGCATGCAATGTCGAGTCGCGACCCCTGTGGAAACCCATGCACACCCAGCCCGTATTCTCGGGGGCTCCAGCCTATGTTAATGGCGTGAGCGAGGATTTGTTCTCCAAGGGACTGTGTCTGCCCAGTGGCCCTTGGGTTAGTGATGAGGATGTGGAACTTGTGGCACGCGAGATTGCCGCTTGCTGCAAGAAATGTTTTTGAATAACTACTCAATGAATTAGATATAGAACATGAAGAATATCGCAATTTATGGCGCCGGAGGATTTGGCAAGGAAGTAGCCTGTCTCATCGACAGGATCAATGCTGCCGGAGATGACTGGCATCTCATCGGTTTCTTTGACGACAGCAAGCCTGCCAACACTGTCGTGTCGCAATATGGTACGGTGCTGGGCGGTATGGCAGAACTCTTGAATATCAAGGAGCCGCTCGCCGTAGCTATAGCCATCAACGACAATAGGGCAGTTCGCCGCATCCGTGAAGAAATCACCGTTGACAACATCTATTTCCCCAACCTCATCGACCCGTCATTGTTTTGCGTGGATAAGCGCACGGTGACCATGGGCGAGGGCAATATCATCCAGAACGACTGCATGATTTCCTGCGATGTCACCATCGGCAACTTCAACCTGTTCAACGACCACGTGGTGGTGGGACATGACAACGTCATCGGCGACTTCAATGGACTCATGCCCGCAGCTCATCTCTCGGGCGGTATCACCATTGGCGATAACAACCTGCTGGGTGTGGCGAGTGTAGTACTTCAGGGAATGGTCATTGGCAACGGGGTAACGCTGGGCGCCAATAGTGTCCTCATGACTCAGCCCAGGGATAATACCACCTATCTGGGCGTTCCCGCTATGAAATTTGATTTCTAACTGCTTTTTTTAGGGCTGAAAGTGGCATTTATGGCCAAAAAAACCATGTTTTTGCTGTAAATAATCGACAATTGGGTGTGGATTTAATATTTTTTATGTAATTTTGCACCCCGTGAAAATATCCGAGGTATTTTTACGTTATAATAACAGCATGAATTTGGACCAGTTCATAGAAAATATAGCTGATCTGTTTGAAGAGACAGACTCAGACACCATACAGGCAACCACTCGATTCAAGGAATTGAAGGAATGGTCGTCTCTTATAGCCTTATCAGTCATTGCGATGGTTGATGAGGAATATGATATTGAATTCCGTGGTGATGATATCCGTAATAGTAATACGGTTGAAGACCTCTACAATGCTGTTGTAACACGGATCGAAGAAGAAGAACTTGAATAGCGCAACCATAATCTCGTACCTCAGCGGTCGCTGATGAGAGATAAGTTGTGCTTTTTTATTTCCCTAATTTTTCCTGCCAGTAATTATGGCTAAATTGACTTTTCATGGGGTCGGTATCAAGGCGCTAAGCGCTTGTGTGCCCCAAGAGGTGGTTTTCAATAAGGATTTGGGCTACCTGATTCCCGAGGAAGAAATAGAAAAGACCATCAACAATATCGGTATCGTTGAACGGCGCATTGCTGCTCCCGATGTCATGGCAAGCGACTTGTGCTTCAAGGCCGCCCAGCAGTTGATGCAGGACAATGATATAGCCCCCGAGAGCATCGACGTGCTCTTGTTTATGAGCCAGACGCCCGACTACCGTATCCCCGCGACATCATGCCTCCTTCAGGAACGCCTGGGTTTGTCCCGTGATACGATGTGTTTTGACATCTCGTTGGGATGCTCCGGGTACCTGTTTGCGCTGAGTACGGCGTTTGCCTATGCCTCGATGGAGGGCGTGAACCGCGTTCTGCTGCTCGATGGAGAAACGTTCTCCAAGATTGTCAACCGCCGCGACAAGGTGGACTGGCCGCTCTATGGCGATGCGGGAACGGCAACGCTGGTCGAGAAGGGTGATTTCCCTGCTTCCACGTTCATGCTATACACCGATGGTCGAGGAGCCGATAAACTCATGATCCATGCGGGAATGCGCAATCCCGTCACGCCCGACTCTTTTGTGGAGCGTGAGCAGGAAGATGGCAACATCCGCAACGACCTGGAGGTGTTTATGGATGGCATGGATGTCTTCAACTTCGCCATCAGCAAGGTGCCCAAGAGCATCAAGCAGATTCTCAAGGAGACCGACACCAGCATTGATGATGTGGATTATCTGGTCTTCCATCAGGCCAACCGCTTCATGATGGACTTCTTTGTCAAGAAACTGAAGATTTCGCCTGAACGCGTACCATATTGCATCAGCAAGTATGGCAACACCAGCAGCGCATCTGTGCCCTTGACCATTTCCAGCGAGTTAAGCGGCAAGCTCTCGGGCGACCACAAGGTGATAATGAGTGCATTCGGTGCCGGACTGAGTTGGGGTTCCGCCATTATGCAGATGCGTGACTGCAAGGTTTCACCAGTAATAGAATACTGATATTCAATGATTCAGCAACTCCGGTTTCATCACATCGGCATTGCCTGTCGCAACATCGATAAGACCAAAGGCTTTTATTTGTCTATGGGCTATGAGGCTGCAACGGTGGTCGATGACCAGGTACAGCATGTGCGCGTCTGCTTCTTGGAGAAAGAAGGGGCACCACGACTGGAATTGCTGGAGCCCCTCGATGATGACAACCCTGTGGCACGAACGCTCGCTACCGTTGGGGTGACTCCCTATCACACATGTTATGAGGTGCAGGACATCGAAGCCGCGATAACCGAGTTGCGACGTGAGCGTTTCTTGACGGTTAGCGGACCAGTGCCGGCATGTGCGATGGGCAATCGGCGCATCGCCTTCATGTTCAAGAAGGATAACGGTCTGCTGGAACTGGTCGAGGCCGAACCGCAATGAGCGAACTCCTGCTGACATATATCGTGCCTGTTTATAACACTGAAGCCTACGTGCTCCAGTGTTTGCAGTCTATTGTAAACCAGGGACTTGACCCCGATGCTTATGAGGTACTGGCCGTTGACGATGGCTCTACCGACTCCAGTCGCGCGGTCATTGAGGCGTTTGCCTGTGAGCATCCCCAAGTGCGCTTGCTCGTTCAGGCTAACGCTGGCGTCAGCATCGCCCGCAATTTGGCGCTGGACAATGCCCGTGGACGTTACCTCATGTTTGTGGACAGCGACGACTACCTCTGCGGGAATACCGTACCAAGGCTATTGAGGCGTATCCAGGACGAAAGCCTGGACGTGCTCTCGTTCAACTACTGCCGCGTGGATGTTGAGGGCCATCAGCTGCCCCACACCCGTGACGATAACTATGCGACTACGGCGGTATCTACGGGATATGACTTCCTCACGGCCCACAGCATGACGCCTTATGTGTGGCGCTTCATGATACGCCGCGATTACTTGGAACAGGGGCAGTGGCGTTTTAACCCCTCGCTTATCGTTTGTGAGGACGGGGCGCTCATCGCGCAGTTTCTGCTTAACGCACCCCGTATGGCCCACGATGTCCAGGAGGTCTATTGCTATGTGACACGCAGTGACAGCGCGATGCACAATCCTGACCGTGACCACCTGCGCCGCCGCATCTGCAGCCAGGTCGATTCCGCTGCTTTGATCGACGCCACGGCGCGTCAGTTCGAGGCTTCGACTGGCCTTAAGGCGCCCGCCAGTGTGGACGGTGTGAGGAATGTGTATCTCTATTTCTCGATGACCAAGGCCCTCACGACTGGTCTGGTGGACGAGATACTGGAACGGATACGCAAGGCTGGCCTCTTTCCCTTCCCATGCGTGGGACCTGAGGCCGATTACTATGGCATGAAATGGAAAATCATCCACCTCCTGATGATGCGCCCCTGGTTGTGGCGATGTCTCAGCAAGGTGTATAGAATGATAAAGAAATAAGGAAATGACGACTTTTGTCTTTCGCAATCAAACGGTGGAGGCGCTTTGGGGCTATAATGCCGTGACCTACTCGGGCTATGACGACATCAGCCAGGTGCCCGCCACTGCCGACCGCTATATTTGGTGTTATCAGGTGCCTGTCAACCCCGATAGCAACCAATTGGCTATGGAGATAGCCTCCTATCGCGATAAGTTGGATTTGGTGCTGGATGGCGTTGAGGCCTCCAAACCGTTCATCATCCTATCGCTCGTCAACCTGTTCCCCTTGAGGTTCACAGGCAATGATACTGCCGTCAGTGAAGCGATTGCCGATTTCAACCGCCATGCCGTTGAGTTGTCGAGGCAGCGCCCCAATGTCAAGTGGGTGGACTTCAGCGACTTCACATCCCGTTATGATGCCGAATCACTGATTAACTGGAAATACTACCTGATGTCGCAGTCGTTGCTCAATCCAAAATTGACGCATGACTTCCAGGCTTGGTGGCAGCGTGTCGAGGGCGAGATGGCGATGCAGCGCAAGAAGTGTCTCGTGCTCGACCTCGATAACACCCTGTGGGGCGGGGTATTGGGTGAGGACGGCGTTGACGGCATACAACTGGGCGGCGATTATCCAGGCAAGGCCTATTCCTACTGGCAGAGCGCTTTGCTGCAGTTATCCCGCTCGGGTGTGATTTTAGCAGTGTGCAGCAAGAACAACGAGGCCGATGTCATAGAAGCCTGGGAAAAGAATCCCCACATGGTGCTTAAGCGTGAGCATTTCAGTGCCCTTCGCATCAATTGGCAGGACAAGGCCACCAATATCACCGACATTGCCGCCGAACTCAACATCGGGCTGGACAGCATGGTCTTTCTCGACGATAACCCTGCCGAGCGCGAACTGGTGAAGCAGTTGTTGCCACAGGTCGAGGTGCCTGATTTCCCGACCAAGCCTTACCTGCTCATGCCTTTCTTCAAGCTGCTGGTGGAGAAGTACTTCCGTATCTATTCGGTGACCAAGGAAGACCTGACCAAGACCGAACAATACCGCTCAAACGCCTTGAGGCGTGCCGAGCAGTCGCGCTTTGCCGACTTGGATCAGTTCCTTTATAGTCTGGACATGCAGCTGGACGTCATTCCTGCCGACGAGCACAACCTGCCCCGCATCGCGCAGATGACGCAGAAGACCAACCAGTTCAACCTCACCACCCGCCGCTACACCGAGGCCGACGTGCAGCAGCGTCTTGACCAGGGTTGGCACGTTTATTGCGTGAGGGTGAGTGACCGCTTTGGCGACAGTGGCATCACGGGTGCGATGTTTTTGCAGCCCGTCAGCGGCGAGGAGGTGAACATCGACACCTTGTTGCTCAGTTGCCGCATCCTGGGCAAGGGCATCGAGGACGCTTTTGTAAAGACCGTGCTCAACCTCTTGCGTCTCGATGGCTACCGCAAACTCATGGCCGACTATATACCCACGGCCAAGAACGGCCAGACTGCCGACTTCTATGACCGCTTGGGTATGGTCTGCGTCAATGAGGATAAGGATGGCACCAAGCATTATGTCATGCCCTTGAGCGGCGTGTTTGAAATCAAGAATTGTTATAACATCAGGGTATTATGAATTTGAAGGATAAAGTTTTGGAAATCATGCGCAAGACCTTTGAAATGGATGAGGTCTCGACCGATGCTTCCCAAAAGAATTGCGAGAATTGGGACTCGCTGCATCACCTCATGCTGGCTTCTGAATTGGAGGATGCCTTTGACATCGATTTGGAGCCCGAGGAAATTGCCGAGATGACCGATTTCTCAAAGGTTGTCGCAATGTTGGAGTCTAAAATGTGATGCAACAGCAGCGAATTGCTTTTATTGACTTCATGAAATGCTTGTGCATCATGCTCATCGTGATGTACCACATTGACCATGAATTCTTTAACTATATCGCTCCAAACCTGAATAATGCGTTGCAGGCATTTCGTCTGCCCATGTATTATTTCATATCCGGCATTTTCTTTAAACACTACGACGGATTTGCCGATTTCACACGGCGCAAGGTGAACAACATCCTTGTGCCGTTCGTTTTTTTCATTATCCTGGTGTTTGTGCTCAGGCTGCCTCAGGCTGCCCTGTGCAAAGCCTTTGGGTCTGACGCCTTGACAGTCTCTTGGCGTGAAGTTGTAGAGCCGTTCTATAAGCGTTATTGGCTGGTTTCGACTCCCCTTTGGTTCCTTTTGAGCCTCTTTTGGGTCAACGAGCTGTTTTACCTCTTGAGGCAAATTATTAAACCTTGGTGGGGGATCTTGATTGCGGTGGTAGCGGTTTCGGCAATCGGTTATTGGCTGGGTATGCGCGAAATTAGGTTGCCCTTCATGCTGGACACGGCGTTGGTGGCCATGCCTTATTTCTTTTTGGGATGGGGCATGAAACGCTTGGGTGCTTTGGAGCCGTCGCGATGGGATCGCTGGGGCGTTCTCGCTTTGCTGGCTGTGGCGCTGCCGGTCTATCTTCTGAGTGAGTTTGTGAATTTGCACTTTCAGGTCTTGCCGCCCTATTGGAAGCTCTACCTCTTGCCCTTCATCGCCATTGTGGCCCTGTTCTGGGCTTGCAAGCCCATGCCTCACATCCCCGTCTTCTGCCATTATGGCCGTTACTCGCTCATCATCTTGGGCACCCATCCGTTATTCTTCCTGCCGTTAAGGTCTCTTTTTGTGCTGAAGTTTGGAATGCTACCGGGAATTGAGTTGACCCTGCTCGTGTTTGTCTTGACAATGATACTGGAGTGGCCCACAATCTGGCTGCTCAAGACCTATTTCCCTCGTTTCACCGCCCAGCAGCCGTTTTTCAAGCCTGGTTGGAAACTCTAGTAACTGAATAACTGCATGAAATATATTCTCCATCTGCTCGCCATTATAGCGGCTTTCGCACTCCTGTTTGCGGCCTATGGCGGTCGTGTTGACCCCTCGATTTGGGCCTTGCCGTCGTTGGCGACATTGGCCTTGCCGGCTGTGACAGTCGTTGTGCTCGCCTTGCTGGTGCTGCTGATGTTGTTCAAGCGGTGGCGCTCGGCGGTGGTTTTGGTTGGTGCCTTGATGCTTTCCTGGCCCACTTTGCGCCTGATTTCGCCGATTAACCTCTACGGCCCAAAGGCTGACCCCGACAAAGCGCACCTCAAGGTGATGACGATGAACGTGATAGAGTTCAATTGGTTCGAGGACTCCATTCAGCCGAGTAAGACCATGCGCTACATCCTGGACGAGGATGCTGATATCGTGGCGATTCAAGAAGGACTGGTCTATTTCTCTTATGAGCAGCAGCCTCGCTTGAAGTCCATGCTGGATGAACTCTACAAGAAGTACCCTTATCGCAAGAAGGAATTCTTTGATGTGGGCATCTTGTCCAAGTATCCCTTCACCGAGGTCAAATCTCCCGCACTGGACCGCGATACGATGAACTATTTCATCAAGGCTTGGGATGTGGAGGCTCCTGGCGGTGAATTGCGCGTGGTGAGTATGCACCTGAGTTCGTTGAAGCTGACGGCTAACGAGAGCAATGTCATCGAATCGATGAATGTCGCCTCGGGGCGCAAGCGTCGCATCCAGTCGGTGGCTACCAAGTTGGAATCGGGATTCCAGATACATGCCCGCCAGGCTAAGGCAATGCGTGATCTGCTGGATGAAACGGTGGGCGATGTGCTGGTCTTGGGTGATATGAACGACACGCCTGGCTCCTTCGCTTATCGCACCACCTGCGGGGATGACCTGCGTGATGCGTGGGCTGAAACCGGATTCGGACCCACCTACACCTTCCATGAACACCACATGTATGTCAAGATTGACCACGTCCTCTATCGTGGTAACCTCAAGCCGTTGTGGTGCAGAATTGTCAAGTCGGGTGAGAGTGATCATTATCCCATGGTGGCACTTTTTGAACGTTGAACAATGGGGAATACACTAAAAACCCCGTTCTCACGTTCATTATATGTACAACCAAAAGATTTCAGCAATGATTCATAATAATAGACAATCACTGTGGATGGTCGCTGCCGTGCTGATGCTCATGGCGGCATTCTCTTCGTGTATCGAGGATGGATTCACCACTTCATCAAGCGATGTGTTGGTGTTCAATAAGGATACTGTGGCTTTTGACACGGTAATTACCTTGCAGGGCACAGCCACCAAGCAGATGGTGGTCTATAACCGCAGCCCCAAGCAGATCAATATTTCGTCCATTAAGGTGGCAGGACTGGCCTCCAAGGGTCATTTCCACCTCAATGTGGACGGTGTGCGCGGTGACGAGTTCCAGAATGTGGAAATCCGTGGCAACGACTCGATTTTTGTCTTCATCGAGGCCTATCTTGATGAGATGGAGAGAAATGAACCCACTTTGCTGGAAGACCGTCTGGAATTTGTGACCAATGGCGTGACACAGAATGTGGTACTCAGTGCATGGGGACAGGATGTGGTGCGCATCAGCGGTGATACCATCGCTACCGACACCCGCTTTACGGCCGCCAAGCCATACCTCATCTACGACACGTTGTATGTTGATTCTACTGTGACCTTGACCATTGATGCGGGCGCGACATTGCTCTTCCACGACAAGGGCGCGATACGATGTGCGGGTAGGATGTTGGCTAACGGCACGGCCGAAGCCCCCATCACGTTCCGCGGCGACCGTCTGGACCATATCGTCGGCGAAACCAGCTTTGACATCATGTCGGGACAGTGGGGTGGCGTCATCTTCAACTACACGCCACATGCCAGTGGAAATGTGTTGAAGCATGTGGTGATGAAGGGAAGCTCAATCGGTATGCACTGCAGTAGTGATAAATTGTACACCGATGATTGTGCCCTGAAATTGGTCAACTGTGTGTTGACCAACTCGGCTTCGACTTGTTTGGTGACCCAGGCGTGCTATGCCGAGCTCATCGGCACCGAGTTGAGCGATGCAGCTGTGGCAGTGGTTGGCTTCAATGGCGGAAAGGTGACGGCCAGCCAGTGTACCTTTGCCAACAATTATCTGTTCTCCATACCAGAATTGCCCATAGTCAACATCTCGGATCTTGAATTAGTAAATGGCACCATAGCTAAGATTAAGGCACGGTTCGACAACTGCATCTTTCATGGATTGTGTCCTGAATTCAACGTTGAGACGTTGGATGATTCAGACATTTACTTGAATTATTGCCTGTTTAAGCGCTCTGAAATTAGTGATTCCCACTACATCAACTGCATTTGGGATGGTGATCCCAAGTTCTTGACCGTGCGTGACGACTACTATTTTGACTACCGATTGGGCAATGGGAGCGACGCCATCGGCAAGGGCAACCCCGCCCTCTGCCCCGATGAGGCCCGTTACGACCGCTACGGCAACGACCGCCTCGCCACTGGAGCCATCGACCTCGGCGCCTACGTCTGGATCCCCATCTCCGACGAGAACTAATTCTTAGTAATTACGATATCATCATGTAGAGACGCAAAATCTTGCGTCTCTTTCCCGCGACAGGGTTCATGTGTGCAGCGATTTAGTCGCTGCATCAAGTTCCCGACAGGTAGCTTTCCCGCGACAGGGTTCATGTGTGCAGCGATTTTATCGCTGCATCTATGGTATCTATTGACCGTTAACTGAAATTCAATTCAAGTAAATATGAAACGTATCCTTCTAATCTCTTTGTTGTTTGTGGCCATGGCGAGTTGCATGACTGCCCAAGAGCAAGCTGCAACGGCCCCCAAGCATGAGTTCCGCGGTGCCTGGATGCACATCATCGGGCAGAAGCAATATGCCCAGATGACGCCCGAAAAGACCCGCCAGTACCTCATCGAGCAGCTTGACCTGCTCCAGCGCGCCAACTGCAACGCCGTTATCTGGCAAATCCGCCCGCAGGCCGATGCGGCCTACAAAAGCAACCTCGAGCCATGGACTCGGTGGCTCACGGGTGAGCCGGGCAAGGCCCCCAATCCCGTGTGGGATCCCTTGCAGTTCATGATTGAGCAGACCCACCAGCGCGGCATGGAACTCCACGCCTGGATCAATCCCTATCGCGTGACCAGCAGCGAGGAGGACAAGCCCGCACCGGGGCACATCTACTATGAGCACCCCGAGTGGTTCCTCAAGTATGCCGACGGCAAACTGTATTTCGATCCGGGGTTGCCCGAGTGCCGCAATTTCATCGACACGGTGGTGCGTGACATCCTTGTGCGCTACGATATCGATGCCCTGCACATGGACGACTACTTCTATCCCTATCCCGTCACAGGGGTGGAATTCCCTGACACAACATCTTATAATATGTATGGCATCGGATGGGACAAGAACGACTGGCGCCGCCACAACGTCGATCTGTTCATCGAGCAACTGCACAATACCATCATGGAGGTGAAACCCTGGGTGCGTTTCGGCATCAGCCCCTTCGGCATCTGGCGTAACAAGGCCAGCGACCCCGACGGCAGCGAGACCAACGGCCTGGAGTGCTTCGACGCCTTGTTTGCCGACTGTATCAAGTGGACCGCTGAAGGATGGGTGGACTACATGGTGCCCCAGCTCTACTGGGAACTGGAACATGAGCGGGCCAGCGACTTGGTGCTCATGCACTGGTGGAATGACCATGCCAACGGCCGTCACATGTACTACGGCCAGTCGGTCAACAACGTGATGTCTCACAAGGACATCGCCGACGAGGGTGGGGACCCCGCTAACCCCACGCAGCTCGACCACAAGATGCGGCTGCAGCGCGCCATGGACGATGTGCACGGCGTGACCTGGTGGCCTGGCTACAGCATCACCAGCAATTTCAAGGGCGTCCTCGACTCCCTGTCCAACAACCAGACGAGCCATCCCGCCCTCATCCCTGCCTACACTTGGCTCGACAAGGAGAAACCCCACCGTGTCCACAACCTCGACATCAAGAAGGTGGACGGCAAGAAATGCCTCGTATGGCGTGCCCACGACACCGACGATCCCATGCAGCAGGCCGTCCGCTACGTCATCTACCGCTTCCCCAATAGTAGAGACGCAAAATCTAGCGTCTCTGGCCTCGACGATCCCGCCAATATCCTCGCCATCACAGGCGAAACCACCTTCATCCTCCCCGATGGCGGCAAGGGAAAATGGAAATATGCCGTCACCGCCCTCGACCGCTGCTGGAACGAGAGCGACCCCACCTGGAAATAACCCCCGCCATTAACATAAACCCCTATACACGACGACAGCCGCCTTTTGGGCGGCTGCCGCCATTTTATTCTTTAAACATTAAACTTTAAACTCTCATTTGTTCGACTAGAACAAATGAGCAATATTCTCTGTCATCATCTTTACGCTCATCGCTAATAGGATGATGCCAAAGAACTTGCGCGAGAACATCATGCCGCCTTCGCCCAGCCATTTCTGAATCTGGCCTGTGCTCTTGATGACGGCAAATACCCATATCATATTGATGGCCAGACCGATAAAGATGTTCACGTCGTCATACATCGCCTTGAGCGAAATCAGCGTTGTCAGCACGCCAGCACCGGCAATCAGCGGGAACACCATCGGAACCATCGTCGCCCCCTTGTTGGGCGTGTTGTTCTTGAATATCTCTACGTCGAGAATCATCTCAAGCGCCATCAGGAACATCAGGAAACCGCCCGCCGTGGCAAACGAGTGGATGTCGCAGTTGAAGATGCGCAGTAGCCAGTGGCCGCCGTAGTAGAAACCCACCATCAGCAGGGTAGAGTAGAGCGTCGCCTTCCATGCATCCACATGCCGTCCTTTCTCCCTCAGCTGTAAAATGATAGGTATCGAACCCACGATGTCGATAATACTCAGCAACACCAGCGTAGCACTCAGAATCTGCGTAAAATTGATCGAACCCATAATCACATTTTTATTATGATGCTGCAAAGTTAATCATTTTCGGCGTTTCGTCCCCTCAAATGGACCCAAAATCCTACTTTTTGCAAGTGAGAGAAATCTCATTTTTTTACTAAAAAATACCATTCCAACATCACTTCAGTCGATGGGTGTGGAGTCAGAGTATTGCGAGCCTTTGGCTCGTATGCCTGCCCTGGATATGTCATCGTGGCCATTCTTGCTTTTTGCCCTTGTCAATGGTCCTCATGATGGTTTACCTTTGCAGTGAAGGGTTTGAGTGTGCATTTAACTTTTCATTAACAGTTCCGCACCACCTCATGTAAACAATGCTGATTTTATTTGTGATTGAATATCAGTTGGTTGCGAAGAATGGCTGTAGAATGGTGATTTTGCTTTTTGTCATTTGGCCATTTATTCGTAACTTTGCAGTTTGAATATAAAACAAACAAAATAATAACCAACTAAAATGAGCGAGAAAGATAATACATTGGCAACGAAATACGACCCTAAAGAGGTCGAGGACAAGTGGTATAAGTATTGGGAGTCTCATGAGCTGTTCAAGAGTGTGCCCGATGAGCGCGAGCCTTATTGCATCGTGATTCCGCCACCCAATGTGACGGGTGTGCTGCACATGGGCCACATGCTCAACAACACCATCCAGGACATCCTCATCCGCCGCGCGCGCATGGAGGGCAAGAACGCCCTGTGGGTGCCTGGTACTGACCACGCGTCGATCGCTACCGAGGCCAAGGTCGTTAAGCGCCTGGCCGAGCAGGGCATCCGCAAACGTGACCTCACGCGCGACGAGTTCCTCAAGCATGCTTGGGACTGGACGCACGAGCACGGCGGCATCATCCTGCAGCAGCTGCGCAAGCTTGGTGCCTCCTGTGATTGGAGCCGCACTGCCTTCACCATGGACGAGACACGCAGCAAGAGCGTGTTGAAGGTCTTTGTCGATCTCTATGACAAGGGCTACATCTACCGTGGACTGCGCATGGTGAACTGGGACCCCAAGGCCCAGACCGCTTTGAGCAACGAGGAGGTGATCTACCACGAGGAGAAAGGTTTCCTGTATTACCTCAGGTATTATGTGGACGGACTGCAGGCCCTCGAGAATGAGGAGCAGCTGCGCGCCGAGGGTAACATCATCCACAAGGATGAGAAGGGCTACTATGCTGTCGTGGCTACCACGCGTCCCGAGACCATCATGGGCGATACCGCCATGTGCATCAACCCCAAGGATCCCAAGAACCAGTGGCTCAAGGGCCGCAAGGTCATCGTGCCTCTGGTGAACCGCGTCATCAATGTGATCGAGGACCGCTATGTTGAGATCGAGTTCGGTACCGGCTGTCTGAAGGTCACCCCCGCCCACGATCCCAACGACTACGTCTTGGGTAAGACCCACAACCTGGAGACCATCGACATCTTCAACGCTGACGCCACCATCAGTGAGCAGTCGCCGCTGTACGTCGGCATGGACCGCATGGAGTGCCGCAAGGTCATCGTTGAGGATTTGAAGAATGCTGGTCTGATGGAGAAGGTCGAGGACTATGAGAACAAGGTGGGCTACAGCGAGCGCAACAGCGACACCGCCGTAGAGCCTCGCCTGTGCATGCAGTGGTTCTTGAAGATGCGTCACTTTGCCGACATCGCCATCCCCTGTGTGATGAACGACGAACTCAAGTTCTATCCGCCCAAGTACAAGAACACCTACAAGGCATGGCTGGAGGAAATCCAGGACTGGTGCATCTCGCGCCAGCTGTGGTGGGGTCACCGCATCCCTGCCTATTTCCTGCCCACCGATGACGAGGAGAAGGAGGTCTATGTAGTGGCGATGAACGAGGAAGAGGCTTTGGAGAAGGCCCGCAAGATCCCCGGCTACGAGAACATCGAGGCCAGCCAGCTGCGCCACGACGAGGACGCCCTCGACACATGGTTTAGCTCGTGGCTGTGGCCCATTTCGCTGTTTGACGGCATCAACAACCCCGGCAACGAGGAAATCAAGTACTACTATCCCACCAATGACTTAGTGACCGCCCCCGATATTATCTTCTTCTGGGTGGCTCGCATGATCATGTCGGGTTACGAATATATGGGCGACATGCCCTTCCGCAACGTCTATTTCACTGGCGTCGTGCGCGACAAGTTGGGCCGCAAGATGTCCAAGTCGCTCGGCAACTCGCCCGACCCGCTGAAGCTCATCGAGCAATTCGGTGCCGACGGCGTGCGCATGGGTCTGATGCTTGCTGCTCCCGCTGGCAACGACATCCTCTATGATGACGCGTTGTGTGAGCAGGGCCGTAACTTTAACAACAAGATATGGAACGCCTTCCGTCTCGTCAAGGGCTGGGAGGTAGCCGACGTAGAGCAGCCCGAGGCTGCCCGTCAGGCTGTGCTGTGGTTCCGCAACTGCCTCAACGACGCCCTGGCCATAGTAAAGGACCACTTCACCAAGTTCCGTCTGAGTGATGCCATGATGGTGCTCTACCGCCTGTTCTGGGAGGAGTTCTCTGCATGGTATCTTGAGGCTGTGAAGCCGGCCTTCGGCCAGCCGATGGACCGTGCCACGATGCAGGCCACGCTCGAGTTCTTCGACATGCTGCTGCGTCTGCTGCATCCGTTCATGCCGTTTATCACCGAGGAACTGTGGCAGCACCTCGATGAGCGCAAGGATGGCGAGAGCATCATGTATGCCCTCATCCCTGAGGCCAAAGAGGCCGACCAGGCGCTGCTCAAGGCCATGGCCGACGTCAAGGAGATTGTCGCTGGTGTGCGCAACGTGCGCAAGCAGAAGAACCTCCCCAACAAGGAACTGCTCACCCTGCAGGCTGTTGGTGGCTTGAACAATCCGCTGGAGGCCATCATCATCAAGCTCGCTGGTCTTGAGAAGATCGAGGCCGTGACCGAGAAAGATCCCACGGCAGCCGCCTTCATGGTGGGCACCGCCGAGTTTGCCGTGCCCGTAGCCGGCAGCATCGACGTGGCCGCCGAGATTGCAAAGCTTGAGGCTGATCTGGCCTATACCCGTGGCTTCCTCGCCAGCGTTGATAAGAAGCTGAGCAACGAGCGCTTTGTCGCCAACGCCCCCGAGGCTGTTGTCGCCAACGAGCGCAAGAAGAAAGCCGACGCCGAGAGCAAGATCGCCACAATGGAGCAAGCCCTCCAGGCCCTCAAGAAATAAGGTTAACCATGCTGTGGCTTTGCCACAGCCAATTGAAAAGAAATGGAAAATTCAATTTTGAAACCTGGCATTCCTGTCGCCCTTTGCAGCGACCACGCCGGCTTTCCCGTCAAGGAAGCCGTCAAGCGCTGGCTTGAGGGACAGGGTATCGCCTGCAAGGACTTCGGTACTTACAACGAGGAAAGCTGCGACTATCCCGACTTCGCCCATCCCTGCGCCTTTGCTGTCGAGCAGGGCGAGTGCTATCCCGGCATCGCCGTGTGTGGCAGTGGTGAGGGCATCAACATCACGTTGAATAAGCACCAGGGAGTGCGTTCCGCCCTGTGCTGGCGCCTCGCGGTTGCCCGTCTGGCCCGTCAGCACAACGATGCCAACGTCCTGGCCATGCCGGGCCGCTTCGTCACCGAGGAGGAAGCCATCGCCATGGTCGAAGCCTTCCTGACAACCCCCTACGAGGGTGGCCGTCACCAGCGCCGCATCGACAAGATTCCCGTCAAGTAACTGATTGACGATAAATGAGAGAAAAAACAGGACTGCCATGTCGGCAGCCCTGTTTTTCTCGATATCGTTGATTGTGGTATTATGACCCGAGGATGATGTTGATAATCAAGTTGATGTCAGCAATGTTCACCTCACCGTCACTGTTCACGTCTCCGTTGAGGCCGTTGTCGCCGCCCAGGATAATGTCGAGGACAGCATTGATGTCGGCAATGTTCACCTCACCATCACGGTTCACGTCGCCGATAAGCGGTTCCTCTGTTTTGCGGCCAAACAGGGTGATGTCGTCGATGTTGACACGTGTGCCCGCAGTCTTGACGATACGGAAACGCACACGGCCTGTCACGTCGGCATTCATGTTGATGTACTGCAAGGAACCTCTAGTGACTGTAACATCGTCCAGAACAGTCCATGACGCGCCCTTGTTGGTGCTGTATTCCACGCGCAGATTGGCGTCGGCATCACTGCCGTATGAGCCTGCCCAGAAGGCGATGGCACTTGTGCCGCCCTCCACGTCCTCGGCCATGGCGATGGCGCTGCTGCTGGTCTTACCCATGCGGCAGGCAAACTCACCGTGCTTGAGGTTGTCGCCCCAGATGCCTGCATCGGTGAAGTCCCACTTCCATGTGTGGCCTTGTACCTGCTTGCTCCAGTAGCCGCCTGAGGTACAGCCTTCCCAGTCCTCCATGATGCTGTCATACTCCACTACGGGAGGAGGTGTGACACCTTGGTCGGTTGCTGTGGCGGTAACGGTGAATGTGGTGGTCACCTCCATGCTGCTCAAGGTGAGGACTTCGTTGAAGGTGCCCTCTTCATCGGCGACAAAGGTGATGACAAACGAGGTGCCGTTATTCACTTCGCTCGCCGAGAAGTTGTCTTTGTCCACATAGAAGTACTCGTTGTCGGCTAACGATAAAGTGAGACCTCGGGACAGGCCTTCGCCCTTCAGGTTGATGGTGTATTCCAGCGGAGTACCCACAGGGGTCTCACCCATGCCGATGATGGCACCATTCTCGGGAGTAGTGATAGCGGCTGTAGCTGGCAACGATGAGCCGGTCCACACTTGACCCTGCATGTTGCCCCAGATGTATTCAGCCAGCTCGGGGTGGTCGATGTAGGGGTTGCGGTTGCCCTGCTTGGCATAGACGGCTTCGTTGCGCTTGATTTCCTTCTCGCTGACGGGATCCAGACGGGTCCACTCCATCAGCATGTTGATGCTCCAAGTGGAGAAGGCTTTATACTTGTTGGCGGTATAGTTGAGCTGGGGACTGCCGGGCCATGTTGGCAATTCGTTTTTGTAGCATGTCACCATGTAGAAATAGGTGCGCGCAAAGTCTCCCTTGTACTCATCGTCGGGTTCGAACACCGTGCCGCTATATCCGGGATAGGTACTCGTGCCCAACTTGCCCTTGCCATATAAAGAACCGTTAGTCAGTCGGTTGCCATTAGCACACACGCCGAAGGGGAAGTTGCTTCGTTGGCTGTTCACCCTGATGTCGGTAGGGTAGAGGTGGAACAAATCGGTGTACATGGGCGCATCGTCATCAAACCAGCTCTTGGGGAAACTGTGCTCGCGGTTGAAACCGTCGCCCACATTCTTGGCACTGCTGCCATGCTGGTCAGGACGGTAGCGGCAATTGCTGTACATGTCGATGATATAGCCTTGGGCATCGGTATCGGTAGTTTTGAAAGCGTCCCACAAGGCGCTGTAACTGAGCTGTCTGTGGTCGCGTATGATATTCCTCAAGGCAGTCATGAGGTTTTCGTTGCTTTTGCCTAATGCACTGTTGTAATAGTTGGTGGGTTCGGCAGCCAGCGCACTCAGGGCTGTAATCGCCAGTGCTGCAATGAGAACGATGTGTTTTAAGATCTTGTTCATGATGTGTTCAGGTTAAGAAAGGAATTAGCGTTTATTCTTGTTGCTGCGGGGGCCAGGCTTGCCGTCCTTGGCATTGGCCTGAGCCTTGCGCACCTGGCCAGCAAGCTGACCGCAGGCGGCCGCAATGTCCTCGCCACGGCTGCGGCGGATGGTGCAGGTCACTCCCTTGCTGTTCAGGTAGTCACGGAAGTAGGTCATCCTCTCGTCGCTGCTGGTGCGCAGTTTCTCGATGCCGGGAATCGGATGGAATCGGATGAGGTTGACACGCACGTGCTCGTTAGGCAACAGCTCGCGCAGTTTTTCGGCATGCTGGATGTCGTCGTTGAACCACTGCCAGCAGATGTATTCCACCGACAGGCGGCGCTGGTGGGCAAAGTCATAGTTGCCCAGCATTTCCATCACATCGGCGATGGGGTAGAGGCGCTCGATGGGCATCATCGATGAGCGTTCCTCCTTGACGGCGTTATGGACGCTCACTGCGATGTGTACGCTGGTCTGCTCGCACAGGATTTTCAGTTCGGGCTTCTTGCCCACGGTTGATACCGTCACGCGCTTGGGACTCCATGCCAGACCCCACGGCTCGGTGAGGATCGCGATGACGCGCATTACCTCGTCAAGGTTGTCGAGCGGCTCGCCCATGCCCATGAACACGACATTGGTCAGCGTTTCACTCTCGGGGATGCTCAATACCTGGTTGATGATTTGATTGGACGTGAGGTTGCCGTGGAAGCCCTGCTTGCCAGTCATGCAGAAGTAGCAGTTCATTCGGCATCCCTTCTGGGATGAGATGCACAGTGTAGCGCGGTCTTCCTCAGGGATGTAAACCGACTCGACCGACTTCTTGTCACCCACGTCGAACAGGTACTTCACCGTACCGTCTGCACTGGATGCGGCTTGGCTAGGCGGATACAGTCCCACGCAGTAACGGCTGGCCAATAGTTCACGGTTGGCCTTGGAAATGTTCTGCATCTGCTCAAAGTCATTCACGCGTTTCTGATAAATCCACTGTGCCAACTGTTTGGCCACAAAACGTGGCATACCCAGGGAGGTTACAGCATCCTGCATCTCCTCCAGCGTCATGCCGGCCATCGGTTGCAATATCTTGTCGTTGCTCATGTCTCGAATGGTTTTAAATATTTGTTCAACCTGCAAATTTACGAATAAGTTTTCAGTTGTCAGTTTTCAGTTGTGTGCTTTTTAGTCATAGGCATCAAAAAAAAGTAGAGACGCAATGTGTTTTGCGTCTCCACAATGTGAATGTTGATAATTATTGGCCTGTTCAGTCTCCGCTCAACAGCATATCGATCATCTCGGCCACATCGGCAACGCTGATGACTCCATCTCCGTTGGCGTCCATCTCCAGGTCCCTGATGGGTTCGTCGCCCAGCAACATATCAATAAAAGCAGTGACATCAGAGACAGTCATTACCCCGTCGCCATTGACATCGACAGGGAAGTCCACTCCGACGATATTCTGGAACTTACTCCAGAAATCAGCTTCCCTATATGCCTGAACCGAATTCTTGCGAACGTACAAGGTTCCCTGGGTGTAGGAGTTTTCGTGGAAAATTTCATATGCGATTCTTGGCGGCACTACAGCCTTGCAACTCACATCTGTTAACTGGGTGCAGTTTCTGAAGATACCAGTATCAATTGTTTCAACGCCACTACCGATAGACACCGTGGTCATACCCCGGCAACCGGAAAAAGCTTCATATCCTATAATCGTGATGTTATTTGGAATCACGATATTGTCCAAGTGGTAGCAGCAATAAAAGAGCTGAACTGGTACCTTGGTAATACCAGTCGGTATGTTAGCGCTTTCAAGGCCGCAAAGCCAGAAGATACCACTGTCCATAATGGTGTTGTCTGGAATACGGATGCTGGTTAGCTTAGAGCAGCAGGCAAATGCTTGATGATAAATTCTCTGCAAGGAATCAGGAAGATGTACGGTGCTCAGGTTGCTGTCATAGCAGAAAGCCAAACTTCCAATTTCTTTCAATGAGTCGGGAGCAATAAATTCTGTCAAGCTCGTACAGTAGGAGAATGCTTGTCCTCCAACCTTCCTCAAACTGTCAGGCAGATCGATGCTTGTCAACCCGGAACAGTAATAAAATGCATAATCGCCAATAGACTTGACACCTTCAGGCAAATCGACACTTGTTAAAGCGGATTGCTTATAGAATGCTGATGTTCCAATTGCTTTGGTTTCACGAGGAATAACCGTGTTGATACAGCCTGATACCAGCTTGTCGGTCTCAGTCTCCATGATGGCATTGCAGTAGTTACGGGAATCGTATTTAGGATTTGCTGAAGCCACTGTGATGCTTTCAAGACCCGTGCAGCCAGCGAAAGGATTGGTCGGTATTTCGGTGACCGAGGCGGGGATGTAGATGGAGGTTATCGCGGTACAATTACTGAAAGAACCACTAGTAAGAGAAACCAGCGAAGGGGGAAGAATAACGTTGGTGAGACTTGGGCAGTTATTGAAGGAACCCCTGATTTCTACCAAAGAATTGGGAAATGTCACGCTGGTCAGTTTCGGACAGTTAACGAATGCCTCAAGGGGTGTCATCGTCATCGTGTTGGGTAAGACTACGCTGGTGAGTTCAGAGCAATTCATAAACGCATAGCGGTCCAGGCAATAGACGGTATATTCCACGCCATCGTGAACCACTGTAGGTGGAATGACGATATCGCCCTTGTACGTGTTGTAGTTGTTGTCTTTGTAAGTCACATAGGCTTTTCCTGAGTGGATGGTGTAATAGATACTGTCTTGCTCAAAGTCATAGGCCGCCACGTTTAATGCACCCATCAAGCATAGAAGAATGGCTAATACTTTGATTTGATGAAAAAGGTTACTCATAATTTCTTTCGTTTATTTAGGTTTGAAGTATAGATTATACTTATGGATAGGTCGGTATCCCGAGCATTTGTTTCAAGTGGGTCTCAAGGATATGGAAGCCCGGCTCGATCATGCCGTTGTGGCCGTGCCCGTCAATCTCGTAGAGGTAGGTCTGCTGGTGACCTGCCAGTTTCATCATGCGGGCGAGGTATTGGTTCTCGTCATAACGGCCGTAGAGTTCCAGCTCCCGATCTCCGCACACCAATACCATTGGTGGGCAGTCTCCGCGCACCCAATAAAGCGGCGCATACTCGTCGATAGTGGCCTGCAAGGGCGGGATGCCCTGCATCTTGCGCACATTGAAATGGGTGATGGCTTGGCCACTGAAGGGGACATACATCATCACACTGTCGGCATCGGTGTTATAGGCAGCCAGCCACGACTTGTCAAGGCACAGCATCATCGAGATGTATCCTCCCGCCGAGTGCCCCGACACGACAATCTTGCGTGGGTCACCGCCATACTCGGCGATGTGCCTGAACACCCATGCCACCGCCTCGGCGGCATCATCGAGTATCTCCCGGACGGTAACCCGTGGCAACAGCCTGTAGTTCACCCCGACGGCCACAAGGTCCTTCTCTCGCAACAGTGCCGGTATTTCCTTGTTGCCACCCTCAAGCCCTCCACCATGGAACCACACCACCACAGGACAATCGGTAGCCCCCGTGGGGTGGTACACGTCAAGTTTCAGCCGCTCAAGCGAGTAGGCGTCAGTCTTGTGGGTATAGCTGATGTCGTTGACCTGAAGATATCCCTGTGCCGACGTTGTAACGCATAAGGTCCCTAAAATCAGTAATAATACAATTCTGCTTATTCTGTTCATGATGTCCAGCGGTTTGTTTGATTCGTTATGCGGATTGCAGGTGTCAGTTGCTGTAGTCGTGCGCTATGCGTAGTCCCGTGTTGATGTATTTATCGGTCTGCGGAGCATAGCCGCGCTTAGACACGCGACAGCTTTTAGCCGGGGATGCGTAACTGCCTCCACGCACCACTCGGTCAGTACCTGTAGTGGGGCCTGTGGGATTATTTTGTGCATTACCGCTATAACTGCCGTACCTGTCGTATACCCATTCTTCCACGTTGCCGCTCATGTCGTAAAGCCCTAACTCGTTGGGGGCCTTGTAAGCGATTGGCATGGTTACTGTGTTGGTATTCTCCTGATACCAAGCCACTTCATCAATGCTATTGCTTCCGGCATATTTATAGCCCTTACTCTTGTTGCCACCACGTGCCGCAAATTCCCATTCAGCCTCGGTGGGGAGGCGGAATGACATGTTTGTCATCAGATTAAGGCGGTAGGTAAATGCTTGGCAATCGTCCCAAGATACACACTCGACGGGATAGGTGTTTGTATTGAACACGCGGTCACTCGGGTTCACACCCATGACTATCCTCCACAACGCTTGTGTGACCTCAGTCTCTCCGATGCCGTAAGTTAGGAGCGAAACCTGATGCGTGGGGTACTCATTGTTATTGGCGTCGTCGGCCAGTTCGCTTGTCGCGCCCATGGTGAAGGTGCCGCCGTCAACGACTACCATAGTGAAGGGGATGCCTGCAACGGTGTAATGTAATTTCCTGCTGCTTCCGGCTGATGTTGTGCCGCTTAACAGCATGTCAATCAATGTGGTGACGTCACTGATGCCCACTTCGCCATCACCGTTGACGTCGGCTTCGGCACTTGCTGTGCCACCGCTCAGCAAGAGGTCAATCAGAGCGGTCACATCACTGATGGACACATCTCCATCGCCATTCACGTCACCGATGGAGCATTGTACTTCGCTTATAGTGCATACAGGCTTGATGTTGTAGAAGTTACGCCAATAGTTGCTGTTCCCGTAGTCGGTGGTTTTACCATTGAGCACATAAAGTGTTGCCGAAGTGTACAGGCCGCTGAAGGCGTTATCGATTGTCGGTGGGGTGGTTGCCATGCTGACAATGGTCGCCAGGTTAGTACACTGATTGAAGGCTTGTGTGCCGATGCTTGTAATCGAGTGTGGAAGGGTAACACTGGTTAGCTGAGTGCATCCCAGGAATGCCCCTGCACCAATGGTTTTTATACGCTCATGGATATAGACACCATACAAGAAGGCGCAATTACGGAAAGCATAGTCGTTGATGCCAGTGACAAAATAGGTCATGTCATCATAGATGATCCACTCGGGAATGAAGACGAAGTCGTGATAGTCACCATAGGAGATGCTGCCGTTTGTCACGCTCACTGTGGAGGAAGAGGTCTTGATATAATAGATATTGTCCACCGCAAAATCATAAGTCTGGTTAGGGGTGATGTTGGTGAAGTTGGACCAACCAGTTCTCGACCGGTATAATGAGGCGATCCATGGCGTGGCCACCTTGACGACGGCTCCGTACTCCGAGAAGGTGTTGGTATCGATGGTGGGTGGGTTCGGGTTATTGGCATAGATGTAAACGATTTGGTTGCAACCATCGAATGCGTACTGTCCAATCACAGACATGCTGGTTCCAAAGGTAATCGTGCCCAATGAGGAACAATTCTGATAGGCGTAGTTGCCGATGCTGGTGACATTGTTAAGTGTCGCTTTGGACAATCTCGTGCAGTTCCTGAAGGCATAATAGCCGATAGTGCGGATGTTGTTGTTTAACGTGACGCTGACCACATTCTCACATCCGTCAAAGGCATGTGCGTAAATGCCTGTCACCTGATAAGTCTTGCCGTCATAGGTTACCGTTTCGGGAATGGTCAGATAACGGGTGGAGTAGGAACCATAGTTGGTGTCCTTATAGGTCACGGAGACCTCGTTAGTGCCGGTCACCAGGTAGTAAAAGTCACCCACCTTGAAGTCGGGATGTTGGGTGATGAGGATATCCTTGTTATAGACTTTGGTGCCGTTGAGAACAATGGCTTGGGAGGAACTGCTGTAAGTGGCGCCCGAGGGTTGTCTGATGGCCCCGGAATTGAAGGTCATGGAACCAATGTTGCGTGCCGAGGGATATGACGAATTGTTGGTGGCGGTGAGTGTCACATAGCTCTTGGTGTTGAAAGTGACATTGCTGAAATCAAACAGGTCGCCCTTGGAACCATAGATATCGGCAGTGATATTGGAGAAACTCAGGGTGCTGGAACTGCTGGCGCCCTTGCCCTCAATGGCGGCACTTCCCGATGCCGATACGTGCAGGTCGCCGGGACCCGAGATGGCGATGGCCGAATTGTAGCTATAGATAGCATTCTCGGTGCCGCCCGTAATGGAGGCCGAGCTGCCCTCGCTCACGACGATGGAGCCAGAAGTGTTGAAGCGCACTGCCGATGCATCTTGTGCCGACAGCTCGTTAGTGCCCACAAATTTGATAATCAGTCCTGTGTTGCTCTCATTGAGGATGGCGCGGTTGTCACTGCCCGTGCGGCTGATGCTTACATTGGTCAGTGTCACGGTCTTGGTGCTGTGGTCATACTTGACGGTGCCCGACAGGATGTTGTTGCCGGTGACGTTATTGCAGTTGTCGCTATTGACCGATACGCCGCCCACCTTGAAACCATAGTAGGTGGCGGCACTGGCGCCCAGTACACATGATAGGCATGCCGCCAGGACGAACAATTTAGTGAGGATACAGTTGTGTCTCATAACATTGGGGATTATTAGTGTTTGTTTGATATTTTCTATAAATTGTGACAAAAATAATAAAAAATGCCATAATGTCAAACAAAACTAAAAGAATAATAAAAAATCAAGGAGAGACAGGCGTCTCTCCTTGATGGTAATTTAGGCCGTTATGGCTATAAAACCTAAAGCCTCTTACTTCAGATAGGTGTAGCGGTAGTCGGTGGGTGACACGAGGGTCTCCTTGATCACGCGCGGGATGATCCAGCGGATGAGGTTGAACTCACCACCGGCCTTGTCGTTGGTACCGCTGGCACGAGCACCACCGAAGGGCTGCATACCCACAACTGCTCCGGTCGGCTTGTCGTTGATGTAGAAGTTACCGGCAGCATAGCACAGCTTGTCGGTGATCTTCTCCACTTCCAGACGGTCGCGGCCCCAAACGGCACCGGTCAGACCGTAAGGCGAGGTCTCGTCACACAGGCGTACGGTCTCGTTCACCTTGTCGTCGTCATAGGGGTAAACCGTCAGCACGGGGCCGAAGATTTCCTCTTCCATCGACTTGAAGCGGGGATTGGTGGTCTCGATAACGGTGGGCTCAACAAACCAGCCTTTCTTCTTGTCGCACTTGCCACCGATGACAATCTTGGCGTCGTCGGCCTCCTTGGCATAGTCGATATACGATTTGCACTTGTCGAACGAAGCCTCGTCGATCACGGCGTTGATGAAATTGCCCGGATCGGTGACATCGCCCATCTTCACCTCCTTGCACATGGCCTTAATGTCCTTCAGCACATCGGGCCACAGGCTCTTGGGAATGTACATGCGCGACGCGGCCGAGCACTTCTGGCCTTGGAACTCAAATGCACCGCAGAATGCTGCAGTAGCCACGCCCTTCTTGTCGGCACTGGGATGAACAAAGATGAAGTCCTTGCCGCCGGTCTCGCCCACGAGGCGGGGGTAGGAGATGTACTTGTCCACATTCATGCTGGCCTGTTTCCACAGCGACTTGAAGGTGGCGGTACTGCCAGTGAAGTGGATGCCGCTAAAGTACTTGCTCTCGGTAGCTACCTCGCCGATGAGGGCGCCGCTGCCGGGCAGGAAGTTGACTACGCCGTCGGGCAGACCAGCCTCCTTGTAGAGCTGCATCAGGTAGTAGTTGCTCAGCAGGGCGGTGGTGGAGGGTTTCCACAGGGCCACGTTACCCATGAGTACGGGAGTCATGCACAGGTTGCTGGCAATCGAGGTGAAGTTAAACGGGGTAACAGCCAGGATAAAGCCCTCGAGGGGACGATACTCGGTGTGGTTCAGTTGGCCCACGCCATCCTTGGGCTGCATGCCGTAGATCTTGCTGGCATAGTGCACGTTGTAGCGGAAGAAGTCGATGGTCTCGCAAGCCGAGTCGATTTCGGCCTGGAAGATGTTCTTGCTCTGACCCAGCATCGTGGCAGCGTTCATGATGGGACGGTACTTGGTGGCGAGCAGCTCGGCCATCTTCATGACGATGGCGGCGCGGGTAGTCCACGGCGTGCGGCTCCACTCTTTCCAAGCCTTCATGGCTGCGTCGATAGCCATCTTAATCTCTTTCTTGCTCACCTTGTGGTAGGTAGCAAGCACGTGCTTGTGGTCGTGAGGGCAGGTCACAGTGCCCGTGTCACCGGTGCGGATTTCCTTGCCACCGATGATGATGGGGATGTCAACGACGAGTTTGCTCTGGCGCTCCAGTTCCTTTTCGAGGGCAACGCGCTCGGGTGAGCCGGGCATATAGGCCTTCACCGGTTCATTGGCGGGAAGGGGAAAATTGATAACAGCGTTATTCATATTGTTTGTTATAAGTTTTTTAGTTTCTAGTCCCTAGTCCCTAGTTTCTAGATATAGTTGAAAAATAATCTGTGTGAAATGGAAGAGTCTCTAAACTCTAAACTTCAAGTGTCACAAGCCATCGGCTTGTGACACTTGAATAAATCATCCGAACATCTGCTCGAAAGTCTTCTTGATGATTTCGATGGCCTCCATCAGTTCCTCCTTATTGATGCACAAGGGAGGAGCAAAGCGGATGATATGGTCGTGGGTCGGCTTGGCCAGCAGGCCGTTGTCACGCAACTTGAGGCAGATGTCCCAAGCGGTCTTGCCCTCGACGGGCTTGGTGACGATGGCGTTCAACAGACCGCGACCGCGCACCTGAACGATGAACGGCGAGTGGATCTTCTCGATTTCCTCGCGGAAGATCTTACCCATCTTCTCGGCGTTCTGAACGAGTTTCTCGTCCTTCACCACCTTCAAGGCCTCAACGGCAACGCGGGCTGCCAGGGGGAAGCCGCCGAAGGTTGAGCCGTGCTCACCGGGCTTTACGTTAAGCATGATGTCATCATCGGCCAAGCAAGCCGATACGGGCAGCACGCCACCACCCAGGGCCTTGCCCAGGATCACGATGTCGGGGCGGATGCCATCGTGCTGGCTGCACAACATCTTACCCGTGCGGGCGATACCGGTCTGTACCTCGTCGGCAATGAACAGCACGTTGTGCTTGTGGCACAGGTCGAAGCATTTCTTCAGGTAGCCGTCATCGGGAACGAACACACCAGCCTCACCCTGGATGGGCTCGGCGATGAAGGCGGCCACTTCCTTACCATGCTCCTTCAGCGCCTGCTCGAGCGCCTTGGTGTCATTATAGGGGATGCGGATGAAACCGGGGGTCAGAGGACCGTAGTTAGCATAGCTGTCGGGATCATTGCTCATGGTGATGATGGTCACGGTGCGGCCGTGGAAGTTGCCCTCGCAGCAGATGATCTTCACCTTGTCGTTGGGGATGCCTTTCTTGACAACACCCCAGCGGCGGGCCAGCTTCAGGGCGGTCTCGACACCCTCGGCACCAGTGTTCATGGGCAACACCTTGTCATAGCCGAAGTAGGAGTGCATGAATTTCTCATACTCGCAGAAGGCCTCGTTGTAGAACGCACGTGAGGTCAGACACAGCTTGTTGGTCTGGTCCTTGAGCGCCTTGACGATGCGGGGGTGGCAGTGACCCTGGTTCACGGCAGAATAGGCCGACAGGAAGTCAAAGTATTTCTTGCCCTCGACATCCCAAACGTAGATGCCTTTACCCTTCTTCAGCACTACGGGCAGGGGATGGTAGTTGTGGGCACCGTAGCGATCTTCCATTGCAATGTAGCTCTTGGTCTTTGTACCTAGGGGTGCAGGCTTGCTGCAATCAGCAGTTTTACAAGCTTTTTTAGCACACGGTTTCTTAGCAGTTGCTTTCTTCATTGATTCGGTAGTTTTTGAATTTAAAGTTAATGATAAAGGATTGTTTTTTACGACGCAAATATAATTTATAAATATGAAAAAATCATTGGTTTCACAATATTTAACGCATCAGAGTTATCAACAATAAGGCCGCCCTGCTGGTATCGTGCAGGGCGGCCTTGATGCTTTGTCTAGCGATGACACGGAGGTCACTGCTGATTCTCTTCTTCGGCAGCGGCGGCGCGTTGCTTGGAACGTCGTTCCTTCTTGCTGGTCTCGCTGCTGCAGGTGTCTTTTTCCTCTTTAAGGTCAATTTCGTTATGGTCTTTATCGAATACCTTATATTCCAGGTAGTTGAGTGACTGGTCGGGCTGGATGCGGAATTTGCGTTTGAATTCGCGGCGCCATTTCCAGTACTCACTCATGAGGCCTTTTTTCAGGTAGGCATCGACAAACGGATGGACATACATAATGAAGTTGTTCACGTTCAACGTGTGGACAAGGTAATCAATCTTGTCTTTCAACTTGTCGGTAAAAAGCAGCGACGGCTGCACTTCGCCCGTGCCTCCACAGGAGGGGCACGTCTCGGCGGTGGCAATATCGAGGGCAGGGCGCACGCGCTGGCGGGTAATCTGCATCAGTCCAAACTTGCTCAGCGGCAAGATGTTGTGGCGGGCGCGGTCCTTCTGCATGACTTCGCGCATGTGCTGATACAGTTCTTGGCGGTGCTCGGCCTTGGCCATGTCGATGAAGTCGATCACGATGATGCCGCCCATGTCGCGCAGGCGCAGTTGCCTGGCTATCTCGTCGGCGGCAAGCAGGTTCACGTTCAGGGCATTGCTCTCCTGGTCGGTGCTCGTGCGTGAACGGTTGCCAGAGTTCACATCTATCACGTGAAGGGCTTCGGTGCTTTCTACGATTATGTATGCGCCCGACTTGAAGGATACCGTCTTCCCAAACGAGGACTTAATCTGCTTGGTGATCCCAAATTTGTCAAAGATGGGCGTGTCTTCGCTATAGAGCTTGACGATATCGCTGCGATCGGGGGCTATCAGGTTCACATAGTCGTGGATTTGATCAAACACTTCGGCATTATTGACTTGAATGCTCTCAAATTCGGGATTGAAGATGTCCCGGATTTCTCCTACGGCACGGCTTTCTTCCTCATAAACAAGGGTGGGTGGCGTCGCGTGTTGCACCTTGGCAATGGCGTCGTCCCAGGCTTTGAGCAGCGTTTTGAGCTCGGCGTTGAGCTCGGCGGCGCGCTTGTTTTCGGCTGACGTGCGCACGATGACCCCAAAGTTCTTGGGCTTCATGCTCTCGATGAGTCGGCGCAATCGGGTCTTCTCGGCGTGGTCCTTGATCTTTTGGGATACCGAGATGCGGTCATTGAAGGGTGTGAGCACCAGGAAACGCCCGGTAAAGGTGATTTCGGTGGTCAGGCGTGGCCCCTTGGTAGAGATGGGCTCTTTGGCAATCTGCACTAACAGCTCCTGACCCTGGGTGAGCACGTCGCTCACTGTACCATGCTTGTTGGTGTCGGGCTGGTTCTTGACTTTGCTGATGCTCGTTGGCCGCTTGTTGGGATTCTCGCGTACCGTCTGGATGTATTGAGAAAAAGTGTTGAATTGTGAACCCAAATCAAGGTAATGAAGGAAAGCGTCCTTGGAATGTCCCACGTTGACAAACGCGGCATTCAATCCCGGCATCAGCTTCTTTACCTTGGCAAGGTAGATGTTGCCCACTGCATAGGAGGCGTCTCGCGTCTCCCGTTGCAATGACACGAGGCGGCCGTCTTCGAGCAGCGCCGTCGTCATGTCTCTGGGCGTGACGTCAACTACTAGTTCACTTCTCATCGCAGTTGGTGTGGGTGAAATACATAAAAAATATAACTTAATATAATGCACATGTTCCGTGGCTCATGAGAGGTGTGTCCCGCTGGACACGTAGGCGTGCGGAGGTGCGAGGGTTTGATGGGCGAGGCAGGTCCTTCTGGAGGGAGGGTAGGAGAGGGAATAGTGGAGGTCCGTGCCTTTAAACAAGCCAGGAACAAACCAATTGACGTGACGGGACCCTGATGGAGTGGCTGGATAGCTGATTCCTGATGTCCGGTCGTGCGTGCCAATTCGTTTGTTCCCGCTATTTCACGATCGTCATAATGTTGACTACGCGCAATTACTTCTTGTTTTTATGACGATTCTTGCGCAGTCTTTTTTTACGCTTGTGCGTTGCCATCTTGTGGCCTTTACGTTTCTTTCCGTTTGGCATAGTCGTAAAATGTTAGTGATATATATAATATTATAATATAATGAGTTGATGGCAATTACTTCACCTGATCCATGAACACCTTAGCGGGCTTGAAGGCCGGAATCTTGTGCTCGGGGATAATAATAACGGTATTCTTGCTGATGTTGCGGGCGGTCTTCTGTGAACGGGTCTTCACGATGAAACTGCCAAATCCGCGCAGGTAAACATTCTCACCATTAGCCAGTGAATCCTTCACGCAGTCCATGAACTTCTCTACTGTTACAAGAACGGATGCTCTGTCAAGACCGGTTTCGCCGGCAATCTCTTTAACGATTTCTGCTTTAGTCATTGTAGTATTTCTTAATTTTTAGTTAATTATTTAATAAAAAATTACTTACTCTAATTACTTGACCGACAACGGTTTGGAGGTGGGCGTTGTCATTGAGACAACAAACAAAAAGCGCCCAAAAATGAGCCCCTTGTCGATTTTGCGACTGCAAATATCGCACTTTTTTTCTAATTAAGCGCTAATATTCAGCATTTTTTATGATTTTTTTTTGATTTTACCCTTTTTGGAGATATTGCGACTAATCTTGTGATTTCTTTGATTTTATCCTTCATGTGGCATTTTGACCACCAACTTGGATGCCGATTACGAGTTTTTCATTAACTTTGCGGCCAGTTATGGAACAAGAGCAGAAATTGAAAATCGAGGAAGACATCATCAAGATGTTAAAGACGGTCTATGACCCGGAGTTGCCCGTCGATGTGTACAGCCTGGGGCTGATTTACAAGATTGACCTCAACGACGAGGGCCATGTGGATATCGACATGACGCTCACCGCTCCCAATTGCCCCATTGCCGACTTCATCTTTGAGGACGTGAGGCAGAAGGTCGAGAGTGTCGATGGCGTGACCAGTGCCACAGTCAATCTCGTGTTTGAGCCCGAATGGGATATCCGCATGATGACCGACGAGGCCAAGCTCGAACTCGGCATGCTGTAATGATCAAACAACAGATAATGTCAAACAAAATGAACAACAAATAACAACAAGGACAACTTTTTTTATAATTGGGTTGTTTATGTTGTTCAATGTTGTTTAGGTTGTTTTAAGAATGATAGAGAATATGGCTGGCAAGAACACCTATTTCATTTCTGACCTGCATCTGGGGGCCAAGTACATGAACGACCCCTTGGAGCGGGAGCGCCGTGTGTGCCGTTTCCTTGACAGCATCAAGGACGATGCCGCCGAGTTATTCCTGTTGGGCGATATCCTTGACTATTGGTACGAATATAAATATGTGGTGCCGCGCGGCTACATCCGTTTCCTGGGCAAATTGGCTGAGCTGGCCGATGCTGGAGTGAAGCTGACCTGGGTGACAGGCAATCACGACGTGTGGCTGTTCGACTACCTGCGTGACCAACTTGGCATGACGGTCCTCAAGGGTCATACTGTGGTCGAGGCCCAGGGCAAGCGCATCCTCATCTCCCATGGCGATGACGTGGGTGTGCAGCCTGTGATGTACCGATTCACGCGCTGGTGTTTTTACAATAGGGTATGCCAGTGGCTTTATGCCGGCATCCATCCCCGCTGGACCTATCCCATCGCCACAGGCTGGTCAAGCGAGAACCGCACGAGCCGTTCGCCCGAGCGATTGAAGGAAATCTCGGAGAATGCAGCAACTCGCCTTCTCGATTTCTCGCGAGAGTACTATGCAGCACATCCTGATGTAGAGGCCTTCGTCTATGGCCACATCCACATCGCACGCGTCTATCCTCAAGATACCATGCCGCCCGTCATTATGCTGGGTGAATGGATCACGCTCAATTCCTATGTCGTCCTTACTCCTGACGGGCAATTCGCCCTCAAGTACTTTGAAGAGACGGCTGAATGAAAAAAATGCGCAATCGTTTGCGCTACTGATATTCAACAGAATAGGCGGTGGCTTTTTGGGCGCCATCTCGAAAATATGTTTTATAACATAAAAATAATGTGCCCATAGTAAGATAATTCGCTATACTTTTGCACCATAAACCTGAAACAATCTTTTTTACCTTAGAAATTTTGCCTATTTGAAACCTAAAGAGGAATTTTAAGCCACTCGCTTAAAATTCCTTTTTTTAAATTCGCTACGCTCTGGATAGCATAGTATGTATTGTATTTATTGTCTTCCTTTTCATTATTTGGTTGTTTTTCATTAATTTTGTGGCCGTATAAGTCAGTGTTGGAATGAAAACGATAGCAATCATAGTGGCAGGCGGCAGTGGCACGCGGTTTGGGGCCCAGTTGCCCAAGCAGTTTCTGGAGTTAGGCGACAAGCCCATCCTGATGCGCACCATCGAGGCCTTTGGACAAAATGGGGATGGTTCTTTTGATGTAATTGTAACTTTGCCCGCCGACCAGATGGACTTGTGGCAACAACTGTGCGAGAGATATGCCTTTACCTTGCCACATCGCGTTGTGCCAGGTGGCGAGACCCGTTGGCACAGCGTCAAGAACGCCCTCGATAGTATTGCTGATCCCGCAGACGTCGATGTGATTGCTGTGCACGACGGCGTGCGCCCGCTGGCAACTGCCGACCTCATTAGTCGCGTTCTTGAGGCTGCCCGTCGTGATGGAGCCGCCATCCCCGTGGTCATGCTCAATGACTCGGTGCGTCAAGTGGTGGGAGAGACCAGCCATGCCTTGGACCGCTCCTCGCTGCGTGCCGTGCAGACACCCCAGGCGTTTGACGCCCGCCTGTTGATCGACGCATACTCGCAGTCCTTCCAGCCGACATTTACCGACGACGCCTCGGTAGTCGAGCGATATGGCCATAGCGTGACCCTTGTCGAGGGTGACCCTGTGAACCTGAAAATCACCCGTCCCATGGACTTGGCGCTTGCCGAATATCTGTTAAATAATAATGCCTGACCTGCGCCATACCGACATACAGTATTTGCACGGCGTGGGACCCAAGCGTGCTGAACTGCTCAAGAAAGAACTGGGCATCAGCTCTTACTATGACCTGTTGTACTACTTCCCGTTCCGCTACATCGACCGGAGTGTCATCAACCATGTCAATGAGTTGTATGGTGATGAAGCCGCCGTTCAGCTCAAGGGACGGTTCTTGATGTTTACCACGGCTGGCGAGGGCCGCAGGCGCCGCCTGCAGGCCCTGTTCACCGATGGCACGGGTACGATTGAGGTCGTGTGGTTTAACCGTGTGGCTTCAATCCAGAAGACCTACAACACCACGACCCAGTACATACTGTTTGGAAAACCGTCGATGTACAATGGCCACTTGAATATCGTCCATCCTGAGGTGGACCTCTCCAGTGCCGAGGCGGTTACACAGGGGTTGCAAGGCGTGTATAACCTGACTGAGGTGTTGCGCAACCGCCAGTTCACATCGAGGGCCATCCACAAACTTGTGGTCAATCTGCTGAATACGCCCGGTGTGCAGCACATCGACGAGACCCTGCCGCCCGAACTGATGCAGCGTTACCACCTAATGCCGCTTGCCGAGGCCTTGCGCAACATCCACCTGCCTGCCGACCAGCAGTCGCTGCTGCGGGCGCAGTTCCGCCTCAAGTTTGAGGAACTGTTTTTCCTGGAACTCAACATCCTCCATTATATCAAGGGTAGCAGCCGCCGACTGGTGGGCCACAAGTTTGAGCGTGTGGGCTACTACTTCAACAACTTCTACCACAACTTCCTGCAGTTCCCGCTCACTGGTGCGCAGAAACGCGTCATCCGTGAGATGCGCCACGACATGGGCAGCGGCAAGCAGATGAACCGCCTGCTGCAGGGTGACGTGGGCAGCGGTAAGACAATTGTCGCCTTCATGACAGCGCTCATTGCCATTGACAACGGCTATCAGGCCTGCATCATGGCACCTACCGAGATATTGGCGGGACAGCACCTCGAAACTATCCAGCCGCTGGGCGAGGCGCTGGGCGTGAAAGTGGCACTCTTGACTGGCTCGACACGCAAGAAACAGCGCACTGCCATCCACGAGTCCTTGATGAGCGGCGAGTTGCAGATTCTCATCGGCACCCATGCCCTCATCGAGGACACGGTGCAGTTCCACAACCTGGGACTGGCCATTATCGATGAGCAGCACCGCTTTGGCGTGGCTCAGCGTGCCCGCTTGTGGAGCAAAAACCGTGTGGCACCGCCTCATGTGCTGGTGATGACGGCCACGCCCATCCCCAGGACGCTGGCAATGACGGTCTATGGCGATCTTGACGTGTCGGTCATCGACGAATTGCCGCCGGGCCGTAAGCCCGTGACCACGGTACTCAGACATGAGCCTGACCGCTTCAATATGTACAAATTCGTCGGTTCACAGCTCAAGCAGGGCCGTCAGGCCTATATCGTCTATCCCCTCATCGAGGAGAACGAGAAACTTGACCTGCATGCCCTGGAAATGGGCTACGAACAGGTGTGTGACGTGTTCCCGCACTACAATGTGGCGATGGTGCACGGGCGCATGAAGCCCGCCGAGAAAGACCATCAGATGATGCTCTTTGCCTCGGGTAAGGCGCATATCCTCGTGGCAACGACTGTCATCGAGGTGGGGGTGAATGTTCCTAACGCCTCGGTGATGGTGATTGAGGACGCTGAGCGCTTCGGGCTGTCGCAGTTGCACCAGCTGCGCGGCAGGGTAGGGCGTGGGGCTGATCAGAGCTACTGCATCCTCATGGCACGCAGTGACTTGGGACGTGACACCCGCCACCGCCTGCAGGTGATGACGCAGACCAATGATGGCTTTGTCGTCGCCGAGGAGGACATGAAGTTGAGGGGTCCAGGCGACATGGAGGGTACCCAGCAGAGCGGCATTGCCTTCAACCTGCACATCGCTAATTTGGCCCAGGATGGCCAGATTATCCAAATGGCCCGCAACGCCGCCGAGGATTACCTGCGCGATGACCCGCAGATGGAAACCCCGTGGGGCCGCAAAATGGCCGCCCACATCCGCGACATCTTCGACAAACAAACCAACTGGGGCCTCATTTCCTAAACCCCACCTAAAGCCTAATGCCTAAAACCTAACACCTAATTACGATTCAAAACTGTTTGCATTTGTGAATTTTTTATTTTATTGAGAGATAGGTGATTAGCTTGCTTTGTTTAGAGAATGAAACCAAACTTTACACTTTTTAGCAGACTAAATGCCTCCTCTTATAAAATAAATGAGTAATTTTGGCCGTTCTTAAAAACAAAACGGACTTAGAAATTACCTAAGAATGAATATCAAACGAATATATTTCGCCTTGACGGCGATAACCCTTTTTGCGCTTGGCATATCGGCTCAGAATATGCAATCTGCCTCAAGTTACAGCAAGATGCACAGTGACTTGCTCGCCAAGCAGAGCCGCGTGAAGGACCAGATACGTGTCCAGGAGGCTCAAAAGTATGCAGCTGACCTCTACGAGGAATGTGAACCCGAACCCGATATCTACACCGAGGGTTGGGAGAGCAATCTCGTGAACTGCTATAAGGACGCCAACGTGCCTAACACCAAGGTGCTTGACGTGCGCCATTATGTGATGCCTATCAAGGGTAACTACGTGACCAGCCACTACGGCTACCGTCCCCAGTTTGGTCGCACCCACAAGGGTATCGACCTGCGTGCCGCTATCGGTGATACCGTTTACTCGGCATTCTCAGGCCGCGTACGCTTGACCCGTTTTGAGCGCGGTGGTTATGGTTTCTATGTGATCGTGCGTCACGAGAACGGCCTGGAGACCGTCTATGGCCACTTGTCGCGCTTCCTGGTGAAGCCCGACCAGTACGTTAAGGCAGGCCAGCCCATCGCATTGAGTGGCAATACGGGCCGCAGCACGGGTCCCCACCTGCACTTCGAGACCCGTTTCATGGGTTACGCCATCAACCCTGAGGCTATATTCGACTTCGCTAACCGTTGCACCCACACCGACAGCTATACCTTCTCTAAGAGCAATTACACCAAGGCTCGCGACTATGCGCCCAGCAAGCGCTATTCGTCAGCCAAGAAGAGTGTCGCTGCTGCCGAGGAAAAAGAGACTGCCAAGAAGGCTAAGGACAGCAAGAAGGAGCAACAGACCACTGTTGCCAGCACCCGCAAGTCCACCAAGGAGAGCCGCGAAAACAGCCGCTCGACCTATCAGGTGCGCCAGGGCGACAACCTGACCAAGATTGCCAAGGACAACGGTATGACCGTGGCCCAACTCAAGAAACTCAATGGTCTGACCAGTGACAATGTCACCGAGGGTAAAGTCCTCCGCGTGAAGTAATCCCCCCAAGGCAATAGAGAGATAGAGAAAACAATAAGTGCAATAAATACAAAATCCACGTAATGAAAGGATTGTATTTATTGCACTTATTGTTTTCCTTTTTATGTTGAGTTGTCGTTATGGGTCGGATTTCTTCTTGTAGTATCGTGGTTTATTGTCCCGTCAGGTAGCGGTAAACCGCTGTGAATTGCCGTTTGAAACGGTCCTGGAATTTGTCCAGCTTGCGGTCAAAGGAATATTTGTCGGTCTGGATAGACATCTTGGTCACGCGGTTGCGGGTGATGCGCTGGATGTCGTAATTGTTGATTGGGTAGTAGCAGGTCACATAGTAGTCGTTGTAGGTGAGGTAATGGCGCTTAACGATGTCGGCACGGGAGACGTCACGGTCGGTTTTGAGCACGATGCGGTCGCCACCACGCAGCACCAGCGTGATGCTGTCGCCCTGTGAGACTTGCAGCAAACCTTCATCGTATGTTACCTCAAGCGTGAACGACACCAGGCCTCCATAGCTGACTGTCGCCGACACGGCAAAGCGGGCGGCGTGATGGAAATTATCATACATGACCTCTTGCTGCGAGCACACGTATCGCGTGCCATCGTCCCTGTGATGGTCAACGCACACCTGAGCAGTTGCCGGCATGACAAATACCAGCAACGCCATCAATATACCGATGACCCGCTTGCTAATCATGCCGCAAAGGTAACACAAAAAACGCTCTCCGTAAAATCCACCACTTTCAGCGGGTGGCATGTCGAAGGAGTGTCATAATTAATGCCTGAAAACTGTGATCGCGCTACGCGCGAGAAATTAAACAAAATTATTAATAAAATTAAAATAATAATTTATTTTGTTTAATTTTTATATAAATTTTTGCTTAATTTCTCGGCCGTTAGGCCGATTAAAAATCAGCCTTTAGCTCGACGAAATCAATTATGACACAACAACCAATGGCTTTACCGTTGCTGGTTGAAGGGGGAGAAGATACCGTACAGGTTAGCGTCGATCTTGTCGCACACCTGCTGGAAGTCCTCGGGATTGTCGCCAAACTTCACCTCGTCGCCATTGATGATGACCAGGTTGCCCTTGTAGTCGGCAATCCAGTCCTCGTAGCGCTTGTTCAAGCCCTCCAGGTAGTCGAGGCGCATCGTCTGCTCGTACTCGCGCCCGCGCTTCTGGATCTGCTGTACGAGGTTGGGGATGGTCGAGCGGATGTAGATCATCAGATCGGGCATTTTTACCAGCGACATCATCAGGTCGAACAGATCGCGGTAGTTGTTGAAGTCGCGGTCGCTCATGTGGCCCTGGCCGTGCAGGTTGGGGGCGAAGATGCAGGCGTCCTCATAGATGGTGCGGTCCTGGATGATGTCGATGTCACTCTGCGAGATTTCCACCACCTCCTTGAAACGCTTGTTCAAGAAATAAATCTGGAGGTTGAATGACCAGCGTGACATGTCAGCATAGAAATCCTCAAGATAGGGATTGTTGTCTACGGGCTCAAACCGCGGGCTCCACCCGTAATGCTTGGCGAGCAGCTTGGTCAAGGTCGTCTTGCCGCTGCCGATGTTTCCTGCTACTGCTATATGCATTTTATTCTAGTTTTTAGTTTTTAGTTGTTAGCGTTAGGGTTGTCTATGCCGTGACTCCTGTCACGGCTATTAATCCAGAGGCCCGAAGATGCCGAACATCGTCGCATCAATTTTGTCGATGATGGCGGCGAAGTCTTCGGGGTTGTTTTTGTAGTCCATATCATCGACGTTGATGACAAGCTTGCGGCCCTTGTAGGTCTTCATCACAAACTCCTCATAGCGCTCGTTCAGGTTTGATAGGTACTGCAGCGGCATCGTCTGCTCGTAGTCGCGGCCACGCTTGTGGATATTGTCCACCAGATGGGGCACGCTGGAGCGCAGATAAATCATCAGGTCGGGCAAGCGCACGATGGTCATCATCTGCTCAAACAGTTCCATGTAGGTCTCGAAGTCGCGGTCGTCCAGGTTGCCCATGTCGTGGTTGTTGGCGGTGAAGATATACACGCCCTCAAAGATGCTGCGGTCCTGGATGATGGTCTTGTCGCTGGCATTGATGCCCAGGATGTCCTTGAAACGCTGTTTCAGGAAGAACACCTCCAGGGCAAACGACCACCGCTTGATGTCCTTGTAGTAGTCGCTCAAGTATGGGTTGTCCACCACGGGCTCCATAAACGGCTCCCAGCCGTAATGCTTGGCGAGCATTTCGGCCAGTGTGGATTTACCGCTACCGATATTTCCTGCTATAACGATGTGCACGGTTAAGATGAAATTGGTTGTTTTACAAATGGCAAAGATAAACTTTTTTCCTTGCCCGCCAAGCACCTGCCACTGGAAAGTTATTAACAACTAATTGACGGCTGAAAAATTTCCCTAAAATCGCCTGTGTTACCGAAAAAATGCCTATTTTTGCACCTTGAACTATAACTAGAAACTAGAAACTGAGGACTAAGGACTGAGGACTAAGGACTAAGGACTAAGGACTAGAAACTAGGGACTAAAAATATGAAACAGAACTGGAGACCTGGAACCATGATATACCCGCTGCCCGCGCTGCTGGTCAGTTGCGGGGCGTCGCCCGAGGAATACAACGTCTTAACGGCGGCTTGGACGGGCACTATCTGCAGCGATCCGGCGCTGTGCTATGTGTCCATCAGGAAGGAGCGTCACAGCCACGCCATCATTGAGCGCAACATGGCGTTCACGCTCAACCTGACCAACCGTGAGCTGGCACGTGCAACCGACTGGTGCGGCGTGCGCTCCGGTCGTGACTATGACAAGTGGAAGGAGATGCACCTCACGCCCGTCAAGGGTGAGACCGTTGCAGCCCCTTACATCCAGGAGGCGCCCGTGAGCATTGAGTGCCGCGTGCGCGACATCATGCGACTGGGCTCTCATGACATGTTCATCGGCGAGGTGATGAACGTCATCGCCGATGACCGCTACATCGACCCCGAGAGCGGAGCCCTTGACCTTAAGGCCGCCGATCTGATCACCTATTGCCACGGCCACTATTACGCCCTGGGTGAGGAATTGGGCCACTTCGGCTGGACCGTACGTAAGAAACCGAAAACAACTAAATAATAACTGATATAATTAACTTTAAACTAAAAACTAGCTTTAGGCTTTATGTGCTAGGCGATAGTAATAGTACTTAAAACTTAAAACTTAAAACTTAAAACTATCAATGGAACGAGACAAAGCGATTTTTGACATCATCGAGCGCGAACATCTGCGTCAGAAACACGGCATCGAGCTGATTGCCAGTGAAAACTTCGTGAGTGAGCAGGTTATGCAGGCCATGGGCAGCTGCCTGACCAACAAGTATGCCGAGGGTTATCCTGGCCACCGCTATTATGGCGGTTGCCAGTGCGTGGACGAGAGCGAGAACCTCGCCATCGAGCGCCTGAAAGAGATTTTCGGTGCCGAGTATGCCAATGTGCAGCCCCACTCGGGAGCACAGGCCAACATGGCCGTCTTCATGGCATGCCTCAAGCCCGGCGACAAGTTCATGGGTCTGAACCTGGCTCATGGCGGTCACCTCTCACACGGTAGCCCCGTTAACTTCTCGGGTTTGATGTTCCAGGCTTGTGAATATAACGTTACCCCCGACACCAACCTGGTGGACTATGACCAGATGGAAGAGGTGGCACAGCGTGAGCGTCCCAAACTGATCGTCGGTGGCGCCAGCGCCTACAGCCGCGAGTGGGACTACGAGCGCATGCGCAAGATTGCCGATAGTGTGGGCGCACTGCTCATGATCGACATGGCACACCCCGCTGGCCTTATCGCCGCAGGTCTGTTGAACAACCCCTTGAAGTATGCCCACATCGTGACCAGCACCACCCACAAGACCCTGCGCGGTCCCCGTGGCGGTATCATCTTGCTGGGTAAGGACTTTGACAATCCTTGGGGCAAGACCACCAAGAAGGGCGTCATCCGCAAGATGTCGTCATTGCTCGACAGCGCCGTATTCCCCGGCGTGCAGGGTGGTCCCCTCGAGCACGTGATTGCCGCTAAGGCAGTTGCTTTCGGTGAGATTCTCCAGCCTTCGTTCAAGGACTATGCCATCCAGGTTCGCACCAATGCCGCCGCTATGGCTCAGGCCCTCATCGACAAGGGCTACAAGATCTGCTCTGGTGGCACCGACAACCACTGCATGCTGGTTGACCTGCGCACCAAGTATCCCGAGTTGACCGGTAAGGTTGCCGAGGCTGCCCTCGTTGCTGCCGACATCACCGTCAACAAGAACATGGTTCCCTTCGACGACCGCAGCGCCTTCCAGACCAGCGGTCTGCGTCTGGGTACTCCCGCCATCACCACCCGTGGCCTCAAGGAGGACAAGATGGGCGACATCGTCGAGCTCATCGACACCGTTCTCCAGGCTCCCGAGGACGAGGCTGTTATCGCAGCAGTTCGCGGCAAGGTAAACGAGATGATGAAGGACTATCCCATGTTCGCCTGGTAATAATTCTCGCCAGGATCAGAACTTCCAATTACACATCAAACGGCATCCGCATTCCATCGTTTGGAGTGCGGATTCCTTCGTTTAATGGGTTGCCCCGAACTAAAGGTTCTCGAAATCTGTAGTAAAAACACCAGCAAATGCTTTCATGGTTCAAGAATAATTCTTAAATTTGCGACAAATAATAATATTAACTCATTTAATCCTAGGTAATATGAAAAAATCACTACTTTTTAGGGGACTTGTCCTGTTGGCGCTTTTAACCTGTGCCATAGGCGCCAGTGCCGCAACCGAGAGTTTTACGAGAGATGGCATTTATTACCAGTTGACGACTTACAGCGACGGCAGCGGCGTCGTCAGTGTAATGAACAATGGGTCATTTAACACCTATTCGGGCGTTGTGAACATCCCCGACAGTGTGTATTACAACGGTTTGATGTATCCTGTCGTGAGTGTCGGATACCAGGCATTTAAGAACTGTACAGGGCTCACAGCGGTAACTATCCCTGAGGGCGTCAGGATGCTGATGAACGAATGCTTCGCCGGCTGCACAGCGCTGACCCGTATCACCCTGCCCAGTACGTTGTCAGCCATTTATAACAGTACTTTTACCGGTTGCACTTCCTTGAGGTACATCACGAGTATGAGGGAGACCGCGGCATCATTCAATTCCAACAACTTTGATGCGAACACCTATGCTACCGCCATTCTGATGGTTCCGCAGGGCTCGTTGAGCAGTTACCAGTCCACGTCGGCCTGGTCGCAGTTCTCCAACATTCAGCAGCAGAATAAGTTTGTTGTTGATGGCATCTATTATACCATCACGAGCGGCTCTACCGTGAGTGTGACCTATAGGGATGCGAACTACTGCAGTTATGATGGCGCTGTGATTATTCCCTCTACCGTCGAACATGGTGGCAAAACCTATACCGTGAACAAGATTGACATGTCAGCATTCAGGGAATGTAAGAATCCTATGGGGCTGGAAGTCATTGTTCCCAATACGGTAACGACTATTGGTGACTATGCTTTCTATAATTCCACTCTCGATTACATCGAACTGGGAACAGGGGTCACCTCAATCGGAGACTACGCTTTTATGGGTACCGAGAGCACTCTTTATGTCTTCTTCATCCACGCACAGTATCCTCCCACAACCGCAACAAACACTTTCCCTGAAGGTGTTTATGATAATGTCTATCTGTGGATACCACGCATGGCTGAAGAAAGATACAAAACATCCCGCTATTGGACTAGCTTCAACCCCGATAATATGTTTTACGGCTATGACTTCATTGTTGACGGCATCTATTACGGATTTAACTCCTACTCAAACACCGTGGAGGTATCGGCTTACGCCTTGCATACCGATTCAACATATTTGTATAGCGCCTATTCTACTAGAGAAAGTGTTGTCATCCCCCCAATCGTTACTTACGAGGGTACTGAGTATCTGGTTAATCAGATTGGCAGTTATGCATTCTATAGGTGGGGGGCCAAAGACATCACTCTGCCCAGTACCATCAAGAGCATAGAACCAAGAGCTTTTCGTAGTTGTGACAGTTTAGAGCACATCAATATCTCTGAGGGTGTCACCCGTATCGGTAGATTTGCTTTTCAGTCTTGTGAACGCTTGCAGTCGGTTGATATACCCCATAGTGTGACATCTGTCGATTATGGTGCGTTCTATGACTGTATAGCTCTCCAAAGCCTTTCTTTAGGAGCTGGATTGAAACAGATTGGTTATTATGCATTCAAGTCATGTAGTAATCTCTCTACAGTGACCAGTTATGCGCTTGTTCCGCCTGTATCATCAGACGAAGGATATTCCTTGTTCTTTGCCGAGGAAACCTATCAAGGGGCTACGTTGTATGTCCCGAAGTCTTCGCTCTCAGCCTATCAGACCGCTGAGGGGTGGAGGCAATTCTACAATATCGAGGGTATTACCACACTTGACGGAGCCTTGAATGCGCCAGGTGGCACCATCCACTTTACCGACGAGGGTGACTATCCCTGGATAGTGAAGGAAGGGGACGGCCGCCTCTATGCCCAATCCAGCAACGCTGGTATCCATAGCAGTGAATCCAGATTTACAGTCACTGTCCATGTCGATGAACCATCCGTCCTGTCATTCGATTTCAAGGCTTGGGGAGAAAGTGATCCTGATTATCCAAACTTACACTATGATGAGAGCGTGTTTATGGTGAACGGCACTTCGATATTCCGTTACGGTGCTCGTGATAACGATTGGGAGAACTTCACTTATGAACTGAACGCCGGCGGCACTTACCAGCTGGTTTGGTTCTATCACAAGGATATCAGTGACAATGGCGTGGGAGACTACTTCGCTGTGGATAATATTAAGATTGCTCCCAAGGCTACTCGTGGTGACGTGAACGGTGATGGCACTGTCGGTATCGTCGATGTGACCGCCTTGATTGACTACCTGTTGAGCGGTGATGAGTCAGGCATTAATATGACTGCCGCCGACTGCAATCAAGACAATAGTGTGGGCATCAGCGACGTCACGGCCCTTATAGACTACCTGCTCAGTGGCAGTTGGTAAATAAGATATGTGAGGGTACTGCGATTTGGCAGTCTCAACAATTAGTGTTAATTTTGCACGGCTTTTTCAAGAAGCCGTGCATTTATTTGAAGAAAACAACATTAATAACCATAAATTGAAGAAACAATGAAAATGTTAGAAGGAAAAGTGGCGCTCATCACTGGCGCCGCCAGGGGCATCGGCAAGGCCATCGCATTGAAGTTTGCTGCCGAGGGTGCCGACATCGCATTCACCGACCTCGTTATTGACGACAGTGGCAAGCAGACCGAGCAGGAAATCGCTGCCTTCGGCGTTAAGGCCAAGGGTTATGCCAGCAATGCCGCCAACTTTGAGGAGACCGAAGCCGTGGTAAAGCAGATCCATGAGGACTTTGGCCACATCGACATCCTGGTTAACAATGCAGGCATCACCAAGGACGGCCTCATGTTGCGTATGACCGAACAGCAGTGGGATGCCGTTATCGCTGTCAACCTCAAGAGCGCGTTCAATTTCATCCACGCCCTGGCGCCCATCATGATGCGCCAGCGCGCCGGTTCCATCATCAACATGGCGTCGGTAGTGGGTGTTCATGGCAACGCCGGCCAGGCCAACTATGCCGCCTCTAAGGCCGGCCTTATCGCTCTGGCCAAGAGCATCGCCCAGGAGATGGGTTCCCGCGGCATCCGTGCCAACGCCATCGCTCCTGGTTTCATCGACACAGACATGACCAAGGCATTGCCTGAGGAAGTTCGCAAAGAGTGGTGCCAGCGCATCCCCCTGCGCCGTGGCGGCACTGTCGAGGATATCGCCAACGTGGCCACCTTCCTGGCCAGCGATATGTCGAGCTACGTCACAGGTCAGGTCATCCAGGTCGATGGCGGCATGAACATGTGATGTTAAGCGGCTAGAGTCGCTGTGTATGGGTGTTCAGCTACATCGACACTCAGAGATGTCTTGAGCGGGAACGCGCCGATTTTGGTTAGCGTTCCCGCTGGTTTTTTGTCAAAATAAATTGTTTTTAGGTATTTATTTGGAAATAAATGAAAAAGACACTATATTTGCGGAAAAATTAAAAATGTATCATATTATTCAATCTATTAGTTTTATTTAATCATGAAAAATTTCCTTACATTCGTAGCTATAGCGTCACTCACATTGATGAGCGCCGGCGCTCAAGTGGTGCGTAGTCATGATATGGCTGCGACTCATAATTCCTTGTCATTGAAGCGTGTCGATCTTCCCGCCACAGCTCAAGAGATGAAGAGAAACACGATGATCGGGCCGGCCGAGGCGCAATCGAAGGCACCCACTATGGATAGGCCTTTTTATTATCGCCCTGCTGGTGCGTTCCATTCTCGCTTTATTGCCAAAAACGGTGCCGGCATGTTCTCCTATAGCGATTACAGTTTCATGTTGGTGAAACCATTGAGCGACTACACTTATCTAGCCGAGAACGTGGGCAATTATTACTATTTCTGGCCTTATGAAACTCCCGAAGGCATGAGTTTGGATGATAACAGGAAACACGTTGTCAGCTATGGCTTTACCGAAGGTGAACCCCCACAACTGTGTTTCGCCGATCCAAGCGATGAAAGTGGACTGATCTACTATTTCCAATATCCGACGTATTATGGTTGTTGGGGAGACAATAGCGGTATTTGGCCGTTGCGGGGTGATGACAATCCCATCTTTGATGATGAAGAGTGTTATCAGCTGGTTGTCCCGACTGTCAATTCTGCCATGTATCTTGATGAAGACGAAGAGTTCCTGCTGAGCAGTAAGACAATGGCTGGTAATGGCACTTTTGCTACTTTGCTCACCCGTATCCATGGTGCTGAACCATACGGCACCAATAAGTATGGCTGGTGGTTTGGCAAGAATGGCGAGCATATCGATGGTATCGCCCAGGCTTTTGAAAAACCCACACATCCCTATATCCTGACAAAAGTTTTCTTGCAGACATATCTTGACTTGCAGGTGAGTGATGATGTCACAATGACCTGTAAGGTTTACAAGCTGGATCGGATTCCTGCCTATGTGCCTGGTGACTGTGCTACCTTGCCCGAGGAACCTGGTGAACTTATCCTCCAAGGAGAGGCCCTGGTAACGCCTAGCACAGCCGATGAGAAGAACGGCTTGATCGAGTTCTCCCTTTACTACTGGGACGAGGATTATCCCGATCTGATCTTCGATTACACCCCGACAATTGACTTTCCCATCTTGATCTGTATTGATGGTTACAACGATCCCGAGATGGAGAACCTGAAGGAATTCTCGGCGTTTGTTTCAACCAACTGGAATACTGATGAGGGCTATGGTGAGTTGTCATATTTGAAGTGCCCGCTCTATGAGGTCGAACTGGATGAGAACGGGGATACCATCAAAGACGAGCGAGAGAGGCCCGTAACCAGTTTCCAGGGTCATTACTACTGGTGTGGCTTGAACAATTTCTTCTCTGGCCCACAAGAAATGAAGACGGGACTAACGATCTTTATCGCTGCCGAAAATCCATATCTTGCTTTTAAGAACTACGTGGATTGTGGAGTGTATGAATTTGGTGACCAGGGTGGAGTAATGCTGCAGGAAATTGACAACGAGGTTGTTGAAGGCATCCAGTTCAATGCGTGGACGCCGAGTTGTGAAGGTGATTGGATATTGACGTGGAATGGTGAGGAAGAACTGCCAGAATGGCTCAATATCGACCTGGTTGACGGTATGGAAGACGGTGAATTCAACAATATCGTCACTGCCCATGTGACAGCCGAGCCTTTACCCGAAGGCATGAGGTACCGTGAGGCCGTCATCCGGTTTGAAATTCCAGGCGCCTATTTGGACTACAAGTTCATCCAAGGTACAAAAGTCTTTCCTCCTAAGCCGCCTTGTTTTCCAGGTGACGAGATTACTATCGCTTACATTAATTATATAATCGACTTGATACTCAACGGCATGTATGATTACTGCGGTGATGTTAACAGTGACGGCGAGGTCAATATAGCTGACGTCAACGCTATTATAGACATCATTTTGTGGGAGTGATAAAGTCTTACAATAGAATTAATTAAGCTGGCTCACACGAGCCAGCTTAATTGTTTAACGGCTTAGCGTAATCCACAAGAGTGCGGATGCCCCTCTAAACCCTAAGCTGCGAGCACCGCGAGCATAAAAAGTCTTTGATTTGGCTTCGCCGAGCTAAAGGTTCTTGCGAGCAATGCGGGCAATCCAAAAAAATTAACGGCTTAGCAGTCCTCGTCCTCGGCGACTTCGCACTGGCACATCTCATGGTATTCCTGCCAGTCGGGGTCTTCCTCGGCCTCAAACGTGAGAGGCAGGGCGGGGAAGGGGGCCATCACCTCGTTGAACTTGCGCTGGAAGATGTGCAGCGAGCGGGTGTAGAACACCCAGTTTCGCTGTCCGTCACCAGTGTAAATGCCTGTCAATACTGCAACCGGGTCACGGTTAAAGCAATCGTTGAGCGCATCGGTGACTTCTTCCATGACTTTGCTGTCGGCATAGGTGGGCAATCCCTGCCCATCTCCCTCATAGGGCCAAGTGACCTCGACCCTGTAGCGGTACACACCAGTGGCAATGACGTTATCCATCGCACGGCGTCCCGTCACCAGAATTAAGGTGCCGTTATCACCCTCGGCTGGTGCCGTCCACCAGTCGTCACTGATTCTTAACTTAGCCATTGGGATAGATGATGATTAAGGAAAGGAGAACTCAACCTGATCATACTTCAGGTCGCCCTGTTGACCTTGCATGCGTTTAGCAGTCACACTGTAGGTGGCTTTTATCTGCTTCACGTCCAGATAGTCTCCCGTGCCGAATTTAGGCTTAAGCTCTTTTTCGAGATAGTTTTTGAACTTGGGCAGGAACTCCTCATACTTTTTGATGGCTTCGGCATCCTGTTTAGTGAATTCTGACGGATCTCCAGTGGAATAGTTCATGCGGATGTCATAGGCAACGCGGTTGTTCTTAATCCATTGGTCAATCTCGGTCAACACGGTCTCAGGACCTTCATACGTGAGGTTCTGGGCTGTGATGATGTAAGTGACATATATCGGGTAGTCGGGAGGCTCGGGACTGGTGTCGAACTCACAGGAGGTAATACCTGCCGACAATATAATGCCTGCCAGCAAAATCGCAAGAGTGTAGATTTTCTTCATATGTTGTATCGGGTTATTATCCAAGCTGCAAAGGTAATACTATTTCCTTGAATAATGGGTAAAAATGTGCTTTTTTTATCAACAAGTTGAAGTTGTTTTTAGCTTGGGAAAGGGTGATACGCTTTAAAAACTTGTCAAAAAACATGAAAAAAAGAATAATTTTGCTTGCCGATGACTTTTTTTGATTAATTTTGCACCCCGATATTAATGATTGCGTGAATGAATAAGACATTATTGACATTAGCCATCTTGGGATTACTTGTCCTTTTCACTTCGGCCTACTATACGGCACCTGCCGATAGCCGCATTGGATACAAGGCACCCGCGCTGGTGCTGGACAACAACAACGGATTGTCCCCCTTGCAGCAGCATCGTGATGGCAATGTGTTGCTCACATTCTGGTGTTCGACGGATGTCGAGTCAAGATTGAGCAATAAACAATATGACCGTCTGTCTCGTGCCGATAATGGTAATTTCACCCATGTCTCGGTCAATTTGGACCGCAGTAATGCGGTGTTCAAGTCTGTCGTGGAGATAGACGACCTGGATCGTACGGCTCAATTCTGCACCTCGGTCAAGGCACAGGATGCAATCATCAAGAGCTGGCGTCTGGAAGATGGTTACCACTCATTCCTGCTCAATTCTCAGGGTAAAATCATTGCCATTGACCCCGATGAGCAGACGCTTGCTCAACTCAAGTAATCAGGTGATTACACTTTTTCCTTGTTAGTTTTTTTGACTTTGAACGTCGGGTGGATGAGCCATCTGAAGAATTGTATTTTGGTCATTACCCACATGATGACTACCGCTAGGGCTGTGTAAATCAAGATAAAAGGCAAGGTGCGGGGCCAGCCGTTGTTGACAACAATCGGTATAATCAGTGAAGTGGAGACAAACATGTGATACAGATAGTAGAACATGGTGTCCTTGCCGATGGTGCGCAGCAACAGGTTGTCCCTCATTAGATTAAAGACGAGCAGCGAGACGCAGATTGAACAGATCAGGACCATGGCTTTCTCGGGCAAGCCGCTGATGCCGTAATAGTCGGCGCCGTTCATCACATTGCCGCAGTGGGGGAAGAGCCAGAAGAGGAGCGGCAGCAGCGCCACGGCCACCACTGCGTGTAGCAGGTTGTTGTGCCACAGTCGGTTGTTGAGCACCCCCTGACGGTAATAGAAACCCATCAGGAAGAACAGGTAGAAGCTCAAGGTACGTTGCAGTGAAAGGAACAAACCCAGGTGGGTTAAGCCGCTCAATAGCGAGATGACCACAGCTAATCCCAGGTATAGCCAAGGCTTGTCCAGCAGGGCCCGTGGAGTGTAGAACAGCATGATGCGCCAGCAGATGAGGCTCAACAGATACCACAAGATGCCAAATGGGAATTCCCCCATGGCTGCCGTGAAGTGCCCTCCCATGAGGTGAACCCTCAGGCTCACCAGCAATTGGAAGATGATCAAGGTCACGAGAATGTTTCCCACGCCATGCCACATCTTCGATGCGGTCTGCTCAGCTGGATGCTTGGTCAGGTAGCCTGAGATGAGGATGAACAAGGGCATGTGAAAGATGTAGATGATTCCCATCACGGCATGGTTGACCGTGCTCACATTGTCAAGGGCGATGATGGTGTGCCCCAGAATGACAAGGATGATGAGCAGGCCCTTGATGGAATCTATTCTATTGTCTCGTGCCATTGTTGATTTCTGTCGCTTATAGTATCATTTGAAGTAGGGCCACATCATGATAGGTATTGCCTCGTTTTACCCAGTTCAAGATATTACCCACACGGCGGTAGCCAAAGTCCTCAAAGAGCTTGAGGCACACCTCGTTGGAAAGTTGGATAAAAACATATAACTGCCTCAGCCCCAGGTGGTCGCGGGAGTAGCATGTGAGCATTTCCAGCGCTTGACGTCCTAATCCCCGTCCACGGTAGTCATTGTGGATGAACAAGCCTAGCTCGGCGCGGTTGTTCAGCGGGTCAAAGTTGAGGTAGTCAATTGTGCCTATTGGCGTGCCGTCGCTGGCCAGGGTGATCATCAGCCGCAGCTGGCGCTGGGCATAGATGTCGCCCGTGTATCCCTCAAGGTATTGCCACAATGCCGCACGCGAATAGGGAGCAACGGTGTCGCTGACTACCCACAACGAGGTGTCGTTCTCCCAGTTGTATAGGGTGTCGAGATCGGTGGGCTCCAGTGGCCTTAGCGCTATCAGTTCGTTACTCATCAACTGTTTCATCGTTATGCCATTTTAGGTGAGATAACTATGCCGTGTCGTGCGGCGAAAATATGGTATGCAAGGCGGTTGCCGTCGCTGTGCGCCTTGATGTAATCCACTATCTGGGCATATGTGTGGCTCCCGTCATCGATGAGCACGTTGTAGTTGCCGGTAGCGGGGATTTGCGCTTGGTAATTGTTGATGCCAGCTCGTTGAGCCACTAACTGCGCCTGGTTGCTGATGATGACCCAGGGCCAGGCTTCGCTGGCGGGCTTTTCTCTGAACGGTAGCAGTCGCTTCAACAGCCGCTTGGCTATCGCCATACCGGCGCGCACGATCACACCCAGTTTGACGATGGGGTAGAAGATGATGTTGAACCGTGGGAAATGCTTGCGGTAGAAGATGAGCATAGCATCATAGAACACCCTGACGTAGCGCATCGAGTCCTTGTGAGTGCTCTCGCCCTTGTAATGCACCATCGGCGTGGGCAGCATCCAGTTCTCGTAACCTGCCTTGACGATGCGGTAACTCAGGTCGATGTCCTCGCCGTACATGAAGAAGTCCTCATCAAAGCCGCCTAACTGCTGCAACACGTTGGTGCGGCACAGCATGTAGGCACCCGATAGGATGTCGATGCACTGCGGTTCCTCGTCGCTCAGGTAACGCAGGTGGTACTTGGCGAACAGCGGCGAGCGGGGAAACAGCTTGGAGAGACCGAATATCTTGCAGAACGACACCCATGGCGAAGGGAAGGAACGCTTGCTCTCGGGCAGGAATACGCCGTTGCCGTCCATCATGCGGGCACCGATGGCCCCGCACTTGAGGTGAGACCGCATCCAGGCGATGCCCTCTTGCAGGCAGCGTGGTGTGATGATGGTGTCAGGATTGAGGATGAGCGTGAACTCGCCTTTGGCCTGCATGATGGCCTGGTTGTTGGCGCGGGCAAAGCCGACGTTCTCCTGGTTCTCGATATAAGTGACCTGAGGGTGCCTTTCTCGTGAGAAGGCGATGCTGTCGTCGCCAGACTTGTTATCGACAACGATGACCTCGCCCGTCATGCCTTGCATGGCTTGCTCGACCGAGCGCAAAGTCTGCTCCAGCAGATACTTGACGCGGTAGTTGACGATGACAACGCTCAGTTCCATATTGTGATCTCTGGTGTGGGGTCTATCGACTGGTTAATGATGAGTTGTAATGCGACAGCGCAGCGCCTAGGGCAGTGCAGCATTGGGCGTGCAGTGGAATGTGGAACTTGACGCCATACAGCTTCTCCATCATGGGGAAGATGAGTTGACATTCAGGCAACTGCGTGAGATTGCCAATCAGCACAAAGTCCTTGAAGCCTCCATTGACCTGTGATAAAACGGCACACGAGCCAATGGTTTCCAGCACCATGCAGATGATGCCTTTGGCGATGTCGGGTGGGGTAGCGTTGCTGCTGGCCACCTTGCCAAACAACGATGCGGTGGCAAACATGGGCAGACCCTCGATGTCGGCCTTGGTGATGTCCTTGATGAGCAGGTTGATGTGCGAGATGTCACCTTGTGAGGCCATTTCCACGACTTCCTCGACACGGTTGGTCTTGAGCAACAGGTGTGACAGGCCTTGCAGGGTGCCGCCACCCATCGAGATGCCGCCGATGTGACTGATGTTGTCCCCATCTACACGCACAAGCGTCGTGCCCGTGCCCATCGATACTGTAATCAATCGATCCAGGCCGCTGTCAAACTTTGCGCCTAGGCCATCGGCCAGGAACTCGTCAACATGAGCCGTCGGCAGACCATAAATGGGTGTGCTCACCTCACTGGCGCCCACGCCGGTAAGCATGACCTGTTCAATCTCATCGAGTGAGATGTTGTTGTCGTGGATATATTTGCCGAAGGCACCGAACAGCGACGAGATGGGGTCGCTGCCAGTGATGCGGATGGGTGACTTGATCTGGTCCTTGTTCTCGACACCCACAATCTTGGTGGTGCTGCCACCCACGTCTATGCCTATCACTAAACCCATGATGATTCTTAGTATTAACTACCAATTACGCTTATCAAATTCGTGTAATTCGTAGTTTGTTTTCTGTTGTTTACTAGTTGTACGATGGATCGCTGGGCAGGTTGAGCCACAGGCGGTAACGCTCGCCGAAGCGGGTCACCGCGTCGCGCCACTGGTTGTCGTCGCCCTCGCCCATGAGCAGGTCGCGGTCTGTCTGGTCCAGGACTGCCCAGTCATGGCGCTGCAGTTCACTGGCAATCTGGTCCTTCTCCCAGCCGCTATAACCCACGATGAACTTGATTTTGCCGACGACGGGGCCGCCCAACTCCACATAGCGCTTGATGGCCTCAAAGTCGCCTCCAAACCACACGCCGTCGCCCACATCGATGGCCCCGGGAACGATATCCGGTCCCAGCGTGTGCATGTAGAATAGCATCTGGCTTCCAACGGGGCCGCCCAGGAACAGCGGGATTTCCTCAACTGTCTCGATGTCGGGCATGATGTCGCGCAGGTTGTAGCCCGTGTAGTGGTTGATGACCACACCCATGGCGCCCTCGCCCTCGTCGGGGTCAACAATCAGGATCAGTGACCGCTTGAAAAAGAAGTCACCCACCGTTGGCTTGGCCACCAGCAGGGAGCCGCGCCTTGGCTGAGGTTGACTGTCATTGAGGTGATATATGTCCTGATCCCATTCGTTCATCGCCCACAAAAATACGGCAAAAACGTGACATTGACAATTTAATGCCCTATATTGTGCGTTTTTACCTTATATTTTTGCTTTGCACTCTAATATTTTGGCTCTTTTTCCGTTATTAATTATAGAATAAACCGACTAAATCAAGATAGCAATGAAAGTGATGAAATTTGGCGGGACTTCGGTTGGATCTGTCGAGAGCCTGCTTAACCTCAAGGATATTGTCAATGACGAACAGCGCCCCGTGATCGTGGTGGTATCGGCAATGGGTGGTTTCACCAACCAACTGTTGGCGATGTGTGAGCAAGCGCAGCAGCGCGATATCTCTTGCCTGGACACACTGGAGCTGGCTCGTAAGCGCCACCATGACGCTATCGACGGCGTGGTCATCGAGCCGATGCGTGAGCAGGTTCATGCCACCATCGACCGCTTCATCGACGAGAGCCTCAAGCCATATTACCTGGCATTGGCCACCAATCCACACATGCCCGTGGATGAGATAGAGCGTGTGTGCGATGCTATTGTCGCCCATGGCGAAATCCTGTCGTCTGCGATTGTGACAGGAATGTTTGACGACGGTGTGCCTCACCTGTCGCTCAACTACATGCGCACAGTGCCCGACGGCGCTGGCCGTGTCCTTGATGGGGAAGAGACCGAACGTCTTGTTCGGCGGGATTTTGCCGACTTGACCGACGGCGTGCATGTGGTCCAGGGTTTTATCTCCCGTGACAAGGAAACGGGTGATGTGACCAACTTGGGGCGTGGTGGCAGCGACTACACTGCGGCCATCCTTGCGAGTCTGCTCGATGCCGAGTCTTTGGAAATATGGACCGACGTGGACGGCTTCATGACAGCCGACCCGCGCACTCACCCCGATGCCACGGTCATCCCGCAGATGACCTATGCCCAGGCACAGGAGATGTGTGATGCGGGAGCCAAGGTCATTTACCCGCCCACCATCGCCCCTGTCGCCATGAAGCACATACCCGTTTGGGTCAAGAACACCTTCAATCCTGCCGCCCCCGGAACTGTGATTGTAGACTAAAGACATCAAGTGACTAATGGACACCACCTAAAGCCTAAAACCTAAAGCCTAAAGCCTAAAAATGCTCTATCACAGCTCTAACAACCATCAACACACAGCCACGCTAGAACAGGCTGTCACTAAGGGACTTGCTCCTGACGGTGGCCTGTACATGCCTGACAGCTTGCCGCGATTGCCCAAGGCCTTCCTGCGCAACATGGGAGACATGACGCTGCAAGAAGTGGCATTCGCCATATCATCGTTTGCGCTGCAGGGTGATGTGCCTGCCGATGTGTTGCGCAATATCGTCTTTGATGCTTTTGATTTTGATATCCCGCTGGTCAAGACGGCAGGGGGACATTATGTGCTTGAACTGTTCCATGGCCCCACGATGGCCTTCAAGGATGTGGGTACGCGTTTCATGGCCCGTTTGCTGGATCATTACCGCACTCGTCACCCTGAGTGGAGCACGCTCAACGTGCTGGTGCCCACCAGCGGAGATACAGGAAGTGCCGTGGCCAACAGTTTCTGGACGATGCCTGGAGTCAACGTATATGTGCTCTATCCCAGGGGCGCAGTGAACAAAATCCAAAAGTCTCAATTCGCCACCTTGGGTGGCAATGTGACGGCCATCGAGGTCAATGGTTCGTTCGACGACTGCAAGTCGCTTGTCGAGGATGCTTTCATGGACCCCGAACTCAACGCGGCGATGCGCCTCACCAGCGCCATGTCCATCAATTATGCCCGCATCATCCCTCAGATGGTGTATTACTTTTGGGCCTATGTTCAACTGGTCAAGCAACATGTTGACGTCAGCAAACTTGTTTTTGTCGTGCCGTGTTCCAATCTGGGTAACCTGGCCAGCGGCTTGATGGCTCAAGCGATGGGCTTGCCCGTGAAGCGTTTTGTGAGTGTCGAGAATCAAAACAACATTTTTTATAATTACGTCAAAACCGGGGTCTTTACACCCAAACCTACACAGTACAGCATAGCGCCTGCCCTTGATGCGGGTTGTCCTAACAACTTTGAGCGTGTCGTGGAAATTCTGGGTAATTACGAGAACATCTGCCGCCACATCCATGCTTATAGCTATGACGACAACCAGATCGTTGAGACTATCCAGAAGACTTATCGTGAAGAGGGTTATCTGCTGGATCCGCACACGGCTGTTGCCTATCGTGCATTGGGCGAGGATGTGCAGCCTGGAGAGACGGGCGTCGTACTGGCCACCGCCCATCCGGCCAAGCTGAAAAACGTGATGGAACGTATCATCGAGGAACCCTTGATATTGCCCGCTCAGTTGGCACGGTTCATCAGTGCCGACTTGAACGTCACGAAGATGCCTAACGGCTTCACGGCCTTCAAGCGCCTGCTGCTGGATAACGCGTGATGTGTTGCTCTGTTTTTATACAGGATGTGTTTGCCATCATCAGTTTTTTTACTACCTTTGCGAGGTCTGTTTTATAAATACTGATAACTATGAAGAATGTTTTTTTATCACTTGTGTCATTACTGGTAGTGATTTCGCTTGGAGCGAAGGCCGAAACCCTCATGGGCAACATGAACGATGGCGCAGGTTCCCCCGATAAAAAGGAAAAGAAAAAAAATAAGAAAAAGGATCAGGAGATAACCGTTCAACCAACGATTGACGGTGATCCCTATACGGTCAACGGCGTGGTGTTCTGGATGGTGAGGGTCGAGGGCGGCACATTCACCATGGGTGCGACTGCCGAGCAGGGTAGTGTCGCCCAAAGCAATGAGAAACCGGCCCATCAGGTGACCTTGTCGGAGTACTATATCGGCCAGACCGAGGTGACGCAGGCGCTGTGGCAGGCGGTCATGGGCAAAAACCCGAGCTGCTTTACCAGTGATAATGGCTATAGTGACAACATGAATCGTCCTGTCGAGGGCGTGTCGTGGGATGACTGTCAGGCCTTCATCAAACAACTCAATTACCTGACTGGCAAGAATTTCCGTCTGCCCACCGAGGCCGAGTGGGAATTTGCCGCACGTGGTGGCGTCAAGAGTCAGGGCTATATGTATTCCGGCAGCAATGACATCACTGCGGTCGCATGGTATTGGAATACGATTCCGAGCAAGACAAGCGGTAAGGAGGGCTATGGCACTCAGCCTGTTGCCACCAAGGCCCCCAACGAGTTGGGCATCTATGACATGACCGGAAACGTCTGGGAGTGGTGCAACGACAAGTATGGCTATTACAATGCCAACGCTCAGGTGAATCCCAAAGGAACCTCTTCGGGCGCCTATCGCGTCTATCGTGGCGGCTGTTGGGATAATGACGCAGCAGGTTGCCGCGTTGCCTACAGGTATGGCAGTAAGCCCGACGGCAAAGAAGACTTCCTGGGCCTCCGCCTTGCCCTCTCGAACTGAAAGAAAGAAAACAAGAAATACAACAAACACAATTTTTAGTGATTATTCGATTACTAATTGATTGTGTTTGTTGTATTTTTTTTGATGTGAGCGGATGCCAACCTAAAGCCTAATAAAACCTAATGCCTAAAGCCTAAAACCTAATGCCTAAAAAATACTTTTTGTCATGGTGTGGCCATCCTGTGTTTTGTACCTTTGCACTGGAGGTCTCTGACATGCGTTTAACATTCATTAATGATCGCGCACTACCCCTTTTGTTTTGAACAGGAAAAAACAACTCTTGAAAATCAACAAGTTACAAAATCAGCCGCAAAAACCACCCATTGCTTTTCGACAGTTGAAGACTACAAAAAAAGTTGTTTGAAAAAGAGTGCGGATGCCATAGTATTTATTGTATTTATTGTCTTCCTTTTGTTAAGGAGCGCGTCAGCCCAGATTATTCAGACTTTTCAGTTGTTATAATACAAGGTTGTTTATGTTGTTCAATGTTATAGTTGTTTGAAAAAGTTGTTTGAAAAAAGAGCGGATGGTTTAGAGCAGGAAGAATAGCGAGACGCCGATGACCGAGATGACGGCGCCCAGCAGGCTCTTGGCCGTGATGGGCTGTTTGAACAGCCACCAGGCGGGCAGAATGATGATAATGGGGGTAAGCGCCATTAGGGTGCTGGCGATGCCAGCTGCTGTATATTGAACGGCAAGCAGTGAGGCGCCAACGCCGACAAAGGGGCCAAAGATGGTCGTTGCAACGGCGGCACTCATGCCCTTGCGGTCCCGCACGCCCTTGCGCAACGGGGCGAAGCCTTCACGAATTGCCATTAACAGGGCGAAGCCGATAGTTCCTGCCACACAGCGGAAGAAATTGGCGTGGAATGGCAGCATCCACCCTTCCAGCGGGGTGGTGAGCGAAGCTTCATAGTGGTTCATGCCGATTTTGCTCAACACGAGACCCACACCTTGGCACACAGCGGCTCCGATAGCGAATAGGACACCTGCCAATGGCAGTTTCAGCGATAACTTTTTGCCGTCACCTCGACCCAGCACGCTGATGGCGATACCTGCCAGCGTGACAAGCATCGCGAGCATCGCCTGAGGGCGTATTTCCTGCCCCAGGGTGAGCCATGCTGTGATGGCGGCGGCAATGGGTGCTAATGTCATGAAGAGTTGGCCGAACTTGGAACCGATAATGATGTAGCACTGGAACAGGCAGAAGTCTCCGATGACATAGCCCACCAGACCCGAGAACATCATCCACAGGTAGGCCTCGTTGCTGGCGTGGGCAGGCAGGGGAGAGCCAGTCATCACCCAAAACAGGATGCCTGAGAACACGAGCGTGATAAGCATGCGTAACAGATTGAGCGTCAGATTGCCCATCCGCTTGCTCCCAAACTCGCTCAATAGCGCCGTCGCCGTCCACGAGAATGCTACTCCTATCGAAATCAGTTCACCAACATATTGCATGACTGCAAAGGTAGTACATTTGATACATTTTTTTATTCGATTGCTTTGAAAAACTCACAACTGAAAACTATAAAACTGAAAACTTTATAGTATATTTGCAGGTTGATAGAATCAGATTTGACCTGTTGGATTTGTTCAATGGGTTGAATAGTAATTGATTAATAATAAATAGACAAGATATGAGCGAAAAGACTACTGGAAAGAAGAAAAACAAGCGTCGCAGCATCGTCCGCAAGATGTGGACGTGGTTTGCTATTTTTGTGGCGTTGATAGTGTTGCTGTTTGTGCTGATTTACAATGGCGTGATCGGTTATATGCCCGCTATCGACCAGTTGAAGAATCCAACGGACAAGTTTGCCTCGACGATCTACAGTGCCGACGGTGTGGAGATGGGACGCTATTACCGCAGCCGCAGCAACCGCATCTACGTCGATTTTGACGAGATGTCGCCCCACTTGACCGACGCGCTGATTGCTACCGAGGATGCCCGCTTTGACGAGCACTCGGGCATCGATGTGAAGGCCCTCGGGCGTGCAATCATCAAGCGCATCCTTATGGGTCAGAAGAGCGCCGGTGGTGGCAGTACCATCACTCAGCAGCTGGCCAAGCAGTTGTATTCGCCCGAAAGTCACAACATCTTTGACCGCGCCTTGAAAAAGCCTGTTGAGTGGGTCATCGCGGTGAAGCTGGAGCGCTATTACACCAAGGATGAGATCATCAAGATGTACTTCAACCAGTTTGACT
>CAMZFV010000005.1 GCA_947306175.1 uncultured Prevotellaceae bacterium
CTAGTGACGATAGGCTATTCAAGAAATTGTTAACGATTTTTCGTGGACACTAGTGAAAACAAAGAAGTGTTGTCAACAACTTGTCATCAATGTTGTCCCTGTTGTCTGAAAAAAAGGAGCGCGCCAGCCAAGCTAACAGCTAATAGCTAAAGGCTAACAGCTGCAATTGTTGTTTGAAAAAAAAGAGCGCGTCAGCCAACTAAGGACTAAAAACTAAGGACTAAGGACTAGAAACTGAAGACTTTTTACTAACTTTGTGGGCGGTAATGAAGAAGTGGGTTAACAATATTGCTTATTGGGCTTTGACGGGGGTGTGGTACTTGCTGTCGCTCATGCCGTTGTGGCTGCACTATGTGTTCAGTGACATCATGTATGTGCTGATTGCCTACGTGCTGCGCTACCGTCATCGCGTGATCTGGAAGAACCTGAAGAATTCTTACCCCGACAAAAGCGACGAGGAGATCAAGCGGTTGCAACGCGGGTTCTACCGTCACTTCTGCGACGTGCTGGTCGAGATGGTGAAGTCGATGACCATCAGCCGCAAGCACCTCATGCGCCGCATGACGTTCACTGGCTGTGAGGAGGTGTCCGAGATTATGAATAGCGGGCAGTCTATCGCCCTGCTGCTGGGACATTACGGCAACTGGGAGTGGGTGACTTCGTTGGTGCTGTGGCTACCGCCCATCACTCGTCCCCACGAATTTGGCCAGATTTACCATCCGCTGGAAAACGAGGCGATGGACCGCCTGATGCTGAAGGTGCGCAGCCGGTGTGGCGCCACCTGTGTCTCGACCCGCGACACGCTGCGCTGGGTGTTGGGGAATAAGCGTAATGGCGTTGTGACGATCTTGGGTTACATCAACGACCAGGTGCCCACATGGCACAACATCCACCACTGGCTCACGTTCCTCAATCAGGAAACCCCCGTGTTCACGGGTATCGAGCGCATCGTCCATTCTCAGAATCAGGCCGTCGTCTATCTTGATGTCAAGCGGGTGGGACGGGGCCGCTATACTGGTGACTTCCAGGTCGTTACCCGTGACCCCTCGACGATGGGTGAGTTTGAGTTGACCGACATCTACTTCAAGCGCATGGAGCAGACCATCAATCGTGCCCCGCAGTACTGGCTGTGGAGCCACAACCGCTGGAAACGGACGCGCGAGGAGTTCGACCGCCGTTACAAGGTCGTGGACGGCAGGGTAGTGGAGAAGTAAGGCATTAGGCATTAGGTTTTAGGCTTTAGGCGTCGAGCTGTTAACTAAAAACTAAGGACTAAAAACTAGAAACTAAGGACTAAGGACTAAGGACTAAAAACTAGAAACTAAGGACTAAGGACTAAGGACTAAAAACTAGAAACTAAATAATTTTTTGTTCAATCGGGCAAAAAGACTTACCTTTGCACAAGAATTAGACTAATTAACTTAAAACTTAAAACTTAAAGAACAATGAACCGACTTTCGGACCGTATTAACGCACTGGCACCCAGTGCCACTTTGGCTATGTCCCAAAAAAGTAGTGAGCTTCGCGCTCAGGGTGTTGACGTGATCAACCTCTCGGTGGGCGAACCCGACTTTTTCACTCCTGACCACATCAAGGCCGCTGCCAAAAAGGCCGTTGACGATAACTTCTCGTTCTATTCTCCAGTTCCCGGCTACCTGTCCCTGCGTCAGGCCGTATGTGAGAAACTGCGCCGCGAGAACGGCTTGGAATATACCCCCGACCAGATCGTTATCGGTAACGGTGCCAAGCACGAGCTGTGCAACGCCATCATGGCACTCGTCAATCCTGGCGACGAGGTGATTATCCCCACCCCGGCATGGGTCAGCTATGTGCAGATGGTCAACCTGGCAGGAGGCAAGAGCGTGCTGCTGACCTCCAGCATGGAGAAACACTTCAAGGTGACTGCCGATGAGCTTGAAGCCGCCATGACCGACAAGACGCGCCTCATCGTCATCTGCTCGCCCAGTAACCCCAGCGGTGCCATCTATAACTATGAGGAGTTGAAGGCCATCGCTGCCATGCTCGAACGTCACCCCGACGTGATGGTCATCGCCGACGAAATCTATGAGCACATCAACTACGTGGGTAAGCACGAGTCGCTCGCCCAGTTCGACGCCATCAAGGAGCAGGTAGTTATCATCAACGGTGTTTCCAAGGCATACGCCATGACTGGTTACCGCATCGGTTACATCGCCGCCCCGATGTGGGTCGCCAAGGCCGTCAACAAGATGCAGGGTCAATATACCAGCGGCGTTTCGTCGATTGCCCAGAAGGCTGCCGAGGCTGCCTATAACGGTCCTCAGGAGTGTGTAGAGGAGATGCGCGTTGCTTTTGAGCGTCGTCGCAACCTCATCGTGGGCCTCTTGCAAGAAATCCCCGGCTTTGAGTTGAATATGCCCGATGGCGCCTTCTATGCCTTCCCCAAGGTGGAGCATTACTACGGCAAGCGCTATGGCGACACCGTCATCAACGATGACAACGACCTCGCCCTGTATCTGCTGAACGAGGCTCACGTCGCCACTGTGGCAGGTAGCGCTTTCTGCTGCCCGGGCTACATCCGCCTGAGCTATGCCACCAGCGACGAGAACCTGCGCGAGGCCGCCAAGCGCATCGCCGCCGCCCTTGCCAAGCTGGCATAAAACAAAAGGAAGACAATAAATACAATAATTACAAAGCTATCCAGCTTGTAGTATAGTCTTAAAACAACTTGAACAACTGTAACAACTTAAAAATCAGAAAGTTGTAATAGTTGTTCAAGTTGTCTTTAATTATTTGTGTTTGTTGTATTTATTGTCTTCTTTCTATGTTGTTGTTGTTGTTGTTGTTGTTGTGACGGCTTGGGCGAGTTGGGTCATGGCTTGCATGAGGATGGAGCGGGGGACGGCGACGTTGAGGCGCATGAAGCCGCAGCCTGCCTTGCCGAACGTCGCGCCGTCGTTCAGACCGAGACGGGCCTTGTTGACAAACAGGTCGATGAGGGCGTCATGCTCCAAGCCGAGCCCCGTGCAGTCGAGCCACACGAGGAAGGACGCCTGCGGCTTGATGGCCGTGATGCCGGGGATGTGGTCACGGCAATAGTCCACCACCGCGTCGATGTTGCCCTCGATATACTCCAGGCACTGTTTGAGCCACTCGCCGCCGTGACGATAGGCCGCACGGGTGGCGGTCATCGACAGGAAGTTGGGCGAGCACTGCTCGTTGCTCTCCAGGCGGTGGAAGAAGGGTTTGCGAAGGTCGGGGTTCTTGATGACGCACCACGAACTCACGATGCCTGCGATATTAAACGTCTTGCTTGGGGCGCCCATTACCACGCCCACGGCGCGGGCATCATCGCTCACGGTGAGGAAGGACGTGTGACGGTGTCCCTTCAGCACGAGGTCGCCGTGGATTTCGTCACTGAAGACGACGACCTCATATTTCCTCGCCAGTGCCGCCACCTGTCGCTGCACCTCGGCGGGCCAGGCAATGCCGATGGGGTTGTGCGGGTTGCAGAGCACCATCATTTGGGGGTGCTTCGTCTTGAAAATGTGCTCCAGCCCGTCCAGGTCCATCTCGTAGAAGCCGTCGGCGGTGCGGCGCAGGCCATTGTTGACCACCATGCGGTTGTTGCCCGTGATGAGCATCTTGAAGGGGTGGTAGACCGGCTCCTGGATCACCACCTTGTCGCCAGGGCGGGTGAAGTGGTTCAGCGCAAGCCCAAAGCCGTTGACAATGCCGCCGATGAAGCACGCCTCGTCGGTGGTGAACTCCAGCCCGTTGCGCTCGCGTTGCCAGTCGATGATAGATTGCCAGTAGTCTTCAAGCGGCACGCTGTAGCCGTAGATGGGGTGGCCCGTGATACGGTCGGCCAGTGCCTGTGTGATGTCAGGACAGGCGGCAAAGCCCATATCGGCGACCCACAAGGGCAACACGTCCTCGCGCCCGAACATCTCCTTGCACATGTCAACCATCACACAGCCGGTTCCTCGGCGATCAATCACTCGGTCAAAGTCATATTTCGTCTTGTCCATATCGTTGTTTCATGAAGGTTTTACAGTCACAAATATAGGAATTTTGGGGCGAATGAAGCGAAAAAACGCATTTTTTTCAAAAAAAATCATCAAAATTGTTTGCGGTTTAGAAAAAAGCAGTACCTTTGCAGTCGCAATTGAACAAACGATGACTCCGTAGCTCAGTTGGTAGAGCAATTGACTCTTAATCAATGGGTCGTGGGTTCGAGTCCCACCGGGGTCACCAAATTGAACGCCAAATGGTTAATAATAAAGCCATTTGGCTTTTTTGTTGTGTCAGCCGTTGGCTTTTTATTCCTGGCAAAGCGCCACAAGATTGACGACATGGCGGCACGGACACGCTGCATGGAGACCCTGCGCGAGCTCTTCCGCCAGTACATGTCGCTGCTGATCCTGGAGAAAACCAAGCTGGAGCAGCACTGCATCTACCTCGACCCGAGGATATCGTTCAACGAGATTGACCGATACTTCTTCAGCGGATGTGCCTGTGCTTATTTTCAGATAGCCGTCGATGTCTATACTGACCTGAGGTATAATGAAGATGAATGGACAGATGCGCATAGTTGAGAAACGCTCGCTGTTTGCAGCACCGCACTTCGTGCGACTTACTGCGCTCGGTTTCTCGAATGCTTCGCATTTTCAGATAGCCGTAGATGTCTATACCGACCTGAGATACAATGCCGATGAATGGGAATAAGCCTACCGAACAACAGGCGTTGCAGGAGCGCCAGAAGTTCGTTACCGCCTTCAACGGCACCATGCTCAAGATTTGGCAGGAGCAGATCACCCTGTTCGGAGTCATCGACACCGGGGCGCTGCTCGCATCGCCCAAGGCGTTGCCGCTACGAGCCGATGGCCGTTTCTTCGAGGTGGGATTGTCCCAGTCCTTCCTCGAATACGGCCTGTGGCAAGACTACGGCACGGGCCGCGAGACGCCCCGTGGCAATAGTGGCGATCTTGGCAGAGCCAAGAAACGCCAGCGCCGCCGTTGGTTCTCCCGCAAGTATTACGCCTCAGTGATGAACTTGAAGGAGTTCCTCGAAACCAACATTGGAGCCGAATTCTGCGGCATAATTAGTTCGGCCCTGTCCAAAGATTTTAGGCAAAATCACTGAAACATAGAGTTTTTATATAGCTCAGGTTTGTTTTAGGCAGGTCACGCGTGAGCGTCGCCTGCTTTTAAAAATACTTAATCAAAAACTCATGTGCTCAGATATAATTATTATCTTTGCAAATACAATTATTACAATTCTAAATAGAGATAATATATTTAAGTTTACAGCGATGAAGAGAATATTTGTTTCATTACTACTATTGGCTATAACTGTTTCAATTATCGATGCACAAATTGTTGAAATTAATGGAATCAATTTCTCAATTTCAACATATGATAGAACAGCATCTGTAAGTGAATCTAAGAATTGTGAAGGTGACATAACAATTCCTCGTTCTGTCAATAACAACGGGAAGACATATGTCGTTGAAAGAATATCTGATCATGCCTTTGATAATTGCACTAAACTTATTTCTATTAGTCTACCTAATAGTATTAACTATATTGGTAAATCGGCGTTTGAGAGTTGCACTAACCTTATTAAAGTTGATTTGCCAACATCGTTAAGATATATTAGTCCAAGATCTTTTTGGGGATGTGAAAAATTGACACAAATAAACATCCCAAGTAACGTAACCAGCATAGGTGGCCTTGCTTTTTGTGGTTGCATTGGTCTTAAGACCTTAAACATTCCTAGAAGTGTTTCAAACATTGAAGAAATGGCATTCTCATCATGTGTTGGCCTTGAATCAATTATGGTAGAGGAAGGAAACGATAAGTATGATTCTCGCAATAACTGTAATGCGATTATAGAAACAAACACAAACACTATTATTCAAGGCTGCAAGGCTACAGTAATTCCATCAGATATAATAAATATTGGCACTCAAGCGTTTAGTGGAATCACTGAACTTCATTCTATCCGTATTCCAGAAGCTGTTATTTCAATAGGTGATGGTGCATTTTCTGGAAGCGGAATTGACTCATTGATTATTCCTGGAAGTGTTTCTAAAATAGGTAAATACGCTTTTCAACAGTGCAATAACTTAAAATCAATAACTATTCCTCATAATGTGACATTTATTGATGATGTAGCTTTCAGTGCATGTGATAATTTAAAGACTATTATTTTATTAGGATCTGATTTTTTTATTGGAGATGGTGCATTTTGTCATAACAAGAACCTGAAAGATGTATATTGCTATTCACAGAGTGTTCCCCAGACTGGAGGTGATGACATTTTTGGCTTTTGTTCAAAAGAAGCTGTGCTACATGTGCCTCAAGTATCAATAAATTCCTACTCAAAGGCTTTCGCATGGAAGCGAGAATTTAAAGATATTGTCTCAATTGAGAATAATGGAAAGAGTTCACCCATGAAGTATGTGTTAATTTCTTTAGGTATTGCAATATTATTGTTGCTTTTTTATAAATTGAAAAAATAAAGTACATTATTAATTATAAGATACGAGCGACATGAATTTGTTGTTCGTTTCTTGTCTTTTACCATGTGACACTGTCAATCTACTTTTGCGCTGTAACTAACGCAAAAGATTATGATTGACATCCAACAATTGACATCCCTGATCTCCGCATTCCGCGTCGAGACCGAGAAATCTGCGATTAAGTAAGAGCAATGCCAAACTTGTTTGAGCATTGCCGAACGTGAGCAGATTATTTAAAGAAAGCATCTCGCCCGAGACCGTCGGCTCCATCCTCCAGGCCATCGCCGACCTGCTGGCCACCGCCACCAGCGAGACCGAGTACAACATCATCCGCTTCTGGAAGGAAACGAAAGGCAGTACCGTTTCCTCTACGACATCCAGCAGCGCAACGTCGATGACCACAGCAACGTCATCCTGCAGCTCATGGCCCGCAGCATGGTCGACGGGGCGACCTCGTCGCTCACGCTCGCCATCGGCCCCGCCACACGCACCCGTGCCGGCGTGCTCACCGCCGAGGACTACATCCGTATCCAGGGCATCGGCGAGACGAACGACGCCGTAAAAGCGGTTGTCAAAAATGTCAACCGAGATTGACACCTAATGACACACGATGACATGGTGCCAGCATTAGAAATTCATGGGAATCAGGCGGTTAGAGTGTCAATTACTGTCATGCTGTGTTAAGAATCAGAGCCCACCGGGGTCACGCAAAGGAAAGCCAAATGACTTGTAGTGAGCCGTTTGGCTTTTTCGTTTCTGCCATAGAAGCCGTCCCAAAATGACGGCATAGTCAAACCGACATCGAGTTTGGAAAGAAGCTTACGAGGCTGACACTGAAGAGGTGACGGTCTTGACTTCTTATGTTTAAGTGAGTTCCGACATAGTTGTGGTGAAATATGATTGTTATTTTTGTTTTTTATCACTATCTTTGCAGGTAATAACTAGTTATACCATTAAAATTAAGATTGTTATGAAGAAGTTTAGCTCATTATTAGTTCTGTTATTGTTGATGTTGGCCTCCTTTACTGCTGGCATGGAGTATCAACGTGGTGATGTGAATCAGGATGGTCAGGTCAGTGTATCAGACGTGACCTGTCTAATAGATTATTTGTTGACAGGTTCTTGGCCTGATGAGCCCGTGACTCCTCCCGACGAGCACGAGTGGGTTGACCTGGGTTTGCCCAGCGGCACGCTGTGGGCAACCTGCAATGTGGGTGCTACCAGCCCCGAGGAATATGGTGACTACTTCGCTTGGGGTGAGACCGCGCCTAAAGAAGTTTATGACTGGAGCACGTATGTGTTGTGTAACGGTAGGGATTCGACGTTGACGAAGTACTGTACCGATGCTGCCTGCGGCGTGGTTGACAACAAGACCGAGTTGGAACCTGAGGATGATGCGGCCTACGTGAACTGGGGTCCCTCGTGGCGTATGCCGACAATGGATCAGCTTTTGGAACTGAAAGATGTCTGCAGCTGGCAGAGGGCCGAGATGAATGGTGTGACTGGTGCACTTGTCACGGGACCCAATGGTAACACGGTTTTCTTTCCTCTTGCAGGTGCCCGCAACGGCACTGAATTTGAACGCGTTGGCAGCTACGTCTACTTCTGGTCCACAGCTCTCTTTATCGACGACACCAGAGTCGCCCGCTACCTGTACTCCAACGGAACCACCAAGCAAGCCTGGAATCGCCTCCGCTACTACGGATTTTCCGTTCGTGCTGTGCGCAATACACAGAATTAACACCATAGCCTAGCATCAAGAGCCTGCGATTCGTCATTTGCGGTGCGGCAGCGAATGAAAGAATGATTCACTGGGGTTCCACAAAGGAAAGCCAAATGACTTGTAATGAGCCGTTTGGCATTTTCGTTTGTCAATCATTTGTCTTTCCTCTTTTGCCTTTCATGTAGAAATTATTTGCATAGGTCATTAATTGATATTATATTTGCAGTGCGTAACCAAACCAACTTGGCAAAATAAGCATTAAGCATTTTAGGTGTTTATTAGTATATACTAACTTAATGAGATTTTATTATTATGAAAAAAATTTTTTCTCTACTTTCTCTTGCGTTGCTGACCATGTCGGCATGGGGTGCTAACACCTATGTGAAGGTGACCAGCCTTGGCCAGTTGGAATCCGGCAAACATCTCATCTTGGTCAATGAGGGTAACAGTTGCGCCATGGGTGGGCTGTCTGGTACCAGTACCCCCTATGGTAGCGCTGTCGCCATTAACATCATTGATGATGTTATCGACATCGAGGGTACTGATGTAGTTGAACTGACCTTTGTAGATGGATGGCTTAATGATGACGGCGTTCCCGAAGCCCTCATTACAATGGGTGGAGATGACGCCTTTCTTGCTTGGTCTTCAGGCAATTCACTGACTACCGTTGAGGTTTGTAACACTGATAATTCTCTCTGGATCGTTAGTTCGACCGATGACGGTTTCATGCTGATTAACCTTGCCGATAACACTCGCAAGCTTCAGTACAATGCCAGCAGCCCCCGTTTTGCTTGCTACACCAGCAGCCAGCAGCCCGCTGTCCTGTACGTTGAGGATGCTTCTGTTGCGCCTCCCGTGACTGTTGCAGCACCCACGCTGCCCGAATCTCAGGAGTTTGAAAACAGCCTCAGCGTGAGCATCACCAACAATGAGGAGGGTGCCGACATCATGTACGCCCTCAATGATGGCGAATTTACCGATTACACCGAAGCCTTCGACATTACCGAGACCACCACGGTTTATGCCAAGGCTGTCAAGGGCGATGTCGAGAGTGAAGTAGTTAGTGCTACCTACACCAAGGTTGAGCCTGTTGTCTTAACCAAGCCTTATGTGAAGGTAAACAGCGTTGACGAGCTGGAAGTAGGCAAGAAGTACATCATCGTCAATGAGGAAAGAAAACTCGCCATGGGTGAGATCACTGGTGGCTCGACCCACTATGGTAGCCGTATCGAGATCCCCATCGTTGAAGATGTTGCATACATCGGTGGCACTGACGTGGTAGAGCTGACCTTGGGCGAGGGTAATATGGACGTCCTCGGCAATGCCACTTGGACCTTTGAGATCAATGGCTCAGGAAGCTATATTCTCTGGAATTCAGGTAATTCGCTGGACGCTATCACCGGTGATGGCGCAACTGGCGCAACTGGTGCACAATGGATTGCTGATGCAACCGATGACGGTATTGTGCTGCTCAACAAGTCCGATAACGCTCGCAAGCTTCAGTACAATGCCTCCAGCCCCCGTTTTGCTTGCTATACCACCAGCCAGCAGCCCGCTGTCCTCTATGTAGAGTATGTTCCCCAGGAGGAGGAAGGCATCGCCACCCTGGCCGAGGCAAACGCTCTGGAGAATGACGAGGCCTTTGAATTTAGCGGCAATGCCGTTGTTACCGTCCACATGAATGGTTACCTGTTCTTGCGCGACGAGAGCGGTTTCGGCCAGATTCGCAATGTCACCGAGGGTGAGTTTGAAAACGGTCAAGTACTGAACCCGGGCTGGGAAGCTGTCAAGGCCGGCAACGACGGTTGGAATTGGTTCACCGATGCTGAAGGCCTTAGCGCCAGCGGCGAGACCAATGCCACTCTGGCCGCACCCATAGTGCTCACCGCATTCCCCGATGAGAGCATGCTTAACGCTTATGTTGTCATTGAGAATCAGCAACCAAGTGGCGGATTTGTACCAATGCCAGCTCGCAGTTATAAGCTGCCTGACGGCAATACAATTTCTAAGGGCGAAATCTTGTGGGGCGTCGATGCGGACGCAAGTAGAGTACCTTACAATGTCTATGGCATTATTGTAATGGGTTCTGACGGCACATTGATGCTCAATCCCGTTGCTTTTGCGGAATATGTTCCGGAGCCTACGACCTTGCGTGGCGACGTGAACGACGATGGTGATGTCACTGTTGTAGATGTTACCATTCTGATTGACTATCTGCTGAGTGGTGAGGGCGAAATCAACTTTGACGCTGCCGACGCCAATCTTGACGAAGCAGTTACTGTAGCCGATGTTACCGCGATCATCGACTTCCTGCTGAGCGGTAGCTGGGATTAAATCTCCAACTAGATTAATATATATCCCTCATGCTCACTTGGGTGTGAGGGATATGCTTTTTATCATGGAGACTAAGATCTTGTAAAGACGGTTATTCTGATGTGTTTTTTTTCAGAGATGGGAATCACGGTCCATAGGTTCATAAAAATGAAATCCAGATGACTAATAGCCGGCCATCTGGTTTTTTATGGTCATTATACTTAATGAATAATGGTGAGATGTCGGGTTATTTTTGTACCTTTGCAATGGAAATGAGTAGATACGTTTTTAACTCTTAGTTTATCCATAAATGAACCCAATTGTTATTCACATAATTAACTTTTAATTCGTTCAGTTTTATGAAGAAATTATTTTCTCTCCTCTTTGTTGCTCTGCTGGCGATGTCGGCATGGGCAGACACGGTTGTAACCCTCGACTTCAGCGATCAGGGTTATAGTGATCAACAACAGATCCATGAGCTGGTTATTGATGATGTGACCGTTACCTTTGACAAAGGCACCAACACCAATAATCCTCCTACTTACTACAACACGGGGACTGCAATCCGCCTCTATCCTGGAAACACCATGACTGTGACGGGCGAACAGAACATCAAGAAGATTGATTTCACGTTTGGTTCAGGTGATAAAGACAATGACATTCTGTGTGACGTGGGCAGCTACAACAAGGCTGGCAAGCAGTGGACGATCGGATCGTCTGATCCTTCGACTGCGGTGGTGTTCTCAGTCGATGGCAGCAGTGGTCATCGCCGCTTCATGAAGCTGGTTGTCACCATGGAGGATGCTGAACCAGTTACCGAGTTGGTCGCTCCCGTATTCCATCCCGATGGAGGTGAGTTTACTGGCAGCCTGGAGGTGACGCTGTCATGCGCTACCGAGAATGCTTCCATCTTCTGGTTCTATGGAACCGAGGAGGACCAGGGCATCCACAACTACTACAATGGCCCCATCTATGTTTCCGAAACCACTACGCTGACGGCCTACTCGACGAAGGGTAGTGAGATGAGCGACTATGTGACCGTTACTTTCACCAATGCTGAGTCTTCAGATGCAATTGAAACCCTCTCACAAGCTAACGATTTGGGTGACAATAGTGAGTTCACATTCACCGGCAACGCTGTTGTTACTCTCCAGCATGGTGACTACTTGTTCGTGCGTGACGAAAGCGGCTTCGGCATGATTTACGGCGAAATGGATGATACCTTTGAGGGCGGTCAGGTGCTGAACCAGGGCTGGAATGCTACTAAGGTCAACGAAAACGGTTGGGTTAGGTACACCAATGCTGCTGAACTTAGCGCCACCGAAGAGACCAATGCTGTGTTTGCTGCACCCATTGTGGCTACCGGCATCGACGAGAGCATGATTAACGCCTATGTTGTCTACGAAAACGTGATGTTTTCGATGTTCCAAAGGCATATTAAGCTGCAAGATGGCACGAAGATTTATTACGTCAACTTGTTCAATCTCAATATGGACGGCGCATTGTTTGGTTACTCTGGGCCATTCAATGCCTATGGCGTTATTGGCACGGATAGCAACGGTGAATTGAAGTTCATTCCAGTTTTGTTCGAGGATTATGTTGAGCCCTCGTTCCTGCGTGGCGATGTGAACGACGATGGTGATGTCACTGTTGTAGATGTTACCATTCTGATTGACTATCTGCTGAGTGGTGAGGGCGAAATCAACTTTGACGCTGCCGACGCCAATCTTGACGAAGCAGTTACTGTAGCCGATGTTACCGCGATCATCGACTTCCTGCTGAGCGGTAGCTGGGATTAAATCTCCAACTAGATTAATATATATCCCTCATGCTCATCTGAACTGCACCCCAAAAGTTGGACACAAAACTTTTGGAGTGCAGTTTGTTTATGAAGTATGGTTTTGAAGAAAAGCTGAGTGTTATAAGCGAAATCACGTGTGGTAAAGGTCTGAAAACAGTATGTCGAGAGCGGCATCTTGACCGTCATGAGGTTCTAAATTGGTTGGCCCGTTTCAGGCTTTATGGCGAGGCCGGTCTTCACGCATCGACAAAATGCCGTAATTACACGGGGGCGGAAAAAGAGAAAATCATTTTAGAACATACGAAAAAAGGAGTACCTTTGTCGAAGTATGGTAAATTAATCAACGTTATGGAAAACGACTTGAATATCGGTTTGTGTTTCTCGGGTGGTGGATACAGGGCCGCTACCTTTGACCTGGGGACTCTATCATTCTTGAACTCGGTTCGCTTGGAGGATGGGCGCACACTGCTGAGTTGTGTGTCGGCAATGTCGTCGGTTTCGGGCGGCTCAATACCTGCTTTGAAATATATGTTGGCTCTGTCTCACGGTCAGTCCATCGAGGAGATGATCGACGAGTTGTTTGATTTCCTGTGCAACGAGGAACTTGTGGTGCAGGCGTTGCAGAAGATGAGCTCCGAGAAAGCCAACCGTAAAGCGTCGCTCATAAAAATCATGGCAGGAATCTATGACGAGCGTCTGTTTAATCATGGTACAATGGGCGACATTATAGACAATATTGAAAACATCCCCGTGAAGGACTATACGGCGCTGGCGTCTGACTTTGACAACGCACTGCCTTTCCGCTTCCGCGTTACTGAAGGCTTTACCACTGATGGTAGCAGACTCTATTTCGGTCTGTTTGGTAATGCCAAGAACAGAATAGGATTGAAGGTGGCCCGCTACATCACTGCAGGCGAGGCTCTGGCCTGTTCCTCATGTTTTCCGAGCGGATTTGAGCCGATGATGTATCCTGACGACTTCAAGGTGTCGCAGAATCCGAATATCGCAAGTACCATCACTAAGCGGTTTGGTCTCATGGATGGCGGTGTCACCGACAACCAGGGAATCGAGTCCATTGTGAATGCCGAGGGTCGCAAGAACGATCACCGCGAGGACAAGAGCCGCACCGACAAGGCGCTTGACTTGGTCATTGTGAGCGACGTCGCCAGTCCTTACATGGACGGCTATGAGCCTAGTGAGGAGATATTGCCCCCGAGCGTCTGCAAGCTGACCTTTGGTCGATTGCGCAACTACGGCCTGATTGCCGAGGCGGTGGTAATACTGCTGTTCATTCTCTCGATTGTCTTGGGCAGTGGATTCTGGACGGGTGTGATGTCGGTGGTTTTGGCTATTGTGACGGGGGCCAACATCCTTGGCGCTTTGTTGAAGAACAAGATGTTCGGTGCCATCAGCAAGACCTTCATTGGCAACAATGCGACCTTCCTCACTCACACGAAGTTTGCCACTCTGGAATCGTTGCTGATGAATCGTGCCAAGTCGGTCTTGATGATGAGTAGTCAAGTGTTCCTGAAACGTATGCGCCAGTTGAATTACGACGTGTTGTATGATAATCCGGCCTGGCAAAACCGAAGGATATGCACAACCGTCTATGAGCTGCGCCCTGAGGAAAAGTGGCACGACAGATTGCCCAATGAAAAAGGTAAAAGGAAAAATAAGAATGAAATGGAGCTGCCTGCTTACTTGGCGCCCAGTGATGCCGTGCAACAAAACAGCGATCGCGCTGCCAGCATGGGCACCACCCTGTGGTTCACCGACAAGGACAAGGCTGCGGGAATACCCCAGGCACTAATGGCATGCGGTCAATACACGATGTGTTTCAATTTGCTTGATTATTTGGAAAAGATTGAGTATGACCCCATCAACCTCAACGACAGTCACAAGTTGTTGCTTAGCTGTAAGCCTCAACTCCTCGCCGCTTGGGAGAAGTTCCAGCGTGATCCGCAATGTATGCTCCGTAATAAATGATTAGGACAGGAGTATTGACTTATTATATTATAATGTGTAGGGCGACAGGTCTTACCGAATATGATGAATAATTGATGGATAATGGGTAAAATATTGAATTTTCATCAAAAAAAGTCAATAATTATGTTGTGATATTTGCAGAATGTATTTATCTTTGCAACTCAAACCAATTTTTAAGTGTATAGTTCAAATGGAGACAACAACATTAACAAAGAAACCAAGAAAAAAGAAAGTACTCGTGAAAAGAAAACGTGACCGCTTACAATTGATCACTGACTTGATCAAGACGAATTGCATCGGTAGCCAAAGTGAGTTGGCCGACATGCTGCGTGAGCACAACATCAATGTGACTCAAGCAACATTGTCGCGCGACCTTAAAGCGTTGAAAATTTCCAAGGTCGCTACCGACAGGAATACCTACATGTACATTATTCCAGACAGCAACCAGTTGCAAGACCGGCTGCTGAGTATGCGTCAGACCGATACGCACGCCCCCAAGCAGGTGGGTATGGTGTCGGTGACCTTCTCAGGAAATATTGCCGTTATCAAGACGCGCAACGGCTATGCTCCCGGTCTGGCATATGATATCGACATGAGCCGTCCCTCTGAGATCTTGGGTACCATCGCTGGCGCAGACACGGTGGTTGCCATCCTGGCCGAGGGCGTGACGCAAGAGCAGGCTCGGGTCGTATTTGAGCAGTTCATGCCTAAGAACTAGTCTCATTGCTTCATGTGAATGGTTCGGGTAGGTATTACCGGTTGTGATAACCTGCGTGCAGCCGAACTGGTGCGCATCCTCATCAACCATCCTGACGTGGAGTTGGTGTGGGTGAGAGGCACCGGGCATGCAGGCTTGCGTCTTGACCATGTCGTTCCAGGTATTATTGGCGAGAGTGAATTGACGTTAAACCCACAGGGTGAGCCTGAAGAGGTGGATGTGGTTTTCACGTGTGGCCCGCGTGAGCAGTTAGCCGCAACGCTAAATCGGTTGGCTCTTCCTGATGAGACACGCGTTATAGACCTGAGTGGCTGCCACAATCTGGATTACATTGAGAATCAAGAATGGCATTACGGACTCTCCGAGATGCAGCGTCGTGTCCTGGTTCATGAGGCGCGACGCGCTACAGTGCCAGGCAATGCCGCCACCATATCGCTGATAGCATTGATGCCGCTGGTCCGCAACCTGAAGTTGGACAAACCATTGGAAGTGCGGGTCAGCATGGGCGAGTTGGCATTCCCCGACAGGGGCAAGACCATCGACGGTTTTAGTCTGAAAGACTGGACTGATGAGCAGGAGCAGGAGTTGGAAATGGTTTTGAGGCACTGCCAGTCGAGTTTTGACCAGCCTATTTCATTAAAGATCAAGCATTTTGCCGACCGCCGTACCACTACAGTGGAGGTGCAGCTCAAGTGTGACCTTGATGAACAACAGCTCAGACAGCTCTACGACCAGTATTACGACGACCATAACTTCGTGTTCATGGTTGACCGGCCAATCAACACCGCCGATGTCGAGAACACCAACAAGTGTCTGATACATTTGGACAAAGATGAGCCGGCGGGTGTGCTCACCATTCATGCAGCGATGGATCTCTTGCTCAAGGGATGTGCAGGCAATGCCGTGCATGTGATGAACCTGATGTTCGGTTTGCACGAGCGTGTGGGGCTTGCCCTGAAGGGTACGGGATGTTGAAATGATCATAACTGTTATTAATTATAACCACCAACATAAACACTAATTAAGTCATGTCAGTTAATAAAGTCATTCTTTTGGGCCGTGTGGGCCGAGACCCGGATGTGCGTTATGTAGCACAAAATCAGCCCGTAGCATCGTTTACCTTGGCCACGACGGATCGTGCATACACCAATGCGAACGGAGTGCAGGTGCCTGAGCGCACCGAGTGGCACAACATCGTGATGTGGGGTAAAAACGCTGAGGTTGCCGAGCGCTACATCCGCAAGGGCACTCAGATATATCTGGAAGGCCGTTTGCGCACCCGTGCGTGGGAAGACCGTAATCAGGTGAAGCGTTATACTACCGAGATCTATGTGGACAGTTTTGAGTTGCTGGCACGTCCTGCCACCACTGCGGCTTCACAAGATCAACCGGCAGCCCCAAATCCTAATGCGTGAAATCAGTAGCCTGCCTCACCGGGCAACGGTAATACGCCCCCGCGGCTGACTGTCGCCTCATGAGATAATAACAATCACGGGACTCTTGTCATTGGCAAGGGTCCCGTGATTGTTTGGTTTTTAGTGTATAGGGTTAGAGGAATTTGTCGCCAAACTTGGCTTTCACGTCGTTGACATATTGCTTGATCTTCTGTTCCTCGTCGAGGGGGACAATAAGGAGCGCGTCGTCAACATCGGCGACGATATAGCCCTCCAGCCCTGAAGCCACCACCAGTTTGTCGCCCTTGACGGCAACGATGTTGTTGTGGCTGTTGAACATCAGCGCTTTACACTTTTGGGTGACATTGCCGTCCTTGTTCTTGGGAGAGAACTCATACAATGAGCGCCACGTGCCCAGGTCATTCCATCCGAAATCGACGGTCTCGACATACACGTTGGGGGCCTTCTCCATAACAGCGAAGTCGACGCTGATGCTCGGGCAGGCCTCGAAGTGGGTGTTGATGTAATCCATTTCGCGCTCGGTGCCGAAGAACCGCTGGCCGTTTTCAAAGATGGCGTTGATCTCGGGGGCACAGAGTTTAAGCGCTTGGATGATGCAGTCGGCGCTCCAGAAGAACATGCCTGAGTTCCAGAAGAATTCTCCCGACCTCAGGAATACGCGTGCCAGGTCTTCATCAGGCTTTTCGGTGAAGGTTTTTACCGACGAGAAGTTGCCCTCGACATGTTCGCCCACTTGGATGTATCCGTATCCTGTCTCTGGACGGCTGGGCTTGATGCCCATCGTGACAAGTGCATCGCGTGTCTCGATAAACTCAAAGGCCTTTACCACGCTCGACCTGAACTTCTCGACGTCTAGGATCATATGGTCACTGGGGGCTACCATCATTTTGGCATCAGGGTTGATGGCCTTGATGTGATGGGCGGCCCATGCAATGCAGGGGGCAGTGTTGCGGCGGGCGGGTTCAAGCAGGATTTGGCTGCTGCTGATTTCGGGCAGTTGTTCCTTGATGAGCGGTTCATAGCTCTCGTTGGTCAGCAGGATGATGTTCTCAACAGGTACAATGCCGTTCAAGCGGTCAAAAGTCATCTGCAGCAGGCTCCGTCCGGTGCCAAAGAAATCAATGAATTGTTTTGGACATGCGGCTTTGCTGAAGGGCCAGAAACGACTGCCCACACCTCCGCACATGATGACGCAATATCGGTTGTTATTCATGTTGTAAATCTAAATCGTTATTCATGTAATTGTTTTGCGTTGCACCGCAAAGGTACAAATAAAAATCAGATTTCTGCGTTTAATTGACACAATATATAAATAAAGCACGCGCGATATCATTATTTATCGCGCGTGTAAAAGTTTGACTGACCGATGATGGCCATTGCTAATCAAAGTAAATGGGAAGCGTGCGGCTGATGCTCTGTTCCAGTGAGATGAGCGTCTCGGTGGCGGCAACACCGTCGATGTGCTGGATGCGGTCGTTGACCAGCGACATCAGGTGCTCATTGTCACGGGCATAGACCTTGATCATCATCGTGTAGTGTCCGGTGGTGAAGTGACATTCCACCACCTCTTTTATTTTGAGCAACTCGGGCACGACGGTGCGGTACATGGAGCCGCGTTCAAGCGTCAGTCCAATGAATGTGCAAGTGGAGTACCCCAGCAGTTTGGGGTTGACTTTATACCCCGAGCCGGTAATCACGCCGTCGTCAATCAGGCGCTGGATGCGCTGGTGGACAGCAGCACGCGACACGCCACACACCTGAGCGACATCCTTGCTGGGGATGCGGGCGTTATTCATTATAATCTCAAGAATTTTCTTGTCTAAGGTGTCAATTTTTTCCATGAGAAGATACTGTTTTGTAACTAATTGCAAATGTAAGGCTTTTTTTTGAAGTGGCTATAGATTTCGGTGATTAATTTTTTTGATATTTTTAATCGAAATCCGTTAAATCACTGATAAATAGTTAAATAAAGTACTTCTCTGCAAGAAAAACTTGATCCTGGGTGTGCCGTTTTATTTGCTGGAGAAAAAGACGCTGCCAGGCAAGCGGCGCATGTTGTAACGGGACGACATCGATTCTCCATAGGCTCCGGCCGAACGGATGGCGATGAGGTCACCACGGCGGGTGAGCGGCAAGTGGCAATCGATGGCAAACACATCGCTGGACTCACACACGGGCCCCACGACATCATAGGTCTCGACACCAGGCTGCCTGTCGTCGCCAGCTGTGAGGTTTACTATCTTATGGTGAGCACTATAGAGGGCTGGCCTGATCAGGTCGGTCATGCCTGCGTCGAGGATGACAAACTTCTTGTTACGGGTCTCCTTGACGAACACAACCCGACTGATGAGCGAGCCACAACCGCCAACTACCGCGCGTCCCAACTCGAAGTGCAATTGCTGGCCTGGCCTGAGTCGAAGGCAGTTCTTGAAGGTGTCAAAATAGCCTTTGAAATCGGGCATGGGATGCTCTTCGGGGTGCTCATAGTCGATGCCCAAGCCTCCACCCACGTTGATCATTTCAAAGTGGATGTTCTTCTTCTCAAAGTGGTCAAGCAAGCCGTTGATGGTGTCGCATAGCATGACGTAAGGCTGCAATAATGTGATCTGTGAGCCGATGTGGAAGTGCAGGCTGCGCAGGTGCAGGTGGGGTAGGGTTGCCACATGGTCAATCACCTGGTCGAGCACCTCAATGTTGATGCCGAACTTATTGTCGGCGGTGCCGGTCGTGATATATTTGTGGGTATGGGCATCGATGTCGGGGTTGACCCTGATGGCGATGTTGGCGATGGTGTCCATCTCATGGGCAATCTCGTTGATGACATCCAGTTCGGGCACCGATTCTACATTAAAGCAGCCGATACCGTGAGACAGTCCGGTGCGTATTTCCCAGTCGGTTTTTCCTACGCCCGAGAAGGTCATGCGCCGAGCATCAAAACCCGCTTGAATCGCGGCTTCGATTTCGCCACCGCTTACAAGGTCAGCGCCAAAGTTGTACTTGGATATCTCTTTGAGGATGAGTGGATTGCCGTTGGCTTTGACTGCATAATGGACAATAAAGGGATGGCCCTCGATTTGGCAGTTGATCTCCTCAAGGGTGCTCCGCAAAACATCCATGTCATAATAGTAAAATGGCGTGTCAGTCTGCTTGACGATATCCATTGCAAACCCGTATTTTGATCCTTCGTTACCCATATTTGCTTGTAGTTGAAATTTTGGTTGTTTTGAAGATGGCGCTTTGGTCATTTTATCCCATGTAAGCCACAGTTTCGAGGGGCAAAAGTATGAAAAAATATTTTGAAAAAATCTTTATAATCCATAAATTCTGCTAAAATGACAATTTTTCCCCTTTCCAGGTGACTTTTTTGGTAGTATGAGAGCATCATTTTTATTGTTGTGCAAGTTAAATAGCAATATTTTTTACACTTGTAAATTCTTTCATAAAACGTTGAAAAATAGCATGATTATAGTTATTGACAGGGGTTGTTAATAAAAAATAACTTTTTGATTGTAAATTAAATGGTTTAGAATTGCAAATTATCGAAAAAATTGTAGTACTTTTGAAGTCCCCAAAAAAAGAGGGGTAGGCGATAGGCCTAATAGCAATGGTTTTTTCAATGGAACAGTCTGTGTATCATATACCTGCGTTGCTCGAGCAGAGCATTGCCGGGCTTGCTATCAAGTCCGATGGTGTCTATGTTGACGCCACCTTTGGTGGCGGTGGCCACAGTCGTGCCATTCTGGAGAACCTGGGACCCAAAGGCAGGCTCGTGGGAATGGATCAGGATATGGATGCATGGCAGAACCGTTTGGCGGACGACAGGTTTACATTTGCACACGGCAATTTCTCCTATCTGAAGAATTTCCTGCGCTATTATGGCATTAACGGCGTTGACGGCATCCTGGCCGACCTGGGTGTCTCGTTCCACCACTTTGATGACGTGGAGCGTGGTTTCACTTTCCGCGCCGATGCGCCGCTGGACATGCGCATGAACCGCGATGCCGCCTTCACCGCCCGTGAACTCATCAACTCCTACAGCGAGGAGCGCCTTGCCGATGTCCTATACCTGTATGGCGAGTTGCGGCAGTCACGTCGCCTGGCTTCAGCCATCATCAAGGCTGCCCCCGCGACGACAGGTGAATTGGTCGAGGCTGTTCGTCCGTTGTTGAAACCTGCTCAGGAGAAGAAAGAGTTGTCGATGGTGTTCCAGGCTCTGCGCATCGAGGTCAATGGCGAACTCAATGCCCTGCGTAAACTTCTCGCGCAATCACTCGAGGTGCTCAACCCCGGCGGCAGGCTGGCCATCATCACCTACCATTCACTGGAAGACCGCATGGTCAAGAACTTCATGCGCACGGGCAATGTGGAGGGCAAGCAGGAGAAGGACTTCTTTGGTCGCCTGAACACACCGTGGCACCTTGTCAACAACAAGGTCATCGTTCCCAGCGATGAGGAAATCGCCCGCAATCCGCGCTCACGCAGTGCCAAGTTGCGCGTCGCCGAGCTGACCCCTAATGACGGCAATGGCCGAAATGATTGATAGATTAAGAACCCACACAGCATCTATAACGAGAGATGAAAAATAAGAAAAATGCAGCGTTGAACGGAAAACTTAACGGCAAGGACTTCGTCCAGGGGCGTTTCTTTTCGCTTGATTTCTTCAAGCGAAATGCCGTGTATATTATAGCGTTGGTGGTGATGGCCCTGGCCTATATCGCCAATAAGTTTGTGTGCCAGAGCAGCATGCAGGAGGTGATGACGCTCAAGACCGAACTGGCCAATGCCCAGACCGACCTGGTCAATTCGAGTTCACGATATAACTCGATGATCCTCGAGAGCGAGATGACCAAACTCATGCGTGAGAAACACATCGACTTGGCTGCCCCTCAAGAGCCGCCCTATGTGTTGAGAACCAAGAAATGATTGACCCCATTCATAGAACAACGCAACGATGAGACAGAACAATAAACGACATATCCTTGTCAGGTACGGAATCGTAGTGGGCTTCATGCTGCTTTTCTCGACGATTATCGTGTGGGACCTCTTCAAGACGACCATCGTCCAGTCCAAGAGCTGGAACGAGAAGGCCGATTCGGTGCTGATGATCACGACACCCATCGAGCCTGAGCGCGGCAAGCTGCTTGCCGACAATGGGTCGGTGCTCGCCGCCAACCTGTTATTCTACGTGCCCCGCATCGACTGGTTCACCGACGGCATCAAGGAAGATACGCTGATGAAGGACATCGGCCCCTTGTGCGACAGTCTCGCCGCCTTTGACAACTCGCTGACCGCCGAGCAGTGGAAACAGAAGATCCTGCAAGACCGCAAGGACATTCTCAACACTGCCAAGAAGGTCAATCCCGATGGCACTAAGGGCCGCAAGAACCGCGCTTACAAGCTGTTCCCCTATATGCTCACCCACGGTGAGTATGAGCGGGTGCGCCACTTCCCCTTCCTGTGCCGTGCCAAGAACAAGAACGGCTTCTACTACGAGAAGCACAACCGTCGCATGAAACCGTATGGTGGCATGGCTGCACGCAGTATCGGCAACGTGGGCCAGAGCGAGGAGTCCAGCAGCATCCACGGCCACTCCGGACTGGAGATGGCGCTCGACTCGTTGCTCTACGGTACCCCAGGCAAGTCCAGGAATATCCAGTTGACCAACAGCATCGTCAGGGCCGAGAGTGAACCGGCCATCAAGGGCTATGACATCACCACGACCATCAACGTCCATCTGCAGGATATCGTTGAGAACGAACTCAACAACATGTGCCTGGAGACGGGAGCAGTGTGGGGCACCTGCGTGCTCATGGAGGTGGCCACTGGCGAAATCAAGGCCATCAGCAATCTGGAGCGTGACCCGGCGACTGGAGAGTATATCGAGGGCGTCAATCATGCGGTTTTGGGCTATGAGCCAGGTTCGGTAGTGAAGACCATCTCGATGATGGTTGCCCTGGAGGACGGCATTGTTACCGACATCAACCAGCCCATCCCGACAGGTTCGGACTGGATGTATGCCGGACGCAACATCAGTGACAGGCCTCACGGTGCCGCTACGCGCACGCCCCGTGAGATCATCGAGACCTCGTCCAACATTGGCATGGCCAAACTCATCGTCAAGGATTACGGGCAGAATCCCGGCGGTTTCCGCAAGCGCCTCGAGGATATGGGTTTCTTTGAGCCGTTCAATACGGGTATCGGTGGTGAGATGACCCCCAATTTCCCCGTTCTGGGCAACAAGAACTGGGACAAACTGTCGCTTACGCGTCAGGCCTATGGTTACGCCACGACCATCCCGCCCTTGTACACTCTGGCTATGTACAATGCCATCGCCAATGATGGCAAGTTTGTCAGGCCGCACCTCGTCAAGAAATTGTCGCGTGAGGGTGAGCCCGACTCCATCATTCCCGTGACCTACATCCGCAAGCAGGTATGTTCACCCGAAAATGCGGGCAAACTACGGCAGATGCTGCACGATGTGGTGTGGGGCGACCACGGTACCGCCCGTCACTGGGTGAAGGACGACAATGTGGAGATTGCCGGTAAGACCGGTACCGCGTTCACCAACGCCAGCGGCCAGTACGGCGCTCAGAAACGTTTGGCCTTCTGCGGCTTCTTCCCCTATGACAAGCCCAAATACTCGTGCATCGTGCTCATGCTTGGCGCTGACCGAGGTGCTGGAGCCAGCAGCGGCATGGTGTTGAAGAACATCGCCGTCAAGATGTATGCGCGTGGATTGCTAGGCAAGGCGCCCAGTTATGCCACCGTTTCGGATAAGGACAAGAAGGACATCAAGAATTATCCCACCTTGTATGCCTCGATGGACGATTATTCCTACAACAACATCAAGAATAGCCTCAACATCAAGAACTCCCACCGCTATGCCCGACCCAAGGTGGTCGAGAAGGGTGTGCCCAACGTGGTGGGGCTGAATATCCGCGAGGCCATCAAGGTGCTCGAGAATGCCGGGTTGGTCGTGAACTTCTCCGGTTCGGGCATGGTTACCGGGCAGAGTCTGTCGGCAGGCTCGCAGTATGCGCGCGGCCAACGCATTAACCTGAGATTAAGAAATTCCTAAATCATCAATCAATCATGAAGATATTATCACAACTGTTAGCATCTATCCAACCCATCCAAGTGGTGGGCAACACTGATATTGAGATAACTGACGTTATCAATGATTCGCGCAAGGCGGCACCTGGTGTGCTGTTTGTCGCTGTTAAGGGTGTCGCTGTCGATGCCCACCGCTTCATCGGTGATGTGGTGGAAAAGGGCGCTGCTGCCATCGTGTGCCAGCAATTGCCCGAGACCCTGAAGCCTGGAGTGACCTATATTCAGGTCGAGAACAGTTTCCAGGCTTTGTCCCACCTTGCCGACGAGTGGTTTGACCACCCCTCGAGCAACCTGCGCCTGGTGGGTGTCACGGGCACCAACGGCAAGACGACCACTGCCACGCTGCTCTATGAGATGGCGCGGCTCATGGGCTACAAGGCAGGCCTGCTGTCCACGGTAGAGAACATCATCGATACCGTCAGGTATCCCGCCGTGCAGACCACCCCTGACCACCTGGAGCTGAACCGCCTCTTGCACGAGATGGTGCAGGCTGGTTGTGAATTTGCCTTCATGGAGGTGAGTTCCCACGCCTGTGTGCAGGGCCGCATCGAAGGCATCAACTTTGCGGGCGGCATCTTCACCAACCTGACCCGCGACCACTTGGACTTCCACAAGACGGTGGATAACTACATCGCTGCCAAGAAGATGTTCTTTGACTCACTGCCTAAGGGCGCCTTTGCGCTGGTCAATGCCGATGACAAGGTGGGCGAGGTGATGCTGCAGAATACCCGCGCTGGCAAATACAACTACTCGTTGCGTACCCTTGCCGACTTCAAGGGCCGTATCGTGGAGTCGCGCCTCGACGGCACTACGCTGGAGTTGGATGGCAACGAGGTGGAAGTGTTGTTCACTGGGCGTTTCAATGCCTATAACCTGCTGTCGGTCTATGGCGCGTCGCTGCTGCTGGGTTTCGACCCGCAGGAGGTGCTTGTCAAAATGAGTATGCTGGAGCCTGTCGCTGGCCGTTTCCAGACCTTGCGTTCGAGCCGTGGTTACACCGCTATCGTCGATTATGCCCACACCCCCGACGCTCTGGTCAATGTGCTTGACACCATCCGCGAGGTGGTGGGCACCAGCGGGCACATCATCACCGTGTGTGGTTGTGGCGGTGACCGTGATGCCGGCAAGCGCCCCATTATGGCACGTGAAGCCGCTGTACGCAGCGACCGTGTTGTCCTCACCAGCGACAATCCCCGCACCGAGGATCCCGACGAGATCCTGCGCCAGATGGAGGTGGGCTTGCCCGAGGACAAGCGCCCCTTCACCTTGACCATCACCGACCGCCGTCAGGCCATCCGCACCGCTTGCCAGCTGGCTCAGGCCGGTGACGTGGTGCTCATTGCCGGCAAGGGTCATGAGGACTACCAGGAAATCAACCACGTGAAGCACCACTTCGATGACCGTGAGGAGGTACTTGAGGTGTTTGCCCACGAAACCAATTGATTATTAACCACTTTACTGATACGGTATGTTATATCATCTTTTCCATTACCTAGAACAGTATCACCACGTGAGTGGTGGCCGCCTGTTTGAATACATCACATTCAGGTCAGGGTTTGCCTTCATCCTGTCGTTGTTCATCGGCATCGTGATAGGCCGTCGCATTATCTTCAAGCTCAAGAGTCGCCAGATGTGTGACAAGGAGCGTGAAGAGAAGTTGGGCGGCAACTCGGCCAAGCAGGGAACACCCACGATGGGAGGTATCATCATCATCATTTCAATTCTGATACCTTGCCTGCTGTTGGGCAAACTCAACAACGTGTACATGTTGCTGATGATCGTGTCAACACTGTGGTGCGGCGCATTGGGTTTTGCCGATGACTACATCAAGGTGTTCCACCACAACAAGGAGGGTCTCAAGGGCAAGTTCAAGATTGTCGGTCAGGTGGGTCTGGGCGTCATCGTGGGACTTACCATGTACTTGAGCCCTGCCATCGTGATGAACGAGAACGTGCATGTGACCAACCGCAATGAGACCCCCGAGCTTGTTGAGATCCATAAATCCCAAGCTGTGAAGGCCACCAAGACCACGTTGCCCTTTGTCAAGAATCACAACTTTGACTATGCCTACTTCACAGGCTGGATGGGCAAGTACAAACAGCTGGGCGGCTGGCTCTTGTTCATCCTGGTGACTATCTTTGTCATCACGGCAGTGAGCAACGGTGCTAACCTGACCGATGGTGTTGATGGCTTGGCGACAGGAACGTCGGCAATCATCGGGGTCGCCCTGGCGATCATGTGCTATCTGGGTGGTAACGTCATCTATTCATCCTACCTGAATATCATGTACATCCCGGATAGCAGTGAATTGGTAGTATATGCCGCAGCCTTCATTGGCGCGACCATCGGCTTCCTGTGGTACAACTCCTATCCTGCCCAAGTGTTCATGGGCGATACGGGCAGCCTGTGTTTGGGAGGTATCATCGCGGTGTTTGCAGTGCTCATCCGCAAGGAGTGGCTCATTCCCCTGCTGTGCGGCATCTTCCTCGTCGAGGAGTTGTCGGTCATCATGCAGGTGTGGTATGTCAAGCGACACAAGGGCAAAAACATGCGCCTGTTCAAGATGACACCCCTGCATCACCATTTCACTGCCGATCCTGACAAGCTCACCTGGGACTACAAGATCAAGACGCCTGATCACCGTATTCCCGAGGCCAAGATTGTGATGCGCTTCTTCCTGGTGAGCATCCTACTGGCGGCATTGACGTTTGTGACCCTCAAGATACGATAAACCTGTAGATAATTACACACTGGACGATATGACGAACAAGAGAATAGTAGTATTGGGCGGCGGCGAGAGCGGTGCCGGAGCGGCTGTCCTTGCTAAGGTGAAGGGTTTTGACGTGTGGCTGAGCGACGCTGGACCTATCGGTCAGCAGCACAAGGACCTGCTCAATCAATATGACGTGGCATGGGAAGAGAATGGCCACACCCCCGAGAAGATCCTCAACGCCGACGAGATCATCAAGAGCCCGGGTATCCCCGACACGGCTCCCATGGTGGCACGTGCCATCGAGAAGAAAATCCCCATCGTGAGCGAGATTGAGTTCGCGGGACGCTTTACCGATGCCAAGATGGTGTGCATCACCGGTAGCAACGGCAAGACGACCACGACCAAGCTCACCTACCATATCTTCAAGAAAGCGGGTTTGAACGTGGGCCTTGCCGGCAATGTAGGGCGAAGTCTGGCCTATCAGGTCGCCACCGAGCACCATGATGTGTATGTGATTGAGTTGAGCAGTTTCCAGCTCGACAACATGTACGAGTTCAAGGCCAATGTGGCCGTGCTGCTCAACATCACGCCCGACCATCTGGACCGTTATGACTACAAGATGGACAATTATGCGGCTGCCAAATTCCGCATTACCCAGAACCAGACGGGACACGATTCCTTCATCTTCTGGAAGAATGACCCCATCATTGCGTCGCAGCTGCGACAGCATCATCTGGAATCTCGCCTGCTGAGCTTTACCAGTGATGATGATGACCGTAATGCCGCATGGGTGCACGATGGCGTGCTCAACTTCAATGTGGACGGTGACCGCTGGGAAATCCCTCGTGACGACCTGTCGCTCAAGGGGCTGCACAATGTTTATAACACGATGGCAGCGGGTCTGTCGGCCCAGGTGTTCGACATCCGCAAGGATGTCATCCGTGAGGCTTTGGCCGACTTTGAGGCCGTGCCCCACCGTCTGGAGTATGTCGATACTGTTGATGGTGTGCGCTACATCAACGACAGCAAGGCGACCAATGTGGACGCCTGCTGGTATGCCCTCGAGAGCGTCAATGAGCCGTGCGTGCTCATCCTGGGCGGCATCGACAAGGGTAACGACTACAGCCAGATTGAGCCGCTGGTCAAGGAGAAGGTGACGGCCATTGTTTGCCTGGGTAAGGACAATGCCAAGCTGCATGAGTTCTTTGATGGCAAGGTACCCGTTGTGACCGATGCCACCAGTATGCCCGAGTGTATGGCCAAGTGCCGAGAACTGGCCCAAGAAGGTCACACCGTGCTGCTGTCTCCCTGCTGTGCCAGCTTCGACCTGTTCAACGGCATGGCCGACCGTGGCAACCAGTTCAAGGACTGTGTCAAGAAAATGAAACACTAACCCACGACCCACCACACGAGGTGTAACACCCGATTAATGATTTTATGTCTCCCAGCGAAAAGACAAATAGATATACCGAGATATCCCAGAAGTATGGTGACCCCTGGATTTGGGGCATCTACATCATGCTGCTGGTGATCTCCATCATCGAGAGCTATAGCGCGTCGAGCCGTGAGATTGCTGCTCAAGGAATCTATATGCCCATCATCAAGCAGTGCATGTTTTTGGCCCTTGGTGCTGGGTGCATCTTCCTGATTTTGCGCTACGAGTATAATAGCACGATATTCCTTTATTCCGCGATACCGGGCTTTGCCGTGATTACGGTTGTCTGCCTGTTGTATGTGATGTTCTTCGGCGAGGTCATCAACGGTGCCCGCCGTGCGATGACCATCATACCGGGATTTACGATACAACCGGCCGAAATGGCCAAACTCTCGATTGTCACCATCCTGTCCTATATCCTGGCCAAGTCGCAGAAGAACCAGGACATCAGCACGGGCGGCTTGGTGGCATCGGCGGTGGCAGTGGCCATCTATGGCGGCTTGATGATCAGGAGTGGTTTGACCAACACGCTGCTGCTGGTTGCCATCAGTGGATCGATGCTGTTGATTGGCGGTGCCAGGTTCAAGAAAATTGGCATACTGATGGGTTTCTTCGTTGTGCTGATGGGCTTTTTCTTCATCATCAAGAACCACAACGACAAGAAGGATGAGGTCTTCAGTTACACCCAGAAGGAGCTGCAAGCCACTGTCCCAGTGGCTACTGCCGATGGTAATGTGGTCGAAATGCCATTGCCCACATCATCTGGCGACGTGGCTGGACCTGGCCGTTCAGGCACATGGAAAAGCCGACTCAGGGAGTGGTGGCACAGCGACTCGCTGGTTTACCGTCCCATCACGGCCAAGAACCAGCAGGAAATGTTCTCGCGCATGGCCCAGGCCCACGGACGCCTCGTCGGTGTGGGCATCGGGCAGTCCCGCGAGTGTAGCCGCCTGCCGCTGGCCTTCAGTGACTACATCTACTCCATCATTGTCGAGGAACTTGGCTTGGTGGGTGGCGTCTTTGTGTTGTTGCTCTACCTCTCGTTGTTGGGCCGTGCGGCGATGATCGTGCGGCGCAGCAAGCGTGTCCTGCCTTCGCTGCTCGTCATCGGTATGGCGTCCTACATCACGTTCCAGGCTTTGTTCCACATGGCCATCAACGTGGGCGTTTTTCCCGTGTCGGGCCAACCCCTGCCGCTGATTTCCAAGGGTGGTACGTCCATCCTGATGATCAGCGCAGCCTTTGGCGTGATGCTGAGCGTGAGCCGCACCATAGCTAACTACGGAAACAAGAAAAACAAGGCTGATGAGGCACCCATTATCGAGGGCCTAGATGCCGAAAACCCAACTGAAATACCTCCAAAAAATGTCTGGAAATAATCAACGAATCAATGTCTTGGTAAGTGGTGGCGGCACGGGTGGTCACATTTTCCCCGCCCTTTCGATCGCCAACGAAATGCGCCGTCGTTATCCCGACGCAAGAATCTTGTTTGTGGGTGCCGAGGGACGCATGGAAATGGAAAAAGTCCCCGCTGCGGGTTATAACATTATCGGACTGCCCGTGAGTGGCTTTGACCGTAAGCACCTGTTACGCAATTTCAAGGTGGTGGCCCGACTGCTCAAGAGCATGGGTTTAGCAAAAAAAATCCTTAGGGATTTCAAACCCGACATCGCCATCGGTGTAGGAGGTTACGCCAGTGGACCGATGCTCAAGGCAGCCCAGAAACAGGGTATCCCCACCTTGTTGCAGGAACAGAACTCATACGCCGGCGTGACCAATAAATTGTTGGCGGCCAAGGCCGATTGTATCTGTGTGGCCTATGAGGGCATGGAGCGTTTCTTCCCGCAGGACAAGATTGTGCTAACGGGTAACCCCGTTAGGCGCAACCTGTTGGACTGTGGCGCAACCCCCGAACAGGCGCGTCAGGCGATGGGTGTGGATCCCAACAAGAAGACCATCCTCATTATTGGCGGCAGCCTAGGTGCCCGCACCATTAACAATGCCATCATCGATGGCTTGAACCGCATCGGTGAGGCTTATGATGTGCAGGTCATTTGGCAGACGGGCAAGATATATGATCAGCAGTGCAGCGAGGCGCTGAATGTCTCTGGCGTGAAGAATGTGACGCAGATGGCGTTCATTAGCAATATGGATATGGCTTACCGCGCCGCCGACCTCGTCGTTTCGCGTGCAGGAGCCAGCTCCATCTCGGAATTGCAGCTGCTGGGCAAAGCCTCCATTCTGGTGCCTTCGCCCAATGTCGCCGAGGATCACCAGACCAAGAACGCCCTCGCGCTGGTGAAGCGTGATGCCGCCATCATGGTGACCGATGCCGACGCCTCGGCTCAACTCGTTGACACCATGCTCGCCACCGTTACTGATGGGGAAAAGATTTCCAACCTAGGCAACAACGTGTCGCAGATGGCTCTGCGTGACGCCGCCGAGCACATCGTCGATGAGGTGGAGAAGATTATTCAACGTAATAATGCCTAAACGATAAAAAGCATACTAGGAAAATATGAAAGAGTTTGATTCACTATACTTTGTGGGAGCGGGTGGCATCGGTATGGCTGCCCTCGAACGCTATTTCCTGGCCAAGGGCAAAATCGTGGCGGGCTACGACCGCACGCCCAGCGACTTGACCAAAGCACTGCAGAGTGAGGGTGTACACATCGACTTTGACGAGGACCCCGCCCTCATCCCCGAGGCCTGCCGTGACCCGGAGCGCACGCTGGTGGTCTATACCCCTGCGGTACCCGACAGCCATCAAGGTCTCCAATACTTCCGTAACAATGGTTTCCAGGTGATGAAACGCGCTGCCTTGTTGGGTGTGGTTACCGAGCACTCTAAGGGTTTGTGCTTTGCTGGAACCCACGGCAAGACGACTACTTCGAGCATGACGGCCCATATCCTTCACACTTCGGGCATCGGCTGTAATGCTTTCCTGGGCGGAGTGTTGCGCAACTATGACAGCAACTTCCTGCTTTCCACCACCAGCCCCTATTCGGTGATTGAGGCCGACGAGTTTGACCGCTCGTTCCATCACTTGCACCCCTATGTGGCTGTGGTGACATCGACCGATCCTGACCATCTCGACATATACGGAACGCCCGAGGCTTATCTGGAGAGCTTTGCCCATTTCACCGAGCTGATCCAGCCTGGTGGAGCCCTTATCGTCCATACTGGTCTCGCCCTCAAGCCGAGGGTGGGAGAGGGTGTGAAAACCTATACATACAGCCGTGACAACGGAGATTTCCATGCCGATAATGTCCGCAAGGGCGATGGCCAGATTGTATTTGATCTGGTAACGCCGTGGGAAACCTTGAGCGACATCAGCCTGGGCGTGCCCGTGGACATCAATATCGAGAACGCTATTGCCGCTATGGCAGCTTGCCGACTGGTGGACGTGCCCCTTGAGGCTATGCGTGAGGCCATGGCGACCTTCCAGGGTGCTAAGCGCCGCTTTGAGTTCTGGATCAAGGAACCGGGTGCTCATGGCAAGGTGATGATTGACGACTATGCCCACCATCCCGATGAGTTGAAGGCCAGCATCACGTCGGTGCGGGACTTGTATCCCGACAGGCGCTTGACAGTAATTTTCCAACCCCACCTGTACACGCGCACCAGGGATTTCGCTCCAGGCTTTGCCGAGGCACTTTCACTGGCCGACGAAGTGATCCTGTTACCCATCTACCCCGCCCGCGAGGAACCCATCCCCGGAGTGACCAGCGAAATTATCCTTGAAAAGGTAACAAGTGCTAAAAAAATCATTTACTCTAAAGAAAATTTGATTAAGTCAATACATTTGAGTAATTTTGACGTCTTATTGACGGCAGGTGCTGGCGATATCGCCAATCTGCTGCCTCAAATACGCGATGAATTCAACAAACAAGAGCATTGAAACGGCTGATACAAAATAGCATACTGATCGTTCTGGCGGTTGCGCTCGCCTCGGGTATCCTGTGGGCGCGCAACAAGTCACGCGGTGAACTGTGCGAGCGCATCGAGGTGGAAGTCGTCAATGCCGACAGCACGTCGTTTGTCACGCCTCAGGGCATCTTGAGTGACCTCAAGGGACAAGGCATCAAGGTCGTGGGCAAGTACATGGGCGATATCAACGCTTCGGACATTGAGGAGGCGCTCAAACTGTCGCCTTACCTGGAGAATGCCGATTGCGTCAAGTGCCAGGACGGTCGCCTGCTCATCAGGGTGAGTCAGCTGGTGCCTGTTTTCCGCGTGTTTGACGGCGAGGATTCCTATTACGTGAACCGTGCAGGCAAGCGCATGGCCGCCAATGCTTACTACCACTGTGACGTGCCCGTGGTTCAGGGACATTTCACCCGTGCCTATCCGCCCACGCACATGTTGCCGCTCATCGACTATGTGGAAGGCGACTCATTGCTGCATTCGCTCGTGACGATGTATTGCGTGCGAGACACCAACAATATCATCATCGTCCCCAACATCAGCGGACATGTGGTCAACATCGGTAACACCGATGGCATGGATAACAAATTTGCCAAGCTCAAGCTGTTTTACAGCGAGGTGCTGCCCAAGCGAGGATGGAACACCTATGACACCATATCGGTGAAGTGGAACCATCAGATTGTCGCCACCAGGCGTGTCAAGGCTGTACAGCAGATTATCGAGTATGACCCCGAGGATGACGAACAGGCTCCTGACATCGAGACGATGACCACCGGCACAGCAGCCGATGCCAACGGCAAGAAGGAACAGCAGGCACAGCCCAAGAAAGAAGAGGCCAAGCCTGCCGAGAAAAAGGAGGCCAAGCCTGACAACAAGAAGAGTAACTAACAACAATTCATAAAAACAATAAAATCAAAATATATCAATCATTTTTATGGAAAAGAACCAATACATTGTAGCACTTGAAATCGGAAGCTCCAAGATTGTTGGAGCTATCGCCGAAAAGACTTCATCTGGATTCTTGAATGTAAAATACTTGCAAGAAGAGAAACATCTCAACAGTGTGAGATATGGCATCGTGCAGAATGTCGAGAACATCAAGAGCGGCATCAACCGCATCCTCAAAAATCTGGAAAGTATGGTTGATGGTCGTGTCACTCAGGTATATCTTGGTGTCAGTGGACGCTCGCTCCACAGTATCGTCAGTGAGGTAAACCGCAGCGTCGGCTCCACCGAGCCTATCACCCGTGAACTCATCGACCGCATTATCCACGAGGCCACCAGTACCCCTATCCGTAACCACGACACCGTTGACATTGTGCCGCGTGCCTACTATGTTGACAAGGTGGAAACAACCAACCCCGTAGGACAGTTTGGCTCATCCATTAAAATCAAGGTAAATCTCGTTGTCGCCAAGCCGGCCCTGAAACTCAACTTGAACCGATTGATGACCTTCGGTATTCCTGTCAAGGATTACATCGTTACCCCGCTGGCTGTGGCTGAGCAGATTCTGAGCGACAGTGACCGCGAATTGGGTTGCATGCTAGTGGATATGGGCGCCGAGACCACGACCGTGTCTATATACAAGAATGGCTCGCTCATTTTCCTCAACACTCTGCCCCTGGGTGGCCGCAATCTCACCCTTGACGTGATGACGGGACTGAAAGTGCTGGAGGAAACTGCCGAGAACATCAAGAAGAACATCAACAACCCGCTTGATCCCAGCAATGTGAGCGATGTGCGTATCGATAAAGTAAATGCCCGCGATGCCTCCAACTATATCGCTGCCCGCACGGGTGAAATTATTGCCAATATCAACCAGCAGTTGGCTGACGCTGGTGTAACGGCTGATGGTATCCAGAGTATAATCCTCATTGGTGGCAGTGCCCACTTAGGAGGCTTGCAGCAGAAGTTGGAGGAGACCATCAAGATTAAGGTGCGCATGGGACAGAATCCTCCCACGCTCAACATCCTCAACAGCGAGATCAACCGTATGGAATACATCGAGGTGTTCTCATTGCTGGCTAAGGCTGCCGACCTAATTCCCGCTGGTGAGACCTGTGTAGAGCTCAACAAATATGAGAACGGTCCCACATTTGAGGGAACTTTACCCCGTCAGAATGAGCCCGCTAGGCCGAAGACCGACAAGCCCAAGGAGAAGGATAAACCCAAAAAACAGTGGAATTGGGGAGGCAAATGGGCGGACAAACTCAAGAGCCTGATGTCGGAAGACGATGAAACTGATGAAGATCAGTAACAACGAGCGTTAAGAACTCATTCACCCAATGATTAAAACAAAAAACAAACACAATATGGACGAGAGAAATATAAAATTTGATGGGAAGCATGGGGGTGCTAGCGCTCATGACAGTGACATCTATAAGACTTTGGACCAGGGTTCTGGCTTCCAGGATAACGAGAAAATGCGCACCATCATCAAGGTGATGGGCGTCGGTGGCGGTGGTAACAATGCCATCAACCACATGTACATGCAGAATATCGAGGGCGTATCGTTTGTTGTGCTCAACACCGATCGCCAGCAGCTCAACGAGTCACCGGTGCCCAACCGCGTACTCCTGGGTCCCAACACGACCCACGGCCTTGGAGCTGGTAATATTCCCGAGACCGCTAAGCGTGCTGCCGAGGAGAGTGAGGCTGAGATTGCTCAACTCTTTGACGATGACACCAAGATGGTATTCATTACCGCTGGTATGGGTGGTGGCACCGGTACGGGTGCCGCGCCCGTGGTGGCTCGCATCGCTCACGAGAAGGGTGTCCTCACCATTGGTATCGTGACCATCCCCTTCCTGTTCGAGGGTCCCAAGAAGATTCTCAAGGCGCTTGCAGGTGCCGATGAGATGGGCAAGTATGTCGATGCCCTGCTCATCATCAACAACCAGCGCTTGACCGAGATTTACAGCGACCTCGACTTCACTAACGCCTTCGGTAAGGCTGATGATACGCTGACCACTGCTGCACGCAGTATCAGTGACCTGATTACTGTCAAGGGTGTCATCAACCTCGACTTCAATGATGTGAATACCACCTTGCGCAATGGTGGTGCCGCCATCATCAGCTCGGGTTACGGTTCGGGTGAGCATCGTGTGTCCAAGGCCATTGAAGATGCCCTGGAGTCACCGCTGCTCAAGAACCGTGACGTCTTTGGCTCGCGCAAGATCTTGATGAATGTCTATTTCAATCCTGACAGCAGTACGCCGTTGCGCATGGGTGAGACCACCGAGATCCAGGACTTTATGGCCAACTTTGACCAGGAAGTTGACGTGATCTGGGGTACTGCACACGACCGTACACTTGAGGAAGGTCAGATCAAGATTACCGTGCTTGCCGCTGGCTTCAATGTGTCACTCGACAAGGAGGCTCCCGTTCCCACGGTGCAGACTCCTCGCAGTTATGTAGCAGTCAACAGCAACATCTCTGATGCCGACCGCTTGAAGAAGGAGTATGGCGAGGAAGCCATCGTCAAGCAGGAGCTGGCTCAGAACGCACGCCGTTATATCGTGCTCAAACCTGATGAGATGGATGATGACGATGTCATCGATATGATTGAGAAGACGCCTACCTATAAGCGCAAACCTGATTTCCGTAACCAAATCAAGGAGCGCCAGCAGGTCGTTAGCCAGGAGAGGCCTGTCGAGATGCCTAAGGTGCCCAAGCGCGGTAACGTTTCCGGTGACTCTCAGACCATCAACTTTGGTGAAGATTAATCAACACAAGGAATAAGTAGAAAGACGATATGAATATCTTTGATCAAGTCAATGCCGGCATCAAGGAAGCGATGAAGGCTCATGACAAGGGACGCCTTGAGGCCCTCAGGGGCATCAAGGCCGAGTTCCTGCTCATCAAGACCGCCCCAGGCAACAATGGTGAAGTGAGCGATGAGAATGCCTTGAAGGTGCTTGTAAAAATGGCCAAGCAACGCAAGGAAAGCACCCAAATCTACATCGACCAGAACCGTCAGGACCTGGCCGACGTGGAACTGTTGCAAGCTGCCGTCATCGAGGAATTCCTGCCCAAGCAGATGAATGACGAGGAACTTACGGCCCACGTCAAGTTCATCATTGAGCAGACAGGTGCCACCAGCATGAAGGACATGGGCAAGGTGATGGGCATCGCCACCAAGCAGCTCGCCGGACGTGCCGAGGGCCGCGCCATCAGCGCCAAGGTGAAAGAACTCTTAGGATAGTTATTGGTTACTGATGGCTTCTTTAAACTCTAAACTTTAAACTCTAAACAGAATAATGCTGACATTACAATTGATTAACCAGGATCCCGAGGAAGTGATTCGCCGTCTTGCCGTCAAGCAGTTTGACGCCCGCGAGCCCATCATGCGTATCGTGGAACTGGATAAGCAGCGCCGTGCACTGCAGAAACAACGCGACGACAACGCCGCTGTGCTCAATAAAATGGCCGCCCAGATTGGTGCCCTCATGAAACAGGGCAATCGTGAGGAGGCCGAGAACGTTAAGGCTGAGGTGGCTGGTCTCAAGACCGCCAACAAAGAGATTGACGACAACCTCACTGCTGCTCAGGACGAAATCACTGAAATCCTGCTGAGCGTGCCCAATGTGCCCTATAGTGGTGTGCCCGAGGGTAAGACTGCCGAGGATAACGTGGTCGAGAAAACGGGTGGAAAGATGCCTGATCTCCCCGAGGACGCTTTGCCCCACTGGGATCTGGCCAAGAAGTATAACCTTATCGACTTTGACTTGGGTGTGAAGATTACGGGTGCAGGTTTCCCCGTCTATGTGGGAAAAGGCGCACGTCTGCAACGTGCCCTCATCCAGTTCTTCCTTGACGAAGCTGGCAAGGCTGGCTATGTGGAGATTGAGCCGCCCTTCGTGGTCAATGAGGCTTCTGGTCTGGGAACTGGACAATTGCCCGACAAGGAGGGTCAGATGTACCATTGTCAGGTGGATAACTTCTACCTTATCCCCACTGCCGAGGTGCCTGTGACCAACATGTACCGTGACGTCATCATTCCGCAGGAGGAACTGCCCAAGAAGAACTGCGCTTTCTCGGCATGTTTCCGCCGCGAAGCAGGTTCTTATGGTAAGGATGTGCGTGGTCTGAACCGCCTGCACCAGTTTGACAAGGTTGAGATCGTGCGCATCGAGAAGCCCGAGGATTCTTATGCTGCTCTTGAGGAGATGAAGGATCACGTCCAGGGACTGCTTGAGAAACTCGAACTGCCTTGGCATATCCTGCGCCTGTGCGGTGGCGACATGAGTTTTACAAGTGCCATCACCTTCGACTTTGAGGTGTGGTCGGCTGCCCAGCAACGCTGGCTCGAAGTGAGCAGTGTCTCCAACTTTGAGACCTATCAGGCCAACCGCCTCAAGTGCCGCTACCGTGGTGACGACAAGAAGACACATCTGTGCCACACCCTCAACGGTTCGGCACTGGCTCTTCCCCGCATCGTGGCCGCACTGCTGGAGAATAACCAGACGCCTGAGGGCATCCGCATCCCCGCTGCCCTCCGCCCCTACACTGGCTTCGACATCATCGACTGATTTGCAATAAGGCTTTAGGCTTTAGGCATTAGGTGGCATCCGCCTCTTAATACCTAAAACCTAAAGCCTAAAACCTAAAGCCTTATCATGAAACGACAGGCCTGGCTCGACTATATCAAGTGCATCTCGATGTTTATCGTGATTGTCTATCACACGCCTCCTCGCTTTGACCCAGCACGCGAGGTGGCCTTGTTCTATATAGGGGCACCAGTCTTCTTCTTCGCAGCCGGTTATGTCTTCAATATTGATAAATACAAGAGTTTCTTCTCTTTCTTAGGCCACCGCGCACGGCAGATTTTGGTGCCGTACACCACCTTTTTCATTATCTTCTATGCGCTGTGGCTCATCGTTGGCCGACGTATGGCGGGCCCCGAGGAGATGGCGATAAGTATCCTTACTCCTTTGAAGCAGTTCGTCTTGGGTATGCCCGATGTGATTCTCGGGACCTTCTGGTTCATCGTCGCCCTTTTCACCATTCAGGTCATCTATTACCCGCTCAGGAAATACATGAAGGGATGGTGGCCCTTTGTCGTCGCCTTGCTGCTCAATCTGTCCCTGCTCATCCTGCCATACCTGCCCTGGTTCCGTTGCTGGAACCTTGACAAGGCCTTCCTGTACCTGCCCATCTATGCCTTCGGCAATTGCTGCCGCGCCGCATTGCTGGATGAGAAGCGTCAGATTTTAACCAAAAGGACAATAGCCGACTTTTTCACTTTTACTACACCAGCCCGCTCAGTCCTCTGGCTGATACTTGCCGTCTGTGGCCTTTCATTCCTTGTTTTCGCACCCGTAACTATCCGTAAAGATCTCTCCTATATTCTCTCACCCGCGGCATTCATCCTGCTCCTGCCTTGCTATTGTGCTTGCAGCAAGTGGCTCGAAAGGCGTTTTGGCTCCAATCGTATTGTCCAGACTGTCGCCATCACTGGCATCACCTACCTTGCGCTGCAGAACTACCTCATCGGCATCATCAAGATGATTGTAGCCAAGTTTGCTAGTCCCGAAATCTTTGACGGTAACATTGTGCTGAAGTTGTTCATTGCGCTCGTTGTCTTTGTGATCATTTACCCGCTGGCTGTGATCATCGAGCGCTACTTCCCCTTCCTCCTCGGCAAGCCCTACAAGAAAACGCCCATGCCCAAATGACTGACAAGAAGGTAAATATTGACTTTGAGGAGTATATCCGTCAAGGAGAACCAGACAAGCGTGAGAGGGCTTATATATGGCGTACTGCCATAGGCCTTCAGGCGGTAGATGGCTTGGAGACATCAGACTACCTGAAGGGGACCGCTCGCCGCAACATTGAGGGCGAAATCACCATCGACGAGGCGCAACAGATTGTCAAGACTTACTATGAGAAGAAACATGTGAGTCTTGCTGTTGACGATGACATGGAAGAAGCAGACCGGGTATCAGCAAATATCGCAAAGGTATTGTCTCAGTCCACAATGGCTTTTAATTCTCATGGCTTTGTTTCTTTGCATCGTCGTATTTTTGAAGGTGTGTTTAAACATGCTGGTCAATTGCGCACTTATGATATCACCAAAAAGGAATGGGTGTTAAGGGGCGACACTGTGAATTATTTGAATTGGGAAGATTTGCGTCGAGCTATAGACTATGATTTAAGTCAAGAAAAAGAATTTGATTACACTCAATTGTCTAAGGATGACTTTATTCGTCACATTAGTCATTTCGTTGCTGGTCTATGGCAGATTCATCCATTTGGTGAGGGCAATACAAGGACAACTGCAGTCTTTATCATTAAGTATCTCCGCACATTGGGCTTTGACGTGGATAATGATTTATTTGCCCGCCACTCTTGGTATTTCCGTAATGCCTTGGTAAGGGCAAATTACAGTAACTACAAACTGAAGATAAGTAGAAATCCATCTTTTCTTGAGATGTTTTTCCGTAATTTGTTGTTGGGCGAGAATAACGAATTGAAAAACCGTTTTATGCTGATCAATCCGCCCGAGGAGTGGAATGTGCCCCCCACAAGTACCCCCACAAGTACCCCCACAAGTATGGAATCAGGATTTTCATTGCCCAACAATCCGTTAATATTGAATTTGATAAGAGTGATAGGTGTTGGCTATTATTCTATTAAAGAAATGATGGCGGCTATTGGGTTGAAGGATCGCAAGAATTTTATGGAGTACCATCTTTCTCCCGCAATGGCCGAAGGTTACGTTAAGATGATGTATCCCGACAAGCCCCGTCATCCTCGACAGAAGTATCTGTTGACGCCCAAAGGACTCCTGCTCTATCACCAAACAATCGGTCAAAAGGACTAAAGTATATGGGTAAAGGCTTAAAGTCTAAAAACTTTTTCGTAATTTTGCACCTTTGAACCGAAATCAACAACAAAAACGAAGATATAACATGAATGTACTGGAATTAAGTGAACAAGAAATTATCCGCCGCAACAGTCTGGAGCAACTCAAGGCAATGGGCATCAACCCCTATCCCGCCGACGAGTTTGTGGTGAATGCCTACAGTGACGACATCATTGCCAACTTCAGCGACGATGCAGAACCGCGTCAGGTGAGCATCGCCGGTCGCATGATGAACCGCCGCATTATGGGCAAGGCATCCTTCTTTGAATTGCAGGACTCCAAGGGCCGCGTGCAGGTCTATGTGAGCCGTGATGACCTTTGCCCGGGCGAGGACAAGGAAATGTACAATACTGTGTTCAAGAAATTGCTCGACATGGGTGACTTTGTGGGCGTACAGGGTTACGTGTTCCGCACCCAGACGGGCGAGATCAGCGTTCATGCCCAGTCAATTAAACTGTTGAGCAAGTCACTCAAGCCGCTGCCCGTGGTGAAGGTGAAGGACGGCGTGACCTATGACGCGTTTGAGGATCCCGAACTGCGCTACCGTCAGCGCTACGTTGACTTGGTAGTCAACGCGGGCGTGAAGGATACTTTCTTGAAGCGCGCACTGGTCGTGAAAACCATGCGTCAAGTGCTGGACGATGCCGGTTACACCGAGGTTGAGACCCCAACCTTGCAGGCCATTGCTGGTGGTGCTACAGCCCGTCCGTTCATCACTCACTTCAATGCGCTGAACATCCCCATGTACATGCGCATCGCCACCGAGCTTTACCTCAAGCGCTTGATTGTGGGCGGTTTTGAAGGCGTGTATGAGATCGGCAAGAACTTCCGCAACGAGGGAATGGACCGCAACCACAACCCTGAGTTCACCTGCATGGAGCTTTACGTTCAGTACAAGGACTATAACTGGATGATGTCGTTCACCGAGCACCTGCTGGAAACGATATGTATCGCTGTCAATGGCAAGCCCGAGACTGAAATCGACGGACAGGTCATCAGCTTCAAGGCGCCTTATCACCGTCTCCCCATCCTTGACGCCATCAAGGAGAAGACTGGCCATGATTTGGAAGGCAAGACTGAGGAGGAGATTCGCGAGGTGTGCAAGCAACTCAATCTTGAGATTGACGACACCATGGGCAAGGGCAAGCTTATCGACGAAATCTTCGGCGAGTTCTGCGAGGGCACGTTCATACAGCCCACGTTTATTATAGATTACCCTGTTGAGATGTCTCCATTGACCAAGATGCATCGCAGCAAGCCTGGCTTGACCGAGCGTTTCGAGCTGATGGTCAATGGCAAAGAGCTGGCTAACGCATATAGCGAGTTGAACGATCCCATCGATCAAGAGGAGCGCTTCAAGGAGCAGATGCGCCTAGCCGACAAGGGTGACGACGAGGCGATGGTCATCGACCAGGACTTCCTGCGTGCCCTGCAATACGGTATGCCACCCACGAGCGGTATCGGCATCGGCATCGACCGCCTGGTGATGCTCATGACTGGCAACAGTTACATCCAGGACGTGCTCCTGTTCCCCCAAATGCGTCCCGAGAAGGTGCCTGCCCGTGACAAGGTCGAGGCCTTCACAGCATTGGGCATCCCCGAGGAATGGGTAGCTCCCATCCAGAAGGCGGGCTTCCTTACCGTTGCTGCCCTCGGAACATTGGAGAAACCCGGCAAGCTCTTCCAGGATCTGCTCGACATCAATAAGAAATATAAGTTGGGTTACAAGGTGCCTGTCGTTGACGAGGTCAAGAAGTGGGTCGAGGCAGCTGCTGCGGCCTGTAAAGAGTAGCATCTATTTTTCTTAGAGGATTGAACAATTACCCATCTGGGCAAGGGGCTTCAAGGCAAGCTTTCCTTGCCCAGATGTTTGCAATTTTTAAGAAAGTTTTTGGGTTTCATTGAGGGAAAAAGGTCTGGTTTCTCGCAATATTTTTATAACTTTGCCTTTTGATACAGTGGGTTTTGTGTCAATCACGCACAAATCTTACTGATTTTCAATATGTTAAGTAACAATGAATACTAAATAAAACTTTATTGATATGTTGAAAAAATTATTTGTGTTCCTACTGCTCCTTGTGGTGGCCGTGACAAGCGTCAACGCAGGCACTTGGAAGATGCACAACGCTTACATGTCATCAAAAATCCAGAATGTCTATGACGCTGGTGATAAGATTTACTATGTGAACTGCGGTGCACTCTACCAGTTTGACAAAGAGACCACTAAGACGGTCTGGTTGAATCGTCAGAACAAGTTGTCGAGCAATCAGATTTCTCGCGTGTATTATGACTGGGAGAACAATCTGCTCTTTGTGGCTTATCTGGATACCAATCTTGACATCATCGATGCTGACGGTAATGTCTATAACGTGAGCAACCTCAAGGATGCGATTTTCAATGTCCGTAACTACACGCTTAATGAGGGTGTGTTGGAAAACTATGCCAATGATGCCATTAATGATATCACATTCACTAATGGTATCGCATATGTGGCCGTGAACTACGGTTTTCTCACCATTGATGAGGCTACCAAGCGAATCACGAGCAACATGGACTTGAGTATTCGTTATCCCAACACCAATATCAATTCGGTGGCAGTGATTGGCAACACCATGGCAATTCTTACCAACATCAACTGCTACTACGGGCCGGTGGGTAGTGAGGATCCTTTTGGTGAATATGCTAGGAAGTCAGGATCTTTTACTGGTGCCAGGATGTTCCCGATCAATGAGACATCGGTGTTTGTGCTTGGTTCTACCGCATTGTATAACTATGATTTCACCGATGGAGCGCCTATTCTGTCAAGCTTGGTGAGCTCCGCTCCCACTTCAGTTCAGAAGGCTCCCACAGGCTTCATCGCCAATTTCGCTGGCAAAAACTTCTACTACACAATCGATGAAACTGGTAAGGTGGCCACCCAAGTCGCTACTTCGAGTACACAGTTTGCCACATCTTACCCGTTGGGCGATGGTACCGTATGGATCAATGATGTTACAGGACTGCACATGAAGAACAGTGCCGACAGTTACAAGATGAACGCGCTCTCCACCGATGAACCCTATTGGCTCAAGTACAATGCCGCAATGGATAAATTGTATGCATCGGTATCGGCCCGTAATGGTAAAAACAACACTGCTGCTACTCCTTCCAATATAATCAATACTTTTGATGGTGAGCAATGGGAGGACGCCTCTGCTTTCACCGCTTCTGGTTCGGGTTATGAATTTGTGTTCGATCCATTCGATCCGTTCACTTATGTTCGCGCCACTTGGGCAAGCGGTATTTTCAAGGTGACCAACGATGTGAAGGTGAACAATTACACTAAGAGTAACACGGGTTCGAAGATTGGAACTTATAAAGCTCATCCAGCCTTTGACATTTACGGTAACATGTGGGTGGTTAGCCCCTATGGTACTTCATGCCCATGGGCTGCGGTCCTGCCAAGAACGAAGTTCCTTCAGAACAATTCAACTACTGGCTGGTTTGTGCCTTCGACCTTTAATTCGTTGAAGGTGAATTCCTTCCAACGTTCACGCTTCCTCGTCTCCAAGAAGAACAACATGAAGATATTCTGTGATTGTGATTTCGTTTCTCCCTCACAGAATATGATGGGCTACATCCGTTGCTTTGACAACGGTAATGAAGACCCCTCGGTTGATGAATACAGGCTAGTGAACATCAGCAGTTTTGTTGATCAAGACAGTAAACAGGTCAAGTGGTCTTATCTCTTGCACATGGAGGAGGACAACGATGGCATGATCTGGACCGGTTATATGGGAGGTCTGTTCGTATTTGATCCTGAGAGTGTGTTTGATGATTATCCCCGTGCGATTCGTCCCTTCGTGACCAAGTTTGATGAGGGTCAAGGAACTCTTTGCGAGGGTTATGACGTGTATGACGTGGGAGTGACCCGCGACAACAAGAAGTGGATTGCCACCAACAATGGTGTTTACTATGTTTCGCCCGACGGTTCAGAGGTATATAACCACTTCACGACCGAAAACAGTGACATTCCCAGCGACCTGGTCTATAGCATTGAGTGTGACACGATTCACGACCGTGTCTATATCTACACCGACATAGGTCTTGCTGAGTATGTCGCTACTGGCGATGCTGCCACTTTGAATTTTGACGAAACCTATGCCTTCCCCAACCCCGTTGAGCCTGACTTCACGGGCATGGTGAAGATTACCAAGCTGATGGAGCACAGCTATGTGACCATTACCGACCGCAACGGACAGATGGTGGCTCAGCTGGGTCCCGTGACAGGTAGCGCATTGTGGGATTGCAGTGGTCCTGACGGCAACCGTTTGCCCACTGGCGTTTACAACGTCTATGCGGCCCAAGGCCGTCAACCGTCGACCACTGGCACGCCTCAGACGACCATCATGGTCATCAGGTGATAATAGATTACAATCGTGATCAATGAATAAGTGGAGAGGGTGTGCCTTTATGGTGTGCCCTCTTGCACTAAAAAAAAGGCTTTTTAGCGCGTCATGGATATCAATTCGGTTGAATTCTACACGATCGCTTTTGTGGTGGCAATGGCATTGATTGCCCTGCTCATGGGACGCACCGAGAAGCGGCATCCCAGCACATATATCATCCAGCTCGAGACTGCCGAGGCTGAAGGCGAGGCTGACGATATGGTGTGCTTCGAGACCACAAGTGACGGCCGTGTCCGCATTCGCCGCACCGGCTTGATGCTGAATCCCGAGGAAACCATCAATCTGGTGTTCAATATCCGTGACGAACATTGTGACATAGTTGAGAAAAAAGGCATTAAGCGACGTGGTGACAATAGTGCTCCCGTTACGGGCGAAGCAACGGTGAAATGGTTGCGCCAGGGGATCAGATACCACATCCGCTATGAGAGCCAAGTGATGAGTACTTGGGCGAGGTTCACCCTTGACACTTCATCATCAAAGCCCGTCGTAGCAAAGCTCAATATCTGAGTGCCTTATATTTAAATAATGTGTGGAATACACAATTTAACGTTAGGTGTTCACGTTAATTATAGATATAGAGACGGCTTCAAATAATGAATTAAACATCTTAGTTATGTTAAAAAGATATATATTCTTCATAGTGTTCCTGATCATGACCGTAGTCAGCATCAATGCTGGCTCATGGAAGCTTCATGGTTATTATTTGTCGTCCAAGATCCAGAATGTGTATGACATGGGCGACAAAGTATACTATGTGAACAGCGGCTTCCTTTATCAGTTTGATAAGGCTACTTCTCAAACGGTATTATGGAACAGCAAGAACAAGTTGTCTGACGAAAACATCACCCAGGCCTATTATGACTGGGAGAATAAGTTGATCTTTGTCGCCTACTATGATACCAACATTGACATCATTGATGCCGATGGCAGGGTATATAACGTGAGCAACCTGAAGGATGCAATTTTCAATGTCCGCAATTACACGCTTGAGAATAACGTGTTGAAGGGTTTCACGGGTGGAACCATCAATGATATCACCTTTGCTAATGGTATCGCCTATGTGGCCGTGGATTATGGTTACCTCACAATAGATGAGTCCACCAAGAGGGTTGTGGATAACGTCAACCTGAGCCTCCAATCGACATCCATCAATATCAATTCGGTCGCAGTGATTGGTAATACCATGGTGATTCTCACCGACGTGTACTGCTATTATGGTCCTGTGGGCAGTAGCCGCCCGCTATCGGAATATTCCAAAAATCGGGGCACATTTTCCAAGTCAAAGCTTTATCCGATCAATGAGACTTCATTTTTCCTGCTAGGATCAGGTTCATTATATAACTGTGATTTATCCAGTGGATCACTTTCCCTTTCCAGATTAGTGAGTGCCCCGGCGACGTCGGTCCAGAAGTCCAAGATTGGCTATATTGCCAATTTCTCGGGACAGAACTATTATTATACGATTGATGAAACTGGAAAGGTAGCTACTCAGGCGTCCACATCAGCTGGATTTGCCACATCTGACCCGATGGGCAATGGACAAGTGTGGATCAATGATTATACGGGTCTGCATCTGAGCGGCAGTACAGTGGTTTATAAGCCCAACGCCCTTACGACCGACGAGCCCTATTGGCTCAAGTACAATGCCGCGATGGATAAGTTGTATGCCGCCACATCGGCGCTCAATGGTAAGAATAGAACGCGTCCCGAAAACTTGGCCCCTCATGTCGTCAATACCTATGACGGAGAACAATGGGTCTATGCCACTCCCTATTCGTCGACAGGTGCTGCCTATGAGTTTGTGTTTGATCCCTTTGACCCTTACACCTATGTGCGCGCAAGTTGGAATTCAGGTGTCCACAAGGTAACCAATGGCCAGCTTAAGAGAACATATAACTCGAGCAACTCTCTGGTGGGTATGTATAAAGCCCACCCCGCCTTTGATAAGAATGGTAACATGTGGGTAGTCAGTTCCTATGGCAATTCCTCTTGCCCTGTGGCAGTCTTGCCAAGGGATAAATACCTCAAGACGTCAGTCAAGACGGACTGGTTCCAGCCCTCCGGACTGCTGATGTTGAATACCGGCGTTATGCAGCGTTCCCGCTTCATTATCTCCAAGAAGAACAATGTGAAGATTTACAATGACTGCGATTACCAGTCTACTACACAAGTGGGACATTTCATCTGTTGGGACAACGATAGTGACGACCCCACCGTTGACAATTATAGGGTGGTGACCATCGTTAACTTCCTTGACCAGTTCAATAATCAGATCGACTGGACTTACATCATGCACGCCGAGGAGGACAACGACGGCATGATTTGGGTGGGTTCTACTTCGGGCTTGTTTGTGTTTGACCCCGATGTGGTATTTGATGATTACCCCCATGCAACGCGCCCATACGTCACCAAGTCTAAGGAAGGCAAGGGACATCTCTGTGATGGCTATACTGTCTATGACATCGGTGTGACCCGTGAAAACGAGAAGTGGATTGCCACCAATAATGGCATCTTCCATGTCTCGCCCGACGGCACCGAGGTCTATGACCACTTCACCCTCCAGAATAGTGGCCTCCCCAGCGATCTTGTCTATAGTGTTGAGTGCGACACGGTAAACAACCGAGTGTATGCTTTCACCGATAAAGGCTTTGTGGAATATGTCGCCGAAGGCGATGTCACGGCGTTTAGCTTTGACGAGGCCTATGCTTATCCCAATCCTGTCGAGCCAGATTTCACAGGTATGGTGAAAATTGCCAAGCTGATGGAGAATACCTTTGTGACCATCACCGACCGTACAGGTCAGGTAGTGGCACAGATGGGGCCTGTGACAGGTAGCACGCTGTGGGACTGCTGTGATGTCGATGGTGATAGGGTGCCCACGGGCGTGTACAACATCTATGTGGCACAAGGCGCACAACCGCTAACGACGGGCAAACCTCAGTTGACAATTCTTGTAATCAAGTGATGTGATAAATAAAGATATAAACTAAACGAGCATAATTGTTATGTTAAAAAAACAACTTCTGTCCCTGATGCTGCTGGTGATGGCTGTGGCGACTGCCAGTGCCGGCACGTGGATTACCCATAACTATTACATGTCAACCAAAATCAATAATGTGTTTGACACGGGTGATAAGATCTACTATGTGAACTGTAACAAACTGTTCATGTTTGATAAGGTCGCTTCGACGACTGCAGCCCTCAATCAACAGAATATGCTGACGGGCGGCCTTGTCTCTCAGATTTATTATGATTGGGAGAGCGGTTTGCTCTTTGTGGCTTATCTGGACACCAACATTGATATCATTGATAGTGATGGCAAGGTCTATAACGTGAGCAACATCAAGAATTTGGTGATGAATGTGCGCAACCAAAAGATTGAGGCCGGCGAACTGAAATCCTTCACGGGCAAGACCATCAATGACATCACGTTTGCCAATGGTCTGGCCTACGTGGCAGTTGGTTATGGCTATGCCACCATTGATGAGGCTACCAAAAAGGTTGTCGGAAACGTCGATTTCGGTAATGGCATCAACATCAATTCGGTGGCTGTGATGGGTAATCGGATGGTTATCCTTGCCAATGACACTTGCTATTATGGCCCCATGGGCAGTACCAACCCCTTGCGGGAGTATTCCAAGAGCGCTGGTGCGTTCTCGGGTTCAAAGATGTACCCGATCAATGCGTCATCGGTCTTTGTCTTGGGATCTACTGCACTATATAACTATGACTTCTCGGGCACGGCGCCGGTATTGACGAGTCTGGTCGCTGCGAAATCCACTTCAGTACAAAAGACAACGACAGGTTTTATCGCTAACTTTGCTGGCCAGAATTTTTATTACACCATCGATCCCACGGGCAAGACGGCCACCAAGGCTTCTTCGTCTATCGGCTTTGCCACTTCTGACCCCAATGGTGATGGCACTGTGTGGATCAATGACGGCAACGGCCTGCACATGAAGAACAGTGCGACCAACTATAAGGTGAACGCCCTCACGACCGACGAACCTTACTGGCTCAAGTACAATGCCACTATGGATAAACTATATGTGGGAACCTCTGCACTCAATCAGAAAAACAGGACCCTGCCATCTAATATGGCACCTCATGTGATCAACATCTACGATGGCACCAACTGGCAGAACGCTACGGCCTATTCAGCAACTGGAGCAGGCTATGAGTTTGTGTTTGCGCCTTTTGACTCCACGACCTATGTGCGTGCAAGTTGGGATAAAGGAATCCATAAGGTCAAGAATAATGTGTTGGTTGCGACTTATAATAGTAATAATTCTCTTGTGGGTACATATAAAGCTCACCCTGCCTTTGACAAGAACGGCAACTTGTGGGTAGTTAATTCCTTTGGTTATGACAATTGCCCTGTATCGGTGCTTCCTAGGGATAAATTTAATCTGACTCCCGCCAAGACCAATTGGGTGCAACCCCCAGGATTAACATCATTATATACATTATACTTTCAAGCTTCACGTTTTATCATTTCCAAGAAAAACAACTACAAGATTTATTGCGATGGTGATAACGCCAATGATACATGGGTTGGCCACATCTTGTGCTGGGACAACGGAAGTGATGACGTCATGGCTGGAAACTACAGGATTGCCAATATCTCTAATTTCGTCAATCAGAATAACCAACTCATCGAGTGGTCTTATCTCTTCCACATGGAAGAGGATAACGACGGCATGATTTGGGTCGGCTATATGGGTGGTTTGTTCGTTTTTGACCCAGATGTCGTTTTCGATGATAATCCTAGGGCAACGCGCCCCTTTGTGACCAACTTTGACGAGGGCAAGGGATATCTTTGCGATGGCTTTTTCGTTTATGATGTGGGTGTGACCCGCGACAACAAGAAGTGGATCGCCACCAACAATGGCGTTTACTATGTCTCGCCTGACGGCACAGAGGTGTATAATCACTTCACGATCGATAACAGCGACATTCCCAGCAATCTGGTCTATAGCATCGAGTGTGACACCGTTCACAACCGCGTTTATATCTTTACCGACAATGGTTTTGCCGAGTATGTCGCCAATGGCGATGCCGCCGCAGTGAACTTCGATGGCACCTACGCGTTTCCCAACCCCGTTGAACCCGATTTCACGGGCATGGTGAAGATTGACAAGCTGATGACGAACAGCTATGTGACCATCACCGACCGCAACGGCCAAGTGGTGGCTCAGCTCGGTCCAGTGATGGGCAGTGCCTTGTGGGACTGCAGTGGCCCTGACGGCAATCGTGTCCCCACAGGCGTTTACAACGTCTATGCGGCTCAAGGCCGCCAGCCGTCACTGACGGGCACGCCTCAGACGACCATCATGGTCATCAGATAATATTGTTATATAGATTAATCATCATTGGCGTCCGCTAAAAAGGCTAAAGAGCTTTTTGCGGACGCCATGATTATATGAATACAGCACACAATTTAGCGGCAGGTGTTTACGTTATAATAATTGAAAGGATAGTATCGTTTTAGCTGCAGCATGATGCTATGCATAGATAAATGGCTGTAGTTAATAGAATCACGGAATGTAGTACCATTCAACAAGTGAGGACATCTGTCTCTTCATGGCCTTTATTAACTTTTAAACAAGCGATTTAGTATGATGAAAAGAGTTTTACTGTATCTAACACTTATGGTGATGGTAGTTGTCACCACCAATGCAGGCACATGGAAGATGCATAACGCCTACATGACATCCAAGATTCAGAATGTCTATGACCTGGGTGACAAGGTTTATTATTTGAACTGCGGAGAACTCTATCAGTTTGACAAGGATACCAATAAGACCGTCTGGTTAAATTGTCAGAATAAGTTATCAAGTAATCTGATTTCCCAGTTATATTATGATTGGGAAAATAATCTGCTCTTTGTAGCATATCTTGATTGCAATCTGGACATCATCGATGCCGATGGTAATGTCTATAACGTGAGCAATATCAAGGATGCGCTATTTTGCGTCCGTAACCCTGTATATAATAGTGAAGATGGCAATTTAGCAGGTTATTCCAAGAATGCCATCAATGATATCACGTTCGCCCATGGCATTGCCTATGTGACCGTGAACTATGGTTATCTTACCCTTGATGAGGCTACCAAGCGAATCACGAGCAATATGGACTTGAGCATTCGTTATCCCAATACCAACATTAATTCGGTGGCGGTGATTGGCAACACCATGGCAATTCTCACCAACATCAACTGCTACTATGGACCGGTGGGTAGTGAGGATCCTTTTGGTGAATATGCTAGGAAGTCAGGATCTTTTACTGGTGCCAGGATGTTCCCGATCAATGAGACTTCTTTGTTTGTGCTAAGCTCTACCGCATTGTATAACTATGATTTCACCAATGGAGCGCCTGTTCTGTCAGGCTTGGTGAGCTCCGCTCCCACTTCAGTTCAGAAGGCTCCCACAGGCTTTATCGCCAATTTCGCTGGCAAAAACTTCTACTACACAATCGATGAAACTGGCAAGGTGGCCACCCAAGTCGCTACTTCAAGTACACAGTTTGCCACATCTTATCCGTTGGGCGATGGAACTGTTTGGATCAATGATGCTACAGGATTGCACATGAAGAACAGTGCCGAAAGCTACAAGTTGAACGCACTCACTACCGACGAGCCCTATTGGCTTAAGTACAATGCGGCAATGGATAAATTGTATGTGGCATCAACCGCACTGAATGGAAAGAACAGGGCAATGCCAAATAATTATGCTATCCATGTCATCAATACCTATAATGGTGAGATATGGGAGAATGCCACTGCTTTTTCGGCTAATGGCGCGGCATATGAATTTGTGTTTGATCCATTCGATCCCTTCACCTATGTTCGCGCCAGCTGGTCAAGTGGTATTTTCAAGGTAACCAACGATGTGAAGGTGAATAACTACACCAAGAGTAACACGGGCTCGAAGATTGGTACTTACAAAGCTCATCCCGCCTTTGACAAGAATGGTAACATGTGGGTTGTGAATCCCTTCGACGAATCTTGTCCGTGGACGGCGGTTTTGCCTAGGGCAAGGTTTGTGAGGAACAACACGACGACTGGCTGGTTTGTGCCTTCGGCATTTACATCGTTGAAGGTGAATTCCTTCCAGCGTTCGCGATTCCTCATCTCTAAGAAGAACAACATGAAGATATTCTGTGATTGTGATTACGTTGATCCATCAAAGAATATGCAAGGCTATATTCGCTGCTTTGACAACGGCAATGAAGACCCCACAGTCGATGAATACAGGCTGGTGAACATTAGCTGTTTTGTCGATCAGAACAGTAAGCAGGTCAAATGGAATTATCTTTTGCATCTGGAGGAGGATAACGACGGCATGATCTGGGCTGGTTATATGGGTGGTCTATTCGTATTCGATCCAGAGAATGTGTTTGATGATTATCCCCGTGCGATACGTCCTTTCGTCACTAAGTTTGATGAGGGCCCAGGTACACTCTGCGAGGGTTATGACGTGTATGACGTAGGAGTAACCCGCGACAACAAGAAGTGGATTGCCACCAACTATGGTGTTTATTATGTTTCGCCCGACGGTTCAGAGGTATATAACCACTTCACGACCGATAATAGCGACATTCCCAGTGACGTGGTCTATAGTGTCGAGTGCGATACGATTCATGACCGCGTATATATCTTCACTGACATAGGTCTTGCCGAGTATGTCGCCACTGGCGAAACCGCCTCTTTGAATTTCGACGAGACTTATGCCTTCCCCAACCCTGTAGAGCCTGACTTCACTGGCATGGTGAAGATTGCCAAGCTGATGGAAGACAGCTTTGTGACTATCACTGACCGCAACGGACAGGTAGTGGCTCAGCTGGGTCCTGTGATGGGTGGCGCGTATTGGGATTGCAGTGGTCCTGATGGCAATCGTGTCCCCACCGGCGTTTACAATGTCTATGCGGCTCAAGGACGTCAGCCGTCAACTACGGGCACGCCTCAGACGACCATCATGGTCATTAGGTAATCAGTTAGTACCTCTGTCTCTTTTTAGCCTTTATTATCTTGTAATAGATTTAGTATGATGAAAAGAGTTTTACTGTATCTCGCACTCTTGATGATGGCAGTGGCTACCAATGCTGCCACCTGGAAGTTACATAGTGCCTACATGACGTCCAATATTCAGAACGTCTATGACATGGGGGATAAGGTGTATTATCTGAATACCGGAATGCTTTACCAGTTTGATAAGGCCACCCAACAAACGATATGGCTAAACTATCAAAACAAATTGTCAGACAGCAAAATCTCCCAGTTATATTATGATTGGGAGAACAATCTGCTCTTTGTGGCATACCTAAATTGTAATCTGGATGTCATTGATGGGGATGGCAATGTCAATACAGTAAGCAATTTTAGGGATGCGTTATTCGGTGTCCGCAACCCTGTATATAATCCAATCGACGGAAATTTATCGGGTTATACCAAAGTGGCCATCAATGATGTCACATTTGCTCATGGAATTGCGTATGTGACATTGAACTATGGATTTGTCACCATTGATGAGTCATCCAGGAGAATCTTGAAGAGCGTGGACTTGACCCGCCATTTCCCCAACACCAATATCAATTCGGTGGCGGTGATGGGCAACACCATGGCAATTCTTACCAATATCAATTGCTATTATGGCCCGCTCGGTAGTGAGGATCCATTAGGTGAATATGAGAGGCAGGCAGGATCTTTTTCTGGTTGCAAGATGTACCCAATCAATGAGACTTCGTTGTTCGTTTTGGCTTCTAACGCATTGTATAACTATGATTTCTCTTCAGGAACGCCTGTTCTGTCAAACTTAGTGAGCAATGCTGCTACCGCATCGGTTCAAAAGACTCCCTTTGGCTTTATTGCCAATTTTGCTGGAAAGAACTTCTACTATACGATTGATGAAACAGGTAAGACGGCCACTCAAGTCGCTACCTCGAGTACACAGATTGCGACATCTTACCCGTTAGGTGATGGTACCGTATGGATCAACGATGCTAATGGACTGCACATCAAAAACAGTGCTGAAAGCTATAAGGTAAACACGCCATCCACTGATGAACCCTATTGGCTCAAGTACAATGCCGCAATGGATAAATTGTATGTAGCTACTACGGCCCTCAATGGTAAAAACAGAACCGATGCGGGTAATATGGCTCCTAACACCATCAATACTTATGATGGTGAGTTTTGGGCGAACGCGACTGCTTATGCCGTTGATAGTACGTATGGGGGGTATGAGTTTGAGTTCGATCCTCTCGATATGTCCACCTATGTTCGCACTACTTGGGAAAAAGGTATTTTCAAGGTGACCAACGATGTGAAAGTGAATAATTACACTAGGGCGAACACAGGCGCGAAGGTTGGAAAATATAAGTCTCATCCCGCATTCGACAAGTATGGTAACTTGTGGGTAGTAAGCTCCTATGGTACTTCATGCCCATGGACGGCGGTTTTGCCAAGGGCTAAGTTCCTCCAGAACAACACAACTACTGGTTGGTTCGTGCCATCAGGCTTTACATCGTTGAAATTGGATACATTTCAACGTACACGCTTCCTTGTTTCTAAGAAAAACAATGTGAAAATCTTCTGTGATTGCGACTTTGTGAGTATTTCAGAGAGACATAAGGGTCATATCCGCTGCTTTGACAACGGTAATGAAGATCCGACTGTTGATAATTACAGGCTTGTCAACATCAATACTTTTGTCGATCAGAAAAATGAGCAGATTAAATGGACTTACCTCTTGCACATGGAGGAGGACAACGATGGCATGATCTGGGTGGGCTACATGGGTGGCTTGTTCTTCTTTGACCCCGATGTGGTCTTTGATGATTTTCCACGCGCTATTCGCCCCTTCGTGACCAAGTCGGTTGAAGGCACGGGAACTCTTTGTGAAGGCTTTGATGTGTATGACGTGGGAGTGACCCGCGATAATAATAAGTGGATTGCTACCAACTATGGCGTTTATTATGTTTCGGCCGACGGTTCTGAGGTATATCATCATTTCACGAGTGAAAATAGCGATCTGCCCAGCAATTTAGTTTATAGCATTGAGTGTGACACCGTTCACAACCGCGTTTATATCTTTACCGACAATGGTTTTGCCGAGTATGTCGCCAATGGCGATGCCGCCGCAGTGAACTTCGATGGCACCTACGCGTTTCCCAACCCCGTTGAACCCGATTTCACGGGCATGGTGAAGATTGACAAGCTGATGACGAACAGCTATGTGACCATCACCGACCGCAACGGCCAAGTGGTGGCTCAGCTCGGTCCAGTGATGGGCAGTGCCTTGTGGGACTGCAGTGGCCCTGACGGCAATCGTGTCCCCACAGGCGTTTACAACGTCTATGCGGCTCAAGGCCGCCAGCCGTCAACGACGGGCACGCCTCAGACGACCATCATGGTCATCAGGTAACATGGATGAACGAGAACGATTGAAGGCGGTTCCTCAGTCACGCAAAAAGACTTGCATAATGTGACAGAGGAACCGCCTTAATAAGAATAGCAGGCTGTTGTCTTCAGGAATGTTGAAGTCTCGGTCAAACAACACAATTTAAACGGCTTTGATACGTTATATTATTGTAATAAAGTAAAGAAAAACGTGATGACAAAGAGACTTTTATTGATATTTTCCGTGATGATGGCGTTGTGTACCGGTGCGCAGAACGCTGTTGGGGATTGGTTAATACACACTGCCTATATCGGTGATAAGGTGAGCACTGTGGCCGAGGGTAATAGATGGGTCTATTATCTTTCGGGAGGTGATCTGTTCCGACTGGATAAGGAGACGCAGGAAAACGAGGCCTTAAGCCGTGTGAATGACTTGACCGATATGTCTATTTCGCAGATATATTATAATAGCGATAAGGATTATCTTGTCGTGGTTTACGCCAATTCCAACATTGATGTGATTTTGAGTGATGGTAAGGTGGTGAATATGCCCGAAATCAAGAATGCCGTCATGACCTATAGCAAGGCAATTAACGACGTCACGTTTGCCACGGGAGTAATCTATTTGGCCACCGATTTTGGCTATGTGGTCATTGATGACAAAAAGTTTGTCGTCAAGGAATCCCACAACTATGGAGAGCGATTGACCACTGTGGCTCAAGTGGCTGATATGCTGTTGCTCTCAACGCCTACGGCTTCGTACTATGGTCAGGCCAGTGAGTATCACGAGCAATTGTCATCGTTCGAGACTGCATCGATTAAAAAAGAGTGTCGTGTGCGCCCCATCAATGATTCCACCTTCTTCTGCATGACAGGATGGACATACATCTATAAGATGAAGGTAGATGAGAATCATAAAGTAACGTTCAACAATCCACAAACAATCATCGAAAACCGCACCGAGGTGTGGCAGAAGACTGTGGGCGGTTTCTTGCTCAATGTCCCCAATCTGAAGCAGTGCTTCAAGACCGATGAGACTGGCCAAAATCCTGTGGCTATTGATACCGATGGCGAGTACTGCAGCGCTAACCCTCAAGGTGATGGAACAACCATGTGGGCCGCTGGACCTAACGGTTTGCATCTGCTGGAAAGTGATAACTATTATCTGCCCAATGCCTTGTCGTTTGGGCGCCCATTCTGGCTGGCCTTTAACAAGCCCAAGGACCAGCTCTATGTCTCCAGTCCGGCCACAAACTACTTCTTTACTGATGACGCTGGTACGCCGACTTCGGTGAACACCTATGACGGCATCAAGTGGGAGAATATCACACCCGAAGGCGTTCAAAGGCAGGGTTCTTACTATATCGAGTTTGTACCTGGTGATCCTGATACCTATCTATTGAGTACTTGGCGTCAAGGTTTGCTCAAGATCCGCGACAAAGAGATTATCCAGATTTATGACTCGACCAACACGCCCATGTCCAAGAATTATTGTTGTCATCCCATCACCTCGATTGATCGCAATGGCAACCTTTGGGTTGTGCAGACTTATGAAACCTGCGATAACAATAATCCTTCTGTGATGGTGCTTCCTGCCGCTAAACTCAAGCAGAATACCAGTAGCAAGATCGATTGGGATCTTCCTCAGATTGATGGCTTGAAGTCCCAACCTACCAAAAATGCAATCTTGCGCTCGACCAAAAATAGCAATTATGACATCAAGGTTTTCAATGATGGAGATTATCAGTCGCCCATTGTTTTCTGGAACTCCAATGGTGAAACCTCGTCACGTCCTCAGCAGGTAATACATGACAGGTTGATCGATCAGGATGGACTGCCCTTTACTTGGCTCTATATCATGTGCATGACCGAGGATTTGAACGGCACCTTCTGGATGGGCAGCACCGAGGGCATTGTCGCCTTTAACCCTGCTCAGGCTTTTTCGGCTGATTTCAGGGTCAATCACATTAAGGTGCCTCGCAATGATGGCACGGGAATGGCCGACTATCTGATGAACGGTATCCAGGTGAACGATATTGCCGTTGACGGCGCTAACCGCAAGTGGATTGCCACCAATTCTTCGGGACTCTTCCTTGTCAGTCCTGACGGCACCCAGATCCTTAAGAAATTCAACACGACCAATAGTCCGCTGGCTTCCAACACGGTCTATCGTGTGTGCTGTAATCCCAATAGCAATTCGGTCTATTTGACGACGCCAGCTGGTGTGTATGAGTACTTTAGTGACAGTAGCCCCGCTGAGCCTACCTATGACAACATCTATGCCTATCCCAACCCTGTCCGACCCGAATACACGGGTGATGTCACAATCACGGGTCTGATGGATAATTCACTGGTGAAGATCGCCGATTCCAACGGTTTTGTGATCCGCCAGATGAAATCGACTGGCGGTATGGTGACCTGGGACTGCTGTAACGAGTATGGCGAGCGTGTCAAGACGGGTGTATATCTTGTGCTCTGCTCTCAGGCCAATGGCAGCGGTAATGCTGTGGTGACCAAAATTGCAGTAATCAGATAATCAATCCATAAAAAGAAGAAACAATGAAAAGAATCGTATTTGTATCGCTGGCTTTCATCGCTGTATTGCTCTCGGCTTGTGGCACCAGCAACAAGATGGCCAAGGCTGAGCGCGAAGCACAAGTGGCGCAACAGGTGATAGAGGCGCTTGAAGCCACCCATTACACCATTGCAGTGGATTGGATGAAGCCACTGGGTGGCATGCCGCGCCACGTGAGTTCCAACTATGAATTGAAGATTAACGGTGATGAGGTGGACAGTTATCTCCCCTACGTGGGTGAGGCCTACCGTTTGCCTTACGGTACCAGCAAGGGACTGAACTTCAAGGGGAAGATCAAGAACTATAAAGTCACGCAAACGACCAATAACCGTTTCGTGATTGAGTTTGACGTCAACAATGACGAGGACATTTACCATTACCGCATCGACATATTCACCAATGGTAAGGCCATCATCGATGTGATTGGCCAAGACCGTGATGCGATTTCGTTTGATGGCGAGATGGTTTTCTGATAACAAATTTTAAACCTTTTGTTAAAGAATCAGTCTAAAATATATAGAGTATTATATTCAACTAACTTTAAATTCGTTCAAGATTATGAGGAAGATTTATTTATTATCGACTTTATGTTTACTGGTGTTGCTCTCGGCTTGTGGCTCGGGTAATAAAGCGGTGGACCAGCAGCGTGTTGATGCGATCAAGAATTTGCTCGAATCACGACAGTTTGTGGTGATGGTGGGATCTATGAGACCGCTGACGGCGCCGACGGTCTCGGTAAGTCAAGGCCAGAAGATGATTGTCCGTGGAGAGACGGTGTCTTGCAACTTGCCTTATGCGGGTTCGGGGCAAAATGTTGGCTATGGTGCCAGTGGATACAAGGCGCTCAACTTTTCCAGCGCTCTGCTTGATTATAAGGTGACCTATCCCAAGTCCAATCGCGCCGATATCACCTTCAGGGTGGACAACGGAGACGACAGTTACAGGTTCCACGTCGAGGTGTTCATGAATGGTAAGACGACCATCGACGTATCTCCGCGTGGACGTGACGCGATCTCCTACAGTGGCATGATCCACGGCTTGGATATCCTGCAGTAACTCAGATTTCTTGATCGAAAGTAAAACAAGAAGCGGCCTTGATGGTCGCTTCTTCGTCATTTATGGATATCAGACGACAGCGACGCGGCTGACGGTGTTGTTCTTGGGGTCGCGGGTGACTTGGATTTGGGTGGAGACACGTTCCTTGAGCAGTTCCACGTGACTGATGATGCCCACGCGCTTGCCGCCAATGTCATAAAGGCGGTTGAGTGTCTCCATCACGTTATCGAGATAGTCGGGGCTGAGTGAGCCGAAGCCCTCATCGATAAACAAGGTATCAACGGTAAACATCTTGCCGGTAGTGCTGGATAACGCCAGTGCGAGAGCCAGCGACACCATGAAACTCTCGCCGCCCGACAGTGTGGAGACCGTGGTGAGGTCGCCCTGCATGAGGTCGCGCACCAGGATAATGAGCGAGCCAGGATAGGCCTCCAGTTCATAGCGGTTATTGAACTGCCGCAGGTAGCCATTGGCACAGGCAAGCAGTTCGCCCAGGATATAACTTTGGGCGATTTTGCGGAACTTTGTTCCTGTGCTGTCGCCCAGCATTTCCTTGAATTCTTCCCATTGCTTATAAACGGTCTCGGCTTTCTCGAGCGCCGTTCTTTTCTCGCTCAAGGATTTCACGTTGTCTTCGTCTGCCTTGAGGCGCGCCTTGCGGTCGGCAATTTGGTCGGTCAATTCGATAAACCGGTTATTGCTCTCCTGGAATATAGCTTCCAGTTTATCGCGGTTTTCTTCGGTGAAATCGGGCTTTTTGGCCTTGATTTCGGCTTGCTGGCGGCTGAGCGACGCGACCTCTCCCTGCATGTGGGTAATTTGCTCTGCGAGTTCATGGTGGGCTTGCTTGATGCTGGTGATTTCACCTTGATTGTGCTTGTCGATGAGTGCCAACCGTTCCACGTTCATGTCAACGTGTTCAGTCAGGTACTTGTCAAGTGCTCGCTGGGTCCGTTCGACGATTTCGCCTTGGTTGGTGAGCTGGTTGTTCCAATTGATGTTCTTGTTTTCAAACTGGCGCCATTGCTCGTCCAGTTTGTCGAGCACCACATCGCTGCTCAAGCCGTTGTCAATAAACCCAGTGATGTTGGCTTTGTTTTCCTCCATAGCGGGAATGATGGCTTGGGCTACATTGATGTCGCGCTCCAACTGTTGGGCGGCCTTGTTCTGCTGCTGATAAAGGGCGGCTTTTTTTTCTAATTCCTCGATGAAATCGGGATTATTTGCAACGATTTCCTGCCAGTTGCTCATGGTAAACAAGCCGTCAAGTTCGTGCGTGCGGTCTTCCAGCCTCGTCTGGCTGTCGGCAATGACCTTCGCCTGGTGCTTGATGCTCTCATTGACCTGGTTGAGGCGGATGACAGCAGCATTATGCTTCTCGTTGAGTTCAACCAGTTTGTTACGCTCATTTGAGATGTTATTGTTAAGCGCGGTGGCACGAGCTAACGTCTCATTAAGTGTTTTGATTTCATCATCAATGGTTTGGATGATGGCATCGCTTTGTTCAAAATCATCGGTTTCATGGGACTTTTTCCCGCATTTTGCCAATAATAGGCTCACCTGTTGCCATTGGCCGTTTCGTTCGGCCATTTTATGGGCAAGGTCTTTTTCGCTATCATCGATTTGCGTGTTGAGTCGTTTGATGGCTTTACCCGAGGCGGCAATGGCTGTCTCTGATTTCTGTACCGCTTCCTCGGCATCTTTGAGTCGTTGGCGCAAATCGTCAAGCACATTCTTCCCCTTGGGCGGCTGCAGGTTATGGATGACGTTGCCGCACACGGGGCAGTTCTCGCCCTCATGCAATGTCTTGTGGGCCTGCTCAATGAGGGCGTTCCAGTCCTTTTCACGTTCGAGGGCTTCGAGGGCTTGCTCTTTGAGTGCTCGCTTGCTTGCAATAGTGGCGTTCTCTTGATTGAGAGCCTGTTGCTCCTTGTCCAATTCGCGCTTTACGCTCTCGATCGCAGTTTGGGCTTGGCTCACGGCTTCTAGTTTGGTCTTGAAGATGACGATGGCCTGCTTCGCATCGGTCAATGCATCTTTTTGGGCACTGACCTCTGTCACCTTGATGTCATCATATTGGCTTTGCAGCTGCTTGACCTTTTCATTCTGTTGCTGCGCAGCTTCAAGCGCGGTTTTAACATTTTCCTCCACTTGTGGCAACAGTTCCTGTTCCTGCTTGAGTGTGCGTGAAAACTCAGTGATGTTGTCTTGTTCGCCCTTGCGCTGGTTCATGAGCGACTTGATGGTCTTGATGGCCTCATACATCCCGCGGTTGGGCTCTTCTTTTTTGAGATAATTGCCGATTTCATCGAGTTTTTTCTGCTTGTTCTCGACATCGTTCACTGCGGCGCGCAGGGCTGCGCACAGGCGGTCAAACTCCTCCTGCATGGCGGGCTGTTGCGCTTGCAAGGCCTTGATTTGTCGCTGGGCTTCCTGCTGGTCCCGCAATTCACGGCGTGGCTCAATGGTCGCCTCCCAATCTGCAACTAACTGATGCTGTTCAAGGTATTCAGGACGTTTAGCCAGTTCCTGCTTCTCTGTCAGTTCTTCTTGTTTGTCGTTGAGATTACGTTGGTTTTGCCCCATTTCATCGAGCCAATCTGTCATCTTCTTGGCAGCATCACGTTGCTGTTGCATGGTGGACTGCTCTTTAGCGAATTGCTCGATTTCACCTAAGATAAACGCTTTCTCATCCTCGCTCAGCAGAATGATGCTCTGCAACTGCTCACGCAGGTTGTTGCGTTCATTCTCTTTTTCGCGAAAGACCTCAAAAATCTTCTGCCCCACTTGGGCATACACTTCGGTGCCTGTCATCTTTTCGAGCAGGGCGGCCTTTTCGTTTTCGTTGCTGTTGAGGAACTCGGCAAACTTCCCCTGGGCAAGTACCACAGTGCGGAAGAACTCGTGCATGTCTAACCCGATGAGTTGGGTGATGAAGGGGTTGATGGAGTTTTTCCCTTTCAGGTCAACTGGTGGGTTGATGTGGTCTTCGGTCCTGAGCGTGCGCTCGGGCGACATAATTCTGTTGCTCAGTTTCTTATGGGCTCGTTGCACATGCCATGTGGCAATGTAGGGGATACCGTTGGCATCATCAAATGTCAAGACGATATCAGCACTCGTCGTACCGCGCCGCAGCAGTTGTTTGGGCTCGTAGGCTCGGATGGTATCGTGATCATTCTTGTTCTCATAGCCCTCGTTATTGGCGGCCGTCAGGCGGGGTGTTGAACCGTATAACGCTAGGCATAGACAATCGATGATGGTGGATTTGCCTGCGCCGGTGGCACCAGTGATGAGGAACAGATGCTCGTCCTTGAGCGGAGCCTCGTCAAAGTCAATGACAGCATGTTCGATCGAGGCGATGTTGTCTATGATGAGTTGCTTGAGTTTCATTGTCTGTTTTCCTCCTTGACTAATTGGTAAATGTAGTTGAACATCTCCTGTTGCTGCTCGTTCATTGGATTGCCCAATTTTTCTATAAAGAACTGGTTGGCGACCTCGATGGGCTGCTTGCTGTTAAACTCTTCGATGGTCATTTGCGATGGACGCGGGGTGCTGGCAGCGGTGACCTTCTTCTTGATGTCGCAGAAGATGCACTCCTTGTCGGCGGCTGCCATGGCGGCGCGTTCTTGTGAACCGCTGGGCAGGTAACGTTCCACTTGCACGTAGAGGCGGATGTAGGCGCGTTCGTCAGGATTATACTGTTGCAGCAGTTCCAGGGCAGTGTCAAAATCCACGGGCTCTTTGGCGGGGATGGTATGTAGCGGCTTGATGTTCCTGATGGCTCTAGTGGTGATGCGGGGTGGGGCACCGTGGGCATCAATCTCGACGATGCTCACCGAGTGCTCGCACTGCTCGTCAAAGCTCACCGCCAAAGGCGTGCCGCAGTACCTCACGTTGCTGCCGATGGTCTGCGGGTGGTGGATGTGCCCTAAGGCGACATAGTCATATCCTTGTCCCAATGTGCTGATGGGGACACACTCCATCAGGATGTTGCCGTCATGACCTGTGTAGTCGCAGTCTCTCACGGCAATATGCGCCATCATCACTACGGGCAGGGCCTCAGTATTTGACTGACTGGCATGGTCGAGTAGGGCTTGGAAATAGCACTGCTGTCGCTGGTCGGCAGGTAGCGCCTCATCAGTCACCCTGGGAAAACTGGAAGGGTAGGCGAACGGTACCGCGGCGACAATGCCTTTGTCACCCACATTGATGATGTGTCGGTCCAAGTCTGCAAGACCGTCGCTCTTGCGTGCTATGCCGCCGATTACAGTCACTCCAGCTAATTCCCATAGGCGGCTGTCGCTCTCCAAGCGCGATGCACTGTCGTGGTTACCTGCAATGACGATGATGCGCATCGTGGGGCACGCCTTGTGGATCTCAAGCATGGCATTGACATAGAGGGCCACCGTCGCGCTCGACGGGGCCGACGTGTGATAAATGTCACCGCTCACGAGTAGCACGTCAGGCTGCTGTTCTCTAACGATGTCAGCCAGTTGGCGCAGGAAATCCTGCTGCTCCTCGTTGCGGTCGTAGCCATAAAAATTCTGGCCCAAGTGCCAGTCGCTGGTATGTATAAACTTAAACATGTATGTAATTGCGGTTTTATCGGTTTAACAGAGGCTGCTTATCGTGGGGGCAACTCATATTTTTCTGAATAATGCGAACGGTCGTCTCAAGTCGAGCGTGTGGTACCAGAAAAGTCCCACGCCGATGATTAGCACAACAAACGTGCGCCAAGTGAAGTGCAGGTGGTTCCAAGTGTGTTCCAGCAGGACAAACGCCCACACGAAACTGGCCATAGCCACCAGGAGCATCCAACTGTGCTGTTTGATGGCTTGCCAGGACTTGGCAAATGTCAAAGTCACAACAGCCGTGAACAGTGTCACAGCAAGAAATCCTAAGCCTGTCGCTTTCAGGCACCACATCATGTAGCCCTGCTCATTGTGCCCGATGGTGCGCTGGGTCATGGCACCCATGGCGTCCTGAAATGCGGCATGCCCCGTGATGAGGTATGCCAATGACCATTTCGTTGCCCACAGCAAGGCATATCCCAGTAGCCATGCCAGCGACAATAGGATGACGGTGCGCCACGTTTTCTCGGGTTTGCGGTAGAGCATATACACTACGAGAGGCACAATCAGCGCTACCATCGGTGTCGTCAGCAGGTCAAAGAATGTCGTGCAGGCACCGATGATGAAAAAAAGGATTACCGCTGTGTGCCAGTTGGTTGAGACACGTTTCCAGCACAAGATGAAGATAGAGGCCAGTAATGCGATGTAGAATGTGGGCACATAATTCAGGCACATGGGCACAGATGGAATCATAAATGCAGCCAATGCCAAGGTAACTATTAAGGCATTGGCACGTCCCGTGCGTCGCCACAACACTATCAATAAAACCAGCAGCAATATGGACAAGATCACCCAATTGATGACACGGATGCCGTAGATAGTGGTTAGGCACAGTAGCGGACGGATAATCACCTGATTGCCATGCCAATATCGGCTGTATATGACGGGCTGGAAGCTATCGTCATCAGGCCGTTCGAACATGAGCTTCGCCCCTTTTACGGGAGAGCCGTCAACCATTATAAACCGATCGTTCATCGCCGACTCAAGCGGGTGATTGTCGTCTGTACAATAGGCGATGCCAAGTATCAGGCAATCACTGAATACCCCCAATTTATAAGGTTGAATTTGGCCCACTTGATCCGTGAACATCTTTCCGTCGTCAATCACTTGCTGTACCGATTGCCGCACATTGTCCTCAATGGCGCTGTGGGGAATGGAAAAAGCCGCCACCACCATTCCCATGAACAGTAGCGTCAGCATGACGTAAGCAATCAATATGTGTACAGCAGTCTTCATTATTTTCTACTGCAAATATACTTCAAGCTGAACACAATGCCAAATATATGTGAGCATTGTTGAGGCGCGTCCTACCTTCTTTGTAGGACAAATATACTATTTTTTTCCAAACCCATATCTCGATTTCCCCTTTTTTTCTTTGGAAAATATCCAAAAACGCCAAATTATTTCTTTGGAAAATATCAAAAAAATGCCCAATTATTTCTTTGGAAAATATTTTTTATGTACCTTAGCGCCCGAAATTACAGACATTTAACGTCTAGATTTAATTTGCTTGTCATTTTGCCAAGCTATAATGATAAAAACGAGGCATAAAAGATAGAACAATATGTATTATCCAAGACTCATCGACAACTATTTATCAGAATGGGCTTCGCGCGAAACGCACAAGCCGCTGCTATTGCGTGGTGCCCGTCAGGTGGGAAAATCCACTGCTGTGCAGCATTTGGGAGAGAGTTTTGACAACTATGTGGAAGTCAATTTTGAAAAACAGGCTTCTTTCGTCACCTTATTCAAGGGAGGAGATCTTGATGTCAATAGGATTGTATCTCAGATAGCAGCAATGGCAGGGAAGCGGATTGTTCCTGGCAAGACGCTCTTATTCCTTGACGAGATTCAGGCTTGTCCTGAGGCGATAATGTCATTACGGTTCTTCAAGGAAGATATGCCCGAATTGCATGTTATTGCGGCAGGTTCTCTATTGGAATTTGCCCTTGACGAATTGCCTACTTTTGGCGTTGGGCGAATCCACTCAATGTTTATCTATCCCATGACTTTTGATGAGTTCCTGATGGCAAACGGTGAACAACTGCTGTTAGAAACACGAAAAAGTGCTTCTGCTTCCAATCCACTTCCTGCGCCTCTATATGAAAAACTAGTGGGTCTATTGCGCACCTATATGCTTGTCGGTGGCATGCCCGAGGCTGTAAGCAAGTGGGTTGAAACGCATGACTATCTAGCTTGTCAGGAAGTGCAGGACGACATCGTGGTGACTTATGAGGACGACTTCCCAAAATACCGCAAGAAGATAGATCCAAACTTGCTTCGCTTAACAATGCGCAGTGTCGCAGTGCAGGCGACTAAGAAGTTTGTTTATTCTGAGGTTGGAGGTGGCTACAAGTCGATTGACGTAAAAAAAGCAATAGACCTGTTGGCAAAGGCAGGACTTCTAATCCCGGTAACGCATACTGATGCCAATGGTATTCCCTTGGGGAGTGAGGCTGATCCGTTATATCGCAAGATTCTGACCCTTGACACAGGCTTGATGCTCCGTCTATTGAACATGACGACTGGAGACATCTCTGAACTTACTGACAGCATCCTCACAAGTGATATCTCAGACTTGGTAAACAAGGGGCCAATGGCAGAGATGGTAGCTGGACTTGAATTATTGCACTACCGCACACCCAATATTCGTCACGAATTGTATTACTGGCTGCGAAGAGCCAAAAATTCGCAGGCAGAAGTGGACTACGTCTCCAGCTATCGCCAGACAGTTCTCCCAATCGAGGTGAAAGCCGGAACACAAGGAGGTATGAAGAGCTTATGGCTGTTTATGCGTGAGAAACACCTCACTAATGCCATCCGTTGTTCGTTAGAAAACTTTGGTACTTTCGATTATGAGGACAAAATGGACAATGATGCCATCCGTCATGTACAAATCTGCCCCCTATACGCCATCTCCCAGATGGACTCCCTCCTAAACGCCTTCAACTGGAACACAGCAGTGAAATAGAAACTTTTTCCGGTATGGTTTTAATCAATGAACCAAGGTCTGTGTTAATGTTATTTTAGCGTCAGTTTGACAAAATCTAATTGATTGAAAACTAGATAAATGACTCAACGATTGTCGGGTCATTTCCCCAAACGGCCATATGTCTCGTTAATCCTCCTACCGTCCGCAGTAAACTCAAGGATGTTGACGGAGCTCGCCTGCTCTTTTGTGCATGGGTGGCCGTCTTTATCGTAATAATACGCTATCGAGTAGTCGCCACCGCTTGGCGTCGGCTCGTCAACCCTTTGGGAAAAACGCGGGTCGCGTTTCGGCTCTTCGCCGCGCTCACCTGCGACCTCTTCGACAAGTCGCCTAAACTCGGCATCAGTCATATCTTCAATTCTTTTTCTCTTACTCATAGTGTTACAAAGTCACTTGTTAATTAGTTTGTAGGAAACGAAAAAGATGGTAATAGTTGCCACCGTTGTGATTAATGCCACGGCTGTCGTGACAACCCATTACCAATCATTAGGGTTGTGAAGCCAGTTACTCAAAGCGAGATAATAAGTTAAGGCTCTCAATGCCATCTACTATCTTTACTTGGGTGCCGTCCCATAAAATCAGGACTGGCAGGCCTGTTGGTTCTGGCATCTCTTGCTCGTCAACGTGTTCATTATAGACCTCAAATCCGTCAAGTGAGCCGAGATATTCTATGCCGTTGCAGTAAATCTTTTCTGCTTTCTCTCTAACTGCGTTTGGAATCTTCTTGTTCATAGTGTTACAAAATTAAGTATTTTTTTAGAAAACGCGCGACAATGCCGAAAAAACTGCTGCGTGTATTGTTTATCACGTCTCTCCCCTTCGAGGGCGAACAGATTCTGCAAAAGGAAAAAGGGCGTTTTTGGTTGTTATTTTAATGTGTGGTTTCAGACGCAACTGTGGTTGTTCTATGATGCCCTGTGCCAGTTTTTGGCAAAATTGTTGGGGGAGATTGTGGTGTGTTTCAATGTAAATATTTATTTTTGCGAGGTGAAAACAAAATGAAATGTAAGGATATGAAGAAAATGACCAGAATTTCCCTGTTGATGTTTGTGTTGTGGGTGTCGCTCACATCGATGACCACCCTGAACGCCTGCACAACCGGTGCCCACAAGACCATCGCGACCGACGTTTCGCTCGCCGATCAGCAACAACCGGCCACAGCTACCGCAACTGATGGCGAGGTGATTCTTGGCGCGGCACGCATAAGTGACTATGTGCCCATCTTGCGTGGCAAGCGTGTGGCGTTGTTGAGTAACCAGACGGGTATGGTGGGCGACAAGCACACCCTGGACCTGATGCTGGAAAATGACGTGAACGTGGTGACGATTTTCTCACCCGAGCACGGTTTCCGAGGCAATGCCGATGCGGGCGAACACGTGTCGAGCAGTGTGGACGAGAAGACGGGCATCCCCATCGCGTCGCTCTATGACGGCAAGTCACCCATGCCCAGCAAGGAGGTGATGGATGGTATTGACGTCATCGTGACCGACATTCAGGATGTGGGTCTCAGGTTCTACACCTATTATGTGACGATGATTAACCTCATGGACGCTGCAGTGACCTACGGCAAGCAGTTCATGGTGCTCGACAGGCCCAACCCCAACGGCATGTATGTGGACGGCCCCATTCTGGACATGACGCTTAAGTCGGGCGTGGGCCGCCTGCCTATCCCCACTGTGCATGGCATGACGTTGGGCGAACTGGCGCAGATGGCCAATGGCGAGGGCTGGCTCAAGGATAGCCGGAAATGTGAACTCACGGTCATCCCCTGCCAGAACTACACCCACCAAACCCGCTACACGTTGCCCATCGCTCCGAGCCCCAACCTGCCCAATATGCTCGCCATCTACCTCTATCCTTCGATGTGCTACTTTGAGGGCACGACGGTGAGCCTGGGACGCGGTACTGACTGGCCCTTCCAGGTCTATGGCCACCCCGACATGACGGGCTACGACTTCGAGTTTACGCCCAAGAGCCGTTTTGGTGCCAAGACCCCGCCGCAGATGGATAAATTGTGCCATGGTGTGGACCTGCACAACCTCAATGCAGAGGACGTGATTGCCAAGGGCATCAACCTGGAGTATGTCATCGACGCTTACCGCAACCTCACCAAGGGCGGCCACCAGTTCTACCTGAAGAGCAATTTCTTTGACCTGCTCATGGGTACCACCCGCGTGCGCGAACTGATTGCCCAGGGCAAGAGTGCCGACGAGATTAAGGCCACCTGGAAAGCCGATGTGGAACTCTTCAAGGCCCAGCGCAAGCCCTACCTCCTCTACGAAGAATAAGTAAAATCTCTTTAAACTCTAAACTTTAAACTTTAAACTAATAATATGACTCCCTGGATTGTTCTTGCCACAATCGTTGGCTATTTTATCCTTCTGTTTATCATCTCGTGGGCTGCGTCGCGCAAGAGTGACACCGCCACCGCCTTGAGCGGCGGACGTCAGGCCCCGTGGTTCATCGTCGCCATCGCCATGCTGGGCGCACCCATCTCGGGTGTAACCTTCATCTCGGTACCTGGCTATGTGGTCGGGTCCAGCTACAGTTACATGCAGATGGTGCTCGGCTTCGCCGTAGGCTATTTTGTCATCGCCTATGTGCTGTTGCCCCTGTTCTACAAGCGCAATCTAGTATCCATTTACGGCTATTTGGAGCAGCGCTTCGGCGGCAGTACCCACAAGAGCGGCGCATGGTTCTTCTTCATCAGCAAGATGCTGGGTGCCGCCGTACGTTTCCTTGTGGTTTGCGTCACCTTACAGATGCTGGTATTCGAGCCGTTGCACATTCCCTTTGTGTTCAACGTGATTGTCACCATCGCCCTCATCTTCCTTTATACCCTGCAGGGTGGTGTGAAGACCGTCATCTGGACCGATACGCTCAAGAGTTTCTGCCTCATCCTGTCGGTGGTGCTGTGCATCGTGTTCATCGCCCGCGCGTTGGGCTATGGCGTTGGTGATATGGTCAAGGCCATCGCAGCCGACGATACGTCTCGCATCTTCTTCTTCGACAATCCCAAGGAAGGCACCTACTTCTGGAAACAGTTCATCGCCGGTATCTTCATGGTGATCGCCACCACTGGCCTTGATCAGGATCTGATGCAGCGCACCCTCGCAAGTAAGAACGTCGCCGAGTCCAAGAAGGGCCTTATTGTGAGCGGAATCACCCAGATTTTTGTGGTGGGTCTGTTCCTCGTGTTGGGTACTTTGCTGGTGATGTACACCCGTCATGCAGGTATTGAGATGCCCGAGAAGAATGACGCCCTCTTTGGCATGGTGGCCCAAGACAGCTCCATGCCCATCATCATGCTCATCCTCTTCGTCTTGGGACTGATTGCCGCAGGCTACTCGGCTGCAGGCTCGGCATTGACCGCATTGACCACCTCGTTCACTGTTGATATCCTGGAGAGCGACAAGAAACAGGACGAGCCGAAACTGGCCCGTACCCGTCGCATGGTGCATATCGGCATGGCTATGGTCATGGGACTCATCATCCTGGTATTCTATGCCCTCAACAATGATAGCGCCATTAAGATGGTTTATACCCTCGCCAGCTACACCTACGGTCCCATCCTGGGCTTGTTCGCCTTCGGCATGATGTGTAAGAACCCCGTGCGCGACCGTCTGGTACCTGTGGTGTGCATCGCTGCTCCCATCATCAGCTTCTTCATCCAGATGTGGCTGGATAAGCAGTATCAATACACCTTGGGCTTCGAGTTGCTGCTGCTGAATGCCGCCCTCACGATGATAGGTCTTGCCCTCCTCATCAAGAAAAGTAATTAATAGGCATTAGGCGTTAGGTTTTAGGCTTTAGGTGTGAGTTCCTTTCGGACATAGCTCCTAAGATCTAACGCTTAACTACAACTCCTAACTGAAAAAGCATGGCACGTAACCTCGTAAACCGCTACGTGTGGTTGGTGGATACCATCTCCCGCTACGGACGCATCACGCTCAAGGAACTGAACAAGGCGTGGTTGCGTAGCGACATCAGTGACGGTAAACCGCTGGCTCGTCGCACTTTTTTCCATTATCGCGATGCTGTGGAGGATATGTTCGACATCAACATCCAATGCGACAGGACCACGTTTGAATACTACATCGATGACTCGGGCGGGGAGAACAATGCCCGCCTGCGGTCATGGCTGGTGGATTCGGTGTCGATGAGCGGTACATTAAGCAGCGCCCATGACATCAGCGGACGCATCATGCTGGAGAATGTCCCTTCGGCACGTGAGCACCTTCCGGTGGTGATCGATGCTATGAGGCAAAACCGACGCATTCGGTTCTCTTACAAGAGTTATACCCGTTCGCAGCCTGTTAACGGCATTGTGTTGGAGCCGTATTTTGTCAAGATTTTTAAGCAGTTGTGGTATGTGATAGGGCTCAACATCAAGGACAATCTTGTCAAGACTTATTCGCTTGACCGCATGAGTCAGTTGAACCTCCTGCAGGAGAACTTCGATTTGCCCAATAGCATCAATCCGTCGGAGTTCTTCAGGGACTGTTTTGGCATCATCACCAACCAGAACAAAGCCAAGCGCATTGTCCTGCGTGTGGAGTCGACTCAAGCCAAGTACTTCCGTGCCTTGCCCCTGCACAGCTCCCAGCAGGAAGAGATTCACGACGACTACTCGGTTTTCTCCTATAAAATGCGCATTACCTACGACCTCAAGGAGGAGATCATGTCTCACGGTGCCAGCATCGAGGTGCTGGAGCCCGCAGAACTCAAAACCCTCATCCGCACCGAACTTGAGCAAGCCCTCAAGAACTATGGATAATGAATCCATGGTTATGTGTTCTCAAGATCAACACCGAATAAATGATTATGGTAGCGAAGCAAAGAGATAGCAATCTTGAATTTTACAGGATCATCATCATGATTCTGATAACGGCCAATCACTATGTGTGTAATTCGGGCCTATTGGATGTGATGAATCAGGCGACCACATCTGCCAAGACGCTCTATCTCTATCTCTTTGGCATGTGGGGAAAGACAGGCATCAACTGTTTTGTCCTGATCACGGGTTATTATATGTGCCGGTCACGGATAACGCTGCGCAAATTCACTAAACTCTTGCTTTGGGTGTTATTCTACAATACGGTGATCTATTTCGCTTTTGTGGCATGTGGATATTGCGACTTTTCCTTTGGAAACTGTGTCGCATCGATCTGGCCCATAAAAGACATTAAGGGCAACTTTGTCAGCTGCTATCTAGTTTTCTTCTTGACAATCCCATTCCTGAATATCTTGATCAGGAATATGACTAAGCGGCAGCACTTGTGGCTGTTGGTATTATTGCTGTCAGTATATACCCTGTGGGCACAACTGCCTTTCGTCGAGGTGTATTCTAACTATGTGATATGGTTCAGTGTCATATATCTGATAGCATCCTATATTCGCATCTATGGCATTTTTGGGCAGTTGAATTATCGGAAATGGGGATGGCTGACATTGTGTGCAGTGTTGATTGCATCGCTCAGTGTGATCGGCTTCGTTATAAGTGGCCACACGAAATACGCCTACTATTTTGTCTCTAACTCCAACGCCATCATGGCGGTTGTTGTCAGCGTTTGCGCTTTTATGTTTTTCAAGAATATGCCGCTCAGGTACAATAAATGGATTAACGCTGTCGGCGCTTCCACATTTGGAGTGCTGCTGATCCACACGAGCAATGACATGATGCACAAGTGGCTATGGCAAGATCTGCTGGACAACGTCGGTCATTATGCTGGCAACATTTACCTGCATTCAGTCTTGAGCATCCTGGGCGTATTCTTTATCTGCTCAATCATCGATCAACTCAGATTGAAGTGGATTGAAAAACCGCTCTTCAACGCATTGGATAAATATATGGCTAAACGGGGTAACATCTTTGGCATCCCTTGGACTTAAATATTTTAGAATTATGAAACGTCAACTTTTGATATTATTGGCATTGTTGCCGCTGCTGTTGGCGGCACAGGTGGGCGACCTGCCGCGCAGCACGCCCGCGGCCGAGGGCATTAGCACTCAGGCGGTCATCAACATGATGGATTCGCTGATGGCACTGCCCGAGTGTGACATACACCATGTGATGGTCGTGCGACATGGCAAGGTGGTTGCCGAGATTCATCCCTCGCCTTTCCGTGCCGAGGATAGCCACACACTTTATTCGGCCAGTAAGACGTTCACCTCGTTGGCAGTGGGTATCGCCATCGACGAGAACCTGTTGCGCCTCACCGATAGGGTAATGACCTTCTTCCCCGACAAGCGCACTGACAGGGTGAGCAGCAATATGGCTGACATGACTGTGCGCGACTTGCTGATGATGGCATCGGGTGTAAAACCCGACTGGACCATGCGCAACAACAGCATGGACTGGGTCAAGGACTGGCTCGCCAAGCCAGTTGACGATAAGCCCGGCGCGTTGTTCCAGTATGACTCGATGTGTACCTTCATGCTCAGTGCTATCGTGCAGCGCGTGACGGGATGCACCATGCTGGAGTACCTGCAAAAAAAGCTTTTTGGTCCCATGCACATCACCATGGCCGACTGGGAAACCAGCCCCGATGGCATTAATACGGGCGGTTGGGGACTGCGCGTCCAGGCCGAGACGATGGCCAAATTGGGACTGCTGCTCTTGAATAAGGGCAACTGGAACGGCGAACAACTCGTCAGTGCCGATTATGTGACGGATGCCTGTTCACGACTCATTGACGGAGGCGCTAAAGAAACCGTGCCTGCCACCGATGGCAACCAGGGTTACGGCTATCAGGTGTGGCAGAGCAAGTGGCCTGGTTCTTTCCGCGCCGACGGCGCCATGGGACAATATACCGTAGTTGTGCCTCAGGAAGACCTCGTAGTGGTCATCTTGGGCATGAAACTCTATGGTCACGAGGAATTGGCCTGCATCTGGAACCAATTGATGCCTGGCTTGAAAAACGAGCCACTACAACCCGAAAAGAAGTTGCAGAAGCGTCTCGAGAACCTGTGTGCAAAGGCAAAATTACAGCTGCCGAAGGGCAAAAGCACAAGCAAGAAGGCCAACGCCTTTATGGGTAGCTTGCTGCAGTTGGAGCATAACCGTTTCGGGTTGAAATGGATTGCAATAGAAGGCTCCATGTTGAAACTTGGTCGTGAGGATGGCAGCGAAGAGGAATGGGCCATGGGATATGGTGACTGGCGATATAACACTATGGTTGGTTTCCCGTATTACTCGATCAACTCCCTTAACCGAATGCAGGGCTTCAGTCATGGCTTTACGGCAGCCGTGACCTATGCCTGGACATCGCCCATGGTGCTTGAGGTACGCATCCACTATGTGGACTGGATCAGTGGCATGACCCTTGTGATTGACTTTGGCAAGAACGAGGCGACCATCTGTGACACCTATCCCAATTCCAAACCCCAAACCATCCCATTCACCCTGCAATGAAGCGCTACTGGACATCCATTTGCCTGCTGATAGCAGCCTGCCTCACTACCGCCGCCCAGGTGGGCGACTTGCCGCGTTCCACGCCTGAGCAGGAAGGTGTCAGTCCCGCACTCATCAGTAATTTGTATCGGACGCTTGCCGCCTATCCTGACGTTGATGTGCACCACATGATGATCATGCGGCATGGCAAAGTCATCGATGAAGTGCATGCCGCCCCCTATCAGGCTACCGATAAGCACCTGCTCTACAGCGCCAGCAAAACGGTGACAGCCCTGGCTGTGGGGCTCGCCGTTGACGACGGCTTGCTGTCGATTGACGACAAGGTGTCCAAGTACTTGCGCGACAAGATGCCCGAGACACTCTCTCCACCATTGGATAGCCTCACCGTGCGCTACATGCTCATGATGGCCGCAGGGCGCAAAGAGGATACCAGGATTGTTGAATCCAAGAAGGATTGGCTCACCTCATGGTTCAAGGGTGATTTCCATGACGTGGGCAAGGAGTTCAGCTACGATTCGATGGTGACCTATGCGCTGTCGATGATCGTGTGTCGGGTGACAGGAAAGCCGATGCTGGAGTTCTTACGGGAACGCATTTTTAATCCATTGCACATCACTGACGTTGAGTGGGAGTTGGGAGCCGATTCGGTGGAACTCGGTGGATGGGGCCTGCTCATGCAGACCGAGAGTCAGGCAAAGCTGGGACAGCTTATGCTGCAAGGAGGGCGGTGGAATGGCCAGCAACTGGTCAGCGAGCAATGGATTCACGACATGACCCGGCGCTACTTGGAAACTCATAAGGAAATTGTTGAATACGCTTCATGGAAGGACCGGCTCGTCGGTTGCTTGCGTCGTGCCTGGCACTATGTTCGCGCATTATTCACGGGATATGACAGTTCTAATTATAGCCGTGGTTATGGATTCCAGACCAAGGCTGTACTCAAGCCCTGGGGCGAAGCGTTTCTTGCGGCGGGCTACGGTGGTCAACTCATTTATGTGATGCCCAAGTGCGATCTGGTGATAGTTCTTAATGGGCGCGCGTTGAGTTATGGCGCTGAGTTGGATGCTTTCTATGATTGCATTGTCGCCCCCTTGTTGAGCGGGGATGTGCCGCCGGCTTCAGCCGAGGTGACTTCATTGGACATTGAGCCGCCACGCGGTGCCGCTACTCATGAACTGGAGAAACGCCTTTTTGGCAGCCGTCTTGAATTTGAGAAGAACGTGGTGGGAATCAATACGATAGAAATTAGTCCCATGGGCGATGACCGACTGTTTGTGATGAATGATTTCTATGGGGCCTTCCGCGTGGTTGCGGCTCATGGGCAGTGGCGCGTCACCACAAGCGACGACACGCCATTCTATATCGCTGAGAGCGCTTATCGATTGGCGAACATCAGCGGGCCGTTCAAGAGTGCTGCTGCCTATGCTTGGCAGGGCGATACGTTGGTGTTCCGTCTCGATTGGCTGGACGGTGGAGACAACAGGCGCATGAGGATGACATTTGACGGTAACAAGGTGGACGCCTTTGCCAGTGATGATTATGACGAGGAGTTGACCGATACCATTCACGGAACGATTAAACCCAGACGATGAGGGATATCACTGACATAGCCGATGTGAAGAAGCGCTTTCTCGGGTACTTGACCTTGGAAAAAGGCATGAGTGCTAACACGGCGGCGGCCTATGGCGACGATGTGGACAAACTCACCATCTACCTTGCCGATGCTGGGGTAGGGGTGGAACGGGCCACGACCGATGACTTGGAGCAGTTTGTCTGCACCTTGTTGGATGTGGGCATCCAGCCGCGGTCGCAGGCCCGCATTATCAGCGGTGTGAAAAGTTTCTATAAGTTCCTCCGTCAGGAGGGATATATGGATGCTGACCCCACCGAGTTGCTGCTCACGCCCAAAATCGGCCGTCACTTGCCCGAGGTGCTCACCATTGCCGAGATTGATGCCATGATTGATTGTATCGATATGTCTAAGGCTGAAGGACAGCGCAACCGCGCCATCATCGAGACACTTTATGGTTGCGGCCTGCGGGTGAGTGAACTGGTGACGCTCACGCTCTCGCAACTCTTTTTGGAAGAACAATATGTCATCATCCAGGGCAAGGGCAACAAGCAGCGTTTGGTGCCCATCTCACCTGTTGCCATTGAGCAAATCAATCTCTATCTGGAGCAAACGCGCTCCCATCAGGTGGCGCAACGAGGCAGCGAGGATATCCTCTTTCTCAATCGACGTGGCGCGATGCTCACCCGTCAGATGATTTTCCACATTGTCAAGCAACTGTGTGAATTGGCGGGCATCCGCAAAGTCATCAGCCCCCACACCCTGCGCCACAGCTTTGCCACCCACCTGCTCGAAGGCGGTGCCAACCTGCGCGCTATCCAGCAGATGCTCGGCCACGAGAGCATCACCACCACCGAAATCTACGTCCACATCGACCGCACCCGCCTCCGCGATGAAATCCTCACCCACCACCCCCGCAACACAATTACTCATGTTGCTGATTGACATCTTTTTCATACTTTTTGCAGTAACGATTAAAAATGATTGAGGAATGATGAGACGATGGATGTTGATTGTGTTGGCTGTGTTGGCCGTTGTGGGAAGCGCACGTGCCGCATCGGGGAGGAATTTTCCGCCCGATAATAAGAACGTGCGGTTGACTTCCACCAATCTGCCAATCGTCTGGATAGATGTGGACGGCCGAAAGATATACCGTGATAACCGCATTACGGCGCACATGAAGATCATCCATAACGGCGAGGGACAACTCAACTATGCAGATACCATTGCCCACCCAGGGCAGACCATCGACTATGAAGGCTACATTGCGTTGCGTTACCGTGGCAATTCATCGTTCACCAGTAGCGACAAGAAACCTTATTCATTCCGACCTCTCGACAAACCACTTGAGGATGGCGGCACCAAGAAGAAGGTCAGCATCTTGGGCATGGGCAAGGACAACGACTGGGCCATTCTCGCCCCCTTTGCCGACAAGAGCATGATTCGTGATTTGTTGGCCTTTGAGGTGTCGCGCCCATGGATGGAATACACCCCTCAAGGCCGTTTCTGCGAACTCTTCCTCGATGACATTTACTATGGTGTGTACATCATCACCGAGGTCGTCACCAAGGGCAAACACCGCATCAACCTTCCTGACCCTGGCGAGAGCGGTGATACAATTACCGGTGGCTATATCATGGAGGTGGACCGTGCCGACGAAGTGACCTACGTGTCCAAATATCACCCCGTGAGCGATAACGGCACCGCTTTTACCAACAAATACATCTACTTCCAGTTCAAGTCACCTGATTATGAGGATTTGACCCAGGAGCAGGTGGACTACATCACAGGCCGCATCGACCAGATGGAAAGCTCGCTGTGGAATTATCGGCCGACCGGAGAAGCCACCTATGAGGAGTACATTGATGTGACCAATTTCATTGACTATCAGATCGCCATGGAGTTTGGGCACAATGTGGATGCTTACCGCTTGAGCGGCAAGTTCTTCAAGCGGCGTGACAGCGAGGATCCGCGTTTCAAGATGGTGGTGTGGGACATGAACCTTGCCTATGGCAATGCCGACTACTATGAGGGCTGGCGCACCGACACTTGGATGTATAAGGACAACAATATCATCAACAACGCATATGATCTCTACCTGATTCCCTTCTGGTGGTATAAACTGAATACAGACCCCAACTATGTCGCTGCTCTCAAGGCCCGCTGGGCGCAATACCGCCGCACCAACCTGCGTGAGGAACGTCTGTTGGCTGTTGTGGACTCCCTGGCCAATGCGCTCACGTCTCACGGCGCCGAGCAACGCAACAGCGCCGCATGGCCCCGCTGGGGACGATATGTGTGGCCCAACTACTATGTGGCCAGGAACTATGCCGACGAGTTGAACTACCTCAAGCAATGGCTCACCGACCGCATTGCATGGATGGACAGCCAGCTGGAATTTGACCCCACAGTCAGCTTGCGTGGTGATGTCAACGACGACGGTGAAGTAAGCATCGCCGACATCAACGCGGTCATCGACATGATACTCACGGGTGATTCATCGCCCAATGGCGATGTGAATGGCGATGGGGAGGTCGGTATTGCCGATATCAATGCCATCATCGATGTGATCCTCAACCAATAAAGTAACCTTTATGGTATTCGAATTACGTTTATTTTTTGTAATTTTGCGCCAACAGATGGCTTTTAATCTATTGATGAAGATGAAACGAATGATATTGCTCGTGTTGGCAGTGCTGGCATTGACAGGGAGCGCTCTTGCAGCCGGAAAAAACTTTCCACCGGATAATAAGAATGTAAAACTGACATCCACCAACCTGCCTATCGTGTGGATAAATGTGAACGGGCAAACCATAGACCGATATGAGCGCATCACGGCGCGCATGAAAATCATTTACAACGGTGCGGGACGGCTCAACTATGCCGACACAGTTGCCATTCCGGGGCAGAACATCGACTATGAAGGCTACGTGGCGCTGCGCTACCGTGGCAGTTCCTCGTTCAGCAGTAGCGATAAGAAGCCCTATTCCTTCCGTCCGCTGGACAAGCCTCTTGAAGAAGGCGGCGAGAAGAAGAAAGTCAATATCCTCGGCATGGGCAAGGACAATAATTGGGCGATCATCGCCCCCTATGCTGACAAGAGCATGATGCGTGACCTGCTGGCTTATGAGTTGGCGCGCCCCTGGATGGAATACTCACCCCAGGGCCGCTACTGCGAGCTGTTTCTTGATAACATCTACTATGGCGTGTATATCATGATGGAGGTCGTCTCCAAGGGGAAACATCGCCTGAATCTGTCCGATCCCGGTGAGAGTGGCGATGAAATCACCGGCGGGTACATCATGGAGGTGAACCGTGTTGAGAACGAAGTGACTTATACTTCCAATTATCATCCGGTGAGTAAGACGGGCGTCCCCTATAATTATCGTTACATTAACTTCCAATACAAGTCGCCAGACTACGAAGATCTGACTGCCGACCAGATCAGCTACATCAATGGACAAATTGATAAAATGGAGAAGTCGTTATGGACTTATATGCCTCCCAAACAGGGACGGTATTCTGAATACCTTGATGTGACCAACTTCATTGATTACCAGATTATCCAGGAACTGAGCCACAACGTGGACGGTTACCGCCTGAGCGGAAAGTTCTTCAAGCGCCGGGATAGTGAGGATCCTAGATTCAAGATGGTGGTATGGGACATGAATCTCACTTTCGGTAACGCAAATTACTATGATGGCTGGTGCACCGACAACTGGATTTATGAGAATAACGATATCATCAATAGCGCTGATGACCCCCATTTGGTGCCTTTCTGGTGGTATAAACTGAATACCGATCCCAACTATGTCTTTGCGCTCAAGGCCCGTTGGGCGCAATGCAGGCGCGCTAATATGCGCGAGGATCACATCATGGCGCTTGTGGACTCACTGGCCCACGTTCTGACTGTTAACAATGCCGAGAGCCGCAACTACAGGGCATGGCCCCGCTGGGGACGATATGTATGGCCCAACTACTATGTAGCCGCTAATTTTGCCGATGAGGTGGCATGGCTCAAGCAGTGGATTCGTGACCGCCTCGCTTGGATGGACGAGCAACTCGGATTTGACCCCAATGCGCACGAGCGCGGCGATGTCAACGGAGATGATGTCGTGGACATCAATGACGTGACGGCCCTCATCGATTATTTGATGAATGGCAATGCTGATGGAATTGATGTGGATGCTGCTGACTGCAACCAGGACGGGGACGCCGCAATCAGCGATGTGACCGCCCTGACCGACTATCTCTTGTCGGGCAATTGGTGAAACTATTGATAGTTGTTGTTCTATTGAAATTCTAAAAACTGATGATCAAAAATATAATCTGTCTTGTCATTCTGTTAGCGATGTGCCCCATTACGGCACTGGCTCAACAACATGCCATTGAGAAAGCCCTCGATGACTATAATCATGCCCCTTCGGTGGAAACCGCCAACCGTTTTTTCTCCCTTCTCGATCAGGAAGAGTTCACCGAGGAAAAGATTCACTTTTCACCCCAGGTGCCTGCCGACTCGGTTCGCCAGCAGGTGTGGTATTGGGCTTCGGAGTGGTTCTATGACAAGCAGGATTACAATCAAGGCAAGGATTATGGCCTCAAGGCCCTCAAGCTGTATCATGGTGCCAGCGACAGCAAGGCCGACTGCCTGAACTTGCTGGGATGCATCTATGTGCGTCTGGGCGACTTCAAGAATGCGGCCGCCTATGCCAAGCAATGCCTCAATATCGACATTGCCAGTGGCGACCACGATCGCATTTCATCGAGCATGAACACGCTGGCAGGCATCTATATGGCCGCTCATCAAGCCGACGAGGCCGAAAAGCTCATCGTACAGGCCATCAATCATGCCGACCTGGCCAACAATCCCTCCCGCAAGGCAGTCCTGCTGGGCATGGCATCCGAAATTTATCACGCGCTCACTCAGGAGGAAAAAGCCCTCGACTATGCCCAGCAAGCCTATGATCTGGAGCGGAAGCTGGGCCGCAGCCTGCCTGCCGCTTACCGTTTGGACCAAAAAGCATCGGCCCTCATGGGGCTGAAGCGCTATGAAGAGGCTGAAAGGGCCCTTCGCCAAGCCATTCCTGTGATGCGCGAGCAAGGCGACCTGCACTCGCTGGCCATTGCTGACAACCATCTGGGCACCTGCCTGATTTGGCAGAAACGTAACGACGAGGCTTTCCCGTTTTTCCGCGAGGCTGCCGACCTGCTGGTCAAGATGGGTGACCCTGTCAATGAAATGTATTCCCGTCGCGGCTTGTGCCTGAGTCTGTGGGAAAGCAACCCCGACAGTGCCCGTAGCGAGTTGAACCGTTTCAATTTCCTCAAGGACTCGCTCTATACCAGCGAGTCGGCCGAGGCCTTGGCACGCCTCAATGCCGAGTTTGGCAACGACCAGTTGACGATTGAGAATGAGCAGGTGCGCAACGCCCGCACCCGCGAACGCATCATCGCCATCGCCCTGCTGCTGTTGCTTGCCCTTGTAGCGTGGTTGGTCATCAGGCATCAGCGCCATCGTCAGCAGCAGCACATCAACAAACTGATGCGCGAGATAGAGCGATTAAAAGCCGAGAGTGAAGCCGCACGTGCGGCTATGGCCAGTAGCCAGGCCGACATTCCCGATGTTGAAGAAGCGTTGCCCGATGAGCCCATACCGACGATTGTTGGTGTCACCGAGAATGAATTCCTGACACGCGTCATCGATTTCGTCAACGACCATCTTGAGCAGGGAGGCTTCGGACTGGAAGAGATGGCAGATTACTTCTCGATGAGTGTTTCCACCCTGCGCCGCCGCCTGCAGGATGCCACTGGCGTTGCGCCCAAGTCCTATATCCAGGCGATACAGATGCAACGGGCCTGCAACCTGCTCGACAGCGGCCTGCAGATTGCCGATGTGGCGATGCAATGCGGTTTCAGTGAGCCAGGCAGTTTCACCCGCACCTTCAAGCGCGTCTTGGGCCTCACTCCCACCCAGTACCGCGCCCGAGCCTGACACACTAGAGCTCTTGTAGAGACGCAAGATCTTGCGTCTCTACTTTTTTAAAGAATCAGGACGGGGGGTGCCATTATTTCAAACACCAAAAAGTAGGGAAAAAGTATATTTTTAATAAATTTCTGAGAAAAAATAGCCATTTTGGGCGTTTTTGGTCAAAAATGTTCAGTTTTTTGACCAAAAATGTTAATTGTATTCAATTAATAGTGTTGTAAATTTGCAATATCGAATACAACAATTTTTATTAACTTTTAAAACTTATAACTATGAAAAAGTTTACACTAACACTCCTGTTTGCACTGGTGACGGTGTATGCCAGTGCTTCCTTCAAGGTGGGCGATATCTATTATCAGCCCGACGAACAAGCCGATGACGGCACTTGCTGGGTGTGCGCACACCCCAATTGGGGTGGTTATGAAGGTCTGACGGACATCACGATTCCCGGCCGTGTGACCTACAATGGCAGGACCTATCGTGTGACAGCCATTATCAACGATGCTTTCAAGAATGTGGGCTCCCTGGAGAGGGTGCGCATCGGATGGGGTGTGGAAGAGATACTTTCCAACGCCTTTGCGGGATGTACCAACCTGAAGTATGTGTATCTTCCAAGTTCCATCAAGCTTATCTCTAACTATGCGTTCCAGAGCTGTACGTCGATGATACGGTTCGGTATCGCTGCTTCGACACCGCCGACATTGGGCACGTCACCATTTCTCTACATGAAGAAATGTGAGATTGTCACGGCCCTGCGAAGCAGCACATCGGACTACAACGCTATCAGTACTTGGACCAATGCCGACAGTGACGGCTCGGTAACATACAACGGTGCTTATGCCAATGACTTTGATAGTAGCGGGCGATGCTACATTATCAATGGCTCAATCTCGTCAGATAATAATGATGCTGTGCTGGTGGGCCTTGCTTCCGGAGTCACTTATCTGCCGATAAGCTCCAGTGTCACTGACTACACCAACCAGACCTATGGCAACGGTTCCAGTTATAGTTGCAGTTTCAAAGAGATTGCGCCATATGCCGCCTACAATCATAGCACGCTACAAAAGATTGGACGCAGTGACATGGGCAGTTACTTCAGACTAACGAAAGTGGGCGATAATGCCTTCTACAACTGCCAGGCCTTGACCGAGGTCAATATCTCGGCCCGGGAAATCGGTAATTATGCCTTCTATAAGTGCTCCAACCTGGCTACCGTCAATCTGTACCTCTATGGCAATGAGAACTATGGCACGGTGTCGTTGGGGTCATTCTGTTTTGCCTACACTGGCGTTACCACGCAGTACATTCCCCAGACACTGACCTCCTACGGCAACGGCGCATTCGCTTGGTGCAGCAACTTGACCAGGTTCAACGTGTCATCATCAAACACCAGTTTCGCGACCGATTCCAACACGCCCAACTGCTTGTACAGCTCATCCAAGAGCACCCTTTATCAGATGGGTGCCGGCACAAATCCCATCCCTGGAGCATTGTCCACCTATATGCCCAACGCGCTCACCACCATCAACCCCTATTCCATGGCAGGTGCCAAGCTCGTCACGGTCGATATCCCCTACGGTGTGACTAGCATCTACGGTTATGCCTTCAGTGGAATGCCCAACGTGCAGACTATCAGGATTCCCAGTTCGGTTTCTACGATTTTTTCCACTACTTTTGGTGGACTGAGCACCACGACTCTTAGGCATGTGTACATCAATCTAAAGACCATTCCGTCGAACATGCAGGTCACCTCGTCATTCAGCTCCTTGACTACAGGCGTGACGCTGCATGTGCCCAAGTGGAGGACTTCTTATTACACGAGCGGCTCCTGGTGGTCGGGTGGCTGGGGCAATAAGTTCACTGGTGGTGTCGTCGAGGACTCCTACGACTTCACCTATAACAAGGTTGCCTCGGGCAATTATGTTGACTACATTCTGTATTATACCGTGAGCAGTAATGCGTCATACACTGACACCAAGGTGCAGAGCGCGGCTGTCGATGGCCAGCTGACAGTGGTGGGTGGCTATATCGGAGCATCCGGATACTTCAATGGTACCCTCACCTTCCCCAGCACGACGACGCACCGCGGCAAGACCTATATTACCACCGAGGTGCAGCGTGAGGTGTTCCGTGACCAGACGAGAATCACCAAGGTCACTGGCGGTTCTGGTATCAAGAAGATCGGCGCCCTCTCGTTTGCAGGCTTGACAGGCTGTACCCAGGGCTTCAATATCCCCAATCCCGTGGAATTTGGTGACTCCTCGCTGTTCAACTGCTGGACCCCGACCATCACGCTGGGTGACCGTCTGGAGCGCATTGGTAATGACGCCTTCCGCCAGAGTGCGGTCCGCCAGGTGCTCATGCCGCCCAGCGTCACCACAATCGGTGCCCGCATTGTGGCTGGCGTCCATCAGCTTGACACGATACGGCTCTCGCCCAACATCACCGAGATTCCCACCTGTGGCTTGGGATGGTGCAGTGCGCGATGGATTGTTATTCCTTATGGTGTGAAAAAGATTGGCAGCCAAGCCTTCTTTAGCGATAATTACGGTGGTGGCTTGGATGAGCCTATGCGCGAAAACGTGGTGGTTATTCCCAGTTCCGTCACTACGATTGCCTCTGATGCGTTTGCCTTGGCGCGCCACCTCGACGCCATCTTCCTGAATGTGCCCTACGGCGTGTTCACCACTTCGAAGGGTGACTGGTTCCGCCGTCTTGACCTGGATGCTAGCAATCCCTATGACTGGAGCGGCCACAAGCTGTATGTGCCTGCAGGGCAACTTGAGCAGTACCGCAACGACCCGGGTATCAGGCAATGCTGGAGGTCCGGCGACATTCAGTGCGGCGCATTTGACTTCACGACCGACAATAACTTCTGGGGCACAATGTACCGCATGACGGTCGTTGACGCCACCAACAGGAAGGCAAAGTATGTCTATAACTGGGGCACCAACAGCACCTCTGTCTATGTGTCCAATACCAAGACTGACCATAACTCAGGCATCTCTTACACAATGGTGGAGATTGGCGACAGTTGCTGGGTGAACCGTCCTGGAGTGACTTCAGTCTCTTTCCCGACTACGAGCAACATCACCCGCATCGGTGCCTATGCTTTTAAGGATTGTACCGGAATCACGGGAGAAATCTCAGTGCCCGCTACTGTGAGCGAGATTGGCACCTATGCCTTCTGGAACTGCTCCAGTCTTACAAGCGTGTTCCTGAACCGCACCGAGAGGACCACGATTGGCAAGAATATGTTCTATCCTTCTTGCAATAACATCCTGTATGTGCCGATAAAACAATTATATGACATCTCTAACCAAGCCTACTCATGGTGGTCTAACAGAATCACCGGCCAAAATCTGTTGCCTTATATCAAGCCCACCGCCGAGTGGACAACCGTCTCAGTACCATTTTACAACGACATCCTGTTGCCTTCCAGCGGCGAGTTCTATATCGCCCCCGGTTACAATAACACCAGCCATACCCTGTTGTTATCGAAGCTCACTAACAGTCAAGGCGTCAAGGGCTATGAGGGAATGTTGTTTAAGGGCACCGAGGGAACGGTATACCGTTTCAGGAAAACGAGCTCTGTCTCCAATTACAGTTATGTTTCCCCCGAGACCAACCTTCTCAAGGGAGCTCACGGAGCATACGAGACAAGCGGTTATGAGACTTATGCTTGGTACTTCGTTCAGTCTGTCCATAAGTTCAGAAAATGGACAGACCAAAGCTCAGCCATGAAAACCTACAGCGGTGATGCTTATCTGCAGTTGTCCTATGCGCTCACTAACAACTATACTGGCGATATCTCCATCGGAGATGATGTTGACTACTACTATATCACTATTGCCGGTGTTTCCGTGACCAGTTTGAATTGCGATGACCTTTCAGTCATCGACGGTGTGAGCGGTACCATCAACTATAATCCGTCAACCAAAATTCTGACGCTCAGAAATGTTACTATCAATAGTAACGATGCTTCTGCCATCTCGAGCGCTAATACTGGATTGACGATCAAAGTCTTGGGAACCAATACATTGAATTGTGGACGATCAAATTCAGCCGCTTTGAGTTTGACAAGTACCGTTATAACGGGTGGAGGTACCCTCAATTGCTACCATAATAATGGTTTTTATGGTATGTCTGTCTCTAAACCAGTATCAATCAGTGGAGGTGTGAAGTTGAATGCCACTGGTTCATATGGTATCTCCCATTCAACTAATGGCACTATAACGGTGAGCGGCGCTTCTACCAAGATTACCGCTAAGGGTACAACTGCCAGCTACAGTTGTCCTACCACGTTGAACGACGGACTGGCCATTACCGAGCCTGCTGGTGCCTACTTCAATAGCTCTGGCACCGTTGTCAGCAGCAGTGGCACTGTTGTCAAAAACCAGTATGTGGTCATCAGCAAGCCTACTGTAGTGCGTGGCGATGTGGATGGCGATGGAAGTGTAGGTATAGCCGACGTGACCAAGTTGATCGATTACCTCTTGAATGGCGATAGCACAGGAGTTAACCTCACTGCAGCCGACTGTGATCAGGATGGTAACGTGACAGTTGCCGACGTCACCAGGTTGATTGACTACCTCCTGAGTGGCTCCTGGTAATTGTGTGACTTACCCTCAGGGTTAATCTATGCCGTGACTCCTGTCACGGCCAAATAGAAAACTGAAATCTGACAACGCCTGCGGAGATTATCGCCCGCAGGCGTTGTTTACTCCAGATAATTGTATTACCTTCGTAGCATGAAACATCCTAAGTTTGTCATAACCAGTGGCGGGCACTTAAGGCTGGGCATGGTCACGTTGCATCGAGACCTGCTCATGCCCCATGAACAATGCATCGGCGGCGGATTCTACGAGTACGACTACGCCAGCAATCAATTGATTCTCTCTGGCAAGTCGTTCGACTACGGCCCACCCCGTTGGAGCAAAATCGACATCTTCCAGGTACCCGAGTCCTACCGTGGCATCCCCATCATCTATCGCGACCCCTATGGCGACGAACTTAACCTAACAAACCACTTTACCATCAAGTATTATTGATTAGAGACTGCTATGAGACGGTTTTTAGATGAAATAAAGGGCATTTTGCCTGCTGAACGGATTTATACCGATGAGTTGAGGACGCTGGCGTGGGGTACAGACGCGAGTTTTTACCGGTTGACGCCACAGGTTGTCATCCGTGCCAAGGATGAGGACGAAGTGGCTGCCATTGTCAAAACGGCTAACCGTTACGGATTACCGTTCACGTTCCGCGCGGCGGGCACGTCGTTGTCGGGCCAAAGCGTGAGCGATAGCATCCTCATCGTTGCGGGTAAGAATTGGGAGGATTATAGCGTAGCCGCTGATGCCAACAGCATCACCTTGCAGCCTGGCATCGTGGGTGCACGGGTGAACCAAATCCTGAAGCCGCTGGGACGCGTGTTCCCGCCCGATCCCGCCAGCATCGGCTCGGCGATGGTGGGTGGCATAGTCGCCAATAACGCGTCGGGAATGAACTGCGGCACGCATGCCAACAGCGACCGTATGCTTATGTCGGTACGTCTGGTGTTGTCCGATGGCACGGTGCTCGACACGGGCGACGCGTCGAGTCGCGAGGCGTTTAAAAGATCCCATCCAGATTTCATCAAGCGTATTGAGACCCTGCGTGACCGCATCCGCAACAATCAACCGTTGGCAGACCGCATCCGCAAGAAATACAGCATCAAGAACGTGACGGGTCTGAACCTGCGGCCATTCATCGCCTACGATGATCCGTTTGACATCATCGCCCACTGCGTGGTGGGTAGCGAGGGGACGCTGGCCTTCATCAGCCAGGTGACCATGCGCACACTGCATGACTACCCGTGCAAGGCTTCGGCAATGCTTTACTTCTTCACCATGCGGGAAAGCTGCGAGGCGGTAGTTGCTCTCAAGAAACTGAAATCCAGCGACGATGACATCGCCATGAGCGAGGAAAACCTGATGGTCAAGAGTGCCGAAATGCTCGATTACCTCTCCCTGGCTTCGGTCGATGACCCCGTCTATCTGCAGTACAAGCGCGATGTGGATGCGTGCTGCGTTCCTGGCGTGGAGCCTGGTGACTACCACAACCTCACCGCCATCCTCACCGAGACCAAGGCCATGACACCCGAAGACCTGCAACACCGCATCGACACGATTACCGAATGCCTGTCGCAGTTCAAGACCTATATACCCGTCGAATTCACTACCGATCCGGCCGTGTATGGCAAGTACTGGGCCATCCGTTCGGGCATCTTCCCCAGTGTGGGCGGTGCGCGTCCCGTGGGCACGTCGTGCCTCATCGAGGATGTCGCCTTTGCTGTCGAGGACCTGCCCGAGGCGACTGTCAAGCTGCAAAGTCTTATCGCTAAGCACGGCTACAAGGATGCCTGCATCTACGGCCACGCCTTCGAGGGCAATTACCACTTCATCATCAACCAGCTCTTCAGCGATGAGAGCGAGGTGCAGCGCTATGCGTCGATGATGCGTGACGTGGCGCGCCTTGTGGTCGAGGAATATGACGGCTCGCTGAAGGCAGAGCACGGCACGGGCCGCAACATGGCCCCCTTTGTCAAGTATGAGTGGGGCGAGCAGGCTTTTGCCGCCATGCGCGAGTTGAAGGAGATTTTTGATCCGAACTATCTGCTCAATCCTGGCGTGATCTTCAACGATGACCCCGATTGCTTCATCAAGCACTTCAAACCCCTGCCCGAACTGAAAATATGCGGATTGGATTCGACGATTTCCGTTCCTGAGGGGGATCGTCACGACAGCATGCTTGAGACCGTTAAGGGTGTCCGCAAAGCCAATAAGTGTATCGAGTGCGGCTTCTGCGAGGTGAACTGTGTGACCTGCGGCTTGACACTCTCGTCGCGCCAGCGCATCGTCATCCAGCGCGAGATATCCCATTTGCGTGAGACGGGTGACGACCCCAAGCGTCTGGCAACCCTCGAGGAGCAATACCGTTATCAGGGCGACCAGACCTGTGCTGGCGACGGCCTGTGCGCCACCTCATGCCCCATGGGCATCAATGTGGCTGACCTGACCCACCTCGTGCGTCAGGAAGCGTTACTGCAGGGTCACTTGGGCTACAAGGCAGGTGATTTTGCCGCTCGTCACTTTGCGGGCATCAAGAGCGGACTGCGCCTCACGTTGGATGTGGCACGTTTGGGTCATAACGTCCTAGGCACTTCCGCCATGAAGGGAGTTGCCGACGTCATGCACAAGGCGGGACTTCCCCTGTGGACACCCGCCATGCCAGGAAAAGCCAGTCAGCCGCGGCCATGTAGAGACGCAAAATCTTGCGTCTCCGAATCGCCAAGTGGGTCTCGCCGTGGCGTGCCCGATAAGGTGGTCTATTTCCCGTCGTGTATCAACCAGACAATGGGCCTTTCCAAGGGTTCACCAGTAAAAAACACCCTCGTTGATGAGATGGTTCAACTGTGCCGCAAGGCGGGTTACGAAGTCATCTTCCCCGAGGGAATGGAACGCATGTGCTGTGGCACCATTTGGGAATCCAAGGGTATGCTCGATATCGCCGACCGCAAGACCGCTGAACTCGACGAGGCGTTGTGGCAGGCCAGCCAGCATGGCAAATATCCCGTGGTGTGCGACCAGAGCCCCTGCCTGCATCGTCTGCGCAAGTGCATCAGCCGTATGCACCTCTATGAGCCCGTGGAATTCATCTGGGAATACCTGCGTGACCGATTGGAGTTCACACCCATCGACCGACGCATCGCCCTCCATTTCACTTGCTCCACACGTGAGATGGGATTGGTGGACAAGATGACCGCTTTGGCACGTCTGTGCAGCAACAACGTATTCCTGCCCGAGGGCATCGGCTGCTGTGGCTTTGCCGGTGACCGCGGATGGACCCATCCCGAGGTCAACCGATGGGCACTGCGCAAACTGCGCCGTCAACTTGAAGACAACCGCATCGAGATGGGCTACAGCAACAGCCGTACCTGTGAGGTCGGCCTGGAGACCAACGGTGGCATCCCCTACCAGAGCATCGTCTATCTCGTCAACGAAACCACTCGACCGAAATAAGCTTTTTAGAAAAGCCAACACGAAAGAAGTACTGCCAACGATTTTTGTGGCAGTACTTCTTGATGATTGTGGGCAATGATGCTATTAGTCGTTTTCCAATAAATAGTCAATCAGTAGGATGATGTCATTGATATTGATTTTTCCATCACCATTGGCATCAGCATTGCGTGATACGACCGATGACATGTCATTAGCCAGAAGGGCATCAATCAGAATAGATACATCATTAATGGAGATGGAGCCATCACCGTTCACGTCAAACGGATAATCAGTGTAGGAGTGGTAGAACATGTTCCAGTAATCGGTGCTCTTATAGTCATTGATGGATGGACCGGGTACATATAACACGGCATTTTCGTAACACCGACTGGTGAAGCAGTTGTCGCTGGCCATCACAGGTGGAGTTACTGCATTACAGTTGATGGTTTCAATCGAGTCGCACTGGATAAAGGCTCCTTGATCGATGAATTGGACGCCATCACCGAGGGTCAATTCCCTCAAGTTTGTACATTCTCTAAACGCATCGACTCCGATAGATTCAACAGAATTGGGAATGTTCACCTTCTTCAAACTAGAGCATGATTGGAACACGCCTTGTCCGATTTCTGTTAGTGTGCTCGGAATATTCAATCTCGATGCGTATAAAAGTTCACTGAAGGCATAATTCCCTATCTTGGTAACGCCTTCGGGTAGGTCGATTTCCTGGGCATAATAACATTTCCAGTAGGCATATTCTCCGATTTCTTTTACTGTTCGTGGAATACACAGGTCGATATCAAATACGATGAGCGAGAACGCGGCGGGAGCAATCTTCTGGATATCATAGCTAGAGGGGACGTAAGAGTTCTTGGAACCTACGATGATTGTTTTGGTAGCACGTTCAATAATGCAGTTAGTGCCCAATGAGTAATAGACATCATTAGTCCCGATAGAGACATAATCCAACCCCGTTAATGCAAACGCCCATTCGCCAATGTAGGTCACTGTGGCGGGCAAGGTAACGTTTTTAATACCGTAATCCGATTGGAAGGCGTATCGTTCAATGCGCTCAAGCGAATCAGAGAAAACAATATTACTCAAGTTGGACAACGCGAAGGCGTACTCCTCGATGACTTTGACCGAATTGGGTAAGGTGATGCTTCTCTGTGATTTGCAATAGGCAAATGCGTCTTTGCCAATAATCTTGACGCCGTATGGAATAGTCGAAATGCCGCAACCGTGCGTCAATCTGTCGGTCGCGGTCTCGATGATGGCATTGCAGCCTTCTCGTGAGTCATAGACTGGATTCTCCTCATCCACAACAATGGATGTCAGGTCATCGCAGTTGATAAATGCGCGAAGGCCGATGTGTGTAACGGATTTGGGCACATAAATTGATTTCAGTTCCAAGCAAGATTCAAAAGCTGATTCACCAATGTATTTGACCGTGTTGGGAATCTGGATACTTTTCAACCATGTGATGCGGTTAAAGGCGTTATCGGCGATTTTGGTCACAGTATAGGTATTGCCTTCCTGGGTGATGGTCTCGGGGATGATCTGATCGGGAATGCAGTCATCACCCCAGAATTCACAGCCAACCAGGATTGCCGTGTCACCCTGCAGTTGATAGTACACGCCATTAATCTGAATATCATGCTCAGGGGTGGCGGCATGTGTCATGAACAGGCAGCCAATCATGACTAATAGCATCATTGGACGGATAAGTAGTAACGTTTTTTTCATAATCTTAGGGTTCGTCATGTTGTTCCTCCTGCAACAGTGACTCATTAAATCATTAATGATAGGTCGGCGTGAGGAATTTGTTCAAATTCATCAAGATTAGAAATCTGAAACGCCACCAACCTGTATTCTAGCCGATCAGGGCTACTCATCGCAAAAGTACTTAAATTAATCAAAAACAACAAGAAAATTTCAAATAATAATTGATAGTGAAAGCAATAGGTTAATTAATCACTATGTCATGGTGATACTTTTTCCTGGATTTTTTAGAAGATGAGTCACTTTTTAGGTTTACAGTCTATAAATGGCAAAAGAATTTGTATCTTTGTGCCAATATGTTCAAGAATGATTAAACAATGAACGATACAATGCTACAGGAAGGACTGAAACATATCAGCCAGTTGACGGTCACCGAGGCCGTTATGGCCATCAAGATGGGTTCGGGCGACATGCCCGTGCTCGCCACTCCGGCGATGATGGCGCTCATGGAGAACGCAGCCATGCTCGCCGTGGCCGACCGCCTGCCCGAGGGCTGCACCACCGTGGGTGGGCACATCACCTCGTCCCACCTCAAACCCAGCAAGTTGGGCGAGACCGTCACAGCGACTGCAACGGTCACCCGTGTCGAGGGCAAGAAAATCGAGTTCAAGATAGTGGCCCATTGTGGTGACGTGCTGCTGGGCGAGGGAACCCACCTGCGTTTCATCGTCGATCGTAATAAATTCATGTCAAGACTATAAATCACTTTTATTCATTAGTGTCCACTAAAAATTCGCAAATTCTTTTATAAGTATCTGATATTCTTTGTCTTATAAGTGATTTTGAGGTGCGACGATTTGAAATAGAGAAGTCATTAAGAATCAAATGATTAAGAAAAAACCATATTGATTTTTAGGCATTTAATAAAAACTATTTCATGTATCACCATTATTTGAAAGTTTTAGTGGACAGCAATGACTTTTATTATGAAAAAGATATTGACTATCGTAGTGCTTGCCGTCGCACTGTTTACCACGGCGCTTAACGCTCAGGAGCAGACGGCTCTCAAGAAGGTGTATAATGAGGAAATCAATCCGCTGGAGCAGATTGACCAGGCTTTAGTCCAGGCACAAGCCGAGGGCAAGTTCGTCATCTGCCAGGTGGGCGGCAACTGGTGCATCTGGTGCTTACGTTTTGCTGACTTTATCGCCAACGACAGCACCATAAACAGCGTCATTGAGCAGAACTTCGTTTACATCCATGTGAACTACCATCCCCGCAAGGCGGGCGAGGTGGGCAAGGCCCTGATGAAGCGCCTCAACAACGCGGGACGCTTCGGCTTCCCCGTGTTTGTCGTCCTTGATGAGCAAGGCAATATCCTTCACATCCAGGACTCAAGTTTCCTAGAGGAGGATAAGAGCTACAACCAGGAGAAAGTCCTGCGCTTCTTCAAGAACTGGACCCCCAAGGCCGTACGCGAGTAACGACTTATTATGGCAAGTAATGCGGACTTAGTGCAATATATCGCTGACCAGTGCGCTGGGGCAGGGGAGATTTCAGTCAAGAAGATGTTCGGGGACTACGGCATCTATTGTGACGGAAAGATCTTCGGACTCATCTGTGATGACTGCTTCTACATCAAGCCCACCGAGGCTGTGCGCCCCCTGCTGCGCACCGTGGAATTACGTCCACCCTACGATGGTGCCAAGGACTACTTCCTGATCGCCGACGTGGATGATCACGACTACCTCGCCACCCTTGTGCGCGAGGCCTGCAAAGCTCTTCCAGAACCTAAACCCAAGAAAAAGAAAAAATGATGATTAACGAGATTCTTGAATACAACAAGTCCTTTGTCGCCCGCAAGGGCTACGAGCAGTATGTGACCGATAAGTACCCCGACAAGAAGTTGGCAGTGCTCTCCTGCATGGACACGCGATTGACCGAACTTCTGCCTGCCGCCTTAGGTCTCAAAAACGGTGATGCAAAAATCATCAAGAATGCGGGTGGACTGGTCATCTCGCCCTTCGACTCAGCGATGCGTAGCCTTGTAGTTGCTGTCTATGAGTTGGGCGTGGAAGAAATCATGGTGGTGGCCCACTCCAACTGCGGTGCATGCCACATGAGTTACACCCACTTCCATGACGAAATGGTAAAGCGCGGCATAACTGACGAGACGCTTCACACCATCCGCATGTGCGGTATCGACCTCGACCAGTGGCTGGAGGGTTTTAAAGACACGCCCGAGTCGGTCCGCAAGACCGTCGAGACCATCAAGACGCACCCGCTGATGCCCCGCGACATCACCGTCCGTGGCTTCATCATCGACTCTGTCACAGGCGCACTTGAAGAAATCATTTAGAGTCTTTTTTATGGAAGAGAACAAAATCATCATATACCAGAGTGAAGACGGACAGACCCAAATTGACGTCCGCCTTGAAAACGAGACTGTCTGGCTAACACAAGCCCAGATGGCTGAACTGTTCCAGAAGACCCCTCAAAATATCACAATGCACATCCGTAATGCATATAACGAGGGAGAATTAGACAAGGACTCAACCTGTAAGGAATTCTTACAAGTTCAATCCGAAGGGAATCGACAGGTAGCGCGAATGCAGAAGTTCTATGACCTCGACGTCATCATTTCCGTCGGCTACCGCGTAAAAAGCAAACGAGGCACGGCTTTCCGCATTTGGGCAAGAAAGATTCTCAAGGATTATCTCGTCAGAGGCTATGCTGTCAACGAGAACATCCGCCATGAGCAGATAGGGGAATTGCGTCAACTCGTAGGCATACTGGGACGCGCCATTCAAAACCAGCCGTTGATGACTTCAAACGAGAGTCAGGCCTTGTTTGATGTCGTGACCGATTATGCTTATGCCTTGGACACGCTCGATAACTATGACTACGAACGGTTAGTCATCGAGAAGACAACCCAAGAGGAACGTTTTCATGCGACCTATGAAAATGCTATCAGCGAGATTCAAGGGCTGCGGAAGAAATTTGGAGGCAGCAATTTGTTCGGCAACGAGAAGGATGATTCCTTCAAGAGTAGCATTGGGCAGATTTACCAAACTTTTGGCGGTCAAGAGCTCTATCCAAGCGTTGAGGAGAAAGCCGCCATGCTCCTATATCTCGTAACGAAGAACCACTCTTTCAGTGACGGTAACAAACGCATCGCCGCCACGCTCTTCCTTTGGTTCCTCAACAACAATGGCATTCTCTATCGTGAGGATGGCACCAAACGCCTTGCTGACAACACCCTTGTTGCCCTCACGCTGATGATAGCCGAGAGCAAGACCGAAGAAAAAGATGTGATGGTGAAGGTCGTAGTCAATCTGATTAATCAAAAGAACGAATAGCCTATGTTTTTCTTAATCATAGCATTGGCGATGGGCCTGTTGGTGCCCTTCCAGACGGCGGCCAACTCCCGCCTGCGTCAAGTCGTGGGCCCCGCCTACGTCTCGACGCTCGTCTCATTCACCGTCTCCACGCTGGCGCTCTTGCTGGTGTCGCTGATTGCGGGAATCCCCATCATGCCGACCAGCCAGATGCTTGCCACTGCACCCTGCTGGAGTTGGTTTATCGGCATTGTGGCAGTGGTGACCATCACCATCGCCATCCACTTGTTCAAGGAAATCGGCCAGTTGCAGGCGATTGTTATCCCCATGTTCAGCCAACTGATTTTCAGTCTGCTGATAGACCATTTCGGCTGGTTCGGTGCCAATGTCATCCCCTTGGGCACACAACGCATCATCGGTTCGCTACTGCTCATCGTCGGCGTGATACTAGTGGTTATTCTCCCTCGATTGAAGGCCCAATCTGCGGCAGGAAGCAGTACTGGCTCACGCCAGCTCTTTTGGCAACTCATGGCCGTCTTCTCGGGCTGTCTCTCGGCCAGCATTACGGGTGCCTATGCCCAGCTCTCGGCCATCATCGGCAACCCCGTCCAGGCCACGACCGTCGCTTTCTTCGTCGCAACGGTGGCACTGTTGCTCTTCTGCACATGCATGGGCAAGACCCAGCTGGTCAGTAAGGCCTTTAGCCGCGACTATCCTTGGTGGATGTGGATGGGCGGCCTGTGTGGCGCGACCATCGTGTTCGGCAATGCATGGCTCGTGCGCCATGTCGGAGTAGGTGTCTTCTCCATGTCGTTGCTCGTCGGCCAACTCGCCCTCAGCATGCTGATGGAGCACAACGGTTGGCTAGGTGCCCCTCGCAAGCGTATCACCTGGCAGCAAATCCTTGGCATCCTCCTCATGCTCGCCGGTGTTGCCCTCATCCGTTTCTAGAATTTAAATGAAGTAAAAAACATTGATATGGCAAAGAAAATCTATTTTGCAGGGTCTATCCGGGGCGGACGCGTGGACGCTGAGCTGTATAACCGCATCATCACATACATCCAGCGCACCGACATCGTTCTGACCGAGCACGTCGGCAAAAGTAATCTTAGCCTGACGGAACAGGGCCGTGAACGTGACGCGCGCATTTATGACCAGGACACGGCATGGCTGCGCGAGAGCGACCTGCTTATCGGTGAATGCACCTGCCCCTCATTGGGTGTGGGCTACGAACTCGCTTATGCCGAGTGTCACGGCATCCCCTGCCACATCTTTTACGACAGGACCAAGACCCAACTCTCCGCCATGCTCACCGGCAACCCCTATTTCCACATCCACCCCTACGACCACGAGTCCGACATATACCCCCAACTCGACCAAATCCTTCATCAATGATATGCGACGGGCGATGATACATAATGCGACGGAACTGATGGGCTACATCCAGCAGGTGGGTTTCCTGCCGTTGCTGTACAGCGGTATCCCGGGTTATTCGGCCGACGAGGCGGTGGACCCTGACTGTCGCTATGTCCTGCTAGAAGACGGCAGTTGGGACTGGCCCTTGTGGGACTGGAAAGGTCCTATCGTTACCGAGAGTGAATGCGTCTATGGCAAGTTTTTTAACAAGAAGGCGGGCTTTGTCAGCCGCGCCTGGTGGCCCGACCTGTACAATTGGCGCCGTCATTATCATCCTGCTCCATCGCCTGGCTCCATCGAGGAAACCATTCTGATGACCCTGCGCGAGCACGGCAGTCTCATTACGCGTGACCTGCGCCGACTCTGCGGTTTTACTGAGCCTAAGACGCGAAGCCGTTTTGACGGCTACATCACGCGCTTGCAGATGGCTTGCCGCATCGTCACCGAGGACTTTGTCTATCCCCGTGACAAGCACGGGAAAGAATACGGCTGGGGCTGGGCATTGCTCACCACACCCGAGCAACTGCTCGGCAAAGAGGCCTGCCAATGTGACCGCACGCCTCAAGAGTCGTTGAGCCGCATGGTCGCCCACCTCCGTCAACTTCTCCCTAGCACAACCGAGAAAGAAATCATCAAACTTATCAAATAAAATACCCACATCATGAAACGGATTCTCTTCATCATCATTACGCTCATGGCAGTCACTGGCCTGCAGGCCCATAAAATCAGTTATATCGAGACCACTCGTTCCTGGCATTACGTCTATGGCGAGAAAGGCAAGAAGATCCACACTTTCAGCACCACACAGGGCGAAGTGGTCGCCTACAGCGACTCGTTCTACATCGTCAAGCATGGAAGCTGGTATCACACATATAATCCCAAGGGTAAACGCCTGCATACGTTCTCGGTAAGCAGTGTGGGCGAGGTGCTCTCGGCAACAGGTGATACGTTCACGAGTAAGCATGGCTCGTGGATTTATACTTGGGACAAAAACGGAAAGAAAATCAGCACTCGTTCAGCCAAGCATTGACACGGCACTTCCAAGGTTAATAAATGACAAAGCACGGTAGCAATGGGCTCCGCGCTTTGTCATTTATTATACTAATGTGTGGTTACTGTGCCACGATCTTGCAGATTTCGATGATGGTCATCATGGCCTTCTCCATCGAGGGGATGGGCACATACTCAAAGCGTCCGTGCATGTTCATGCCGCCAGCAAAAATGTTGGGGCACGGCAGATTCTTAAACGACAGCTGCGCACCGTCCGTACCGCCACGGATGGGCTGCACCTTAGGAGTAACGCCAGCATTCTCCATAGCCTGCTTGGCGATGTCGATGATGTTCATCACCGGCTCAATCTTCTCGCGCATATTGTAGTACTGGTCCTTGATTTCGCAGGATGCGCAGTCGGGGAATTCGCAGTTGATTTTGCGGCACAGGTGCTCAATCTCACGCTTGCGGCTCTCGAAGCGGGCGCGGTCATGGTCGCGGATGATGTAATTAAGTGTGGTCTGCTCAACGCCACCTTCCATGCGGATGAGGTGGTAGAAGCCCTCGTAGCCCTCGGTGTGCTCGGGAGTTTCCCAGCGCGGCAGCATTGTGGCAAACTGCAGGGCAACACGCATCGAGTTCAGCATCTTGTGCTTGGCGGCACCGGGATGCACATTCAGACCCTTGAAAGTGATTTTGGCGCTGGCGGCATTGAAGTTTTCAAACTCCAACTCGCCCACGGCACCACCATCCATCGTGTAGGCCCAGTCGCAGCCAAACTTCTCCACGTCAAAGTGGTGGGCACCTAGACCGATTTCCTCGTCGGGATTGAAGCCTACGCGGATGTTACCATGCTTTACCTCGGGATGCTCCTGCAACCACTCGATGGCGCTCAGGATTTCGGCGATACCGGCCTTGTCGTCGGCACCCAGCAGAGTGTCGCCACTCGTGACGATGAATTCCTGATCCTTGTAGTCGTTCATCTCGGGAAACTGTGCGGGGTCGAGCACGATGCGGGGCTCCTCGCTCAGCACGATAGGTTCGCCCTCATACTTCACGATACGGGGTTTCACGTCATGGCCGCTCATGTCGGGCGCAGTGTCCATGTGGGCGATAAATCCAATGGTGGGCACAGCCTTGTCGGTATTGGCGGGCAAGGTGGCAAACAGGTAGCCGTTGTCATCGAGCGAAATATCGCTCAGGCCCATTGCGTGCAACTCCTTCTCCAGTTCCTTGGCAAACACCATTTGGCCCGGGGTGGAGGGCGTCAGGTTGGTGAGCTCGTCACTCTGGGTGTCGAACTTCACATACTTCAAAAATCTGTCAACTAATTTAGTCATAGTAATATACTTCTGTTAATGGTTATTATCCTTTTTCAATCTGCAAAGGTACATAATAGTTTTCAGTTTTCAGCTCTCAGTTTTCAGTTATTTCACCTGTGCCTCTCAATATATAATGGCATGGCTTTTTGACGGGCGAAAGCGTTAAATTCTGTTAAATTATTGGGTGCGCCCATTGCTGGTCCAAAAATTGCATATATCTTTGTGATATCAAAACGATATCATTTTAAATAAAACTAAATATTAACTTTTCAACTTTCACGATTATGGAAACGAAGGAATTTAATTTTAAAGGTGTGACGATGAACGGTTTCTTAATGCTGTTCGTGGCTCTTTTGTTGCCGATTTTGGGTGTATGGTGCATTTACAAAGGAATAGTATTGTTTGACCTGCCCGCCCATGGCATTCTTCCTACCGTTCTGATTGTTCTCGGTGCCTTGATGCTGATCACCGAATTGTTTGTCCTGAACGGATTCATGATGCTGGAGCCTAACACCGCTCGTGTAACCACATGGTTCGGTAAATACAGTGGTACCTTCACCCGCACGGGTTTCTACTGGATCAACCCCTTCTATGGCACCAAAAAAGTTTCGCTGCGTGCCCGCAACCTCGACGCCGAGCCCATCAAGGTGAATGACAAGGTCGGTAACCCCGTGATGATCGGTCTGGTGCTGGTATGGAGATTGAAGGACACCTATAAGGCCCTCTTCGAGGTGGACTCACAGACGATGGCTTCGACCGACGGCACCCTGAGTGGCAATGCCAAGGGTCTGATGCGTGCTCTGGAAGACTTTGTGAGCGTTCAGAGCTATGCCGCCCTGAGGCAGGTAGCCGGTCAGTATGCTTACGATGACAATGATGAGGATACCAAGGAACTGACCCTGCGCTCGGGTGGTGACGAAATCAACGAGCAACTCGAGGGCAAACTCAACGAGCGCCTCTCATTGGCCGGTATCGAGGTAGTAGAGGCCCGCATCAACTACCTGGCCTACGCTCCCGAAATCGCTGCCGTGATGCTGCGCCGTCAGCAGGCCAGCGCCATCATCACCGCCCGTGAGAAGATCGTCGAGGGCGCTGTGAGCATGGTGAAGATGGCCCTTGACAAACTCTCCGCCGACGACATTGTCGAGCTCGACGAGGACAAGAAGGCCGCTATGGTGAGCAACCTGCTCGTTGTCCTTTGTGCCGACGAATCGGCCCAGCCCGTAATCAACACCGGCACCCTCAACCAATAACCACCCTGCGGGGCTAATGCGAATTACGCGAATTATACAATTTTGCGAAATCTATTCAATTCGCGTAATTCGCATTATAAAGAACCTGTAAAGAATTAGCAGACTATGGCAAAGAAAACCACAAAGAGTTTTATCCTGCGTGTCGATAGTGACACGATGGATGCCATTGAGAAATGGGCAGCCGACGAGTTCCGTTCCACCAACGGCCAGTTGCAGTGGATCATCACCGAGGCACTGCGCAAGGCCCGCCGTCTGCCCAAGAAAAAACGTGAAACCGACAATCAGGAAGAGAAAGGAGAACAGAATCATGAAAATGAGTAAAAAGACCGCTAGCGTAATCATTTGGGTCTGCATCATCGCACTGGTAGCCGTCCTGTTCTATCTGGACTGGACCAAAGTCCTCAACAACGATTGGTTAATGCCATTGGGTTTCATAGGAGCTATCGCTATCATCGGGGGAGTGATGTTCATTCAGTCCCGCATCGACCCTGAATCGCACAAAGCATGGCGTGCAGAGTTGCTGAAGGAGGCCGAGGAAGATGAGAAGGCTGAGAAAGAAATAAAAAGCCTACAGATCAGGCGCACAATGGGCGGGACCATTTGTGAGTTCATCACGTTGATTATGCTCATTGTGTCTTGGATGCTGATATTCCACAAACAACTGTTTGCTGATGCCGATGCCAGCATCTTCAAGATAAACATCTTATTTACAATAGGTGCTATTTGGTTCTTGGTCACCGCCTATTTCCACAAGGTAATGGGTTTTAAGCCGACAACCACCAAGCAACTCCAACTGGGAATCTACCGCAAGCGGGCATTAGCCATCGGTTGCGCCATTTTCTTGATAATTGGCACCTTGTTTCCTCATACCGAACTAAGCAAAGCCGCCGAAGGGCTTCTCTTTGCCTTTGCCTTGTCATTACTCCTGATCTTTGCATCCAAGTTTTTCATCAACTTAATTAAGAAGTAAAGATGAAACCAACATTTGACAATAAAGGATTAAACGTCCTGTATTATACTTTGTTTTATGCTTCTGGCATAGCTACAGCTGCCGCATTGGTCGCGTACAAAAGAGGTGCCCTTAGCTTGGCGGCAGTGGTAGCCATCGGCGCTGTCTTTGTGTTCTTTACGCTCTTTCACAGTGGATGGACTTACCTCTGGAAGAAGGAAAACCCGCCAGTAATCGAGGAAAGTACTGCCGCCGCTGGTGTGAAGGAGCCTGCTTTCGACATCAATGAGGCCAAAGCGGCACATACCCCAAAGAGGGTTTTCCTCAGTTTGTTGACGATTCTCATCCTCCTCATTGCGTGGGGATGGGCCTGGTCACAGCATGTGTTCGACGGGGTGTTCTTTATGGATAGGCCTTTTAGCACATATATTGGTGTTACGATTATTGCCCTGGGCATGCTTGTGGCTGCGTTTTTCCCCTTCTTGTTGGATGAGGACCGCTATAAAAACATGGCTCAGGTCAATTTGGCCATCGATAGGAAGATCATCAATGCGATATTCATTGCGTTGGGGCTTCTGAGCTATGCCATCCTCAAGGATATGCCAGACAGCACCCCGTGGCATACGATTTCCTTACTCGTTCTGGGTTTTGTTTGGTTGGATTTCTTCATGTATTATCACGATCGTATCAGCAATGTGCGCAACCCGCAAGCCCTTATCGATAAGGCAAGCGATTCCCTCGAAACTCAGGAGTTAAAGATTAGTCGCACCATCGTGGGGACTATCATAGAAGTTGTCATTCTCATTCTCCTAGTTGCTGCGTGGTTCATCAAACTGTCGGCGCAAGGGATTAGCCTCACGAGCATCTTCCAATCGCCATTGACGACGCTTGTTTTCACGTTGTTGGCCATCGCTTTTCTTGTCGTTGCCTATCATCCCGGTTGGTTTTTCAATAAGGTCAAGAAATACTTGACCATCAACCAAATCACCTCATTCGTCAACACTCAACGGTGCTGGGCCGTGATGTTTGCCACGCTTGCAGTGCTGAGTAGCCTTCAACAAGATGCACACTACGATTTTGCGGGCAAGGGTATGTCGATAGGTCTCGTCATTTTGTTTATCGCCGTCGGTTGGTTCTTCGGTGGTCTTGACAAACGAAGTGAAAAGAAAAACAAGTAACAATCATCAATTCAAAGTATTATGAACAGAAAGAAAGCAATAATCCTGTTGGCCATTATCGAGACCGTGTTATTCATTCTCGTTGATGTGCTTTACTCTTTTGAAAAGATAAGTTTGACAGGGCTTATAATATCAATCGCTGTTCTCCTGCTGGTAACGACGGGCCTGGCCTTTACTATACGTCGCAAGATGGACTGATAGTTCAAGGCTATGTAATTGATAGAAGATGAATAAACGCATTGAACGGATATGGCAGCGGTGGGGCGACACCGTCAGGTTCCTTTTGTGGGGCTTGACGGTGGCTTTGGTATGCTTTTTGCTATATCGGGTTACCGTGAACAGTAAAACTCCACATCTGGTGCCCTTGACCGAGGGCGCGCGCGATAGCCTGATGACGGTTGCCGTGCCTCGTGGTGTGTCCGATACGTTGGTGAAGTATGACGCGTTTGACGTTCATTTCAATGGCCTTCGGGGCATCGCTAACAGCACCGCCTATGAGCTTGTTGTCAACGAACTCAACGGTTCGGTTGAGCGCAGCAACGAGTTCATGCAGGACTATGGTGTGAAAGGATGCCCTTCTCCCGTGGATTATGCAGGCAGCGGACTGCACCGCGGTCACCTCGTGCCTGCGGGTGACCTGAAGTGGGATGAGGAAGCCATGCGCCAGTCGTTCCTGATGACCAATGTGTGCCCGATGCACAAGGCGCTCAATGGGGGCGGATGGGCCAAGTTGGAGGAAAAGGTGCGCGAGTGGACGGCACGTGACAGCGCTCTATTGGTCTTTACGGGACCTGTCGTCAGCAATGGCGACACCACATTGGCCAACGGACGTGTAACCGTGCCCGGCGCCTACTACAAGGTTATCATGGCGCCCTGTGTGCGTCCCATGCGGGCCATTGCCTTCATATACCCGAATGGTCACAGCAACGGGCGTCTGCGGCAATATGCCGTGAGCGTCGATGAAGTGGAGCGCCGAACAGGCCTCGACTTTTTCCCGTTCTTGCCAGTCAATGAACAACAACGCCTAGAGTCCCCCGTCAACCTCGACGCCTGGCTCAATTAATATAGAAACAATCGACAGGGTTAATGTGTGCCGGGACTCTGTCGCGGCAATAATACAACAAGCATCATGAAGCAGTTTGTTAAAATCTGGATTCTGGTAACAGCGATGGTGATGGGCGGCGCCCTTCCCCCGCAGGTAATGGGTGACAGCAACATCACCACCCAATGGTCTGCCCAAGCCAAATCGAAGAAAAAGTCCAAGAAAAACAAAAAGCAGAACAAGAAGCAGGCCAAGAAGCAGAAAAAATCCCGTCGCTCTGTAAAGACGCAAAATTTTGCGTCTCCCTCCCGGTTGGCGACAGTCCCCACCATCGGCAAGACCGCTTCGACCACGGCCATCCCCCAGCAGAACACCAACGCCCTGCTGGCGGTAAATATCCCCAAGGGCGTCTCCAACCAGGTACTGAACTACAAGGCCATCAGGGTCAACTTCAACCCCTCGCTGCACATCCCCAACTGCGTCGCCTACGAACTCACGGCGACGATGGTCAGTATGGCCGACGCCCCAGATCACGAATCACGCAAGAACTACAACTACGCTAAAGATAACAACGTCAAGTCTTGCCCCGAGAATTGGGAATACCGAGGCAGTGGCTACAGCCGTGGCCACATGGCTCCTGCGATGGACATGCGTTGGGACAAGACAGCGATGGCCCAATGCTTCTACATGACCAACATGTGCCCGCAGGACACCAAACTCAACAACGACCACTGGCGTGTACTGGAAGAGAAAGTCCACAACTGGGCCAAACGTGACAAACGCATTATGGTCTATACGGGTCCCATCATGGGCAAGAGCCCTAAAATGATTGGCAAGAACAAGCAGAACATCGCCGTACCCGATGCCTTCTTCAAGGTACTCTATGCCCCCGATCAGAACCGTTCCATCGCCTTCATCTATGACAACAAGCCCTGCCCCGGAAACATCAGCAAATATGCCGTCACTGTCGCTGAGGTCGAGCGCCGCACCGGCCTCACCTTCTCCACCGCCATCCCCAAGCACCAATGCAACCTCTCCGACTGGGAGTAAACAACAATTTAACAAGCTGATTCATCTGAACTGTCTGAGGGCATCCGCTTTCAGGTATTTCAGATGAATCAGTTTTTATAAGTAAATGAGGGTGTCAAGTTTTTTTAGTATATTTGTCGCCTAAAACATTTTTGACGATGAAGAAGAAACAGAAACGGAGTTTATATTACCTGCTGGCAGTGGTGCTGTTGGCAATAGCTGGATATCAGGGTTATCAGAAGAATTCGTTCTACAAGGGCGCCTATGACGACAGCCTGCCCAACGAACAGACCACAACTCAGCAGCAGGACAAGCAGGAGGGCAAGGAGTATAAGTCCACGGGCGATGCTTCGCTGCTCGATGTGAAGCTGCCCGAGCGGCTTGACAACCAGACGGTGCATTACAAGTCCATCGTGGTGTATTTCAACAAGTATTACCGTGTGCCCAACTGTGTGGCCTATGAGCTGACCAACACCATGACGTCGATGGCCGATTCTAAAGACGCCGAGAACCGCGCCGACTACAAGTTCGAGCGCGACTACAATGTGAAGGGCTGCCCCGACTGGTGGGACTACAAGGATAGCGGCTACACCCGCGGCCACATGGCTCCCGCGATGGATATGCGCTGGGACAAGACGGCGATGGAGCAGTGTTTCCTGATGACCAACATCTGCCCGCAGCTCGACGAAATGAACGATGGCGAGTGGCGCCACGTCGAGGAGGCTGTGCACAAGTGGTCGCGCACGGCTGGACGCCTCATTGTGTTCACGGGCCCCATCTTCTCCAACAACATGAAACGTATCGGCAAGCACGATGATATTGCCGTTCCCGAGAGTTTTTTCAAGGTTATCTATTCGCCCAAGCAGAACCGCGCCATTGCCTTCGTGATGGAAAACAAGGGAATGCCTAACAGCTGGACCAACTATGCCACCACCATCGACAAGGTGGAGGCGCTTACGGGATATGACTTCCTCGCCTCGCTTGAGGACAACGTGGAGAACGTCGTCGAGAGCAAAGAAAACATCAAGGACTGGCCCGCTTATTACCCGCGCCGATGAATCCTCTTGATTTTACAGGCATCGGCAGCGATACCATCTGCGCTGTCTCCACGCCGCAGGGTAGGGGAGGCATCGCTGTCATCCGTGTGAGCGGTCCCCAAGCGTTGGATATTGTGCAGCACCGCTGGCAGGGTAAACCTCTCGCCGACATGGCTTCGCACACTGTCCATCTGGGCCACCTTTTGGACTCCAATGAAGAAATCCTTGACCAGGCGGTGCTGACTGTCTATCGGGCGCCCAATTCGTTCACGGGCGAGGACGTTGTGGAATTGGCCTGTCACGGCTCGACATGGATTCAGCAACAAGTGGTGCAAACCTTAATCGATGCGGGCTGCCGCCATGCCATTGCGGGCGAATTCTCGCGCCGCGCCTTTGCTAACGGGCGCATGGACCTGTCGCAGGCCGAAGCCGTCGCCGATGTGATTGAGGCGCAGTCTCGCGCTGCCCATCATGTGGCGATGAGCCAGATGCGGGGACGCTATAGCGACGAACTGAAGAGCCTGCGTGACAAGTTGCTGCACTTCGTGTCGCTCATCGAACTCGAACTGGACTTTAGCGAGGAAGACGTGACCTTTGCCGACCGTGGTGAGGTGACCGCCCTGGCGCGCGAAATCCACGCTCTCATCAGTCGCCTTGCCGACAGTTACCGTGACGGTAACGCCATCCGCAATGGTATGCCTGTCGCCATCGTTGGACAGACCAATGCGGGCAAATCCACCCTTCTCAATGCCCTGCTGCGTGACGACCGCGCCTTGGTCAGCGACATCCACGGTACCACACGCGATACCATTGAGGACACTGTGGTCATGAACGGCACCCTGTTCCGTTTCATCGATACGGCAGGCATCCGCCAGTCCACCGACACCGTTGAGCAGATGGGCATCGAGCGCTCCTGGCAAGCCCTCAACAAGGCCACTATTGTCCTGTGGGTCATCGACAGCACCCGCCCTGAGAATCTCGAAGAAATGGCCCATGATATCCTCGCCCGCTGCGAGGACAAGCGCCTCATCGCCATCCTCAATAAGACCGACAAGGTGAATGATATCACCGAGGTGGAAAACCAACTAAAACGCCTCTTGCCCCCAAGCGCATCCATCATCCCCATCAGCGCCAAGAACGACGCCGATATCGACTCCCTACGAGACCTCATCGTCAAGACCGCTGCACTCCCCGACGTGGACAGCGACACCGTCATCGTCACCAATGCTCGCCACTATCAGGCTCTGACCCGTGCTCGTGACGCCATCTCCCGCGCCATCGACGGCCTCAGCGCTGGCCTCAGCTGCGACCTCATCGGCCAAGACATCCGCGAATGTCTCCACTGGCTCGGCGAAATCACCGGCACCATCACCACCGACAACATCCTCGCCGAAATCTTCACCCACTTCTGCATCGGCAAATAGAGCCTTAGAAACAACTCTGAACAATTTTGAACGACTTGAAGCAAACCGCTAATTTATAGCGGTTTACTCGTTTTTAACACTTCGGGTTGCATATTTTTTTCTTCAACTTTCTCGTACTATTTTTGTATCATATTTCTACCGCGAGTGTAAACTGTGTTCAAATTGTCTTCCATTATGCAATATTTGGGACAAACATGGAACAGCATGAAACTTATCCAAAACGCTACTGACGGGACAAAGTGGAACACAGTGGGAAATTGCGGAACTGAATGGAACAAAAATGGCGGTTTTTCCGCAGAGTTAAACCTTTTTAATGACGCACATTTATGGAAATAGAGAAACGATGTCAGTGGTGCGGGAAACAATTCATAGCACACAAAATGACGACTCTTTACTGCTCTTCAAGCTGTGTTAACAAGGCTTACAAGGCAAAAAAGAAACAGATGATGAAAGAAGAAGTCGAGCAGGAACAACACTCCAAGTTGCCCATCGTTGAAAGTCTTGGAGACAAACCATACCTAAGCCCAATGGAAGCTGCAAAGCTTCTGGGTGTGGGAAAAACAACCATATATAGGTATATGGCTCAGGGGCAATTCAAGGTTCTTAGACTACCGGCCAAGACCCTCGTAAGAAGAATTGATTTGGAGGCCATGTTTGACAATGCCCCCGCATATGTCAAGCGGAACAACCACAGGCATAAGATCGAGCACGATAGCTATACAATGAAGGAGATTTGTGAGAAATATCAAGTGACCCGAAAAGTGGCCATGCGACGGATTGAGCAGTTCGACATCCTAAAGATATACGAGGGACGCAATGTGTCCTTCTCAAAAACTGCCGTTGACAGGTACTTTTCCGAACTCATCGAGGACTTTGATAAGGAGAATTACTACACCATCCAACAGGTTATGGAGAAGTTCAACATGTCCTACTCAGCCGTCATTTCTTTTGCCAAACGGCATAAGTTACCAAGGGTCACCAGGCGGAGGGAAGTGTTCTATTCCAAACCCCATATCGACAGCCTGAAAGGTATTGGTGAAGCTATTGATCCTCTCTACTACACTTTCAAGGAGGTGATGGAGAAGTACGGATTCACAAAAGATCAAGTAAGCCATTATCTCCATACCTATCATATAGACCGCTTCAAACGAGGTACTTTTACAATGATTAACCGGAAGGAGTTTGACAAGACAATCAAGGAACGCATGCATGGATTCACAAGCATCTCTGAACTCAACGCAAAGATTGAAGAAGCAAAGGAAGACCGAACAAGAACAGAGCAAATCACACTTCATTCTGGTAGCATTGAAATCATACCAAGTGTGGAATCAGAGAATGATGCAGATGGGTACGAAGGCTATATTAGTGCCGAGGAGATTGCTGCACGATACAAACAAAGTAAAAAGTGGGTTGGCTTCCTAATGCGTCAGAAAAAAATACCAAGGGTGCAGGTAGCAGGAATCCTGCTCTACGATGAGACAGCGGTTGACGATGTATTCAGCAGATACTCGTCACCAGACTCTATCACAGAATGGTACACCACAGATGATATAGAAAAGATGTACAACATGACACCTGTGGCCAGACGCAGCTTTACTCATCGTCACAATATCCCTACAAAAAAGGAGTATGGCATCACGTATTACTCCAAGCTCCATGTTGACTTTGCACGTAATCCAGGGCTCCAATATGCCGAAGACTACTACATGGTCGAGCAGATTATGGCCAAGTATCATGTTGACAGGGAGACTGTGTATGGTATTGTCAGATACAAAAAAATCCCGAGCGTCAAAGACGGCCAGTTCAGAGTGTATCTTAAATCCGCCATCGATAAGTACTTTTCCGATAAACAAGAGAAGGACAATAAGAAATAATAAGCTCAGACTTATCCCAGCATTATTTTCAATTATAATCCGCTGATTGCCATCAGCATAAAATAAGTCAAGACATTTGCAAACTAATAAAACAATAAAGACATGCAGTACTGCAAGACAATCACACTTCGGAAACGCATCCTCAAATGCGGGATGATTTCCCTCTATCTGGACTATTATCCAGGCTATCGTGACATCATTTCTATGAAGACCATCCGTCGTGAATCACTTGGTATTTACATTTATCCCAAGCCTCAAAACAAGCGTGAGAAGGACTTCAATAAGGTAATGATTGAAAAAGCTGAAGCCATCCGTTGCAGGCGTTTTGAGTCCATCGTGAACGAACGTTATGACATTTTTGACAAAAAAAGATTCAACGGCGACTTCCTTGCCTACTTCTATCAGATGCTTCAAAACAAAGACCCCAAGTGGAGGTTTGTCTATGAACACTTCTCATACTTTGTTGGCGGCAAGTGCCGCTGCGAAGAAATCGACGTTGATCTGTGCAACAAGTTCCGCGAATACCTTCTGACAGCAAAGAACATGCGCAACGGCAGACCGATGGCCATCAACTCAGTCGCTGGCTATTGGTCAACATTCCGTGGCTTCCTGAATATTGCTTACCGTGACAAGATGATCCGAACTAACCCCAATGACTTCTTGGACAAAATCAAGACCATTCCTGTTGACAAGCAGAGTCTGTCAATGGAAGAGCTTCGCAGGCTTTACCGTACTCCATGTGACATCGACGTACTGAAAAAGGCATCAATTTTCGCTTGCTTAACAGGTATGCGCCGAAGTGACATCATCAATCTCAGATGGGAAAACATCAAGGAATACGCCGACGGCAACAAGTATGTCGAGTTCTATGCACAAAAGACTAAAACACGTAACCTTATCCCCATCACCATGGGAGCATACGAACTCATCTCTGAGGGACGAAAATCCTTATATGGGCCCGTATTTGACGGGTTTGAGATAGACATGGCACGGAAACCGCTGAAAACCTGGCTTGCTAAGGCTTGTATCAGAAAGCGGATAACATTCCACTCATTCCGGCATACTTTCGCATCGCTTCAAGTGGAACTTGGCACGGATCTCTACACTGTCCAGCAGCTCCTGGCACACAAGAGTGTCACAACCACACAAATCTATGCTTGTCATGCCGACCCAAAGAGACGGGAAGCTGCCGAAAGGATATCATCCATGCTTCTCGGTGATGATGGTAAAAAAGTAACGGCTCAAACCAAGAAAACGAAGAATTGTGGCTAAAGATTGCGAAATACCTCAATATATTGAGGCGACGCAGAAATATGCCAATTAACCACAAAATCCATAATTATGATGGATTGATTGCTGTTATTAGTGGATAATTCCGTAACTTTGCGCTCAAATTATTGATATTTCATTAATATGAAGAGCAAAAAGGTTACGGAACTTTTCTTTTTGGTTGTAGGCTGTATTGCAATGGGTTTATATATAGCAATGCTTTTCGAATGGATTGATTGTGCCGACTGGTTCATACTTCCCTCAAAGTTCATCAGCGGACAGTATGAGCAAGCAAAAGCCTTCACACCCATCTTATATATTACCCTGGCGCTGCTGGTTCTTATCAGGATGACATTCATCAGTTATGCAATGGGCAAGACGGTAGTTGTTATCCCTCATAGTAAGCAGCAGTTGCGTCTTGTCACTGGATCAAAAAACGATTTAATGACAGAAGAGCCGGAGAAAGATAAGACTGAGGTCATCAGAGAACGCCATCAGCAGCAGCTCATACAACGTAAGCGTCAAATTATGACATGTGTTTTGGATTACGTAGAGCTCACACTGGCCCCCTACATGAAGACCTCTGACCTCCATGTTTTTTGTAACAACATCAAAAATTGGGAGACCTCAAAGGACATTGAACCTTCGCCGTCCATAACCAACGGGCAACTTTCAACATTGGACCTCAGACATTTAGCCTGGAACATCGGAGAACGTTTCAAGTGGAATGGTGAGCAGCGGGCCATATTTATCAAGCGGTCGTTCCCCAATGAGTTCAGAGATCTTGAAATCAAATCTATCCGGCAAAACCTGCGACAACATGGAACTTGCATCATCCCGATAGACATCCCGGACAAAGGCTGTTTCAAGTTTCATACCCCATCCGCCAGCTTGCCATAAAACATTTACCTGCTTGTTACAACTTATTCTGACTTATTCCAAACTTAACTTTTGATGACATCATCCAGCATTGAACCAGTCTGTTACTTTGCCCTCGGAATCATAATAATTTCGACAATATGCAAGAACAGATTACATTCAACGACCTTCCCATGATGGTCTCACAGGTGCTCAGCAAAATGGAGCGGCTTGAACGTGTAATTGAAACCATCAGAGAACGGATAGACGGCAATTCCACATCTTCAGCCGAACATATTCCAATGACTATTGACGAGGCATGTGACTTCCTGAAGATGAAGAAATCAACAATGTACTATCACGTAGAACGTGGAAACATCACAGTCACCAAACGAGGGAAAAACTTCATTTTTTTCAAAGATGAACTTGTGCATTGGCTTGAAGGCGGCAGGAAAAACCAGGAAAGCAGCATGAATACAGACGAAGAGAATGACATGCGCCTGGCTTCATTTAGACGAAAACCCAAAGGATTCTATCCAAGAAGATGACTCATCCCCACCCAAGATGCGCCCATGCCAAATTTCTGTGTCTTTCTACTTGCCAGCCATTGGCATCGCTTTTGTCCATCACGTCTCGGCCTTTCGTGCAAGCATGAAAGCCTTCGCAGTATTGGACAATGACCAGTGAGAGTCGCCGAGAAACTCTGTGATGTATGTACTGGAGAATGCAAGTCTGACAACAGACATGCCTTCTCTTTTCCGTACATATAACACGGAGTTTCTTTTTCGACGACACTCACAGGTCACCACCATGCAATGGCCTGGCAGGCAGATTCATTGTTGGCATGGACTGCATCACCACCCTCATTCATCTGAAATATAATAGCTTCATATGAGATTGCTTTATTTTCTTGTAGCGATGTAGCGAAGCACAAACAACCCCATTGTTCTTTTTAAATATCAGCGACTTACGCTTCGCTACATGGTTTATTTTAGGTTTTGTTTCGCTACAAAAAACAGGGGCGGCCTGCCAAAGGTGACCCCTGCATTGTTTTATTAAAAACTAGTCGTATGAAATGAAAAAAGTTAGTTGGTGTTTGTATTGCTGCGGTTATTTGAACTCATTACACTTTGGACAGAACCAGTATGATTGCTTCTCCTTTTTGCTGAACAAGCTTATCAGCGGCAGACCGCATATCGGGCAAAGCTTGATGACAGGCTTCATCCGCAGGTCCGCATAGAAGATTGGTTTCAGAGTGGTCGGATGTACACAAGAATTCTCCTGACAGATCCAGAAGTGCTTCTTGGTCTTCGGGGAATACTTGCGTACAAGCGTTTTACGATGGCATACAGGACATTCCCTATTGGGAAACTCCTGGCCTTCAGCTGCTTTGATTGTCAATGACATACGAGGAGAGGTCTCTTCTGCGAACTTAATGTTTTCGCGAACCATCCTCTCGGTCTGCTCCATAAAGTCACCTAACCCCATCTTGCCATCGGCAATGGCCGAGAGATTATACTCCATTTCTGCCGTGAGGTCAGGCTTGGTCAATGATTCGTGAATGTTCTCGATCATTGCCACGCCGAAGTCAGTCGGAACGAGTTCCTTACCCTTTTTCTGAATACAGGGAAACGAATGAGACTTTCCTGACGATATGGCGAGCAAGTCAGCAATGATGCTATCACGAGTTGCCGGCGTTCCAATGCCTTTGCACTCCTTCAGTTTCTCTCTGTTAGGATTGTCCGGGTTGACAAAACGCCAGATATTGGTCATCGCTGCCAGCAGCGAGCCTTCCGTAAAACGCTTAGGGGGAGTGGTCTTCTTATCCTCTATAATATATACAGGTATAGGGAACTCATCGCCAACCACAAGGTTTGGAATGTCTTTGACTTCATCCTCCTTGTCATCCGACTTAGCAACACTACGCCATCCTGGACTGACAACCGCCTTGCCAGTTCCTGCGAACATACATCCTTGTGCCTCTATTTCGTATTTGATGGCGTTGTATTTACAAGGGGGAAAGAACTGGATGATGTACCGCATGGCTATCATTTCATAGATCTTGCGCTCCCATTCGTCCAAGTTTTTTGGGACAACGCCAGTAGGTATCAGCGCATGATGTGCGCTGACCTTGTTGTCATTGAAGCAGCGACTCTTTATTGTGGAGTCGGCATGGAGTGCAGCCTCCATGCCATAATCGCCAAGGGATTTCAAAATTCGGACACCATCCTGGTGTTGACTTGATGGGATGTAATTACAGTCAGAACGTGGATAGCTCACGAACTTCTTTTCATACAAGGACTGTACCCTTGCAAGCACACTCGACGGAGACATGCCATAACGCTTATTGGCTTCCACCTGCAAAGTATCGATGGAGTAAGGCAATGGCGAACTTTCAGTCTGGCTATGCCTCTCGCAGTGGGTGACCCTTGCGGTTTTATTTTTGATTTCTTCCTTGATCCGCTCCAGATATTTCCGGTCAATGATACGCCCTTCGCAGTCAGTCGGAGCATCTGCTGTCGATGTCAATGTTGCCGTGAAGGGGATGCCGCCCTTTGAGAGGTTGACCTTCAATTCATAGTAGTTGATGGAATGGAAATCTTTTATCTCCTTTTCCCGATTGACCACCAAAGCAAGCGTGGGTGTCTTCACACGCCCTACACGCCAGACACAACCATTACCGCCTGTCCGGGCACTGATCGTATATGCCCTCGACAGATTGATGCCTACTAACCAGTCTGCCCGTTCACGCGCCATGCCTGCATGGTACAATGAACGAAACCGTTCATTCGGCACGATATTGTCAAACGCCCGTTTCATACTGTCGCTGTCTTTGGCATTGATGAGAATGCGCCATACATCCCCCTTATAGCCTACATATTCCAATATTTCGTCAATCAGCAACTGCCCCTCACGGTCAGGGTCACCGCCATTGACTACGGCATCGGCCTTCTTCAAAACAGTGCGGATATACTCAAATTGCCCCTTGGCTGTTGGCGAGGGGAATTTCTTCCATTCTGTCGGGAATATGGGATATTTCTTAAAATCAGCATATTCCTTACCGTAGGCCTCAGGCATGGCCGTCATCAAGATGTGGCCAAACGCCCATGTCACGATGACATCATCTTTCTGGTAGCAGTGCTTGCTCCGACAGGCGGCATAATCACTCCACAAGTAAGACGCTATTGCTGTGGCGATGTCCGGCTTTTCTGCAATATAAACTGTCATAACGATTATGTTTACAGGTTCCTTTGAATGATATTTGGTGGCTGGTGTCTTGTGCGGACCATCGTTGGGTATTCCAGCTCCACATTGTACATGTGGAGAATCCTGTAGATGTTGCTCTTCCCGTGATAGCCCGTCCTTGACATGATTTCCTTGATGCTGTAACCCGCATTGTACATATTGATGACCATGCGGTATTTCTTCAGTTTCTTCTCCTGGTGCTTATCTGCAATGAGTTCCGCCTCAAAGTCATCAAAACCTTCATCACGCTTGTCTGTACGCACATTGACAATGGCAGAGAGCACATTCCTGGTGCTGCCATTTGGGAACAACTCATCGGAGGTGTCCAAACCATCGAACAAAGAAATAATCCGAATGTGCCGACTTAGGCAGTATTTCAGGAAAAACACCAGATCCGTGTGATTCTTGAAGGCATTGTCAAATGACAGAAGCACCGCTGCGTCGCCTTCATTGAGTTTGCCGAGAAAACACTTCCATTCAAGACGATCATTGTCATCCTTGTCCTCAATATGGATAGGGGAACATTGAAGCTGTTTCATCTTTGAAACCCCCACTTCAATATTATCAACATATTGAGCATTATTTATATAGCCGACGCAACTCATGTTGTACCTCTTGCTGCAAATATTGAGCGCAAAGTTATATTATAATTATTTAATAGACACTTTATTTGTCAACTTTAACACTTTGTTTTGCAATCAAATAAGCAATTTGGTTCTGTTTGGTTCTATTTCTCAATAAAATGATACCAATAATTAAAATATTAGGAAATAATATCAATATTTTGAGCAAAACACAGTAGTTTTGCATCCTGTAAATCAACCCAAACATATTTATAAGGATATGATCACATTTAACACGTTCAAAAACTCAAAACATTTGACATTAAAACTATGTTTATTATGCCTGACGGTTTTCCTGTTTTCATCATGCTCCAGTGATGACAAACTTGATTTCAGATCTTCAAATGATGCGTTAAGAGCATATCAGGATTATCTGAGTTCCGTCAAAGAAACAAAGATCTGCAACACTTCATCATTCTGTAAAGAAATCAAGGTATGGAAGGATATCTCAGATACCGTTTACCACTTTCTGATGAAGGATTCCACATTCATTAAAGACTTACATTGTGCAAATGACTATGCATCAATCCACGACTCCATTCGTTTTGAGTTTCTCAGACTGACTGAGACATGGCGGTACTCATACGAGGATGTTCTGCAAATCAAGGAGCAGACATCCATATTCCATGAGGACAATGAGTTGCACGAGGCCGTCATTGAAGCGCAGCCTTTCTTTGTCGCATTAGACAGCCTTCCTGTCATAGAATCCAACAAGAAAGATATTCTTTCTCAATATCGTAGCCTACTGAAGCACACCATACAATCCGGCATCCATGATAAGGCTGCCATGCTTGACTTCATCGGCAGGGAGGATAATTTGTTCCGCTCATTCCTGGTTCACATCTATGAGATGGATAACGAGCCGTTATCTGACATCACACAAGAAACGGAACGGATTTGCCGGAACATCTTTATTGCTGCGAAAAACGGAGAGATTGCTGCACGTGACGCCATGGTCTATATGTCTATGCGGACGGTCAGACGGCTTTTGCAAAACTCCACCGCCTGCATATCGGACATCAACAATCAGAAGACAATGAGCAAGGCTCAGGGAAATGCCTATCTATGGATGATTATTCAGCCGTTCATCAGCATTGACCAGTTTTCGATCGCCACACTCACGCCACAGGAACATAGTCATTTCAACTACATCATCGCACAACTGCCGAAGTCGGTCAAGTTTGCCGAGACATTCGGCATTGACCAACGTGCCTTAAACTATCTCCTTCCTCAACAACTCTTGAAAATGTATGTATTAACACTCTAAATATTCAAGGATATGATTAAAGACGAAGTAACCAGATTTATGGCCTTAGCGCCGCTCATGCTGCCAAAGTTGATAAAAAACACGACAGCCGAAGAAACGGACATCACTGACGATTCCGCCATATTGTATTTCACATTGGAGGAGGCATTGCCAATCAGCCTCGTGATGGATATGCTTGAAGATGACATGGAACTGTCATTGCTTTATCATGGCACAAGTAAGGACAACACAAAGCTGCATCATTGCTGTTTCTTTACAAGCCCTGCCAATGGAAAGAACATGTTTAAGTTCAACATGGTCTCAGATAACCGTGAATATGTCAGTGACCTGACCATTTCCATTTTCGACTCACTTGACACGATGGAGAGTGAGCTGGAATCAGATCTGACGTCACATGCCAAAAGTTTCGACTTCATTCAGGCCATGGAGGTTTCTGAAGTGCTTGGCTTATTCTGCCTGTTGGAATGAGAACAGAACTCCTATATAAGATAGCCGACATGATCAACGCCAACAGCACGAAATACCGTGCTGTCATCCCTCGCGCTAAAAGGCAGTATATGACACAACAGGGCAAAATCCTTGTCAAGTCCACTTGTCTTGTCCTTAATGTTATGGTGACGACCCGACCGAAGAACCATGTGAATCGGAGCATCTGGAACATTTATGAAAATGACATCGACAGAATTATCACAAAAATCAGTCGCAGGGATAAGGCGTTTGCCCAGCGGATTGACAATGGTGAGCCGACCCTGTTTGACATTGAGGTCATTGTGCGTCGGGCATCATTCCAAGCACTTAAACTGAAGCTTGTCAGTACGGCCTACGACATCTACGCAGAGAACAGTTAATTCAATATTATCCATATTACTTGTATTACTAAATTCACATATGGTAGCAAAGATCATATTCTTCGTATTTCCCTTATTACTGATATTGCTTCCTTTATTGCTATATCGGAAATACAAACCGCCGTACATCATCGTATGGCTTCGCTTGGCATTCGACAACAATGCCAGAAAGATGGCAACGAACATCACACAACTTGTGCTCATTTTCTTCCATGTCACATACTTTGCCATCTTTCCAGAAGACTACGGTTTTATCTTTTCTTCCTTCATTGTATTCTTCATGTTTGCAACCAAAACAACTGTCAGGCTGATGCTCGCCACCAGACGGAACAAGGTCTTGTATCGGCTCCTGGCCATTGCAAGCGTTGCGCTACTATTCGCACCTCACACATTCTCGACTTCTTTCTCTTTGGCATTGATTCTGGAATGTGCAACATTCTTTCCATCCAAGAAATCTGAGGACTTCCAGGAGAAGCATCTTAATGAGGAAGGAATGGACAAGAAATTCGTAGACTCCTATTTTAGTTGAAAATAAACATTAACACTATAATAAAACCAATTCGTCATGAAAAAGAATCAGACAAATAGAACCATCCGCAAGATGACGTTTGACATAACTCTTCTGGATATCCTTAAAACGAAAGACAATCACAAGCTGTCTCGTTTTGACGCATTCATGTGGTTAGCTGAGCATATCCTTAATGGATTTCCTTGTTCCCAAGAAGAAGGCCGGTTACAACTGTACAAAGTCACAAACATTGAACTGGCAAAAAGATGGCATTGGAGCCGCCCAAGCGTCCAGAAATTTACTCAGGAACTCATCGATCTGGGTTTACTCAGACGGGAGCGTTTCGGCAAATATTTTGCCTATTCGCTGAGTGCCGAAGCAGAGAAATTTATCAAGTGAATTGATAGCATACTCTTCAATCTTCTCGAATATGAGCAGGCAGCCACAATCAAAGATCGGAACTTCACTCTCCCAAATGAGGAGCTTGCTCCTCCGAACAAAGAGATATGATGTCGAACAAAGGGAAGGGAGTTTTATAAAAACTCTTAGCCTAATAAGAGTTAACATTCATTAACTCATTAGGCTGCCTCTCCTGAAGGAGTTCCTACGGGGAGCAAGCTCAGGCAGAAGAGATTAATAGACACAAAAAAATGGCAGAAAAGAAACAAGTAATGGATGTGCGTCCAAACAAGGATGGCATATCAAAACTGGAAAGCAACGAGCAGCAGCGCAACTGGTCAGAAAACCTTTGGGACAGAAAATCCAAAGACAGCCTTGCCAATTACGACCCGACTCGTGCCCATCTGAACTTCGAGGTCACAAAAGGAGGAAAGGTCCAGCCGATAGACAAGTCCAAGAGCATTGACGAGAGGATGAAAGACATCCTCAACTCACGTGGTATCAAAAATCCTAACGCCAGGGCTAAGGCACGCAGAAAGCAGCGGATCCTTGCCCAGATGATATTCGGCGGCAGTAGAGGGCGCATGTTGGAAATGGCGTTCGGGGAGCAGGACGTAAATCTCAATAAAGGGGCGGATAACTCAAAACTGACGAGAGCCAAGGAGATTGAGACATGGGCGGCTGAAATCTATGGCTTTGTTGCCCGAAAATTCGGCGAGGAAAACATCGTCAGTTTCTACGTTCATTTGGATGAAACGAATCCTCATTGCCACTGTACCATCCTACCCATAGACGAAAAGAACCATCGGATTTCATGGACAAGCGTTTTCGGGAAGAATCCCATGGAAGAGAAAGCAACTTTTACACGACTTCACAATGAGCTGTACGAGGAAGTCAACAGACACTGGGGGCTTGAACGTGGCAGCAATAAGGCGGAAACAGGCGCAAGGCATCGCTCGACAGAGGAATACAAACGTGACCTCATCAACCAGGTGCAGCAGTTGGAGAATACTAGAGAAGGATTACAAAGACAGATTCGTAGAGCCGAGATCAAACTGAAAGGATTGTCCACGATGATAGCGAACTTACAGACCCGGAAAGAAAAAATAAACGAAGAAATAAAACTTATCGCTCAGCAACTTGGAGAGGACGGACAGGACAAGGAGCAGTTAGCCAATCGCATGGAAGAGCTCCGTAAACAGATGGAAGACATCGATCAGAAGATGGCGGACAAGCAACGGATGCTGGACGAAGCGGAATCCGAACTATCGAATGCCAAAACGGAACTTGAAAAAATGAAGCAAGCCCATAGCAAAATGTCTAGATTCATCGGAGATGACATTGACAGAAAGGCTGAAATAGTTCACTCAAACATCAATGCCACGTATTATAAGATGATGGCTTCTTCGATGGAGCCTCTTTTGCCTACCCTCAATGCGGAACAACATGAGATTTTAGATAAGTCCGGCTTCTTTGACCTCAGAAACAATTCTCAACACATCATCAACTGCGCCCTTCTGTTGGCCATCAACTACATCAGTCAGGCCACGACCTATGCAGAGTCTTGTGGCGGCGGAGGCAGCGGTAATATGTCTGGATGGGGACGAGACAAGGATGACGATGATGAGCGCTGGTGGATGAGGTGCATCCTTCAGGCAGCCGCAATGGTCAGACCTGCGGGTCGAAAAATCAAAAGAAGCAGATAATCATCAATATGAGTAATACAAGTCATATCAGTATCATTAGTAATATCAAAATCAATTACATCATGAAGAAAAGTATTCTGATTTCACTTTTAGCCTTGTCCATGGCGACAAGCGTCCACGCAAGTATGATTGACAGCCTTCAACGAGTCACAGTTGACAACCCGGATTTACATCGTCTGACTCCGACATTGACGACTTACTATGTACAGCTGGGCATAGCAAGTCAGCACTGGTTTGTTGGTGCCCAAGGTGGTGCATCGGCATTCATTGGGAACCCGATAGGATGTGGCGACCTGTTCGACCGCATCATGCCTTCATTCAATGCCTATGTAGGCAAATGGATCACACCTGCTGTTGGTGTGCGATTAGCTTTTCAGGGATTTAAGTACAAGAACAGTAACCTAGACATGGGTGACTACCAGTTGGGACATGCTGACCTGATGTATAACGTCGCTAACTTGTTCCGACTGCCATCGGAACGCTTGTCCAAGTTTGACTTTGCTCCTTTTATAGGTGCAGGACTCGTTCATGGCGCTGACCAGTTCTGTGTCGACGGTAGCAAGGATCGGAACTATTTGTTTGCCCTTACCTATGGCATCCATACACGATGCCATCTCGGGGAACGTTTCTACCTGTCTGGGGAATTGGGGAACTTCACTACATTCCGAGATTTCGACGGCTATGGTTCACATGGAAAGCTATGCGACAACATGCCGTCTTTGACGCTTGGCATCGGATTCAACTTGGGAACGCCACGATGGAATCATGCCATTGATGTAAATCCTTACATCAATCAGAACGAGAATCTGCTTGCTTATATAGAACGGCTGGAACAATCCAACAAGCATCTTCGAGACCAACGTAATATAGACCGAAAGACTGTGGATGAGCTGAAAAAGATTCTGGAGATTGAAGGACTGCTTGGCAAGTATGGCTATCTGTTTGACAACAATGACGGAGGTAATGCCAAGAACAATTACAGAGGCTTGCTTTCACTGCGTTCTCGCATGAAGGGCATGAATGAATACGCCATGCCTTACTCATTACAAGACAAACCGAATGTATTGAACATACCCATATACTTCTTCTTTGAGCTGGGCAAAGCTAAGTTGACAGATAATTCCCAATTGATAAACCTGGACGAACTGGCAAAGGTGGCTATCGAGCATAATCTCAAGGTACATATTGCGGGTGCAGCCGACAGAGCAACGGGGTCTGAGAATGTCAATTCTGAATTAAGCAAAGAGCGTGCCAGGTTCATAGCTAAGGAGCTGTCAAAACGCGGTGTGCCAACAGATAGGATGAAAGGCGTTTCACTTGGGGGCATACAGGAGTTCGGCAACCCGAAAGATAACAGATATAGCAGAGTGTCACTCTATCTGGAAATTGACGACGAACAACCGACAAATTAAATGGACGATTATCGGGTCATCATAGCTGGCAGCCGCTCCTTCAGTAACTACGAGTTGCTGAGGGAGCATTGCCTTTCCCTACTTCAAGAGAAAATGAGGGCACACCGGGTAATCATTGTGTCCGGACATGCTCAAGGCGCTGATATATTGGGTGAAAGGTTTGCCAAGGAACAAGGGTTAACCGTTGAGCTTCATCCCGCTAAGTGGAGAGCCTTAGGCAAGGCGGCTGGCATGATACGCAATGCAGAAATGGCAAGGGCCTCTGATGCCCTTATAGCATTCTGGGACGGCAAAAGCCGTGGCACAGCTCAAATGATCAGTTTTGCCAGGCGAAGAGGATTGGAGGTCTCTGTCGTGGATGAATTAAATCTGAAATCTTCTTTCACTTCACACCCAAACAAACCTGTTACTTCCTCAGTGCATGATGAGAAACAGTCATCAATATCATGGCATCGATGAGCACTGGATAATAAGGTTTCAAAATGATGCCGACATCAAAATAAGGTGTTTTCATTATTACTAATCAATATACATCAAACTTTAATTCAATCACATTTCCGCCTCCACAAAGCTTAATAGCTCCTTTCTTATATATATCTGCCCTGCTGCAAATAACAACAAACGCATAAATCATTGCATTTGAATATATAACTTTCTGAAACCTGCTCAGTTGCGTCCTCTCGAAATCGAGACTCTTCTTGTAGTTCTTTACAATCCACTTTCTAAGACTGTTTCCTATAGCGAATTCAAAATTATCAGCGTAATACAGAGCATTGACAATGCAAGTGTCTATTCTAGGATTCTTTGCATAGACGATCTCCATAGTATGCGTAGATAAAAACTTACAGAAATCGTCGCTTATTATGAATCGCCTTTTGTTATAATCATAAGCGATAGCAGAAAAATTAAAAAACGCCGTTTTTAATAAGGAATTTACCGTTCCCTTCATTCCTTCCCGCAAGATGCCCCATGTTCTTTCAATATCCCACCAATCGATAGTAAGCCTATTAAAAACAAGTTTATATCCATTAAAGTTGTTCTTTTTGAGAGTCACATTTCGCAGCAAACTAATTGGTATCCTTACCTTATATGTATCCACCGCTACAAAATCTATATCTCTGTTATTAAGGTAGCCTAATAGAAAATTTCTTATAACTCCACTATACACATACAGAGGAACTTGATTAGATACGCAATTAACCAGCTCCTTAGCTTTATTCTCTGCTAAAATAACATCAACGAACAAGCCAAACGAAGGTGCTTGGGCTTGAATAATACTTCTATTAAGGTTGTAGTCTCGATATTGCACTATCCTCAGATGCTTTGGCCACTCAATTTGCGGAATTGTTCAACAGCATACTTATCAGTCATACATGCAACATGGTCCCTTATTATTCTTAGTTTCTCTTCAAAAGTCAAATCCTTCGGGTCAAAACCGTCATAAACATCCCATGCGGGCTCTTGACTGTTATTATACAACAAATGCTCCTGAAGTGTGGTCATAAACACAGCTTTAGATAAAGTATGCTTGGCATGCATACGATACGCCTGTTCCCTATGAAACAAGTATTTCACGTAGTAATCAAACAAACCAGTAATTACAGAACTTCCCGTCAGTTCTAATGCTTCTATTTCTTTATGGCTATAAACCTTTGCTCGACTGAATGATTGTAAAAGTTCACCAAGAGTTGATTCTTCGTCAAAGACTAACTCTTTGTTGTAATTGCCAGCAACGATTTCATCGAGATTCTTCTTAAAGATCACAAAACAATTATTTACCAGCGTGGCCAGCAATTCCGTTCTTAACTGAACTACTTTCTTCTTGTCTGGATCATTTTCATTGAAGTGGTTGCCGGCCCGTCTTACAACCGCATCTCCCTGACTTGTTCCTTTTAGCATAGCGGTTACGTCATAATATGTCAACCATCCTTTACTAATGGCATCCTCTAAATCCATCAATAGGTAGCATATCGTATCAGCAGCCTCCATTAGGTAGGATAGCGGATGACGGCAATACGCAAAATCGTTAATCTTCTCAATCCCACATTCTTTCATCACCCTATCTAAATAGTCTTTTTCTGTAAAGAAAACGCCATGCTTTCCTAATGAAATTCGATACCCTTCCTCAGTCTTCTTGATCTTCCTTGCGACATTTGGATACTTAACACTAGCAGCTAGCGATGCAGAGGTGAGATTCAACCCAAACAAGTCATTCAAAAATTGCAGTTTTGTTATTATACGGAATCCTTCTGCATTACCATCAAATTGGGTATAGTCATAATAGATTTTGTTTTTGCCACAAACAAAACTCTTAAAATCATTTTTTAAAACTTCTGGTATATCATCCTCTCTCTCAAATCCTAATCGTTCCATCTCACTTCTGATGATACAATTGGAAGTATTCCCTTTATTTAAATCTTTTTCAAGGTGCGCAAAAAGATCCAAGAAATAGTTTTGTATGGCAGTCTCTCCAAAATGGCCTAATGGTGGATTACCAATATCATGAGCAAGACAAATAACCTCCATTAGCGAGGTTACATTTTTCCAAAATTGCACATCACTGGCATTTGACTTAAATCTTGCCGCGATTTCTTCATCTCCACATATCTTTAGTGCAAAAGACCTGCCCACACTCGCCACTTCCATTGAGTGCGTCAATCGAGAATGGATATTGTCATTGTTGGTTAGCGGAAACACTTGAGTCTTATCGTGCAATCTTCTGAATGCCGAACTGAATACTAGTCGGCCATAATCACTTTCGATAGGCGATCTTAGGTCGCTTGTCAAATCTCCGGCCTCTCTGCGCTTATCTGTTTTAGAGTCTCTAATTCTTTCGTAAGAAAAATAGTTTTTCGAAGTCATTATCTTTTACAGTTTATTACCTATAATCAACCCACCGCCAGACAGTAACAATTCTGATTTAAACATCTTTTTGAATGTTTCTCCTGCCAAATAACCAATGGGGCATGAATCAAGTCCTACATATTTTGCTGCCTGTTGCAAACAGCACAATTGAGCGCCAACATCCCGCCATACCAGACTCATATAGTCTGTATACTTTGATGCGGTACGCATATACTGAACTGAAAACCACAATAGTATACTTTCGCCAAATGATAACGTCTGCTCTACATCTTTAAAAAATGCATTTTGTGACTCATCGGTAATTGCCAAGCGTTTTAATGAATGCCCCAAAGACTGATAGAGATACAAATTCCGTCCACTGTTCTCTTTTATTCCTACGAGTATATCTATTGGATGTCTTCCTCCAGCTGATGGGGCTGCAGAACGGTATACCGTTACCCCATAGTCATCAATACCAATACAATAAGGTTTTACCGCATAATGTAATATTTTCGAAAGGGCATCTAATGAACAAGCCCCTAACTCCTTGACAGACCTTCTCTCTGAAAAGATCTCCAAGAAATCCATATGCTGCTCAGTCATTTTAACTTTGGGCAGTTTAATTACTTCTCCACACTCATACCAGTATGGTTCGAACGTAATTGGCTTATCCAATATGGAAGGACCTCTCATTTACAATATACCTAATTGTTCTTTAACATACATATACTTCGTGCATCCATGACATTTCCCACATGGGTTATTGGATTTATGGCAAGAATGGGCATACATAAGTATGTTTTCGGGTATTCCACATTTCTTTACCAACTCTACCGTTGTCATTCCTATGGCTGGAGCCGTTACCTTGATGCCTGCCTCCTGCATAGATACCAGTTTTGATAGTTGTATATAAAACTCAGGTGTTCCGTCTGAATGCAGAGCATCAGTCTTTACTGATCCAACCATCAATTCACTCACTTCCAGTTGTATAGCTTTCATCAGTGCCAAAGTCACCAACATTTGATTTCGGTAAGGCCACCACTCCGAAATAGGAGCATCACTGATAGGTTCAGAACCCACTAAATCACCACTGCCCAAACTTGAACAATCTATTCGCAACACATGGCTCTCTAGACCTATAAGTTTTGCCACTTGTGTAGCTGCAGCTATCTCGGCCTCAGCCGCTCTCTGACCATAGTCCAGTGTAATGGCTATCTCCGGCCTCAGCCAATAAGCTAAAGCTATTGAATCCATTCCTCCAGACAACAATATGGCTTTCTTATTTCGCTGCATACCAACAAGTCTTATATATCGCTGTCGTAAAATCCTTTTCTATATCACAACCTGTTCCTGCTAACATCTTCAGTGAGCCTTCAGTTTCATTTTCCACATAAGCCACCACTTTCTTGCCTATAGCCACGGCATATCCTATTTCAAACAAAGTCCCAGAATCCAGACCGTCAACTATGGCAAAAACACAAGAACAATCCCTCAGTTTTTCAATATCCTTTGGTGCTACATCTTCTGCTTTACCCTCTCCTACGTCATGATACGGAGAAAACACCGGCACACCCATAGCCTGAAATATATTTCTACACTCTGACACAAAAAGTTTTGCGTTTAGTGTGAAAAATGGACCGGCGAGATAAACCAATCCGTTTTTACCAGGCACGAATTTTTCAAATTCTTTCTCTTTCAGTTGGGATGGTATTTCATCAACCTGTCCTTTCTCTTCACAATATACTGCTGCAGCCTTGCTTGCATTCATGGCAGCCACCGTCGGTTTATACCCACTGAACCAAAAGAAAGAGAAAACTGTCGTAAACACATCCCCGCTTCCTATAGGAAACACATGTGAAGATTTATGAATGGGTATTATTGTACCCTCATCATCTCGTGATGTAAAGACTACTGCTCCTTTCGCACCACATTTAACTATCAGGCATTCACATTTCTCGTGTTCAAATAACGCTTTTTTGATTTGAGGCAACTCCGTCTCTCTTGAAAGCATTCTTGCTTCTGATTCATTCAGTACAAGCGCTAGATGCTCAGCCTTGCCGCCTTGTTCTCTGAACGACTGTGGATGACTAGGCGACTGTGGGTCATAAACCACCCAGTCACCTTCTATTTGTGCGTTCGCTTCAAGCATTCCGAAACCTATCACGAAGCGTCCACAAGTTTTCAAAAATACTTTTTTACCATCACATCCATACACTTTAGGGCAAGCCAAAGGATGGTTATAATAAAAGCTAATAGTCGAAGATATTTTCGTCAATTGATTCAATAGCTTTTCTGATCCAGCAAAGATCTTCAAGATTCTCTCAACCTGGTCGGTTCCAGCAGTATGAAATGTAATAGTCGCTTCTGGATTTAATGCACGAAACACCCGTACCGACCTCCATCCAGAACCATACAGTTCATCCCATACAGGCCAGTAGCATGTCTCTTGATAAGTCCCACCTACTATACTTACTTCACTGCAGATATCTTCACCTGACATATAGCGCCTTCAATTTTTAAAACCTCAGCTTCATACTCTGTTCCTTCGTTCATGCAGTTCAACAATTGCACTAAATGGCTACTTAGTACAGTACCTAGCAAATTGCCATTCTTCAACACAACCACTGGACCATCAGCGCTTTGCGCTTCCACGGGCAGAACATCCCTAACTTGTGTTATTTTTGACACGTCAACATTTACTGATGCCAAATTGGTAACAATTACTAAATTCAAACATGCATCGCCCTCTTTCATAGGACGAGGCATTATTCCTCCACCACCTATTCCAAGATGGTCACCTGACATTCCTGACATAACAATTATATTTTAATGTTTAACAATTCTATTGCTCTTCTGTTTGACTCCTTCATCTGGTTCCACATAATGGAATCCATTTTTGATGGAAGCGCATTTATGGAGTGACAGAAATCAAGGAAACTTTCTTCTATCTTATAGTAATCTTTCTGTATATCCCAGAGTGGATTTATAAAACCCGCCAATCGGCCAGCCCTATAAATGTGGATATCTACTATTGCCACATCTTCACAATTACCGTAGTTCCTGGCAATCCATGATGCCGTTTTTAGCCCAATACCTTTAATTGTCAACAGTTTATCTCTCAACCTTATACCACTAAGCCTTTCCAAATCATCAATATCGTTTCTCTGCAAGAACCAGAATATATACTTCGATTTCTGTCGAGAAAAACGGTAATGTACCTCTTTCCCATTCCATCTAAAAGGCGCACTAATGGCATTTTCTAATTCTTCCAATTTTGTTTCTCTTCGTATTAATCTTAAATTCTTAATACGATGGAAAGCCATAAGCCCCAATTCTGCTTTTAAACCATAGCCACCAAGCAGACATGCCACGACCTCTTCTCTTAGATTAGAACCAAGTTTATAGCCATGGCATGGTGAGTTGTCGAGAAAATACTGCACTTCCCAGTAAGATTTTGTAAAACGTTTTCCTGCATTTTCCCAATCTATATCAGATAAGAGTTGTGACAACTCAAGTATCTTATCACGTTCGTCAATATAGTATGTGGCTTTCATAAGTTTTCATCATCTACATTTTACTGAGCATTTTCGCCTTGCGACTCCGTTACCACTAATCAACAATAAGTACACAATTCCGTTTATTAGAAACTTTGATTGCAGTGAAATGAATTTACATTCTCAACTTTCCTATAGAAATAGTCTTTTGAGCCACTCCAAGAATCTAATGCCATTCGGACTACCCGGATTCAGCACATGAGCTGTGATAGAAGTTCCCATCGGCTTACCTGGTTCATCTTGCCATGCCAAATAACTATGAATCTTCGCCTTGGCTCTGTGAACATCTTTATACTTTTGAATCTTCTCTTCCTCCAGTTGATTTAACACATCGTCAGCCTTTGCCATCAAAGGGTCGTCAGGTTCTGACAATGTCGCAACAAAGTCCTCCAGCATTCCAGGCAGTTTATTATTTGGCATAATCCACACTCCAATGATAGGATCACCCGATGTTATTGGATTTAAGACAAGTCCATTCTCTGGCAATTGCAAATTCTTGCAATCATATTTTCCTGTAGCCTGTAGTCTATCTCTTAAAGCATTCCAACGTGCCAACATATCTGCATCAGCATCTACGACAACACCAATTCGTTCATTAGTCTGAGGAAGGGTCAAGCGAATCTTCAAGTTATCCAACAGCTTGGTGATGCTATGACAATCAATCACATCAAAGGACTCAGGAAGTTTGGCGTTATTCCATAAAGCAATAATTACATGTTTGTCTTCATTGCCTTCCACCAGCAGTTTCAGTTTATATTTCTCGCTAACCATCTTTATCTCAATTCAATGTCGTTTTCAGCAGCAAACAAAATATCGTTGTTGTCCAAATAACATACTGGTTCTATTCCAGAATTACGCTGTTCCAATCTAATAAGCATACCTTGTCCTGATACATTGGCCTCAGCAAAAGATTTAAAGCAGTCGTAGCTATGTGACGTCACAAATACCTGTACATTTAACTCTTCTGCCAGAAGGAATATTATCTCCCATAACTGCTTTTGTACCGAGTAATGAAGTCCCGTTTCAAACTCATCTAATAGTAAAACACCGTTTTTGCAATTAAGCAACGAAAGCACAATTGTTAATACTCTGTTCAAACCATCACCCATTGTACTCAAATGCACTCTTCTCCCTGTATCTTTAAGCGACACAATTGGAACCCTATATAGTTTACTCCCCACCTCATTCACAAAAGTGATTCGGTCAATGTTTTCGTTGATGATGTTAAGAGCCTTTACAATATAATTCTCCAATGGCGACAGGGATATCTTATCATATAGAGCAGCATTGTCTGTACTATCAAAATCGGAAGTGTGTATCATCTGATAGGGAACCCTTTTATACGTTTTCATTGTAACTGGACGTATATTATCATACCTGATAAGACTGGTTTCGCCATCCGTTTTTGTTACCACTAATCCATAAGTTGTAAACGACAGCAGACCGCCTTTTGCATCTAAATCTTCCTGATTATAAATATATAGCATCTGACCACTTTCTATCCCATGCTTTCGATAATCAGATATATATACTTGCTGAATTGTCAATGGATCTGCCTCCTTTTCTGCAAGTCTGATAAAGAAATCTTTAGAATAATTTTCTTCCCATCCACTGAATAACGACAAAAAGCGATCCTTTATAACATCCAGTATACCTTCATACTGTTTGTCATACGAAATGGGCTCACCTCTTCCCGCTAATATTTCTTTTAGACAATTATCATCACCATCAGAAAGATAAACAGCAATCGCTTCCAACAATGTAGACTTACCTACACTGTTTTTACCAACAATGAGATTTACACGCTTTAATTGGTTAAGCGTTAACTTCTCAAAGTTCTTGAAGTTTTCTATATAAAACGATTCCATCAACACATTATATTTGAATTAGCTCTGCAAATATAAAGATTTCTCTTCATTTGGATAGTAGATTATAATAATTATTTCTCTTTTTTAACATACTTATTTTCAAATTCACTATCTATTTAATTTGTGCCTCCGCAACTTACCCGTTAATCGCCATTGGTAATAGCTTGAGAAAAATGTCCAAAAGGCGAAAAATGTGTTGGAGTATCTTGAAAATAAGCGAAAAGAAAAGGGTGAGTATTTCCAATAGCATTTTAAAACAATAAACAGATAGTAAAGCGATGAAATCTTCAATATTTGATACTGCAAATTATGCGTCGTTATGTGTCAAGATAACGACGCATGATTACCTTCTTATAGAGAAGTCCTGAGTAACAGGATGTGGCAGACTCACTTGTCTCCTCCATTCATTTTCTGGAAGTTCTTTTGCCATCGGTGGAACTGAGGACTGTTTCTGACGTAAGCTTGAAAATCTTTCGAGGACTGGCGAAGTTTGTCTTTCTCGCTTCCTGTTAACCATTCTGTTGAGTTTGGCAGCCTCACTGATGGTGAGACATCCGATTTCTGATGCGATGCCATATCTTCTTAAATCTTGATCGGTGATACCTGCTTGTTGAAGTTTGCTTTTGTAATCGTTATCTATCCTGATGTCCTTCAGTTTTCCGAAACTGCCATGACCAAAGGTGGTTATCATCACAACATTGCCCCCCTTGCTGGATATATAGTCGCGCAGATCCCTGAGTTCCGCACCAGAGGTAATGAAGTCATCCAGGAGTATGTAATCATTTCCTTTCTTTACTTCGCCCTCGTAACGCATCCTACGACCCAGACGCGCAATGTCCGAAGCGTTGGTATGCTTGACATCAGTAACGGCTATGATGTCGTCATCCACCGTCATTCCCAATGCTGCGAACTTGGCAGCATAGGCAGCAGGTATCATGTTGATGCCATTGCCTTGCCGCCTATGGATGTAAGCCACATGCGCGTCTGGATATTGCTCGGCGACCTCCAAGACCTTGTCATCCTTTACGAGGTCATCAACCAGTCGGATGGCCGCATCGAAGTCGCCATGCTTGGCTGCCTCAAAGTCTGGATGCTTTCTTGCCACATGCGAACTGGTGTGGTTCACCACAGCCGGAAAGCTGCTACCCCATGACCGACCATATGGCATGGATTCCCTTTGTTGAAGCATATACAGGGCTGTATCCATATCTACTGAGATAGGACGATACCCCATATACATTTCAGCACGTTCGGTATTGAACGTGAACAGGACACCCAGCTGATCCGAAGGATTGACACTAACGGTGAAATCGGGGCGGATCAACGCCGCGTGCCGCAGTCAAGTCCTGTTCTTCCTTTGGCCTTTCCTCTGATTGTTGGGGTTTCTCCTCCTGGTGAGCCTGTGCTGTCCCCTCTGCTTTGGTATTGCCAAAGGTCGGGGCGTATTGCTTGTTTTGTTCACGAATGTCAGCGAAGTCTGCATCTACGCCGTCACGATCCAAACGCACTTTCACTGCATCGATTCTTTGCCCGATAAACGAAGCGGAACGCTTCACATCCATGAGAGTGGTCTTGATGAACGCAGGATCTTCCTGAAGCTTGGAGAGCCAGCCCTTCAGATAGGCAGCACTGTCGGACTTCACATGTTTAGTCATGCCGTACTGAGACGATACTAAGGCTGCCGTCAGTTCGGCCACCAGTTCCTCACGGGCATATTCAGAACTGCCGAAGCTCTGCCCAGGCTTCAGGCGGTTCAGACGGCTCTCTGATCCTGTGCTGTGGCTCATCTCATGGAGCAGGTTGCTGTAAAAAGATTCGCCATCGATGAACTGTTGTTTCTCTGGCACGACAATGACATCCTTGCTCGGGCTGTAATAGGCGTCATCTCCATGAACCGGCTTGATGGGACACACCCACAGGTCTTTATCAATCATCGCATCAATGGGAGGAAAGCTCTCCATATCCTTGTCTGATCTCTGCGACTCTCCCGACGATTCTTTGAGAAACTTTTCATACATCTCGGGCCGTGTCTCTCTCAGGTTGGTCTGGTCCAGATTGAACACGTTAAACACCTGTAGTTTCGGATAAACATGGTATTTCGCACGTTCCTCATCACTCATTTGGCGGTAATCATCATACTTGATCCTCTCTTTGGTCTCTGCATTGACAACAGTGAATGTCGTAAGCATCACCGGAGTGCTTTTCTCACCTTTGTTGATCGTTACCATCGGCAGCTTCTCGCCATTCTCATCGGTGAGGGGTTGGCGGTTGCCTTGCTTATCTTGACCATAGTTCAGTCCCGTGATGCGGTCGAATGTGGCATAACGTGCAGTCTTCCAGCCATTCTTCTCCTGCTGAAGCATGAGAATGATACTGTTCATGCCGTTATACTGTCTTCCGTTGAGATTTCTGGGCAACTGAGCAGCCTGAGGAGAGAACCACGGCTTCTTCCAGTCGCTTTGCAGATTGGTGATTTTCTCAATCATCAGCTCGGCAAACTTATCCAAGGCTCTGTCCTCAGCTGAGCGGCCATCAGGATTCGGGGTATAGTTTTTCTTTGCCATAGATGAAATCAGCTATTTGTTGTTCTCCTTGACATACTCTTCCATACCCTTCACAATGCAGGTGAAGCGGAACACGTTGTTATATACATATACCTGCAAGTCGCCTGTCACGATGAGATGTGCCTTTGGTCTCATCCAGTCGGGCTTGATTGTATCAACACCAGCCTCTTTGGCAGGGAAACGCATGAAACGCACCCAAATGCTGACGAACTTATCACCCACTTTCTCTGAGGAGAATGCCGAGAAAACAATGTACGGATTGCCGTTCTTGTCACTCTTCTCCTCCATGATGTCATCGCTTTTTAAACGGCCACGGAACTGCAACTCACCAACGATGGCGTCTTCATCTGACACATCTTTGACTGAGAGTTTCTTTGCTGACAGATAGAAAATATAGTCCTCGCCTTTTTTGTGAATGTCGAGTATGCCCTGGGCAACAATCCTGCGATTTTCGACATAGAGAGACAGATCACTTTTCTTAGCATTGTAGTACATGACATGGATTTCCATGTCTTTACTGCTTCCATTGCCATCTGTAACATTTACTGCCATGACAAACGACAGATAGGACTTTTTGTTTTTGTCTTCACGCATGGTGGCACCGCGTTTGACGGTACCCACCAGATTCACTTCTGCTTTAATCATTGTTTTTGAATTTTGATGTTAAACCTACTTACGTTGAATTGTCTGTTCTTGCGACTGTTGCTGCGTAGCAATCTGCTCATAATTTTGAGATGCCTGCTGAGCGATTGTGATGGTATAGACCATCGTGCCTATGCGCTGCTGTTTCGTCGCATTGTCTGCATCACTGTTGAGTATCTGGGATAGACGCGTCTGCTCGGCTGTTGTCAACTCATGACTGTATTGCTGTTTGCCGTCATCCGTTGTCAGAACTGCCGTGCCATCCTGTTTGATGGTCAATGCCGAAGATTGCAGATTCGGAGTAAAGCCACTGAGATCTATGCGCCTGTTAACCAACGCATCGGTAACCATCTGCACCTTTTCCTCCTGAGTCTTATTTTCCATTTGCATGGTCAGCATCAGCATTGTCATGAACATCTTCATGATGGAATCCAAGAGGCCTCCATCGTTCCCATTACCCCCTGTCAGTCCATATCCCAAGGCGGCATCATCAGAAGACATCAGTCTGTTCATCCAGTCATCAGGTGAGGCCTGTTCCTGTGATTGAGACGGCACTGTAGTGCTCCCTCCTGCTTGATATTGTGCCAATAAATCTTTGCCGTTGTACTGTGCCTGTTTCTGAAGATTGCCCTTTTGGTTGATTTCGGAAAGGTAGGCAGCCGGATTGACCCATTGCTGCTTGCCATCGGCAGAGACATTGATGACTCCTAAATGAAGGTGTTCCCCTGTTGTCCGAGAGCCGGTATTCCCTGACACCCCCAACTTCTGGCCAGCATTGACGGAATCACCTTTCTGCACGTTTATCTGAGAGAGGTGCATGTACTGTACGCGTGTTGCGCTCCCATCTGCACGGGAATATTCCACAGTCACACTCTTTCCGCTACCAGTATTGGTGTTGTGATTGACTGCGACAATTGTACCGTTATTCTCTGTAGCGAGAACCGCATCACTATTTGTCTTGATGTCAATACCATGATGTATCTGTGTCTTTGTCCTGTCCATCGGGTCTTTGCGGGGACCGTATGGAGAGGTGACGAGCATGAACGCGTCACGGCTGACGGGCATGCTGTACTGCCCTTGCGCCAAATCAAACCCAGTCCGTTTCAGCGAGGTGCTTAACGTTGATGGGTTGCCTTGAGAGGCGGCAGACAACGGGTTGGAGGCGACACCGAACTGTCGCCCCTCCCGTTTCATCTGTTCCATCACCATCTGGTCGTACTTTTGTAAATTGTTGCCCTCGATGACCCCAACGATGGTTGACACATAGTTGGAATCCGTGGCATAACCGCCTTTCTTGATACCTGCCGCCCAACCTTTGTAGTCGTCAGGTGAAAGACTGCTGACGTATTTCTGATAACGGGATGCCATGAGTACCTTGGAATGGTCTTCATAGCTTTGTCCCACGTTATCATACTTCTTGAACTTTTCATTGGGCTTATCATCATTGGCCACCACATATGCGCCATTGAATGTACCCTTCACACCGAAATGGTTATTGGCCGTCTCGGCAAGTGTACTTTTGCCATTAGCTGACTCAATGATGCCCTGCGCAAGGGTCACGGATGCGGGAATTCCATAGCGACGCATCTGTTCCATGGCGTATTCCGCATACTGGTCAATGTATTGCTGTCTGGATGTTGATTTTGCCATAACGTGTTTTATCTGTGCATTCCTCTAGGTTGCTGTTCCTCCTGCTTTTGTGCAGGGATGACCATTTCCTTCACGGCTTGTTGACCCTCTTCCTTATGTTCTCCTGAACCGTGCTGTGTAGTTGCACGAGGAGCCTCCAGCTGGTCACAGATGGCCACACGCTCTCCGGCACGAACCAGTTTGGGCAAATAAGTGTCAAGGGCATGATGCGGGAAACCGGCCATTTCAGCTGCTTTGCCGTCGGGCCCTTTATAACTGTTGCTCCTGGTGAGCGTAATACCCAACACCTCAGACGCTCTGCGTGCATCCTGTTGGTAGGTCTCGTAGAAGTCACCGACACGGAACAGAAGAAGGGCGTCGGGATGCTTGCTCTTCAAATCCATGAACTGCTTCATCACCGGTGACAGGGCAACGGCAGCTACAGCTTTTGTCTCTGCCTTGGTTGCTTCTTCCTTGGCTTTCTCTTCCTGGCGCTCTTTCTCTTTTTGTTCAGGGGAATTACGGCGGCCTTCCTCCTGTTTCTTCTCGTTTTCGGTCTGAGCAACCTGTTGACGGCTATCACGTTGCTCCTGCTCTTCATGCAGTGGAGTGCCATCAACTTTAGGAGATGTAGCCTGTTTCATGGCTTCCAGTTTACCCGTCAACACATCAGAATAGAGTGTGGCAGCCAGATGGGTCTTATAGTCTTGCTTGTCATCCGCAAGCCAAAGTCGTTGCCACTGATCCTGACTGACATAGACGGGTCTCTGTTTCTCACCGCCAATTGTGGCGACAAGGAGCATTTTGGAGTCTTTGGTCTTGAAAGCATTGACCTTAGAGATAAGATCTAAAGCCTCCTGACTGGCTTGGCTCTTGAAGAGATTGATTGGCTGAGCCTCACCCTTGGAGAGCATGGAATAGTACTTCTGAGCCATCTGCGTACGGAACTCCTGCACATGGGCTCCATCATGGTCGTTTTTGATAACATCGAAATACAGACTGACATCTTCTTTAGACGGATGAACGGCAAATACAGGCTGGCTCTCAGGCTTTGCGGCAAGTGCCCATTTCCCTTCATCATCTTTCAGCATGACAACAGCATTGAACTTCTCTGGCACCTGCTCTATCGGGAACTGTGCAGCCCACTCCTGCTGACGCTTCTCGCTTGGGCTCTCGATAATCTGTATCTTTTCGCCACTCTCAGCCTTCTTGATCATCCCGACGGTGCGATTGACGTCGCGCATGACCTCCTTCGCATATTGAGGATTCTCCTTCATCCGTTCGATGATAGCAGGAAGTTCTTTCATGGTTTCCGGGCGCAGCCTGGCGGTCATACCGAAGTCAAGCATCTTAACCGCTGAAGCCAGTTCCTCAACGATAGCTTCTTTCTGCATTGTACCCCTATCACGGTTGAGCCTACCTGTGATACCTGTGGCATGGGCGACCTGACGGGCGACTTCCTGCACATAGTCACCATAGTTCGGGAAGTTTTTCTGGGCAGGAATGTAAATGGTGTCACGTTTGCCGTCATAGTGGGCTATGCCTGTGGCATCCTTGCGGATAGGCACAAGATTGTCACGCATGTTAAGGATGAACTGGTTCACACTCATACGCTTCGCCTTGTCATTCTTGTCGAGATAGGTTTCCTGTAAGCCTCCGTCCATACCACCGAATTGGGCGACATGCTTGTCATAGTCTTCCCTGTGAACGCTTGGCATCGTCGTTTGGTCAATGTTGAAGAGCACATAGACATCTTCCCTGGGATTTGTTTTGTAGCGGGCCTGATCTGACTCAGGCAGCTGCTTGTATTCCGCCCTGCTGATCTTGTCCTCTGGATTCTCTTTGTTGATATACTCACTATTGTTCGTCCACACGAATGGCACACCAGTTTCTCCTTTACGGATGGCTTCTCCGCGGTTCTTCGTGTCGTTGAACATTACGTAACTGTTGGTCTTGTACCCTGCCTGGTCACTATGAATGGCCATGACAAGGGCGTTGACCGGATTCACACGCAAACCTTTGTCGTAGAAACGAGGGGCTTGCTTCATGGTGCCGTTCAAGAGGACGCCATCATTCTGGCTGGCCTTTTCGAGCGCTGAAATCAGGAACGCCGCTTGACGTTCCGCGCCAGATTTCTTCTGGATAGTTTCTTCTGCCATAATAATCGTATCATTTAATGGTTGAAAATATTGTGAATGAAAACATTATCTGATTCCACGTACTTGCTCACGCTGTTGTCTTTGCTCATACTTCCGAGAAGCGTCAACTTGAGGCTCTTGTTCCTTGGTAATCGTCTGCTGCATCTGTTCGGACTTTGCAAGGATATGATTGGCAAGGGTGTTCAACGGAATTGCCCCACTCTGGTAAGCGTCAGCCAATGTTGGCGGCATGGTGACAATTCTGGGGACATGGTCAATATCCACAATCAGCACATTGCCTTCGACATGGGGATTGCCAATTCTGGAATTGAGTTCTTCATCGGGATATTGCTTATAGCGGGCGGCTGAAGGCATGATGCCATGTTCCTGTCTGTAGTCGGCCAAAGCCTCCTGACCGACCTTGTTAACCAGATTGGCTCCGCCATAGAGCATCAAAGGTATTTTCAGAAGTGGATTTTTGATAAATGTGCCACCTATTAGAGCTGCCAAAGGCATCATGGTACTTTTGTTCAAGCCAACCGATCTGGTCTTTCCTGTAAATACCCCTAATAGCATGTCAGGCAAGGTGGCCAGCGTCAGACCAAGATGTCTGAAAGTATCGCTAGACCCGGCAAGGCCGAGGGAATCAAGCAGGTTGATCCAACCAGTGTAATTGCCTTTACTTTGTGACTGAGCGGATTCAATAGTTTCATTATCTGACTTGGCGGCATTTACTGCCTGTGTGGTCTGCTGCGCATTATCTGTTTGTGTCGCAGGCGACACATCGGCTTTGGCAGCACGATCTGATTTTGGGGTTGCTGCAACCTGAGATGCTTCTTTTCTTGCAGACTGCTCTTTCTTGATGGCATGTACAAATGCTTCATATTGCATGGCACGTATGGTAGCATCTGAAACGGATATTTCAGTTCCTTTGCCTGAGGCTTTGACAGTACGATTTCCCTCCTTGACGGCGGCATCCACCCTCTTTCGATAGATGTCCGCATTGGACTTGGCCCAATTTGCTGCAATCGCAAGCTGTTTGTCTGAAGCGTCGCTGATTCGCTCAAAACCCATCTGTGTGAGCATCCATTTGGGGATGGCTGCTTTCTGCTTGGTGGCAGCTGCCACTTCTTTCTTTGCCAGCGCTTTCTGTTCTGCAAGATATTTCTCTTGCTGCCCTGGGGCGAGTTGTGAGCCGCCCTCTACGGCAAGGTCTAAAACAGTCTGTCCCCAAAAACCGCCAAAGCCACCAGTGGAAGCGGCATTAGATGCCCATGACAGGATATTGCCGGTTATCTCTGATGCCAAGGATGGATGATAGCGTCGCTCTCCTTCCTTGTCGATATGGTCTTGCAGGGAAGAAGTCCTGGCGCGTTGCGGCATATAGAATATCGAGCCTTGGGCAGCCTTTCGGAGGATATAATCGGCTGTGGACTTGGGCATCTGCTGTTTGATAAGATGGTCTATCATCCTTTTTTCCATGACAGCATCGACCGTAATCCCTTTCTTCTTCAGTTCCGACTTGACCATATCAATGAAATCATCCACCGTCTTGCTGTTCCATTTGCCTATATAACAGATGGTCGCATTGTAAGCATCCATACTTGCCATGCCACCGTCCGGTCCAGCCGCACCTGCCATGACAGCACCAAAGGATGAAGCATGACGGCCATACTCGGCAGCTTGTTTTCTGCTGAGGTCATCACGCACCTTATCCATGATAGGTACGACCGTGGATAGAAAGATGTCTTTCTGTTCTGCCATTGTTATACTGCTGTTTGCTTATATTGGTTGATTACCTGTTCTCTTGTCTGTTCCAGCGCCGCATGGAGAACCGCCATCTGTTTGGGGAAGAACTCTTCAAGCCATTCGTCTTTCTGGATATCATCATGGATGAACTTGATGGCGAGTGCTCTCGTTATCTCAATAGCTCGTTCCCCTTTCTTGCGCCCGTTGAACCATGCCTTCGTCCACCATATAATGCCGTCTCTGTCTGGATAGACACTGACTGTCCGTTGAATGTCGAAGCTTTGGATGTCTATCTCAAAGTCGGCCAACGGGTCGAGAACACCCTGGCTTTCTACAGCCCTGTCAACAGCTTTTTTTTTTCGATCTCACTCATGGATGACAGGAATACACTGTGCATTAAAGCCAGATAATTCAGGAAGTCTGTTATTAGGATGGTCTGTACACGCTCAATGATGGAACAGCTCCTGCGACCAAGACCAAGTGGATTGAGCATACTCGGAGCATGTTCGTAAAATGCTCCACTACTGGCCCCTTCGGTAATCACTTCACGCAGCCCTTGTTCTGTAGGACCAGGCACATGGTAGCGACCCCGGAAGATGTCTGTCATGTAATCTCCGAAGTAATGGTATATAAGTTGGTCTATCTCACCCTGCTGATGATCGTATGGAGTATGCACATCGAGGTCAAGGGTGGCGATCTCAGGATTACTGCCTTCCATCTGAGTCTGACTGTTCATCACCAGATTGTCACGTAGCATGGTCAGGAACTCCAGGGGATTGGTCTCTTCTCCGTTGAAGCGCACCTCTAGATGCAGATGACCGTCGCAACGTGCCACATTGTCACCGGCTTTAACATTTTTCCCGAAATTGCAGAGGGATTCACTGATATGGGAATAAACCACGTCATAGGAACTTTTCCTGCCATCCGCATAATTGGGATAGTTGATGGTGATGTTAAAACCACTTTTCAAGTCACTGGCTATGCCAGTCACGACACCTGTCGCAAGGGCTTTTAACCATGTGCCACGGCGCACACGGAAATCCATGCCATGGTTAAAGGTTTCTTCTCCTGTACGGGGATTTACCTGTGCCCCATACCCACTGGTGATTTCCAAAGGGGTATGTTCATCTGCCTCAAACGGCATGGCATAACCGCTTGGCGAATGCAGGTTCATTGCTTGTACGTAATCCATAACGTATGATTTAATTGTCTATAAATACGTTTGTGGTTTGAGAAAACGGGGGGTAATCATTTATCTTCTTATCATATGCTGTTGTTCATGTGACTGCTGCTGGTTTGTTTCCTGACCGACTGTCTGTGTCTGCTGACGAGAAGTGCCGCCGATGAGCATCGTGGCAAGCAGTGCACCGCCGATCTTACCCAGCAAGCCTGTTCGTCCAAACATCATGTAAGAAGCGGCTATGAGGCCACCGATGCCAAGACCGGAAATCCTGCCATTGCTGATGTTAGCGAAGAGATTGGAAATCATGTTGATGCCAGAACCTAACAGATTCCCGATAGAGGAGCCAAGTTCCTGCAATGTGTTTCCGAGGGAACCGAGGACGTTCTTCGACTCAGCGACAGTTTCCTTTAAATCATTGACAACATGGGTGGTAGTGTCCTTGACCTCCTCGACAGTCTCTTCTCCCGTAAAACCATTGACAGCATCATGGAGAAAATCGCCAGAGCCATCGACTCCGCTCCTTACTGTCTTGCCGACTGCGGTGCCTGCACTCTCCTCTGGATGATCGAGCATACGCCATCCGGCAAATGAAGCCACACCTGCGGCGACTGTAGTCTTCGGATTCTTCGCAGCAACGGACAGCACCTTACCGCTTGTTCCCAATACTGCACTTCCTCCACGCCAGAGGCTGGAAGTGGCCTTTGTTCCTGCCCTCCATACCTTGGGCACTATTCTGGTAGCTAATGATAACCATCCCATAGTCATTTATCTTCTAGGTTTAACACTTTGTCCATTCACGCGCCAGGTTCCGAGGCATTCTTCCACGATGCCCGCTTTACCCTCCCTGTGTGGGAGCGACTGATATTCTATCTCGTACCACACCTGTGCCATTGTTGTGCAACGCACCAGTTTGATGAGCATGGCAAGTTTTCTGTTCATCTGTTGAAGTTGCGGACGTATGGAAAACACAAGTTCTATGCGCTGTTTCTCCGTCATTTTTGTGTCGATGCACACTTGACGGATAGTGTTGACGATGCCTATACTGCGGTTGATGATGTCCACATAGATGTCATTACGGTTATGATGCAAGGCCACCGCAACGGCATTGACAGGAGTATCGCCTATCTGTCTGGAGAGGCGCCCCATATTCTCTGTCAGATGATTGACCTCGTAATAGAAGCCATAGACCTGTGCTGCATATGAGAGGATGCCCCTGAAAGTACTGATATAGCGATCAAACTGCTGCTGGTAGTTCTTGGTGGCTTCAACCTCCTGTTTGAGCCAGACATGTCCTTCCGTCTCAACAGCCATCGTCTCCAGCTGGGTATTGTACTGAGACCTCGCCTTTTGGGTGTATTCCAGGATCATGGCTGTCAGTGTCGGGTCCATCTGGGCATATGAAGGACTCGTGGAAAGCCATACAAGGCATACTAGCGATAGGATATATATGGTATTTCTCATCTTGCTATCGTAATTAGTGTGTAGTGACCTCACGGGCATACCTGCGCCAGTGAGATAAGGACTGCTGTGCGATTTGGCTCTTGTTGCGTTCTATTATCCCTGTCGTGACCCTATCCCATACATCGGCCATCCTGTAATGACGGATGCTGAAATAGAGCAGCTGGAGTTTGTGGGAGAAAGCGGAAAGCTTGTCCTCCAGTTCCCACAAGGTCTTGGAACGCTCCGAACCTGTAAGCATGTTCTCTTCTCCTCCTTTGGCAACGGCGTTTTTTAATAAAGTGAAGACACTGACCATTTCCGTAACCGTTTCCATATATAGGTTATTCATATCAAGCGTGGCTACCACACCCTGGGGATTATTATTTGCCGCCTGACGAAGTTTGTTCAGGGTAATCAGCACCCTTACGCCATCGTCATAGATATGGGTGGCAGCCTTGATGGCTGAGGCATACCCGGTAGCGGTTTTAAGATAGGAATTATACTGACGTTCCCATTCGGCCATTTTGGTGAACTCTCCCGCCATAGCATTCTGCAATACGGCGGTCTCTCGTTCTGCCTTGGTCTCCGACTTCACGGTATTGTTGATGAGTGCATTGCCTGTAGCAAGGATGGTGTACTCACCTGGGTTGGATGTGACTATCTGACAATAGCCACGCTGACAGCTGACCACCCAAAGGATGAGTGACATCAACGATACAATAAGCCACCGCTTTACAGAACTATCGCCTAACGGCGGAAGTGCGTTGTTCTTCTTGGTTTTTTTGCGGAATCTATCGGATATTCGTAAACTCATGAATATTGCGTTTTTTCTTGTTATACTCTACTCGTTCCCGTATGACCTTGATGAGAT
>CAMZFV010000006.1 GCA_947306175.1 uncultured Prevotellaceae bacterium
TCACAAGCCCATCGGCAGGATCAAGTATGCGCTCACTTAATTCCGCCAACGGGTACCTGAAATAATTGTTTCAACAGAACCATCTGCTATGGCTCTTCCAGGGATTAGTAATGTCAGCAAGACAATTGCCAAAGAAAAGTAAATCTGTTTCATGATGTATAAGTTTTTTAAGAATTTGGATGGCTCCCAGCCCTGAAGCACCCAGAATAATAAAAAGACGTGGACTGAAATTGCCACACCTTTAACTGGAGGTTCTTAGGAAACCCTGAGATGCAGATGCACAAAAAAAGCAGCTTACGCCGGTAGCGTGAAAGCCGCTTTGCCATCTTTCGCATCTCATAAATGAAAAGTTCCTAAGTTTCCAGTTAAGAGCGAAAAGCAAAACGCCTTTTATTTCCAAAATGTCGTTAACCGAAGACTACACGCCTTCAATCTCCTGCAAAGATAATGAAAAATTTGATTGAAAATTTTTAAAACAAAAATTTTGTTTAATTTCTCGGCCGTCAGGCCGATCTAAGTCTTAGCGGCTTAGCGTGAACCTTGTTCTGCATTAGCCGCAGCGCGTTGAGGACGCACAGCAGGGCGACACCCACGTCGGCAAAGACGGCCTCCCACATGTTGGCGATGCCCAGCACGCCCAGGATCATCACCAGCACTTTCACGACGATGGCGAAGGTGATGTTCTGCACGACGATGTGGCGCGTGCGTTTACTCAGGGTGATGGCTTCGGCCACACGCGAGGGCTGGTCGGTCTGGATTACCACATCGGCGGTTTCTACGGCCATATCACTGCCCAGGCCACCCATCGCGATACCCACGTCGCTTATCGCCAGCACCGGTGCATCGTTAATTCCGTCGCCCACAAAGGCTACCTGCCAGCCTTCGTTCTTAATGCCCTCGATATGTTCCACCTTGTCTTGCGGCAGCAGGTCGCCGAATGCCTTGCCGATACCCAGCCTGTCGGCTACCTGATTGACGAGTGCCTGCTTGTCGCCCGAGAGCATGACCGTATCGATGCCCAGTCGGTTAAGTTCCTTGATGGCACGGGCGGCATCCTCCTTAGGCAGGTCGCTCAGCGTGATGTGTCCCGCGTACAGTCCATCAACCGCCACGGCAACCATCGTTCCGACGACATTTTTAAGTGTTGAAGGATAATCCACCCCTTCATGCTCCAGCAGCCGCGTCGAGCCTACCAGCCATGTTTTGCCATCGACAACGGCGCTCAGTCCGTAGCCAGCGATGTTTTTCAGGTCGTTGACAATGGTATCATCGGGGGTGCAATAGTCGGTGATGGCGCGGGCAATGGGGTGAGTACTATCCCGTTCGATAGCGGCGACTGTGGCCACTTGCTCATCGCCCAGTCCCGATACCTCACTCACCGCAAAGCGTCCCGTCGTCAGCGTCCCGGTCTTGTCAAACACTACCGTGTCCACCCCTGCGATAGCATCCAGATGGTTGCTACCCTTGAACAGGATGCCGCGGCGCGAGGCGGCTCCGATGCCCGCAAAGTAACTGAGCGGAATGCTGATGACCAGCGCGCACGGGCACGAAATAACGAGGAACACGAGTGCACGATGCAGCCACTCTGAGAAATTATAGGCAAACGTTGGCACAACCATTGACCATACCCACGGCAGCGCAACCACCAGCACGGCAAGTCCCACCACGATAGGTGTGTATATCTTGGCAAAACGGCGGATAAACTGTTCGGCGGGAGCTTTATGCTCGGTGGCGTCCTCGACCATGTGCAGGATGCGCGACACGGCGCTCTCGCTGGCGGGCCTCACGGCCTGAATGTGCACCACACTCTCGCTGGCAATCATGCCTGCCAGCACCTCGTCGCCGCCCTCGATAACGCGTGGCATGCTCTCACCCGTCAAGGCCGCCGTATCAAATACTGCCGCATTGCCTGTGAGCGTTCCGTCAACAGGTACACGCTCTCCGGGTTTGACTTCCACGATGTCACCCACTTTGACATCGGCTGGGTCAACGGTCATGCGACCCTCGCCCTTGATGACCACGGCATGGTCGGGGCGGAAAGCAATCAGGCTCTTGATGTTGCCACGTGCGCGGCTCACGGCACGGTCCTGCAGGGCCTCGCCAATGCAGTAGAGCGCCATCACCGCCACCGCCTCGGGGAACTCTCCGATGGCAAACGCGCCGATGCTCGCCACACTCATCAGCAGGAACTCGCTGAACACCTCGCCCTCACGGGCCTCCTCAATCGCCTCATGCAGCACGCCCAGCCCCGTAGGCAGCCAAGCTACAGCATACCAAGCGATTCGTACCCACTGGTTCTGGAACCACTGAACGTTCATCGCCGTCATGATGATGCCTGCCAGCAGCAATGCCAGCGACAAGAAGGGTTTCCACCAGCTCATATTTTCTTCCGCATTATGCTCATGGACATGCTCGTGGACGTCGTGATGATGTATATGTGCCATTGTCTTTATCTTTGATTTGTTATTTATTCTGGCTGCAAAGATAAGGGTAATTCAGTGCAACTGGGTTGCAAAGTGCGGTTGTGAGGCTGAAAATGGCCTGGTCATTGGTCTGCAAGAATCCTGGGTTTATCGGCAAAACAAGCGCTCGTGTCGATAACAGTTCAAAGGGCGTTTAACTTTTTCCGCAGCCCGTGGTCTAAAAGACACTAAATGATTTAGAAGCATTGTTTCACCAGTCGAGGTCGCCCTTCGGTGTCCGAGACACAAAACTTAAAGATTATGAAAACTAAAGCATTATTGACCGCAATCGCGACTATCGCGTTACTCATGCCCGGCACTGCTATGGCTAGTAATCACAAGAAAAATCATGAGGTGAAACCCAAGCACCGCATCGAGCACAGGATGCACGTCGCACATCGTCCGGAAATCGGAAAGCGCTTCAAACATCGTCCCGACAACGGCAAGTTCATCATCGTCAACCGTGAGCGCATGTGGACAGCCAACGGGGTTCTGTACAAAATGATTTCAACCCGCACGGGAACTGTCTTTGTAGTAGCAGGATACCTGAGATAAGAAAATGGAAGTTGTTATGTGAATAAACGAGAGGCCCATTGATTTTGCTCAATGGGCTTTTTATTTGTTAATACAGCAGCCTTGCGATGCGGGCCGAGCCGCGTTTGCCGGCGGCGATGCGGGAGAACAGGTGGCGCGTCACGGGGGCGATGAACCAGCGCCAGCGGCGGTTGTTACTGTAGCTCTCTTGCAGCTTCTGGTAGGCCTCACGGCACAGGGGCTTGGCCAACTCGGGACATCCCTCGCGCTGATACTGGGCGGCAAGCACTAGGCGGCGGTATTCCAGCAGGCGCTCAAAGCGGCGCTTATGCTTTGCCTTTAGCTTGGAACAACGCACCTCGTTAATCATGATATCGATGACGTATTCCCATTGTCCCTGACGGCTGTGGAACTCGGTACCCGTGATGGAGTCGGCACCGTTGTGGTTGATGATGACCTTGGACAGCCCTCCCATGAACGCCACACGTGGATTGGCCAACAGTAACCGCAGTCCCAGTTCCCAATCGTTCCAGCCCGGCAGGTTGATGTTCCACCCGTCGGTCGAGGCAAAGAACTCGCGCCTGACGGCATAGCGCTGGGTGGCAAGCTGTCCGTGAAGGATATGCTGGGCAAACAGGTCGTTGCGGTGGAAGGGTGCGGGCCGCTGGGCTCCGTCGGGAAAGACAAGGGTGGATTTGGCGCTGATCAGGTCAAGCTCGCGCCCTTTCTCTTGATACTTGGTGATGGTGTTGACGTAGGATTCCACCAAATCCTGCTCCATCAGGTCGTCGCTGTCAAAGAACAGCACCCATTCGCCCGTGGCGCACTCAAAGCCGCGGTTGCGGGCCGCGCCAGCCGTGTGGTGGCTCTCGCTGGTCACGACCACCTTAAAATCCTCGCTATTATGGTCCTGCTTGAACTGCTCCAGCACTTGCAGTGAGTGGTCGGTGCTGTCGTTATCCACCAGCACCACCTGCAGTGGGCGGTAGGTCTGCGCCAAAACGGTCTGCAAGGTGGTGGGCACCACCGCAGCACGGTTATACACGGGGATGATGATTGACACTTCCATCATGGGCGAACGATTAATCGGGGTAAAGGTACTGCTTTTTTTGACAAATCACAAAGAATGAACTAATATTTGATAAATTAGGCGGCGTCTCGGGAAATTCAAAATATATTTTGATTTCCGCTCGACTTGCACTAATTTTGCACCCAGTATGAAGATATTATTCGCTGGTGATGCCAGCAACATGCACAACTGCCTTGCCCAGCAACTCAGGCGAATGGGACACAAGGCGACGGTGGCATCCGACGGTTCCCGTTGGATGGACACCCGCCGCGACATCGACCTGAAGCGCCGTCCCGGCAAATTGGGCACTTTGCGCTACCTGCTTGACATCCAGTGCGCCCTGCCCCAGATGACGGGTTACGATATCGTCGAGATAGCATCTCCCATCTTCCTGCGGCTGAAACCCCACCGTGTCGCCAAGGTCTTTGACTATCTCAAGGCCCACAACACTCGCATGGTGCTCTCTGCAATGGCGACCGACAGGGTATATTACGACGCCTGCCATGACGGACACACCTTCCGCTATAGCGACTATATGTTGGGCGATCAGCCTTCGCCTTACGTCGGCTCGGGCGAGTATATCGCCCAGCAGCAGGACAACTGGAAACAGCCTTTCATGCGTGAGCACAACGACCACATCCTTGCAGGTATCGACGGCGCCGTGGCATGCCTCTATGAGTACTATGCCGCCTATAAGCCCGTGTTGGGCGACCGCGTGGCCTATGCGGGCATTCCCATCGACACCGAGTCGCTGGACTTCCGCCCGTTGGAGCAGGCACCCGACAAAGTGCGGTTGTTTATCGGCATTCAGCGCGATCGTCACGTCATCAAGGGCACCGACCGGTTGCTGGCTGTCATGAAGCGCATCCACGACCGCTATCCTGATCTCACTGAGCTTGAAGTGGTCGAGAATTTGCCCTACGACGAGTACACTCGCCGCATGCGTGATTCCCACGTCATCCTCGACCAGCTCTACAGTTATACCCCTGGCACTAATGCGCTTCTTGCTATGGCCCAGGGCCTTGTCGCCGTTTCAGGCGCCGAGCCCGAATACTATGAATTGATTGGGGAAACAGACAACAAGCCCATCATCAACGTGTCGCCGCTGATTGAGGGGGATATTGACCACAAACTGTCCTGGCTGGTGGAGCATCGAGACCAGCTGCCACAAATGGCACGTGCCAGCCGCGCCTTTGTCGAGAAACACAATGCCGCACCCGTCGTGGCGCAGCGCTACCTCGACTTCTGGCAATCTCTAATCACTAATCACTAATCACTAATCACTAATCACTAATCTATCTCTACAGATACTTTGCCACTGCGGCTTTAAGCCTTGTGGGGTCCTCGACGCGCTCGACAATCTCGCTGTTCTTGATGATGAAGGTCGTGGGGATGCCTGTCACGTTATAGGTGCCCACATTCTGGGAGTTGATGCTCCCTGGGTCAAAGACGGTAATCCATGGCAGATTCTGTGCCGCTTGACGCCATGCCACATTGTCCTGATCAAGGCTGATCTGGTAGATAGCAAGTCCTTTGGCATGGTAGCTCTGGTAGATATCATTGAGCAACTTGTTGAGTTGAGGCGATATGTCGGCCATATAGGCGGTGAAGTCGAGCAGCACGATACGGTTCTCGGCAGCCACCTTAGCGAGGCTGTATTCCTTGCCGTGGTAATCCTGCAACTTGATGTCGATGAGCGAAGCCACGTCGGCATACACAGTGTCACTGGCGGCAGTGGTCGCGCGGCGACGGCGCTGACCTTCGAGCAGCACGTTCACGAGGTAGTCGGTGCGCGGGTCGTTGGGACGGAAGGAGTTGAAGGCGTTGGCCACAGCGCCGATGAAGCGCAGGTCGCTGTCGTTCATCGGGTCAAACAGCGGTTGGCCGTCGATATATTTGTTGATAGTGTAATAGGCCACAATGCCGCTGGGATCGGCAGCGATTTGGCGTGCCAGCTTATCCTTCCATGCCTGACGCTCGGCTGGGGTGCCCTTGCCGCCGGCAAACTGCATCGCTTCCTTGTCAATCTTCATGACCAGTTCGGCGTGCTCACTGCCGCTGATGGTGTAGTCGGTCGCAAAGTTGGGCAACTTGGCTTTGATGGTCAGATGGTCCAGGCTGTCGATGGGGAAGCAGATGGTCTGGTCTCCCAACCTCAACTGGTAGATATTGGGCACCTCGGGCGCTGGAGCGCTTACACTGAATTTGCCTTTTTTGTTCACCTTGACGCTGTCAACGATGAACCACTCGCCGTTACTGGATTGCTCCAAGACGAGCGTGGTGTCACTGGCCCCTTCGATGGTGCCGTCGATATGGAAACTGTTGCCTGTACATGCTGTCAATGTCAACACGGCAGCAATCATGAAAACTATCTTCTTCATATTCGGATTGTCGATGATATTAAAAACGTGCGAAATTACACTTTTTTCACCACACAGCCAAACGGGAGTAAAAAAAACGTCCTTGCAGCCCTTGATATGGGCGGTTGAATGGGCTGTTACAAAAAAAACAGACTCGCTATCGCAGCGAGTCTGTTTTCACTAATCTCTTAAATCTTTACCTTATGAAAAAAATTATTACCCAAAAACGTGGTGCAAAATTACTGCCAAAGCGCATATTGCCCACCATTTTTAATGTTAAAAAAGCCTAAAATGACCAGTGGATTTTATGCTGAGGAAATTTAGAACACTTTTGTTCCCATCTTGAGCCACTGACGAGAGTTTTTATCCCTCGCCAGTGGCAATTTGGGGAACTCAGTCGCTCAGCAAAATGTCGATGAGGGCGGTCACGTCTCCGATGCTCACCTCGCCGTCGTTGTTCACGTCGGCACGCCTCTGGGTGTCGGCATCGGCATGTTCACTCAACAGGATATCGATGAGGGCAGCCACGTCTCCGATGCTCACCTCGCCGTCATTATTCACATCGCCCACCAGGAATGCGTATTGGTTGGTGATGTCGGCAACAGTATATTTGTTGGTTGTCGAGGTGATCTCTAGGTAGATGTCCTTAGTGATACCCGTGACGTCCACGCTCTGGTGCTGGTTGTCGCCTTGGCTGAGCACCACGTTGAAGGAATAGTCCTCGCTATCGACGTTAAAGGTGCGGTAGTAGAACCGTTGACCTTGGACAACCTTGGTCGCCGTGATATGCACACCAGGCCAACTGTCACTGATGGCGCCCGTGCTGTCCCAGGCATAGACCCACACGCTGCTCCAGTTGTTGGGGGCGACAGTCGGATCCTTGATATAGACCGTGGCGGTAGTTGGTACGAAGCCGTGGAAGATGTACTCGCGCTGTACCACATTACGCACCTTGCCCTCGAACAGCACACCAGCGGTCAAAACGGTGTTGTCGTTAAAGGTGAGGCGTACGCTGCCCGTGGCCTGGTGGCTGTTGGCGGTGGGTGTCGTGCCGTCGGTGGTATAGACGATGACGGCGTTTGGCTCGCTGGCCGTGATGGTCACCGTCACACTGCCCTCATAATGGCCGCTCTCTTTGTCGATAGACAGGGTGGGGGCGGGCGAGGTGTAGTTGGTCACCTCGTGATGCCACGTGCCGTCGATGTAGTAGCCGTGGTTGCGGAAGGTCAGGTCGCTGGTCTGTTGCCCGTCGGTGACAAAGATGATGCCCGTGGGCGTGCCCGTGTTGCTTCCCTGATAGGTCCATTTCCAGATTTTCCTTGTACCGTTATTGGTTGTACCCATCAGTGTCATGCGCTGGCCTGGCCAGGTGCCGCCGGTGTAGTTGGTGCTGCTGTTCCATATCCATGTCGTCACGCTGCTAACACTTGTGGAAGTCTCCAGGAATACGCTCATGTCGTCCTCCTCGCAACTGGGCTCGTAAGGATCCAGCGTCTCGCCGGGAGAGGTGCCGTTGCCCTCACCGTCATTGCTCGACAGTTCCTCCTCGGTGCCGTCATAGTTCAGTTGGGAGCCTGCATTGGCGCTGCTGGTGTACAGGTAGGGACCGTCCTCGCCGATTTTGCCGGGAGCGGGCGTGAGCGATGTTGAAAGTACGTAAATCCTCATGTTACCCTTGCCGCTGCACGAGGTGGTGGTCAGGGTGCCATTGGTAACGGTCTTGACATCGCCTGTGACGCAGTCGGTGTAGGTGCCATTGAGCACGCCCGAGAAGGTGGCGGGACCGTTGATGGTCACCAGCACATAGCTGTCGGTTGTGCCGTCGGTAAAGCGGCGCTTGAAGGCGTAGCCGCTATCGGACGAACAACCCGTGGTGCTGTACTGGCCCTTGCGCAGGGCGGGCACGGCCTGGCGGATGCGGTTCAGGCGCTGCAGGTGCTTCACCAGGGGCTTGGATAACGTGGCGGCAAGGTTGCCTGTGGCGCCACTGGCCTGACCGAAGTCACTGACGTTGACGTTACCCTTGATGTATCCGCCATAATAGGCGCGGCCGCTATCCCTTAGGGAACCGTTGCCGCCCGGATCGATGTTCTTGCCAGCCTTGAACTCGACTTCGCTGCCGTAGTATAGGCAGGGGATGCCGCGGAAGGTGAACATCAGACTTAGGTTCTCGGCCCACTGGTCGGTGCCCTCGTTGAAGCGCACGTTATCGTTGGGGCCGGGGCTGTAGTCATGGCTATCGACATAGACGACATTGTAGGTTGCGTCGTTGTAATATTTGTCTCCGTTGATGGCGAGGTTCCACACGCTGCCGATGTTGTGGAACGAGTAGTGGACGGGGAAGTCGATGACGTTAAGTCCTGAGGCGCGGCTCACGTCGGGCGCGTGGTAGCTGTTGCCGTTGAGTGTGGCGTTGCTCGACGTGGGCATGGCGCTGCTGGTCTCCTGGTTGTTGTCGGCATACATCTGTTGGCAGGAGCCGATGTTGGCGAGTGTGCTCAGGTCGGTGCTCTCGTAGATGGCGACGCCGTCCCAGTAACTGGCGTCATAGTTCCAGCTGTAGTCCTTGTTCTCGGCCCAGGTGTAGAAGTAGGGCGAAAGGGCGGGCTGGTTGCGGTAGGTGACGCTACCCTGGTAACGGGCGCACACCTCGGTGTATAGGAAGAACTCCGCCTGGTTCAGGCGCTTGCTCTTGTACTGCTCACCCAGCGCCTTGAAGGCGGGAATATAGACCTTGTTGAACGTCAGGCGCGAGATGTGGCCGCCCGTGTCGATGCGGAAACCGTCAACACCCATCTTGATAAATGTGCTGTAGCAGTCGATGAGGTAATCGGCCACGGCAGGATTTTCGGTGTTCAGGTCAACGCAGTCACCGGCAATCTGAGCCCACCAGCGCGTGTTGTCGTCCCAGTTGAACTGACCGAAGTGGTGCCAGTAGTTGTGGGTGTCGTGGTTCTGGTTGTCGGTATTTTTCATCTGCTTCAAGCGGGCGTCATACTGTTGGCCTGCGGGCAGGTCCAGGTAGTTGGTCGGTAGACGGCCGCCTACCGAGTCGGTGGTGTAGGGCAGCATGCACTCGTTCAACTTGAACTGGTTGGCGTAGGGGTCACGGGTGAAGAGTTTGCACAGGTGCTCCTCACCGAAGTTGCCCGTATGGTTCAACACAACATCCAGAATCACCTTCATGCCACGGGCGTGCGCCGCGTCAATAAGCGTCTGGAAGGTCGTGTCGCCGCTCTCGTAGCGGTGGTCAACGCGCGAGAAATTGCTGGCATGATAGCCGTGGTAGTCCAGGCCCGACGCATTCTCAACGATGGGAGTCACCCACACCGCCGTGAAACCCAGCGCCTTGATGTAGTCCAGCTTCTCTATCAGACCCTTAAAGTCGCCGCGCCAGCACGGGTCGCCATGATTGGCGTTGGCACCGTCCCAGCACTGCGCGTTGTTACTCGGATCGCCGTCATAAAAACGCGTCGTGATCACAAAATAAATACTCTCGTCACGGAAGTCGTTGCGCGGCCCCACAAACGCGGCCCACGCCTGCTGCGTCGCCAGCACACCCAGCACCAGCAACACACTCAACTTGATAATGGTCTTTCGGCTCTTCATCTCGTCTTGAAAATTTAGAGGTTAAAAATTCTGCCTCAAATTTATAAATAATGTACTAAACATCCAACCTCTTCATCCCAAACTTTAAAAAAACATTTACTCAATCGTTTGCATTTATGGGGCGAAAAATTAAGGTCCCTAAGGTTTTATAGACCTTAAGGACCCTAACAAATAACTAATCTCTTGAAGTTCAATTAGTATCCGAAGATTTCTTCAAGGGTGAGGCGATGGATGGGGCCGAACTTCTCGAGCGACTTGATGTCGAGTTCATTCTCGTTACCGAGAATGAGGTAACGGTAGGGCTTATTGGCCATCGACTGCTTCTCGAACTGAACGATGTCATTGAGTTTGAGGTTGGGCAGTGCCTTGTATACCAGTGAGTTGATGTCGAAGTCGAGCTTCATGCGCTGTGCGGCGATGTAGCTGTTGAGGACACCGTTGCGGACAACGCGGCGCGAGGCAAGCTTCTTCATCAGGGCTTCCTTGGCGAGGGCAAACGCGGGCTCGCTCTGGGGGATGTTATCGACAATGTTGTTGAACTCGTTGACGCAGTCCATCATCTTGTCATTCTGAGTGATGATGTAGGTCATGGCATACTCGGGATGCATGATCTCGCTGGGCTGACGGTAGTAGGCTGCAGCAGAGTAGGCGAGACCGCGGGCCTCACGCAACTCCTGGAAGACGATACTGTTCATGCCGCCACCGAAGTACTCGTTGAACAAATTGATGACGGGGGCGTGGTTGGGGAGCCATTTGTTGCCCTCGTTGTGGTACTGCATCATATAGATGTTCTTGGCATCGTAGGGTGCCAGCAGGATCTCGGTCTGCGGGGTGGGCTGCTCCATATAGGGGGTACCTACGGGCACGTCTGCAAGGTTCTTCTTGGTCTTGTGGACCTTATTGAGGCACTTGTCGAGTTCCTTGATGGCCATGGGACCGTAGTAAACCACTGTGTGCTTCATGTCCTTCATGCCCTTGACGAGGTTGAGGAGTTCGGCGGGCTTGGTGTCACGCAGCTGTTGTGCGCTCATGATGTTGGTGTACTCGTTGCGGGGACCGTACATGCCGTACTCGGTCAGGCGACTGAAGCACTCCTGCTGGTTGGTCTTGGCGTCATTACGTGCCTTGATGATGACGTCCACCATGTTGCGGTAGGCTTCCTCATCGACCTTCGCGTTCTGCATCAGATCCTCGAGGAGCTTCATGGCCTCGGGCATGTTCTCGCTCAAACCGCTCAGTGAGATATAGGTCTCGTTGTCAGAAACGTTGAACGACATGTTGCAGGCGAGCTTGTACAAGCGCTGCTTGAACTGCTGCGGTGACAGCTTCTTGGTGCCCAGGAAGTCCAGATAGCTGAGCGCGTTGTCGTAGCGGTTGTCGGCGGTGTTGCCGAAGTCATACTTGTAGGTCAGGTAGAACAGGTCGTCCAGGGTGTTCTGCTTGTAGAGCAGCGGCAGCTTCTTGCTGGTCTGGCCGACGGTCATCTCATTCTTGAAGTCCACAAACTGCGGCTGGATGGGCTCAACGATTTCGCTAAGGATGTTCTTCACGAAGTCGCTTTGGTTGTCGCGGTTGGTGGGGATGGGGGTGATGGCGGGCTTGTCAATCTTCTTTTCGGTGGTGTCCTCGCCCATGCGCTTATAGACGCACACGAAGTTGTTGTTCAAGTGACGTTTGGCGAAGTCGATGACCTGCTGCTTGGTCATGCCTGCCATACGGTCAAGCTTCCCTACTTCCTGCGCCCAGTCCACGTGGTTGATATAGGCGTTGACCAGCTTACGGGTGCGGGAACTGTTGTTGTCGAGTGACTTGAGGTAACTGAGCTTGTTGTTGTTGACCACGCTCACCAGCAAGTCATCGTCAAAGTCGCCGGCGCGCAGCTTGGCGAGTTCGCCGAGCATAAGTTCGCGCACTTCCTCCAGGGTCTGGCCCTCGTTGGGATAGCCCAAGAGCAAGAGCATCGAGTAGTCAGTCATGGGGTCGCTGTAAGCGCCACTCATCATGACTTTGAGGGGTTGGTTCAGGTTGAGGTCCATGAGACCTGCCGTGCCGTTGGAGAGCATCTCGGTGACCAAGTCCAGGGTGTCGGCCTGCAATGAGTTGCCGGCATCGAAGCGCCATCCTAGGGCCACAAATTCAGCCTCCTGTCCAATGACGGTGGTGTCGATGGGAGCCGTGATGGGCTTGAGGGGAGTGAACTCGGGACGGGTGAGGTTGTGGTTAGGCTTCCAACTGCCGAAGTGGCGCTCCAGGATGGTGATGACCTCGTCGGGGTCAAAGTCGCCAGCCATACAGATGGCCACGTTGTTTGGGCAGTAATAGTTGCGGAAGTAGTTCTTGATGTTGGTGATCGACGGATTCTTGAGGTGATCCTGGGTGCCGATGGTAGTCTGGGTGCCGTAGGGGTGGGTAGGGAACAACTTGGCGCTCAAGGCCTCGAAGATCTTCCTCTGGTCCTGGGCGATGCCGATGTTGTACTCCTCATACACGGCCTCAAGCTCGGTGTGGAAACCGCGGATAACCATATTCTGGAAGCGGTCGGCCTGGATGCGTGCCCAGCGGTCCACCTCGTTGGCGGGGATGTCCTCGGTGTAGCAGGTGACGTCGGTGCTGGTGTAGGCGTTAGTGCCGATGCCGCCGATGCCTGACATGAGTTTGTCATACTCGTTGGGGATGTTGTACTGGGCGGCCAGCTGCGAGATGCTGTCGATTTCGTGGTAGAGCACGCGTCGACGCTCGGGGTCGGTCACGCGGCGGTACTGCTCATAGCGGGCCTCGATGGTGTCGAGCAGGGGCTTCTCTGCCTCATAGTTGCTCGTGCCAAACTGCTGGGTGCCCTTGAACATCAGGTGCTCCAGGTAGTGTGCCAGACCGGTGGTCTCGGCGGGGTCATTACGTGAACCCGTGCGCACGGCGATGTGTGCCGAAATGCGAGGGCTCTGATGATTAACACTGAGGAACACCTTGAGGCCGTTGCTCAGGGTGTAGCATTGGGTGGCCATGGGGTCACCGGGAACAGTGGTGGCCTTAGGCGTTGCTGCTGCCATGCCCAGACAAACCAGGCCAGCCAGCATTGTCATGAATAATCGTGTTACTCTCATACTGATAAAAAAGATTTTTAATTATTTGGATTTTTGATATACTCGTGATATAATCTCCTCGGTCAATTCCCCGAAAATCGGGCCGTTGCACATCTGGTGGAAATCCACCTCACCGTAAGTGAGATTGACCTCGATGAGGATCGGTTCACCGTCCTCGCCCACAGCAAAGTCCCACGAGATGAGCCTCGTGGCGGTGCAGAACCTGCCGGCGATGCGCTTGATGAGTGCGCAGCACTTGTCATATCCCTCGATGAATGTGCCCTTGAACACTGTGCCTTGGGGATGCTGTGCCCAGCGGCGTCCCGTGGTGTCGAAGGCAAACTCCTTGAGTGTCCCGTCGGTGTTGATGCCGCAGACGATACCGCCGCTGCTGGCGTTATCGACACGAGAGCCATCGCGTCCCATCCTGAGCACTGACGAGAGGATGTGAACCTTGCCGTTATAGAACAATGACATGATTCTGAGCGTGTTGATGCTCTTGTCGTGTATCCTGTTGAGCGTCTCGTGTTGGTTGATAGCCTCCTGAACGTTGACGCTGGCATTACCGGACAAGTGTTGCTTGAGGTCCTCGACGGAGCACTGTGAGAAGTCAAAGAAACGTACCCCGTGCCCGCCCGATGACAATGTGGCGTCCTTGCAGACCACCCGTTGGGCGTCGGCACAGCGTTCCAACGCTTGTTCCATCGTGATGGGCTGGTATTGCTCGTCGAGGGGCTGCCCGTTGATCACCCTGATGATGGTGCGAGGCATCTTGACGTCCTGAAAATACATGTCGTAGAGGTTTTTGTCGTCAAGGGCTTCGCATCGGCGGGGCGAAGTGAAATAGAGGTCCACCTCGCCGTAGAAGATATGGTCGGGGATGTAGCGCTTCAATTGCGTCTTGTCGGAGCATATGGCGTTGTAGAAGGCAAACCAGCGGAGTTCCTTGTCCATTTTGCGGTAAGGTCTCCAGTAATCCAAAATCTCCTGCTGCTGGGCGGGTGATAGAGGGAGTGACTGAGGCTGTTTGCGCCCGAAGGTGCGGTTAGAGTGGCGCACCCTCGATGCCTTGACCAGGTCTTCGGCGCAGAAGCGTATCAACCTGTCGCGCAACTTGACACGTAGCGCGCCTATTTTGTTCATAAGTATCATCTTGTCCTGTACTTCTTGGGAATGAATTTCTCCAGGTTATCGCCCTCGTTGAGGAATCCTAAAAACTCATCGGTGAGGTCTCCTGCCAGCGGCCCGCTGGTGAACTGGTAAACAATGGTGCCGGGACGGAACAGGTTGTACTCGACGCACAAAGGGTTGTTGTTCTCGTCCAGGGCAATGTCCCATCCCACGAGGTCGAACGGATATAGGCTCTGGTGCCCCCGCTTGGCAAGGGCGATGACGGCGTCGAGGTTGGGGGCATGCGGGTCATGGTAGTGCTCGGGTGTGGGGGCGTTGCCGTCGAGTGAGACAAAGCGGCCGTTCACCATACCGTCGCTGTTAACCCCGACAGCGTGAAGGATTTCCTTGCCGTCAACATAGGTGATATCTGTGTTGTGCCCCTCGATACCATACCTGACGCAGGTCTTGAGCACATCGATCTTGCCCTTGTGGCGCCAGGTGACGACTCTGAAGATGTTGACCGATGAAGTGCAGAACTGCTTGGTGAAACTGCTTTGTTTCAGGTAGCGTTCGAGCACATGGTCAACACCCAGGTTGTTTGATATGGCCGTGGCAATATCTTCGGGCGATTTGACGGTGATGAGCTTTACCCCTTTGGAGGCCTGGGTAGAGCGGGTGGCTTTGAGGACAATGCAACCGTCGTCCTTGATTTCCTCAAAGACGCGGCGGCTCAGCTGATCGATATCATCGATGTCCCAATAGTTCCAATCCTTGTCATAGACCTTACCGCGGTAGATGCGTACCAAGTCGATGGGGAAGGCGATATCGGGTATAAGGTGCGGCGCCAGGTTCTTGTCTTCCCATCCCGCCAGACAGGTCTTGTCGTTATAGTGCCAGTAGATGGGAGGCCACGCCAGCCAGTCGGGGATGAAGCGTGGATCGTGGATGCCCGTCACGCCGTAGTACATCTCGAACCAAGTGTAGTCAGGATACTTGATTCCGAATTTGCTCCAGTAGCGGTCAATCTCTTCTTTATCGGCTTGAGACAACTCTGGCTGGGGGTGCTTGGCCAGGAAATTGGCGGCGGCCCTGTACTCGACGTTGAAGGTGTGGATGTACATGCGCTGAGAATAAAAATCCATGGCGCCTGTGGTCATTCTCGATAGTAGCCTCCTGATGCTCATATCTGATGTTTTGGAAAAATTTTGGTTTTAAACTGCGAAGGTACTGTAATTCTGCCGAAGAGCAAAGGGTTTTCGCCATTTTTTAGGCTTTTGGCGTCAGGTTTTGGACTTTGGTTTTATATAACGGCTAAAAACAGGCCTCAAAAAGTAAAAACACTGGTATTCATAGCGGTTAATTGGAAAATAATGTGTACCTTTGCGCGATTTTTTAGAATATTAGAGTATTTTTTATGACACCTACTACAAAAACCATCGTACTGAGTGACGGACGTGAGATCACTCTGCAGACTGGAAAGCTTGCTGAGCAAGCCGATGGAGCTGTTGAATTGAGGTTCAACAACACGATGTTGTTGGCCACCGTATGCTCGGCCAAGGAGGCCGACGAGGGCGTGGACTTCATGCCCCTGACTGTTGAATACAAGGAGAAATTCTCCGCTTATGGCCGTTTCCCCGGCGGTTTCACCCGTCGTGAGGGTCGCGCCAGCGACTATGAGGTGCTGACGGCCCGTCTGGTGGACCGCGTGTTGAGGCCCTTGTTCCCCTCTAACTATCACGCTAACACCATTGTCCACATCATCATGTTCTCGAGTGATGGTGTTGACGCCCCCGATGCCCTGGCAGGTCTTGCCGCATCGGCAGCCATCGCAGTGAGCGATGTGCCCTTTGAAGAGCCCATTGCCGAGGTGCGCGTAGCACGCATTGACGGTGAATTCGTTATCGACCCGACGTTTGAGCAGATTGAGAAAGCTGACATGGAATTGATGGTAGGTGCGACTTACGATAATATTATGATGGTCGAGGGCGAAATGGACGAAGTGAGCGAGGATGACCTGATTGCCGCCTTGAAGGCTGCCCATGAGGCAATCAAGCCCATGTGCCTGATCCAGAAGGAGTGGGCCAAGGAGCTGGGCGTTGCCAAGCGCGAGTACTGCCACGAGACCGACGACGAGGAACTCCACGAGCGCGTGCGCAAGGAGATCTATCCCAAGTGCTACGCTGTGGCTCAGGCCGGCAAGGCCGACAAGCAGTGGCGCAACGAGACCTTCCAGAAGGCCTATGACGACTTCATGGAGACCATCCCCGAGGAGGAGCGTGAGGAGAAGGAACCGATGATCAAGCGCTATTACGAGGAAGTGCAGCGCGACGCCGTTCGCCGTTGCATCCTCGACGAGCACATCCGCCTGGATGGCCGCAAGACCAACGAGATCCGTCCCATCCTGTGCGAGCCCGACTATCTGCCTTATCCCCACGGCTCGGCCCTGTTCAAGCGTGGCGAGACCCAGGCCCTGGCTACCGTAACCCTGGGCACCAAGGACGACGAGAAGCTCATCGACGACGTGCTGCGTCACGAGAACGAGCGCTTCCTGCTGCACTATAACTTCCCCGCTTTCTCGACTGGTGAGGCCCGCGCACCCCGTGGCGTGAGCCGCCGCGAGATCGGTCACGGCAACCTGGCCCACCGCGCCCTCAAGCGCATGATCCCCGAGGACAACCCCTACTGCATCCGCATCGTGAGCGACATCCTGAGCAGTAACGGTTCGTCATCGATGGCAACCGTGTGCGCCGGCTGCATGGCACTGCTCGACGCTGGTGTGAAGCTGAAGAAGCCCGTTGCCGGTATCGCTATGGGTTTGATCACCGACGAGGGTAACGTGAAGCACGCCGTGCTGAGCGACATCTTGGGCGATGAGGACCACCTGGGTGACATGGACTTCAAGGTGACGGGTACCGTTGACGGTATCACCGCCACTCAGATGGATATCAAGTGCGACGGTCTGCCCTACGAGATTCTCGAACAGGCGCTGCACCAGGCCAAGGAAGGCCGTCTCCACATCCTGAACCTTATCAACGAGGCCATCCCCGAGGCCCGCGAGGACTACAAGCCTCACGTACCGCGCATTGTCACCATGGAGATCGACAAGGAATTCATCGGTGCTGTTATCGGCAAGGGTGGCGAGGTGATCCAGGGTTTGCAGGAAGAGACCGGCACTACCATCAGCATTGAGGAAATTGACGGTAAGGGAATCGTCGAGATCGCTGCCGCCAACAAGGAGAGTATCGAGGCTGCCGTTGCCCGCATCAAGGCCATTACCGCTGTTCCCGAGGAGGGTCAGGTTTATACCGGTAAGGTGGTCAGCATCCTCGAGTTCGGCGCCTTCGTTGAGTTCATGCCCGGCCGTGACGGTCTGCTGCACATCAGTGAGATCAGCTGGGATCGCCTGGAGAACATGGAAGCCAGCGGCCTGCATGAGGGTGACGAGGTTACTGTCAAGCTCATCGAGATTGACAAGAAGACCGGCAAGTTCCGCCTGTCGATGCGTGCCCTGCAGGACAAGCCCGAGGGTTATGACGAGCGTCGCCAGGGTGGCGGCAACCGTGGTCCTCGCGGTCCTCGTCCCGGTGGCAATGGAGGCCCCCGTCCCAGTGGTAACGGCGGTAGCCGTCCTGGTGGCAATCATGGTCCCCGTCCTAACGGACCTCGTCCTAATGGTCCGCGTCGTCCTCGTCGTGACGACCGTCGTGATGACGAGTAATAAACTCTACGACAACACATTTGTCAATATAGCAAGCGCCGAGGTTCACCGCCCCGGCGCTTGTTTTAGAAAGTGTTGTAAATAGTTTTAGTTCTTGTTTCTTAATGATTGAATAAACTCCTGATGTGATGATATTGAGCGGCTCTAACAAGAGCGCTTGCTTACAAAAGGTATTCGATATAATAACCGATGATGTCTAGCGCTTCTATCACGGTGTCAATCATCGTGGGGAAGAAAATCCAGATCAAAAACATAAAGGAAGAAACGACGCAAATGTTGACCAACGTTTGACGCCAAAGGGTTCCCCATATCCCATAACCGAATAATTGCTTATAACCGACAAAATAATAGCCCATGATCAACAAGTCGTAAGCGAGAGTGCTGAACATGGATTGGGTAAAATCAAGCGGTATTGTCAATAATGACAGCACGATGGTGAGCGTTTGGAACAGTACTTGGATGAAGAAGCCCTCAGGAATCGTGTGGTGAGAGTTGCGTGGCGAGTGTCTGAAGATGACCCATGTGGGGACAATGGCTAAAATCGACATGACCAGCATGGCAAGACTATAGTGTTGTCGGATCCACAATTTGTACTCAAACGTATCCTGTTCCTCCAACGGCATTTTCAGCACTTCGGGGAAAAACCAATAGAAGATACTGGCATAGATAAGAGCGATGATAAACAGCATCTTGACCGGCGGAAAACACAACTGCCGCTTGCCATTGATATAGTCACTGATGAAATAACCTGGTCGATACAAAAGCTGCCAAATGGACAGAGGCATCGATCGCGAGCCCAGCCCCCAAACGTCCATCAGACCATTGCGGACACTGCGCCAAGTAATGCGCCCAAGCCCTGCCTTTTGGGAACAGCGTGGACAATAGTTGCCGCGATATCGGTGGCCGCAGCATTGGCAGCGATGCTTCTTTTCGCTCGCAGGACGGACAGTGGGCGACTGCCGCACCCATCGCTTAAAGCGCTCAAATCCTCTTTTCAGTTGTTGCAGGTTCATTGCATATTTGGCACTAGAATTTTCGTCAGTGCAAAATTACTCAAAAACCTCAATCAAACAACCAAATTATTTACCGAAAAATTTTACCTCATCTTTGAATGATTGAATGGCACGGCCACTGGTTGTCTATTGATGTTGCTCAAATTGTCTTCAACAAGCACTGTATCGTGAGGCTGAAGTGTGCGGTAGCCTCAAGGGAACGATTAGTCGTCCATGCCCATGAAGTTGCCTGAACGGTCAAAGTTGAGCTCAACACCATTAGCGAGCTCGACCTCATAGCCATGGTACTCCTTGTTGATCTTGGTGATGGCCACGTTCTGATAGTTGCTTCTCACATAGTTGGCGACGCCTTTAGGGATAAAGAATGCAGGAACGCCTTTCATGGATTCCACTTGATCCCATTGGTTATTTGCATCAAAGTCGATCTGGGTACCGTCGTTCAGATAGACATCATATTCCAAGCCGCCATTATCGTGATCGGGCTCAACACCAGCGATAGTGGCATTGGGGAAATGCTGCTTGATAAAGGCGGTGATGGCATCGGGCAACCCTTGGGCTGTCGTAGCGGCAGCATTGGCGGGAGCAGCTTGAGGCTGGGCCATGGTGGAATCTACTGGAGCGGCTTGTACTGGTTGCTCTTGTGCAACAGGCGCGGCAGCCTGCTGATTGGCATCATTATTTCCAGAACAGGACCAAAGCGCGAACATGACAACGCCGATAGACAACACTTTAAAATACACTTTCTTCATTTTCTTGATAAGAATTTTTATTGTGAATAGATGATTATTTCTTGCGGGCAAAGATATGATAAATTTTGGAAAATGAATGGTTTTCTCCTTTTTTAATATGTATATCAAGAAAAAAACGTAAATTTGCGGCGTTAGTTACATATTATCAATAGCTATCGATATGAAGAAATTTATCTTTTCAGGCATTTTTGCCTTAGTTTTATTGATGACGGGTTGTACCGACAGGCCAGTTGTTCCTGCCCAGCTGCCGCAACAAATCACCGCGTTTATCCAGCAGAATTTCCCAGGACAGACCATTTCGTTTGCTACCAAGGACCTTGAGATTACAGGCTGGCAGTATGATGTCGTGCTTGCCGATGGCACCCAGATTGATTTTGACACCGACAAGATGTGGGACAAGATCCAGTGTACAATGGGCAATCCAGTGCCCACCGCATTGATTCCCGCACAGATTGCCACTCACTTGCGCACCAATTTCCCCGATGCCCTGGTTCTGAAGATTGACAAGGAGCGTTATGGCTATGAGGTGGAACTGGCTAACGGCCTTGAGCTGAAGTTTAATCAGCAGGGGGCTCTGATGGAGGTGGATGACTAGTCCTTAGTCCCTAGTCCTTAGTCTCTAGTTTATTAATGATTTCAAGTTTTTTATAATAGATTGATTATGAAGAAGATTAAGTTTTTCTTGTTGATGGCTGTTGTCATGACAATGAGCCTCAATGTGATGGCCGACGATGATGATCGCGTGATCACCTATGATCAGTTGCCTCAGGCTGCACAGACTTTCCTCAAGGCGAATTTCGCTACAAAGGTACCTCTGCTGGTGACTGCCGACTGGGACGATTTCACCATTCGCTATGAGAGTGGTGAGAAGATTGAGTTTGACAGGTCCGGTAACTGGAAGGACATCGAGTGCTATAGTAGCAAGGTGCCCGCCGAGGCTGTTCCTGCTCAGATCAGCAGCTACATCACTCAGAACTATCCTGGCAAGTCCGTCATCAAGCTGGAGCGCCACCGCAGCGTCTATGAGGTGAAGCTCAATAACGGCATGGAGATTGAGTTCAACCGCAATTTCCAGGTCATTGACGTCGATTTCGACGATTAATGATTAAGGCTTTAGGCTTTAGGTGTTAGGCTTTAGCGGGCGTCCGCTGTCTAACACTTAAAGCCTAAATATCATAGATGGATATCAAGGCAGCATACAGACGATTCAGGCAGTGGCAGCTGGACCCCTTTGAGTATCGGGTCCGCAGCCAGGCGTCGCACCATTGCAACAATTGCGGTAGCGATTTCGTGGGCAATTTCTGTCCCGTCTGCTCCCAGAAGGAGGACGTGGGCCGTATCACGTGGAAGAGCGTGGCCCAGAGCGTTGCCGAGGTGTGGGGCATGCACAACCGATCCTTGCTCTACTCGGTGGTGCAGCTGTTTCTTCGTCCCGGTTACTTCATCAACGACTACATTAGCGGCAAGAAGCAGGTGAGTTTCCCTCCCGTCAAGATGCTGGCGATTGTAGCTCTGCTGGGAGTCTTGGTCGACTACCTTACAGGTAACGTCATCAAAGGTGTGTTCAATAACGACTTCGATTTTGCGGGTGACAAGATGTTGTTCATCGACAACGCCTTCGAGTGGATGAATCTCCACCCCGACATCATGTCGTTAATCTTGCTGTCCTATCTGATTATCCCCAACTATTTCATCTTCCGTTTCGCCCCGCGCAACACGCGTCACACCTTGCCGCAGGGCTTCTTCATCCAGGTGTTTACAGCCGTGGTGTTTCTCATCATCAACATGATATATGATATCACTTCCCTGGGTTGGGTGGCATTCGTGCTGTGCAATGTTTGGCTCTATTGCGCCTACAAGCAACTCTTCGGCTACGGCGTGTGGGGAACATTGTGGCGTTTGGCCTTGGCATTGCTGTGTGCCCATCTATTGGCACTGATAATGTTGGGCGTGGACTTCATCATTCACATGATACAGATTGGAGATTACAATTTTGTCGATGGCTTTAAGCTCTTTGTGAAACTGCTTGTGAGGATGGTGAGCAACAGCGATGTGTGAATGAGCGCAGGGACAGCCCTGAATTTAGGCCATCGGTGGAAATGAAGGATTCAAGACTATAGCGATTAGTGGATATCAAGGCAGCATACCGGCGTTTCAGGCAGTGGCAGTTGGACCCGTTTGACAATGAGTTCAGCTCTCATGATAAGCAGCATTGCGTCAACTGCGGGCACGACTACGTGGGGAACTACTGTCCCTATTGCTCACAGAAGAGCGGCGTTGGACGCATCACGTGGCGCAGCGTCGGCATGAGCGTTGCCGAGGTGTGGGGCATGCATTCCCGTTCGTTGCCTTACACGCTGCTGCAACTCTTCCTGCGTCCAGGGTTTTTCATCAGTGACTATATCAACGGCAAGCGGCAGGTGAGTTTCCCGCCCGTCAAGATGCTGGCGATTATCGCGGTGTTGGGTGTGCTGGTCGATTTCCTGACTGGTGCCATCAACGGCATGTTTCAAACCAGCGCGGGAGAAAAGATGGCCTACATCAGTAAAGTGTTTGCCTGGCTGAATGTCCATATCTATGGAGCCTTCCCGCCACCGAGCGATTATCTGAGCAAAGTGTTCGAATGGCTGAACACCCACCCCGACGTGCTCTCCTTGATCATGCTCTCCTTCCTGATTATTCCCAATTATTTCATTTTCCGCTTTGCTCCTCGCAATGACCATCACACTATTCCGCAGGGCTTCTTCATTCAGGTGTTCAGTACAGTCGTGTTTTTGATCCTGAACATGCTCTACGACATCACTGGCTTGGGATGGCTTGTGTTCCTTCTTGGCACGGTGCTCGTTTTCATGACCTACAAGCAACTCTTCGGCTACAGCGTGTGGGGTACCCTGTGGCGTGTGGTCTTGGCATTTGTGTGTGCAATCACCTTATGGTCAGTCTTGTTAAACATCAACTATGGCATTCATCTGTTGCGATGGGGACAGAACGATCTAGCAAAGGACTCCTTTCTCAACATCCCCATTGCCATCCTGATTCTCGGCATCATCCTGTGGGGCTGCTACACCATCAGCAAACCCCGACTCACCCCAAAAGCAAAACAATAATCTATTTGAACAGTGAGGTTGTGTCATAACTCTGATTGCCGCTACAATAACCGCCCTGCGGGCGGGAAATTAAACAAATTTAAATAAAAATTATAATAAAAATCTATTTTGTTTAATTTTGATACAAATTTTTGAATAATTTGGCTTCGCCGAGCTAAAGATTTCTCGAGCGCAGCTCGATCAGTATTTTGGCTTGGAGTGCGTCAGCTACTCTAAACTGCGAGCACCGCGAGCATAAAACCTTTACGTCTTAGCAAGATTCCTGTAGAGACGCAAAATCTTGCGTCTCAGAAGGCGGATGCCAAATTAGTTTAATTCGCATAATTCGTAGGCAGAAAGAGAGCGCGTCAGCCAAATTAGTTTAATTCGCGTAATTCGTAGGCAGTAAGAGAGCGCGTCAGCCCCAAAAACTAAGTTGTCCACAATCGTCTGTTTAGTTGTTTCTGTTGTTTGAGAAACGGGTGGGCAGGCGGCGGTAGAGGGTGATGCCGAGGAGGGGAACTGCAGTGCCGACGATGGTGTAGAGGACCCAGAAGAGGTCGGTGGTGCTGTTCTCATGAATGACCATGTGGCAACCGATTTGGCCCCAGTCGAGTCCGTAGTACATGATCTTGAGGGCCGAGACGAGTTTGAAGGAGATGATGTGGAAAATGAAGATATAGAGGGTGTTGTTGCCGCAATAGACCATGAAACGCCTGACGATGCCGTCGTGACGGTCGAGCCATGAGGCGATGTGATGCACCATGAGGAAACCGATGGTTCCTGTGATGGGCAGGGTGGCGACGGTGCGCAGTTGAATCGCTAACGCCATGCCCTGGAAGTCTAACATGGCACCGCCTACCAGCAGGGCTAGGTAGAGCAATGTCAGCGCCCAATGCTCACGGATGCGGTGCTCATGACGGCGGTAAACCACTCCCAAGCTGAAGAACAAGACGCCCCAGCACTCGCGGATGCCGCCCTGGACGATGGTGATAATGTTGAGGTGGTTGGCGACCTTGAACCACGCGAAGCCGACGGCAAGCACGGCAATCACAACGGGGACTGTGTCGTGGTTGAGCCACTTGCGGCGGTTGTAAAGCAATAAGTACAGTACCAGGAAAACGATGCTGGATACCAGTAATGCCCTGAAGAACCAGAAAGCGCCAGCCAGGAACTCGTCATAGCCGCCCATCGAGAAGACGATGTGAACTAACCGTTGCCAGAACTGGAACCATGAGTAGGGGTGGGTGACACCGCCATCCCAGTTGCCGTATTGCTCGTTCATCAGGCCGATCTTGAAAAACAGGTTGTGAAACACCAGGAAGAACAGGCTCCACTTGACGAATGGGACATAGAGCCCCTTGAAACGCTTCTTGCAGAAGGTCCACGGGTCGGAAAGGTACTTTTTGTCAAAGAAATAGCCCGCCGCGATGAAGAATACGGGCATGTGGAACAGGTAGATGAAGGTCATCAACAGCGTGGGACCCTCGGTGTGGCCTGCGCACATCAGGATGATGGCTATCGCCTTGCAGATCGACAGTGTGGTGTTTTCTCTTTTCATCAGCGGTTCCCAACAGTTTATTTGCCCATCATTTCATGGAGGGGGATGAAGGAGTAGCCTTTTTTCTTGAGGTCCTTGATGAGGGCGGGGAGACGGTCGTAGAATTTCTCGGTGCGCCGCTCGTCGGTGCCGAAGTGGATCATCAGCATGTGGCCGTTGAGGGTGTGCTCGCGCTCGCAGCGCATGATGCGGTCCCATAGCCACTTGTTGTCGCGGTAGGGATTGCCGCCCGTGATGCCGGGATAGGTGTAGTCCATGCAGCTCAAGGTGCCAGGCGAGTAGTTGATGAGTTGCAGGCCCATCTCACGTGCCCATGAGGCGACGGTGGCATTGTGCCACTCGTAGGGCGGGATGAAGTAGGGCGCATCTTGTGACGTGATGCCAAATTCTGCCAATTTACTGAAACTCTTGATGATGTCGTCGCGGAATTCTTCTTTAGTCACCAACAGCGAGTCACGTTTTTCCCAAGCGCAATAGACCAGGTGGCCGTAGCTGTGACTGCCGACGTAGTGGCCGTCGGCGATGAGTCGCTTTACCACATCGGGGTAAAGGTCGAAGAAGCGGCCCGTGAAGAAGAAGGCACCCTTGATGCCCTGCTTGTGGAGCGTGGAGATGATGCGGTCGGCACCGTCGGCACGGTCGTCGGCAGTGAAGACTAGGCAGATTTGTTTCTTGGTCGTGTCACCACGTACGATGGCCCCCTCGTCCCACAGGAAATTGCCGCTCTCGCCCTTGCCCTCCATCTCGTAGAACGAGAAGGGAAAGGTGAGCGAAGCGGTGCCGTCCATGGTGGGCTCGTTGGTGCTGTAGTCGTGGGTGTTGTCGTGATAGACCACGTCGCTGGGCTGGAACAGGTCGTAGGTGTTGCCCTCGATGTTGAGCATGTCGTCGGAGAGGTTCACGCCCTTGAGGCTATTGAAGATGGTGGCATAGACGGGACCGTCAACCAGTCCGCCCGTGGGCATCCCTACACGTTCCATGACGAAGTTGCTGTGGGTGGCGTGAGGATAGGTGCCGCCGTGAGGCAATTCCACAATCATGCTTGTGCCCCAGGGGTTGCAGCCCAAAAGCCAGTCTCGCAGGGCGCCCTCCATTTCCTCATACTGGCGGTCGCCCGTCAGTTGGCGGTAAAGGATGCACTGGGTGAGCATTGCCGTGGTAAGGTTGTTGCTGCACCAGATACCAGGGATGCCCCACAGGAAGGGGTTGCCCGTCTGCTCAGCACGTTGCTTGACGCGCTCGATGCCCGCCTTGATATTGCGGACGAACTCGGCCTGCAATCGCTTGTTGCCACTGGTCTCTTGAGCGATGCGCACATGACCCATGTTCATGAACGGGTACCACTGGTAGTGACGGGCGCTGTCGGCGCCCATCCATGGGGTGACGGGTTCGCGGCGGCCATATTCCACTGCCTGGGTGAGATAGTTGGGATCGCCAGTGGCATGGTAAAGCTCAACGGCGCCCAGCTCCATGTCATCGACCCAGTTGTCTTCCTCGTAGATGTAGGGCGAGACGACGCTCACCGTCTGGGTGTTGCCCGGCTTGTCGATGCCCACCTGATAGGCATCAGCGGCCTTGGCGGCGATTTTGGCGGCAAACTCGGGATAGTATGGCGCCAATACCTGTGCTCCCAGTGCGAAATCGCTGGCAAACTTGCCCGCTGTGCTTGCTGCACCCATGGTGGCGTTCATGAACTTGCCGCGTTGCTGGGGCTTGCCGTCGATGAAATAGACGGGACGGCCGTTGTTGGGTCCCCAGCCGTAGTCGGCAGGGTCGTCCTTGGGCAGTTTCATGCCGATGTGGTCGCGGTCATCGGCAATCTGGTTGTAGAGCTCGCCCTTGCTGGGGTTCATTTTGTCGAGCCAGATGAGTCCCCAATAGATCTCGTCGATGATGTCGGGGATGCCGTTGGCACCTTTCAATCCGTTGGCCTGGTAATGGTCACCGAAGGCCTGTGGGCACTGTTGCCAGGCAAGCATCATCTGATAGATGGCGTTGGCGCTCGTGGTGGTATATTGCAGCAAGTCGGCGGCATCGTGCCATCCGCCGCGCACGTCGATGTGTTGTCCCTCTTTGTCGGGATGGTAGCGCACATAGGCATCCTTGACGTGACAACTGTCCTGCTGGAAGGGGTTGAAACCGCAGCGCTGCTGCCGCATGTAGTTGAGCAGGAAGTCGGCAGTGCCGTCCCACACGCGGTTGTTGATGGGGAACACGGGCGACTGGAAATTACCTGCCACAATGCGGTAAACCCCCTCGCCGTGGAAATCGCTGAAGTCGAGGCAGCAAGTCGTCCGCATCTGTCCCCACGGACCCATGTCGCGTGTGGCGGTAGATCGGTAGGCGGTTTTGCCCGTATAAGCGTCAATCAGTTCGTAGGAGGAGACCTTCACCTCGTCCTCGCTGATGAGCACGGCGACCTTGGTCGCATGGGGCAGGTAGCCTAATTGGTTGATGCGGATCCATCCCTCGGCGTGGGCGATAGTGCAGCCGAGCACTAATGTCAGTATAGCAAGCAGTCGTTTGTCCATGTCACTTTGTGTTAGCGGTTTTTGTCGTCAACGGCAAAGTTACAACATTTTTTTGAGAATTAACAGGAACCGCTAGAGTGACTGGATTCGCGGGTGGAATAAGCAAAAATTTGCACCTTTACTGAGCTGGCGAGGGATTTGACTCTTCGAAAGTGGTAGTTTATTTGATTTTTTTAAGTTTTTTTCAATAAAATGTTGCATGGTAGTTTTTTTGTGTCTATCTTTGCAAAACGTGTAAAAACTAATGCCCCCCAAACAAGAATCTTTGTAGATTCTTTTTGGGGTTGATACTATTATCATAGACGCGGTTTTTATTCGCTTGTGCGAGACGCACGGATTACAGTTGGCGGGATTTTATCCTGTCAGATATTTTTGAGTGACATCATGTTTTAACCTAACAATATTGTTATGAAGAAATTATCAGTTATTATTTGCTTGCTGGTGTCGATTGTCGCGAGTGGACAATACACCGGTCCTGGTTTTTATCGTGTCCATAATGTGAATACAGACAGCTACATCTGTATCAAAGGTACTTCCTTTACTTGGACGTCAAATCCTGATGCTTTCTGGCCTTGCATCAAGATGCTGCCTGCTCAGGATCAATCCCAGTTGAGCGATGCAGGTTCACTGATCTACATCCCTTATCTGGAACAGACGAGTCTCTATGCCCAGGGTGTGGATACCTATTCGTTGACTGAGTTGCTGATGGATGTCGAGCCTGCCAAGGTGAATGAGGGCGGGTTGGATACCTACGTGGCAAAGACCAAGGTATGGATTACTGCTGCCGGTCAGGAGAAGCTGTTCACTTGTTACTTCCGTGATCAGGGTAAGGGCTTGTCTGCCGGTTCGTCGGACAACATTGAGTCACGCTGGTGGATTGAGCCTGTCAATGAGGAGACGATGGAGACCTCTTACTTTGGCGTTGAGCCTGCGAGCGAAGATGTGAAGGATGAGAATGGCTGGTACTGGACCACATTGTGCTGCGATTTCCCCTTTATTATTCCCGCCGAAGGTGGCGTTGAGGGCGCTTACACTGTCAAGACTGTGACGGTGGGCGAGGACGGTATCTATTATGCCAACGCTGTGAAAGTTTACGGACAAGGCGACGTTGTTCATGCTGCCACCCCCGTGCTCCTGAAGTGCAAATATCCCGAGGTCAGCGGCAACAAGCTGATCCCCACCGGCGATATTGCAAATAATACTGTGATGCCGTTGCAGAACGACCTGCTGATGGGTAACTACTTCAGCGACTTCATTAACCATTCCAGTCTGTCAGATGCCAGCGTGATGAGCCAATATATTCCTGCTCAGGCAACGGCAGCATGTGACAACTATCTTGCCCTGGGTGTTGATGCCGATGGCAAGTTGGGCTTCTTCCCCTATACTGATGGTGCCTATATGGCTGCCAATACCGCATGGTTGAGCACCGAGGGTCTGGATTGTGAGGGCGTAACCGCTATTTATATCCAAGAAGTGGAAGTCGATCCCGTTGTTATTGGTGATGCTAATGGTGATGGCCAAGTGAGCGTTATTGATGTCACCATTATGATTGACGACCTGTTGTCAACCAGCAAAGCCAATGATGGTTCCAAGAGCGCTGCCGATGTGAATGGCGATGGTGTTTTCAGCATTATGGATGTGGTCATGTTGATTGATATGTTGCTTGCCCAATAATCATCAGTCGATTATTCTATATATAAAATATCATTAGTGTCCACTAAAAATTCGCGATTCCTTTTATAAGTATCTGATATTCATTATTTTATAATTGATTTTGGGGTGCGACGATTTGAAATAGAGAAGTCATTAAGAATCAAATGATTAAGAAAAAACCATATTGATTTTTAGGCCTTTAATAAAAACTATTTCATGCATCACCATTGTTTGAAAGTTTTAGTGGACAGTAGTGATAAAATATATAAGGTGCGCCTTGCATGTGAGCAGGGCGCACCTTATTTGTTCCTGTATTGTTTTATCAAAAGACGAGTAGTCCCGTTATTCCAGCAAGAATAATGACAAGGATGGGGTGGACTCGGGTGAAATAGACGATGCAGAACGAGACGATGCAGATGGCGATGGTAATTATGCGTTCGCTCATCAGGTAGCCGAAATTCTCGCTGTTCATCAGCAACATTGCCGCCGATGCAATCAGTCCCACCACGACGGGCCTCAGCCCCATGAACGCGCCCTTGATAAAGGGACTCTGCTTGTGTCGCTGGATGTAGTGACTGGCGATGAGGGTAAGGATGAATGGCGGCAGAACGACAGTGAAAGTCGTTACCAGTGAGCCGAGCACGCTGCCTGTGACAACGTAGCCGATGTAGGTGGCGCTGTTGATGCCGATAGGGCCTGGCGTCATCTGGGAGATGGCGACAATATCGGTGAACATCTGGCTGGTGATCCATCCAGAATCCACCACCTCACGCTGGATGAGCGAGAGCATGGCATAGCCGCCGCCAAAGCCGAAGAGGCCGATTTTCAGGTAGGCCCATACGAGTTTCAGATAATTATCAAGCATCGGCGGCCTCCTTTCCCTGGTTGCGCATCAGTGAGCGCATATAATAAATGTATCCTCCGATGGCGCCCAGCACGATATAGATGATGGGGTGGGAGATATAGGGGATCTTGCTGTAGATGAGCAGTGCCACGGCAACGGGAATGATGACCGTCTTCCAGTTGATGCCCGCCGCGCGTGCCGTGGTGAGTACAGGGGCGATGATGAGGGCGACCACAGCAGGTCGTATGCCCTTAAAGATGCGGCTGATGATCTCGTTGTTCTTGATGGTGTCGGGCGTGAGGAAAATGGCAATGGCCAGAATAATGAGGAAAGACGGGAGGATGGTGCCGATGGCGGCGCAAATGCTGCCTTTCAACCCCTTGAGCCTATCGCCGATTACCACACTGATGTTCACCGCCAGGATGCCTGGCATAGACTGGGCCACAGCGAGCAGGTCGAGAAATTCATCGAGGGCTATCCAGCGATGTTTGTCCACAATCTCGCGCTGGATGATGCTGATCATCGCCCAGCCGCCACCAAAGGTGAAGGCGCCAATCTTGCAGAATGTCAGGAAGAGTTGCAGGTAGAGGTTGTTCATTTCTGGTGGAATGGGGCTACTTGTTGCGTTCAAACAGACGCTGGGCGTGGATGAAGCCGTAATTGCTGGTATTCATGTGGGTGCGCATGAGCGAGAGACTGTCCACATAGGCGGTGTGCCCACGCTTGATATCGTAGCTCACATAACCGAAGATGCGTCGTACCTGACGAGCGGTGTCACTTTGTACGTCGATGATGACCCAGCCGTCGCTGTTGGTGCCTCGGGTAATCTGAGCTGTTCCTCCGTCGATGTAGTCCACGTTGAGGCTCACCTTGAATTCGTTGCCACCACGGTTGAGTTTATAGGCCAACTGATAGCGGTCACCGGGTTTCTTTCCGGCATCGGGACGCAGGTCAAAAGTGATAAAGCCACGCTTGTCACCCTGAGCGAGCATGTAACTGCGCTGGCCTTGCCACAGGTCGATGCTGTCGGCATTGATGTCTGTCCCTAATTTGCGCTTTTTGAGGCCAAGAGAAGCAGGGTGGGCATTGCGGGTGGGCTGTCCCATCTGGGGCGCGCCACTTTCGGCCAAATCTTGCATCTGATCATTTCCGCCATTGCCCTTGCTGAGTTTGTCATAACGCTGCTGGAGTTTCTTCGCTGCTTTGTCATAGGCCTTGACGTAATCCTCCATGTTGTGGGCATACCACACCAGCGAGGAGTCGTAATCCTGCTGGGTGATGCCGTGCTTCTTGAAAACCGACTGCTTGATGACCATCTTGCTGGAGTCGCTCTCAAACTCGTTGATGTGGGTCTCGATGTAGGCGTCGGCCAACTGCAAGTCAGCGATGAGGTCCGCCATTTCGTTCATTGTCAACACGCCGCCAGGGGTCTTGCCGCACGAGAGGAGCGACAAAATCAAGATGAGCAGTGACAGATGGATCGTGGAGGAGCGCATGACCGGTTATTCAGTGGGTTCAGTAGGTTCGGTGGGATCGGTGGATTCTGTCGTCTCGGCAGGTTCTTGCTTGGCCTCATTGATGGGTGTAGCGAGGTAACGGGCATAGAACAGGATGAGCACGATGACGCTTACGCTCAACGAAGCATCGGCAATGTTGAAGATGGGCTGGAAGAACACGAAGTGGTCACCGCCTATCCAGGGCATCCATTGTGGCCAGTTCCATTCGCACAACGGGAAATAGAACATGTCCACGACCCTGCCGTTGAACAGCGTGCCGTATCCCCCGTCTGACGGGAACAACTGTGCCACTTGGGGAGGCATGGGGCTGTTGAAGATGAGGCCGTAGGCCACGCAGTCGATGACATTGCCCAGTGCGCCTGCAGTGATGAGGGCAATGCAGACGATATAGCCCTTAGGCACGTCGGAACGCTTGCTCAACCGCCACAGGTAGTAGATAAAGGCACCTGACGCGATGATGCGGAACAAGGTGAGCAACAGTTTGCTGCCCAGCTCCATGCCAAAGGCCATGCCGTTATTCTCGATGAACAGCAGCCGGAACCACGAGGTAATCTGCAGTTCCTCGCCATAGTAGAAATGGGTTTTTACCCAAATCTTGACGGCTTGGTCGATGACGATAACCAGCGCGATGATGAGCGCTGCCAGTTTGCCGCTAGAGATTTTCATGTGAGAAACCTAACGTGTGACTAATCAGCCTTTCTTCTTGTTCTTGGCTTCGATTTCCTTGCCCTCGATCGACAATGTGGCGTGGGGCACAATCATCAGGCGCTCCTTGGGGATGAGCTTGCCTGTGATGCGGCAGACGCCGTAGGTCTTATTCTCGATGCGGACAAGTGCAGCCTGGAGTTTGCGGATGAAGTCCAGCTGGCGCTGTGCCTGTTGGCTTGAAACCTCCTTCTGCAGGGTCGATGCGCCTTCCTCCATCATTTTGAAGGTGGGGTTGGACTCGTCCAGCATGATGGTGTCCGTGAGGCGCTGGTAGTTCTCCTGGGCTTGCTCTATCTTAGCCAAGATGAGTTGCTTGAACTCTTGAAGTTCCTCGTCGCTGTATCTGTTTTTTTCTTGCTCAGCCATTTTTTGAGTGAATTAAAGTTTAGAGTTTAGAGATTTTGAGGTCTCTAAACTCTATTATTGTTGTTTGGTTATACTTTCTCTACGTTAACGGGGAGTGTCCAGCCATCCATGTCCAGCTCGACAGCTGTGGCGGGATCGACGGGCGCCACTGTGATGCTGTTGGCCAGCACCTGGTGGGCGATGTAGTCGCCATAGGCCTTGACAGCGTCATCGGTGCGCTCGTCGGGAGCGATGGTGACGTTGATCTTGTCGGTGATGTCAAAGTCTTTGCTCTTGCGCACGTTCTGGATGCGGTTGACCAGTTCGCGGGCAATACCCTCAAGGCGCAACTCGTCGGTGACGGTGATGTCGAGTGCTACGGTGAGGTTGCCCTCGTTGGCGACGAGCCAGCCGGGGATGTCTTCGCTGATGATTTCCACATCGGCGAGATCAACAACGGCCTGTTGACCGTCGAGGTCGACGGTAAATGTGCCGTCTTTCTCAAACTGGGCGATTTCGGGCTGCGACATGCCAGTAATCTTGGCGGCCAGCGCCTTCATCACCTTGCCGTACTTCGGACCCAACTTCTTGAAGTCGGGTTTCACGCGCTTGACAAGGATGCCTGCATCGTTGCCCACGATCTTGATTTCCTTGACGTTGACCTCGTTGCGGATGAGGTCGGCGACAGCCTCGATGTTTGCCCGCTGGTTGTCATCCAGTACAGGCACCATGATGGCCTGGAGTGGCTGGCGCACCTTGAGGTTCTGCTTGCGGCGCAACGACAGTACCATCGAAGTGATATCTTGTGCGGCCTGCATGCGCTGCTCAAGTTGCTTGTCGATGACGCTCTCGTCACACTTGGGGAAGCGGGCGAGGTGTACCGAATTCTCGCTGTGGGTGAGGTCGCGGTACAGGCGGTCGCTATAGAACGGAGCCACGGGCGCCATGAGCAATGCCACAGTGGTGAGGCACTGGTAAAGGGTCTGGTAGGCTGCCAGTTTGTCCTGGGTCATTTCGCCACCCCAGAAGCGCTTGCGGTTCAAGCGTACGTACCAGTTGCTCAGGTGGTCACCTACAAAGGTGCTGATGGCACGGGCGGCACGGGTGGGCTCGTAGTCCTCCAGGTCGGCCTGTACGGTGGCAATGAGCGTGTTGAGCAGCGAGATGATCCAACGGTCAATCTCGGGACGCTCGGCCAGAGGTACTTGTGGAGCCTCGGGGTCGAAGCCGTCCACGTTGGCATAAAGTGCGAAGAACGAATAGGTGTTGTAAAGGGTGCCGAAGAACTTGCGGGCAACTTCGACCATACCTGCCTCGTCAAACTTGAGGTTGTCCCAAGGCGAAGAGTTGCTGATCATGTACCAACGCAGGGGGTCGCTGCCGTAAGTCTCGATGGCATTGAACGGGTCAACGGCATTGCCCAAACGCTTACTCATCTTGGCGCCATTCTTGTCGAGCACGAGACCGTTGGAGATGACGTTCTTGTAAGCCACGCTGTCAAACACCATCGTGGCGATCGCGTGAAGGGTGAAGAACCAGCCACGGGTCTGATCGACGCCCTCGGCGATGAAGTCGGCGGGGAAGAAGGTCTTTTTGTCTACGGCCTCCTTATTCTCGAATGGGTAGTGCAGCTGGGCGTAAGGCATTGCGCCGCTGTCGAACCACACGTCGATGAGGTCAAGCTCGCGCTTCATGGGCTTGCCTGAGTCGCTCACCAGAACGATGCCGTCCACATAGGGGCGGTGGATGTCAATCTTATTGTAGTTCTTCTCGCTGTAGTCGCCGGGGATAAAGCCCTTGTCCTTGTAGGGGTTGGAGGGCATCACGCCAGCGGCCACTGCTTTCTCGATTTCGTTGTAGAGTTCCTCGATGCTGCCGATGCACTTCTCGTCACCGTCGTCGTTGCGCCAGATGGGCAGCGGGGTGCCCCAGTAGCGGCTGCGGCTCAGGTTCCAGTCGTTGAGGTTCTCCAGCCACTTGCCGAAGCGTCCGGTACCCGTGTGCTCGGGCTTCCAGTTGATGGTGTGATTGAGTTCCACCATGCGGTCGCGGCAGGCGGTGTCGCGAATGAACCAGCTGTCGAGCGGGTAGTAGAGCACGGGCTTGTCGGTGCGCCAGCAGTGGGGATAGTTGTGGGTGTGCTTCTCCATCTTGAAGGCGGTGCCTTCCTGCTTCATGCGGATGCAGATGTAGATGTTGAGATCCTCGGCCTTGTTGGCGGCGTCTTCGTCAAACTTGCCATTAACGGTGTATTGCGGGTCGTAGGCGTTCTTTACCCAGCGGCCGGCATATTCCTTGTAGAGGTCCACGTTGACGAAGTTCTTGACGAAGTCCTCGTCAAGGTCTTCGATGGTGTAGTATTTACCCGTGAGGTCCACCATGGGGCGGGTCTCCATCTTCTTGTTGATCATGTAGAGGGCGGGGATGCCGGCGGCCTTAGCCACGCGGGCATCGTCGGCACCAAAGGTGGGCGCGATGTGTACGATACCGGTACCGTCCTCGGTGGTCACATAGTCACCGGGGATGACACGGAAACCGTTGTCGTTGCCCACAACCTTGCCGTCAATCTTATCCACGGGCTTTACCCAGGGGAAGAGTTGGGCGTAGCGCATCTCCAGCAGGTCTTGACCCTTGAACGAGGCGATGATCTTCCAGGGCACCACCTTGTCACCAGCGTTGTACTGCAGCGGCTGGTCCTTGCCCTCGGGTTTGAAGTAGGCGTCCAAACGGGCCTCGGCGAGGATGTAGATGGCGGGCTTGCCGTTATAGGGGTTAAAGCTCTCGACGGCGACATAGTCAATCTTGTTACCGACGCACAGGGCGGTGTTGCTGGGCAGGGTCCACGGGGTGGTGGTCCATGCCAGTACGTATGTCTGGTTGAAGCCTTCATCGGCGGCCTCGTGAATCTTCTTGATGACGGGGTGCTCGTCGCCGCTCAACACGGTGAACTGGGCGGTAACCGTCTGGTCCTTCACGTCGCGGTAGCAGCCCGGCAGGTTCAGCTCGTGAGAGCTCAGGCCGGTGCCAGCGGCGGGCGAGTAGGGCTGGATGGTGTAACCCTTATAGAGCAGACCCTTGTTGTAGAGCTGCTTCAAGAGCCACCACAGGCTCTCGATGTAGCTGTTCTTGAAGGTGATGTAAGGATTCTTCATGTCCACCCAGTAGCCCATGCGGTGGGTCAAGTCTTCCCACTCGCGGGTGTATTTCATCACCTCCTTGCGGCAGGTGGCGTTGTACTCATCGACGGAAATCTTCTTGCCGATATCCTCCTTGGTGATGCCGAGGGCCTTTTCAACGCCCAGCTCGACGGGCAGACCGTGGGTGTCCCAACCGGCCTTGCGCAGTACCTGACATCCCTGCATGGTCTTGTAGCGGCAGAAGATGTCCTTGATGGTCCTGGCCATCACGTGGTGGATGCCGGGCATACCGTTAGCGCTGGGGGGACCTTCATAAAATACATAGGCGGGTGCACCCTCGCGTTCGCTGATACTGCGTCCAAACACGTTCTCGTTGTCCCACTGCTGCAGGACTTCCTTGTTGATATCTGACAGGTTAAAACCGTTGTACTCGTTGAATTTCTTCATTTTTAAATAATGTACATTTTCAAATTTGGGTGCAAAGGTAATGAAATAATTTGGAATGAAAAACATTGTTAATAAAATGTGGTTGAAGCAGGCGTTTTTTGTGAGAAATACCTGCTTCAACCACTGGAAAAATATCGTAATGTTTGAACTGTGTCTTAAAGACCGCTTCGCATTTGGGAATAACCTTGGCGTGAGTGTCCTCGTTTGCCGTGTTTTTTGTTGTTTTTAGGCGACTTCGCTTTCATGACTTCTTCGATACTGGAGGCCTGGCCTGTTTTTACCAGGTATTCAGCCTGGGCTATTGCCATCTGTTCGCGGAATTCGGGGCTGTTGTGGAGAGCAGCATAGCCGATGCTTGCGGCTACACGGCTGGCATCCACGTCGCTCTGCCAGTGTGCACCGACGATCACGCGGCTCTCGCAATACATCCAACCACGGGCATAGATATCATTGGCGGCAGCGGGATTGATTTCGGCCAGCAGCAGGGCGGCAGTCCAGCCACGCATGGTGTGGCCAGAGGGATAGGAGCCCTCGCCACGCAGATCGTTCTCTTCATCGGTGAGCATTTTGTCCTCGAAGCGCTCAAAGGGGCGCTGACGGTGGTAATAGGCCTTAGGCGCTACACGCATGGGGTCGGTGGTGGCAAGGCTGGTCACCATGAGTTTCCAAATCTCAGGAGTGTTCTCTGCGGAGATGAACACGCCAAAGGGAACGGATAATTCAGCGAGCAGGGCCTCGTAGGACCACACAGCGTCACGCTTGGCGATTTCGGCACGCTCGGGGTCGAGACGCTGCTGCTTGCCCCAAGCGAAGCGCATCATGTCGTTGGCAAACTCAGGACTGTCAAAAGCGGGCGGAGCCGGCAAACATTTAATCAAGTCAGGCAACTGATCCACAGTAAAATAAGGCTGTACCTCATCCTGTGCATTCATCGTCATGGAAGCCGCAAGGGCAACCAAAGCAATTACAAAAAACTTTTTCATAATTAAGAGTAAAATTAATGTTATTTTGCCCGCAAAGGTAGTGCAAGCCATGGACAGAACAAAATGAAAAACCGCGTTTTTCATTTTTTATGTCATGGCGCCGCCTATTTTCGCCGCAGGCAACGGTAGTGCAAGACGAGCATAATGTCAAAGAAAAAAATCGATTTTTCTCTTTGGCATTGTTGAGGCGCAGCCTACCTTCACCGAAGGCAACGGTAATGCAAAAAACCATTCAAACGAATACTTTGAGAACTAAATCACAACAAGTACACCAAACTATTTTTTAATCGGCCTGTGGCCGAGAAATTAAACAAAATTATTCCAACTGTGAGTGAGCACCTTATTTCTGTGTTTTTTAGATCAATCTATTATTTGAATCGTTGTTCGTAATGTACTGATAGTCAATATGGAATTGTTTCCCAGTTTAAAATGTCTCCTAAATGGATACACAGTTTTCTTGTCCTAAATAACATCAGTTGTTAACTTTGCGGAACAAATTTTTAATTTCTAAAGAAGATGAAAGCTAAATTATCACTCGGAAAGCTTATTGAGACTGAAGTAAGAAGACAACAGATGCATATTTCTGATTTTGCTGACAAGATTCTATGTGGACGTCAAAATGTCTATAAAATCTTTGATAAATCATCAATCCATGTTGATCAATTAATGCGAATCTCAAGAGTTTTAAAACGAAATTTCTTTAAAGAAATAGCTGAAGATCCATCATTGATTGATATTGACAGTGAAGAAGCTATCCAGGAAATGGAGAATCGAAGGGCTGTTTCTCAATTTATGGAGGTTGTACCAAATCTCTTATATAAGATGGGAAAACAACCTGTAATAGCATTTGGCCGGCCTTTAGGAATGGAGGAAGATGTTGTATTACCTGATTTTATGTTAACAAAATATTGGATTACATTTACAAAGGGGACTTTTTTGTCTGAACAGTATATATCAAATCCATTGTTCGAAATCAAAGTATATGAGAGCACGACAGGAATTAAGGTGTACTCAATGACCAATATTCATAAGAGAACTAGAACTATTGACGTCAAACTGGATTATAAGACTGAGGAAGAGTGGGAAGAAACATTAAGGTTTATATTTGATACTTTCTTTAGTAATGGAAACGATTGATTTATTGAATGATTATCAAGAAGTCCGAGAGTGTGATTTCAAGGGCGAGCATTATTCAGTTCGTGATAATGGTGCAATTTATCGTCATGCCCGTCTCAATAAAAAAGTGAGAAAGTATGATAATACATGGATGTTTGGTAAACCAAATGAGACAAATGGTTACATGTATATCAGTGATGTGAGAGTTCATCAAATTGTGGCTACTGCGTTTTGGGGAGAGCATGACACGAAGGTGTATGTTGTAGACCACAAGGATTCTAATAGGCGCAATAACCGTATTGATAATCTTCATTGGCTTACAAGGTTAGAGAATGTGCTGAGCAACCCTGCAACAAAAAAGAAAATTATTATGTGTTGTGGTAGCGTTGAGGCGTTTCTTAATGATCCATCCGTAATTAGGCAGTTTGCTAATCAGCATCCTGAATACAGTTGGATGAGAGTAGTATCAAAAGAAGAAGCAAAGCGAACATTAGATAATATGAATGAGTGGGCGTGTCGTCCAATAGAAGAACACAAGGGTGGTAAGATGGGTGATTGGATTTACAAGTCTATAGGTTTCTATCCCCAAATGGAGATTATGAATGAATTAACGCAGAATAGTCACCGCAGACAGCATGTATCACAAGCGCCTGACGGCGTTTTTAGGTCATCTGATGTGATGCGAAATAATATCATAGAAGCCAATAGCCCTAAATCTGCACTTCAGAAGGATTGGACAACTCCAACAGATTTTCCTCTTTGTCCCATAAAACTATCTGATTCGGCATTATTAGAATATTACAACAATCTTTCAAAAGACGAGTTGTTGACAAAGAATATCTATGGTGGTACTAAGATAATTGATTATGCTATGAATCAGGAAAAATCTTATATCTGGGTGTTATGTAAAAGAACAGAGAACACCCCAATTAAACCATGGGTGCTCACTGGAATATATGTTGATAAAGGAAAGTTTGTTCATGAGAATCTGCATTCATTCTTTGAAGAAAAAGGAGGATATAAGTATTATACTCTAGCTCAGGGCAAAGAATGGACTGGTGGTGATTGTTTGGATGACTATTGTTAATCATTTAGAAGATAGAATTAAAATGAAGAAGATTGTATTATTATTGTATTTGATGCTTCTTTGTTTGTGTGGTTTAGCTCAAACAAATAGCAATGTGCCTCCTCGTTATTATGTGAATCCTGCTGCTGAGTATCAGCTTTTCCCAACAGAAAATCGATGGATTTTCATTAAGTTAAATACCCAGACTGGTCAGATGTGGATGGTTCAGTATTCAACTGGCAGTATGTCGGATGCTTGTACATTCCCGCTGAACCCAACATCTTTGTTAAGGAGCTATGATGAGAAAGTGGATGGACGTTATACTCTTTATCCAACTCAGAATTATTACAACTTTATTCTGCTCGATCAAATAAACGGTAGAACATGGCAAGTCCAATGGAATACAGATGTCTCAAAGACAGGAGTTTGGGAAATTGAGTGATTGTTAAGTTGGTAATTAAGATAATTGGTTTAGAATTTGTTGGATGACTGATTTCAAGGCGGGGAGGTCTTCTCTAATTGTGGAAAAGATGATGTCTTCGTCAATATGGGAGTATTCGTGTGAGATGATATTGCGCATGTCGTAGATGGCAAGCCAGGGGATTTCGTTGTGTTTCTCTAATAAATTGGATTCATCTTTAAGCAGTTTTCCAACATGTTCGCCAATGACTTGCAGTCGCATAACGCATGCATTGAACACCATAACGTTTTGTGGCGTTGTTAGGAAATCAATGGGTTTGATGATCTGCTTGCTCCAACTGGTGATCAGGTCAATGCTCTCGATGATTTCAAGAAATCTTTCACGTGTGGTTGTTGATGTGTCTTTCATACAAAGATGGCTTCTTGTTGGATGGTTGATTTGAATACGGGTCGAAGGGAGTCACGCATCCTTACAAGGTCAACTGTGCGTCCCAGAAGATTAGAGAGAGCCTGTCTTAATTGGTACATGAGTGATAATGTGGGCTTTGATACTTCAACAACAATGTCGATGTCGCTTTCTTCGGTGTGCTCTTGTCTTGCTACCGAACCGAACACACCTAGGCGGGTGATGCCGAATTGGTCACCTTGTTCTTGCTTGAATGCAGCAAGTTTTGACAGACATTCTTGAAGTGTTATCATAACAGAATCACCAAATTATATCGCAAAATTAATAGTTCTTCATTAATTGACAAAAAATAAGGCAATATTTGTGCCATAATAAACAGGCTGTTGATTGTCCAATGTGTATGTTAGAGTGGCTTTTTCGGGGGCGTTGACGTTATTTAGGGGAGAATTAAGCTTTTTTTAGAGGTGCATTCATTATCTTTGCGGATTGAAAACCAATCTGATGTGAAGTAAAGATGTTATTGGATAAGATATTATTGCAGGTGCCGGCGGCGGTGAGTGATACGACGGCAGCCAACAAGATTAAGGAGGCGACCAACGCGGTGACGGCGCAGGTGGACTCACTGGCGACTAAGCTCAACCCTGATTCCATTGCGGCGCTGACGCCCGGGAAGATTGTTGATAAATTCAAGTATCTGGACTTGGGGAGTCTGGTGACGTCGTTGTCGAGCCAGTTGATTTCGTTGGGTCTGAGGATTCTTGCCGCCATACTGATTTTCTACGTCGGCAAGTTCATCATCAATAAGATTTACAGTGTGGCGCGTGCCATCATGATACGCAAGGACTTTGACCGCTCGTTGACGTCATTCCTGCTGTCGTTCATCAAGATCACACTGCTGTTCCTGCTCATCATTACGGTGATCGGCGTGCTGGGCATCGAGACGAGTTCGTTTATCGCCATCTTTGCCAGTGCCGGTGTCGCCATTGGTATGGCGTTGAGCGGCACGTTACAGAACTTTGCTGGGGGCGTGCTCATCCTGATGCTCAAACCCTACAAAGTGGGTGACTATATCGAGTTCGGTGAGCTGAAGGGCACCGTCAAAGAAATCCAGATTTTCAATACGGTCATCAATACCTATAATAATGACCGCATCGTGATTCCCAACGGCGGACTCGCCACGAGTTCGCTGAAGAACTTCAGCGCCGAGACCTATCACCGTGTGGAGTGGCGCGTGGGCATCAGCTACGGTGACGATGTGGACATGGCCCGCAAAGTCGCCCTCGACATCCTCGCCGCTGATCCGCGCATCGTGCATACCGATGCCGACGTTAAGGAGAGCGAGCAGCCTGAAGAGGAAGAGACGGAAATGCCTGAGGAAAAGCCTGAAGCCTGGTGGAAGCGCGTCTTCCACTGGCACCGACGCCGCGCCGAGGAACTGCGCGAGAGCCACGAGGCGCGTCTTGCCGCCCTGGTGCCGAAACCCAGTTATTCGCCCACGGTCAATGTCGAGAGCCTTGACGAGAGCCAGGTGACGCTCATCGTCAGGGCGTGGACCGAAATCGTCAACTACTGGAATGTGCTGTATGACGTGAACGAACAGATTTACAAGCAGTTCCCGAAGCACGGCATACGTTTCCCGTTCCCACAGATGGACGTCCACATGAAGAAAGAGTCATAAGTTTTTTAAACTACAAATTTCGCTAATTACACAAATAAATAATTAGTTAAATTCGTGTAATTCGTAGTTAAATGGATATGAGAAGAATTCTGTTTCTTGCACTTGTATTGTCGTTGATGTGGCAGCAGGGTGTGGCGCAGGTGGTGAACTCGATTGGAGAGGAGCATATGAAGGTGGAGCGGGGGTTGAAACCGCAGACCAAGGTGGAGTTTCCAGTAATCGCCGATATTGATACCGAGACGCCTTATTTCCAGTGCGTTGACTCAGCGCAGTCCTATATCTATAACCATGATTGGGCGATGGCCGAGCAATGGTTGCTTAAGGCTTTTAAGGCAGATCCTACTAACCCTGGTAACTCGATGGTGCTGAGCAATATCGCCACGCTGCAGCGCTATCAAGGGAAGTTGGCCGATGCGGTGAAGAATTATTCGCTGGCGCTGGATATGACGCCCCATGCGGTGACGCTGCTGCTGAACCGCGCCGCGCTGTATGTCGAGATGGACAGCGTGCAACGGGCGATTGACGACTATGAGCGAGTGTGCGAGTTGGATATGTATGACACCGAGGCACGTTATTCCCTGGGTGTTTTGGCGATGGAACGCGGCGACATCAAGCGGGCTGAGGACCTCTTTAATGAAATCAAGCGCATCAACCCTAATTCGGGCCTGTATCATGAGGGCATGGGACTGTTGCACAAGCGCAACGGTAACCACAGCCGTGCCGCCGAACTCTTCACCCAGGTCATCAAAGTCCAGCCTAGCGCCCAACTGCTGGGCCACCGGGCCGACTGTTACCTCGCCATGAAACGCCTCAACGACGCCGAGGACGACATCCGCACCGCTCTCGAAATGAACCCCGACGACCCCTATCTATACCTGCTCCGCGCTAAACTCAACAAACTCCGCTTCCAACGCGACGACATGACCCGCGACATCGACACCGCCGTGAGTCTGGGTCTGTCTAAGGTTTATATCAATGAAGCGCTCAACGAATAATGATTCTTAGCGAGATTGTAACATAATTGTTCTTGCAAAATATAGGTTCATGCCTAAAGAAAAAGACGCTTTTTTACATAAAAGTGTCTATTTTTTTTACACTTTAGTCAAAAATACGGATTAAAATTTGTTAATACAAAAGTTTTCCCTTGACAGTAATTGTAGAATTAGAGTTATTTTGTGAATCATTAATAACTGATATATCAATCACATTCGTAAAAAAGCTCTATAAAAACTATCTTGAATATGAAAAGATTAATCCTCATTTTCACTTTCGCCTGTGTTGCGCTGTTCGTCCTGGGAGATCAATCGGTAACTGGTAGCAGAATCGCAAAGATGGATACCTATGATTTTTTCCCCGCAGATGACGAGAATGCCGTTGCTATTGTTGATAGTACATCATATAGTCTATCTGGAAAGTATTGCAAAATTGTACAAAAAAATGATGGTTATAAACTCATCGGTTTTTTTGGTGATTATGAGATTCCTATTAATATCAATGAAGAAACAGGAGAGATAAAGATTGAGTGTGGCTCGGAATTAGATAAGCTTAAGAATTATGAAGATAACGAATTTATGAGGCGCCGCCTTATTCCCACCGATGGGTTGGTAACAGATAGCTTACCAGGTATTGACACTATAGACCTATGGGTAAATTATCCTACTTCGCGCCCATACACGACGTGGACATTATATGCATATCCTCTGACGTGGTTAGTGGGTGAAAGCGATAATTATGATTTTATTCATGGTACAATCAGTGGGGATTCCATATCATTTAGCGAAGGTTTCGGCTTTATGGTAAAAGAAATAGTTTATAAAGAGAATGGGACAAAGGTTTCATGGGGGCTTTCCTCAATTATGGAGAATGTTACCTTACTTAAACCCAATGGAATTCATTCATGTGTGAAGCATTATATGTGCTCAGCGCAACAGCCATCATCATGGGTTGTAAGACCTACTGGCCCTCATGGTGAGTCTACTGGTGGTATTGTGCATCGTCCTATTAATCCCCTTCCTGGCTCGACTAAGCCAGTTTCCCCACGTCCTCATAACTCAAATCCAACGATTGGGTGTGTTGGTCAAAAGCAAAGTAACACTTCTCACAAGATAAAGATTGATTTGCCCATAAAAGATGAAAATAGGCGATTATCCAGTTCTTCAAATGAAACTTCAGAGTCATACGAGGTCTATATCGAACAGATAGATAACACAACACTTAGGGTTTTTAATCTGTTTGGCCAAGATTATAGTTGGAATCAAATATATATTAATGATGATGGTACTGTTTGGTTCCCCGATCAAGTAGTTTGTTATAATCGCATCTTTGCTGTTAGGGAAATATTGTATAATTATTCTGAGAACACCTCGAACGGTAATACTTCATTGACGCGGGGTAACTATGGTATATATTCTCAAGATCAGATCTTTTTGGGGGACATATATTTGTGCAACAGCAGTGAAGATAAGAGAGGGTATTTTGGCAATAATCAGATTTTGATAAATGGTTTCACGCTTGATGTGTCGAATCCAGCATGTACGACTCCTGAGAATTTGATAGTGTCGCCTGCTGTTACTAATGCCTTTGTGGACTGGGAAGACCCCGACGATTATGCATGGAATTTGCGTTATAGGCCCATAGTGGATACGTCGAACAATCCGATATGCTGTGATTTGAATGGCTCAGTTGACGGAGTTGAAGCAAATGTTGAACAATGGGATATTTATGACGGAGATGGTGATGGCTTTTCTTGGGTCGTTTGCCAAATTGAGGAAGGCGATATGGTATTCTGTTCTGCTTCCTATGATCCTGATAATTCGTTAGCTCTTTTCCCTGAGAACTGGTTGATTAGTCCAAAGACAAAACTCCAGGGCGTACTTAGCTTTAATGCTTGGAGCTTCAGCCCATATAATTCTGATGAGCGGATGATGCTGTATGTTATTTTGGATGATAATAATTGTATCATTCAACTGGCAAATGAGGACATTGTTACCACTGCAACAAAGACTGAATACACCTTTGACTTGAGTGAATATGAAGGTCAAATAGGTCATATCGCTTTTTGTCATTATAACTGCTCAAATCAATACATGTTGATGCTTGATGACATTTTCATTGGAGATCCCAATGCCGAGGTCGTAGAAACGCCGGCTTGGACAGTTTCTGAAGATTTGACTGTTCCTGTATATTTAATTGAGGGGCTGGACCCCGAAACTCAGTATGAAGTACAGGTGCGGGCTATTTATTATGCTGAAAATGCTGTTTTTACAAGTGTATGGACTGATCCTATCTACTTTATTACATCTATGCTTGGTGATGTAAACAGGGATAATGAGGTGAGTGTTATTGACGCAACCATACTGATTGATGCTTTGTTGAGCAACAATTATGACGAATCTGAGTCATTCAGCCCTGACAATGCTGACATCAATGGTGATGGAATGATTACAGTGGCCGATGTGACCACTTTGATCGACTATCTGTTGAGTGGGACAGAGTAAACTTTAGAACTTAGACTTTTAGGTGCATCCGCATTTCTTAGATGGAGTGCGGATGCCTTAGTATATCTTGTACTTATTGTTTTCTTTTTTTATTTTTGTGGCGTTTCTTAGCTTTTTGTACCTTTGTGCCCACGATGAGAAAGAAGAAAGATATTCCGGTAATTGAGAATTTTGAGATTACGGGCGTGGCGGCCGAGGGTAAGAGCCTCGGGCGCTGGAACGACTTGGTGGTGTTTGTGCCGTTTGGCGCACCTGGTGATGTGATTGACCTGAAGATCGACCGCAAGAAGCATAGTTATGCCGAGGGGCATATCCAGCGGCTGGTGAAGCCGAGTCCGTTGCGCGTGGAGCCGATGTGTGAGCACTTCGGGCTGTGTGGCGGCTGCAAGTGGCAGCACCTGCCCTATGAGTACCAGCTGCAATGCAAGCAGCAACAGGTGGTGGATGCGATGGAGCGTATCGCCAAAGTGCCTATTCCCGCCATCAACCCCATCTTGGGCTCGGCAGCGACGACGCATTACCGCAACAAGCTGGAATTCACTTTCTCTAACAAGTGCTGGCTCACGCATGAGCAGCTGGAGAGTGGGGAAGAGTTTCCTGACCGCAATGCGGCGGGCTTCCATATCCCTGGCGCCTTTGACAAGGTGCTGGACATCAAGCGTTGCTGGTTGCAGGACGACATCAGCAACGAGATGCGCCTGTTCATCCGCAACTATTGTGTGGAGAAGGGTTATCCGTTCTATGACATCCGCGGGCAGCAGGGCTTTATCCGCATGACGATGACGCGTACCGCCAGCACGGGTGAGGTGATGGAGGTGATTGTGTTCGGACAGGACGACCGCGCCGCCATCGAGGACGTGATGAGTGCTGTGCATGAGCGTTTCCCGCAGATCACGTCATTGCTCTATGTCGTCAACCTCAAGGTCAACGACTCGTTGGCCGATCAGGAGTTTATCACCTATAGCGGCCGTGACTACATAGAGGAGGAGATGGAAGGCCTGAAATTCCGCGTTGGTCCCAAGTCATTCTACCAGACCAATTCCCGCCAGGCCTACGAGCTCTACAAGGTGGCGCGCCGCATGGCGGCCCTCACGGGTGATGAACTGGTCTATGACCTCTACACGGGCACAGGCACCATCGCCAACTTCGTTGCTCGCCAGGCTCGTCAGGTCATCGGCATCGAGTATGTGCCCGAGGCCATTGAGGACGCCAAACTGAATTCCCGTGTCAATGGTATCGAGAACACCCTGTTTTATGCGGGCGACATGAAGGATGTGCTGACCGACGACTTTATCGCCGAACATGGTCGCCCCGAGGTCATGATCATCGATCCGCCCCGCGCCGGTATGCACGAGGACGTGGTGAAGGTCATCCTCAACGCAGAGCCGCAGCGGCTGGTCTATGTGAGCTGCAACCCTGCCACCCAAGCGCGTGACATCGCCATGCTTGACGAGAAATACCGTGTCATGGAAATCCAGCCCGTTGATATGTTCCCGCACACCCACCACGTGGAGAACGTCACACTGCTGGAAAAGAAATAACCCCACGTCAAACGAAAACAGCCACCCTCTTGGAATAAAAAAAGGAAAACAATAAGTAATAAATGCTATCCATTTGGGTGGTGGTTGTTTGGAAAACAACGATAACAACTCTAACAAGTTTTGTCACTGGCGTGAGGGTCAATAGTTGTCTTAGATAAATTTTAGGATAAATGAATGAGGGTAGGCCACATCGGGCTTACCCTCATTTCACGAATTAGTATCTGAACTCTCGTGTGTTATTTGAGCATTAGCTTGGTGGTCTTTTCTCTGATTCTTACGATAAAGACGCCATTTGCATTGACTGGAATCTCGTTGCGGCCAGTCTGGAGGTTGACTTCTCTGACATGACCTGCAATGTCGCTAATCAACGCTTTTTGCTCTATTGGAGTCTCGATGATGATGTTCAAGCCTTCAGCATAAACCTTAGAAGCTATCGCCAACTCATTCACATCGGTAGTGGGACCACCAAATGCTTCCTGTAAACTAACATTCAAGAACCCATCGTTGCCATCTTCACCTTCGCCCTCCGGCTCAACCAAACTGATTTGCACTGGGGCATTGCCGCCGGGATTATAAAACAGTTTTACAGTCTTGGATGGTGCAGCTCCACCAGTGATTATGATTTTTCCTGTACAGCTCGGTTGGGTGACATTGGCAGTGCATTTTACGGTTACAGTTTTTCCTGCTGCTGCCTCTGATGCAGTGATTGTGGTTGGAGTGACAGTGAAACAATCACCTGTTGCATACAACGACAGACTGCCAGTCAAGTATGAACCCTTAACAGTAAAGGTCTTAGATGAATAGCATACGAATGTTAAGGAACTTGGGTCGGTATCGTAGGAAGGAGTGCCGCTTTTTCCTGTTACTGAAACTGGAGTAGTAATGCCACCGCCACTAACATAGAATGTATAGCTATAACTGCTTCCTGTACTAGAGGGCTTGAAAGTCACCGTTACTGTACCGCCAGCTGCTGGCAGATCTGTTGGGGTAACAGAGAATTCCTCTTCATATTGAGTAACAACAGAGATTCGTTCTCCAACGTTGGTGCCCGTTACAGTAAACGTTTTGGTATAAGCTTTACCCTTTGTACAAGTTCCAAAATCGTATGACGCAGGCGATATAGCGATATTGGCGCATTTACCTGAAAGTCTTACGGATTTACTCTTGATATCTTGGCCACTGATGGTGATGGTTCCGCTATGGTCTACATAAGCATTGGGCTTATATGTCACAGTCACTTCTTTGCCTGCTTTTGCTTGGGCAGCTGTAATAGTGGAAGGACTAACCACAAATACTGAGCTATTAGATGATGTCAACGTCAAGTCGTGAGTCAAGTTGACCCCAGTGATCTTGAACGTCTGGGTTTTAGTTTCACCCTTGCGTGCAGAGCCAAAATACAAAGCTGATTTGTTAGTAGTGGCGGCAGCGCATTTTCCAGTTACAGTGATTTTTGCAGAGGTATTGCCACTACTGAGAGTATATTGTTGGCTATAATTGCCACCACTGGTAGGTTTGAAGGTTACAGTCACCTTACCGCCACTGGCTGGCAGATCAACCGGGCTAATAGTAAACCCATCTTCTTGTGGCCAAATGAGTGAAATACGCTCACTTAAATTGGTGCCCGTCACCGTAAATGTAGCTGTATTGGTACTTCCCTCTTTGACTGTTCCGAAATCGTAAGTCGAGGGGGTGACATTGATAGTTGGACATTTATCACACTTGCCAGTTACATTAATCTTGGCGGATACTTCACCTGTGCTGAATGTGAATTCTGAGCTAGAATTTCCAGTACGTAATGGTTTGTAAATCACCGTCACTGTGCCACCTTCTGCAGGCAATTCGGTCGGGTAGATGAAGTATTCGTGTTCGCCTCCAGAAGTTTCTGTCTGTTCGGTCAAATAAATAGGTTTACTCAGGTTGGTGCCCGTTAGGGTAAAGTTATGAGATACCTGATTACCCAGATAAACTGTTCCATAATTGTAAGTAGAGGGGGATACAGTAATGGCTTGGCTGACACATTCGCCCGTCAGTTTGACATTCTTTTTAGCTCCTCCACCTTGGATGGTGAGGGTTGCTTTGTGGACACCTACTACGGTAGGATTATATGTGACTGTTACAGGTGCACCATTAGCAGCATCTTCTGCCGTTATTGTTCTAGGATAGACTGAGTAGAATGAGTTATTGGGTTCGGGTTCCAGAGTCAAGTCTCCAGTCAAATTCGTACCTTTAATGGTAAATGTCTTTTTTGCTGTCTTATTCTTGACCACCATACCGAAATCCCAAGATGATGGATCGGATGTGATGGTAGGTGTTACAGCACTACCTGTTAATTTGTAGTTGTGATTACTTATTTCACCATATTTTTCCATTTTTTTGAGGCATAAAATGATGTCATGTGTGCCACTTGATGTGGGACTGTAAATTACTTTAATTGCCCATGTGAATTCATAATAATAATCAGTTTTCCATTCTCCCAGATAAGGATAGTTGGGATTGGTGTTATAGGTGTGTTTCTCCACAACGGTATCAACAATGCATTTTGCAATCCACCACATTTTAGTTGAATGAGAATCATTGTAGAATGGATTAATAATGAAATTGGGATCATTAGAATAGGTTTTGAATAGAAAAATCTTGTATTGAGAAGTGCCTACCGGTATTTCTCCAAAGTCTATGGTCTCATCTACCCGGACTTGGAAATCCGTTGGTCCAGGGGGAGTAAATGGATTAAGTGTGCTGCTGGACGAAGTGGTTTGACTTAGATCATCCTGATTCATGTGGATACTCTTAACAGATGAAATGATACTCAATGAGTCCACTGGTGTTGCCCATCCTTGAAGTGTAAGGAGCAGAAGGGCAAACAAAAATACGATTTTCTGTTTCATAATGTTTAGGGTTTTAAATGATTAATAATACTTTTTTCTACTAGCACATATTATTTAAGGTGTCTCAAGTGAAGGTTAAATGTCCTAGCAAGACAGCTACATTAATATTTGCTGGTACAAAGTTAGAATGGTGGTGTTGGTGTGTCAATATTTTTTTATCTGTTTTTTTCAAATTGTCAAAATTTTATACACAATAGTGTCAAAAAATCATACATTTTAATGAAAATGGGGTGTTTTTTGGGAAAAAGAGAGTGGGGACGCCGCTGGCGACGGATTATGATATGGTAATCCCCCGATGAATCAGTTGCCTTCGCTTTCGCTTGGTCTTCTAATTTATCGGGGGTTATTCAAAGGGCACCTTTCGGGTGTCATGCTGCGGTAGCTAAGTGTGGAATTATAGGGCAGTGTGCTCGACGAGGAAACCGTCGAGCATGTTGATGACGCGTTGAGCGTAGGATGCATCACGTTGGGAGTGGGTGACCATGATGATGGTGGTGCCCTCGTCGTTGAGTTCTGCAAGCATTTCCATCACTTCTTTTCCGTTCCTGCTGTCGAGGTTGCCGGTGGGCTCATCGGCGAGGATAAGCCGCGGATTGCAGACGAGGGCCCGAGCAATGGCGACGCGTTGCTGCTGACCGCCTGACAACTGGTTGGGGAAGTGCTTGTCACGGTGGGAAATGTTGAGTTTGCGCAGGGCGTCGGTGACGCGTTTCTTGCGTTCCTCGGGAGGCACACGCATGTACTTGAGGGGCAACTCGACATTCTCCTCGACAGTGAGCTCGTCAATCAGGTTAAAACTCTGGAAAATGAAGCCGATTTTGCCTTTTCTCAGGGCTGTTCGCTGGCTCTCGCTGAGCCTGGCGACTTCCTCGCCGTCAAGCAGATAATTGCCCTCGCTGGGGTTGTCGAGCAGACCGATGATGTTGAGCAGCGTGGTCTTGCCGCAGCCTGAGGGTCCCATGACGGCTACAAATTCTCCTTCGTTCACTTCGAGGTTGATGCCACCCAGGGCGACGGTATAGACGTCGCTGTAGTGGAAGATTTTCTTTATGTTGCTGAGATGGATCATATTCTTTAGTTGTAAGTTTTTAGTTTTTAGTTGTTAGTACGATTACTATCGCCTTTTGTACCCATACATTCATTAGCCATTATTCGGTTTTGATGCTGTTAACTGGGTTCTCGCGGGCGGCACGCCAACTCTGGAAGATGACCGTGCCGAGGGTGATACTGCCACCAAGCAGTAGCGCTAGCGGGATGAGCCACCAGTATAAGGGCGTTCTGTCGGCAAAATACTTGAGCGTCAACCAGCCGAGCAGATAGGCAATGGGTGCCGCTACGATGAGACTGATGAGGATGAGCACCACATAGTGCTTGCTCAACAATCTGACGATTTCGCTAGTAGTGGCTCCAGCGACTTTACGGATGCCGATTTCCTTGCGCCTGTACTCGGTCTCAAACATCGTGAGGCATAGCAATCCGATCAGGGTTAGAGCAAAGCAGATGAAAGAACTCGTGTTGTTCTGACGGATGTATCGCAACTCGTAGCGATAAGTATTGTTAAGTTCGTTATCAAACGGGACAATAAGGCTCTTGTCATCAATACTATTACTGTATTTCTTGATCAAATTCTCCGCTTGATGCTGAAGTGTATCACGGCTGGCATTAGCCGAGATACGGATATTCAAGATATTTAAGTAAGGATCGTTGTCAACAATAAAGCCGAACGGCTGGTTCTGTTTCATGCGCATGGTGCCATAGCGGATGTTCCTGCACACGCCAATGACTGTTGCGCTGTCTTCGTTGGCGTCGCCAAAGCCTGTTGACACCTTCATGCCTATCTTTAATTGGGTAATAGAATCAAGAGCAGTCTCGTTGACAATCATGACCGCCGAGTCGTTTTGCTGGAAATCTCGACCTTGCCCAGGGATAATGTCGATGCCCATGACACGCAAGAAATCAGCCTCGACGTTGAGTTTCCTATATTTGAACGGATGTCCGTTGATGTCGGTTCTAATCATATCCTGAGCATCGGTCGAGGCTAGGCGGTTGTTGGAAAATGAAATGCCCTCGACGTTAGGCAACTCTTTCAATTCCAGGCATAGCTTTATTCTACTGAGAGAATCCATGTCCTGTGGCAAAGATGCCATCAGGATCCTGTCCTTATCGAAACCGTAGTCGGAGTTAAAAATGTATTGTCTCTGCATAAAGAGGATACCGATGTAGATGACCATAAACATGGACACCAATAGCTGGAAGAACACGAGAATGGTGCGCAGCCTGATACCTTGCGGGGTGAGGCCAAAGGATGCTTTAAGCGCTATAGCCGGCTGGAAAGATGTGGCAAATTTTGCCGGATACCATCCTGCAATGAAGCCCAATCCAACGGAAAGAGCAATTATTGAGAGTGCCAGCTTCCAATGCTTAGCCACGGAGATGTCGGTTGTTGACAGTAGTTCTTTAAGCGTTTCCTGTGGAAGCTGTGAAAGCAGTTCGCACAGTCCCAAGGCGATCAAGCTGGCGGCGACCGAAGTGATGATGGTCTCGATGATCATATTCTTGCGCAGTTGTGATCTTGACGCCCCAAGCACAAGCCTGGTGTTGATGCTTTTAATTCTCATGGGGCTCTCGACCAGGGTGCAATTAAAGAAGTTGATGGCACCCACAATGATGACTAAGATGGAGCCCAGGAACAGGAAGAAGAACATGACCGAATAACCCCTGTTGTCATTGGCATCAGTGTGAGTTGAAGATTCAAAATAGCTGTTTTTTATTGGCGTCAGCCTGACACGGGTATTTTGCAGCGCTTCTTGAATTAAAGGCATGTCATGGGGATTGGTCTCGCTTGCAAATATGGAATCTTCACTGATTTCGGCGAGTATGGCTTGCTTGAGTTCCCTGTTGAAGGCCTCCATGTCTTGAGGCTTGGTCTTGAGCTTGACATAACATTTTTGGCTAAAGTTGAGTGTGTGTTTTTCCAGAATTCCCATATTCACATAGATGATGTTCCGGAATCCGCTATTCTCAGGGAAGTCCTCATATACACCACGGACTGGTATACGATATTCTTCACCAAAATAAAGCAAAGTCAATGAATCACCAGCGCATTTATGGGTGCCGAAGTAATCATTTGCTATGCTTTCAGGGATAATGTATCCCACTTGGTCGGAATCGTTCCACTCAATGGAGCCGTCTAGAGCTTTACCGGCGATGGCACTTACCACGTTGTTGTTACCATTGGTGATATTATAACTGACGGTGTCGGTTTCTCCATTTTTTATGTTAACCGAATCTTTTTTGAACGTAAAGGTGTTCTTGTCGCTGTTGACGAGCGAATAGGATTCGACTTGAGGTTTTAGGCGGTTGAGTGCCTCGGCAAAAGGTCGGCACATGTTGTCGCTAAAGCCGAACTCGGGGTAGAGGTAGTCGCACTCCATGCGGTAAATCCGCTCGTAATCGTTTACACCATGGTTGAAAGTATACTGGAATACGATTTGGGTCATGAGGATATAGAACGTGGCGAAGGCCAGAATCAGCCCCAATATATTGAGCGTGGTGGCCAGCTTGAAGCGCCGCGCCATGTATATCATGCTCTTGAAGGTTTCTTTCATAACAGTTTTATCACTGATAATAGTCAATTATGATGTTGCAAAGTTAAGATGTGGGGCTGTTTCAATCAAATATTTTGTGGCAGAAAATGGGAGTATCTCGGATTTTTTTTACAAAAGTGTCTAATTTTTTGACACTTTTTCGATTTTTTGTGCGAAAAATTGAAAATTTCGCAAAATTTTGTTTGAAGATAATTAAACGAAAGTTTAAATTTGTAGTCGAGAAAGTAAAGGAGTTCTTTGTATGCTGGCTTTGATGGCATGGAAAAAAGGTTGTCGGGCAGATATGAGTTCTTTACTGCTATTACGAACAATAATTACAAACCGATAAAAAATTACAATTATGAAAAAGTATCTATTTATTCTCGCATGTGTGGGAGTGTCGATATCAGTCGCTGCGGGCGACGTGAATACTTGTGCCAATGTGGGTGATGGCCAAATGACTGCGACGCAGTGTGTTACAACTGGCAGCTCACAAGAACATCATGCAAATACTCAAGATGCCTCTGCTTCTAATGGCAATGTAATCACTGCTCATCATCAGAATGACAATAAAGGTGTAATGGTTGACAGGAGCTCAATGAGTAATACTGTGTCCCAGCATACTTCTGCTATTATTAATGGTTGTGGCGGTCGTGCCCATACTCCGATTAAGCCTATCAACAGCGATGAAAGCTCTGCCGATATCAAGAAAAACGGCAGTTGGAGTCATTTTAGCGCATCAGATATTGTCAATCTTGTACGCGATTTGCCTTGTCTGCCAGATGGCGTTGGTGGCCATGTCTCCACCGATATTGATCCCGTTGGACCGACAAATCCGGGTAAGGGTAAAGGAATCAAGACGGTTGCTGGTACGTGCCGAAATGCCACGCCTTTAGGCTCAGAGAATTCTGGTGATAATGGCAATCTGGGGAAATATATAGTGACTCCGAGTTTTAGTGTGCTTGATCGTGTTAGTTTGTCCCGTGATGATCTTAGTGAGCCTCTTGGTCATGGCGGTAGAATTGATACCCCGATACCCCCGTTCTCGTTGCCTAATCCAGTAATTCCCATTGTTGTGTCTGGTTCGAAGGGCGGTGCAAGTATAAGCGATGTGACAGGTATGATTGACTATCTGTTGACTAACGGATCCAGTGAGGATCTCAGCATTGAGGATGTCACCAGCATGATTGACAGGCTGTTGACTGAATAAGCCCGTCAAAGCGACGAAATCATAAAGTCACTCCAGCCCAGATGCTTCGGTCGGCTGGAGTGGCTGTTTCATGGGTTGTGTTAAATATTTGTTAATGTTATTGCGAAGCGGGGAGGGTGAGGGGAAAGATTGGTAATTTTGTGCAAACAAAAAACTAATGCCCCTGTGGCCTGCTTATATTTTTCGTAATGAATAAGAATCTATTGCTCACATTGTTGTGCGCCTGTGTTGCTGTATGCGCTATCGCAGGTGCGCTTCCCATTGATCGCGTTGACTTGAAAAGAACGACCTTAAGCCGTTCTCAAGTCAAGAACTCATCGGTTACCCCTGCTAAGGAAGGCAAGTTGTCCCTGCAGGATTACATGCGTGACCGTCATATCACGCCGAGTGACAACCGATTGGCGACTCAGTCGCCTCGGCAGTTGTCGTTGTTGGACATGCAGGGTAGCTACATTTCCTCGATGCTATCGTGGGGCATTCTGGATGATTATACGCTTGATCCGAATCCCTGCTATGTGGGTTGGGAGGTATCGTTGACGCCCTGTTCCGACGAACCTGATGAGGATGGTTGGATCTGGTGCGTTTTGGAAAACGCTTATCTGGACTACTATGTGCCTATTGATGTGATGAGTGATCTGTCGATGGCCAGAATGTACTTTGGTTTAATTGAAGATTACCATCATACCGATACTGTGGGTTCGATCATATATGACACGGTAAAAACTGTGTACGTCTTGCCGGCACTGAACTTCTTGAACGATGATGAAGAATGGGAAATGAGCATTGATGGTACCATTTATGACGATGGGTCGATGGTATTTGAAGGGGATTTCTTGTTTTATACCGAGGTGAAAACCCAAAAGATTAGAGGACCCTATCAGATTGTAAATAAGGATTCAACGTTCATGGTGTCTCCTGTTTTCTCCGATTTGTTTTTGCTGAAGCCCAATGGCGAACATAGTTTTACAAAAGTTAGCTATGGTGGGGTCCAACCTGGTGCTAATTCCAGTAACCTCAATCGGCTAATTGCAACCATGCAATTCTATACTATAGGGACTGGTGGTGGCACGGCTGGCACTTGTGGCGTAGGCGGTATTATCGGTACCCCGATTGATCCGCGCCCAATCAAGCCGGGTGTTGTCACGGGTCGGGATCCTGCAAATGGTAATGGTGGCCTGAGCGCTCCCAAGCCAGTTGTTGTCCAAGTAGGGTCCGACACGCAATATGAAGAGCAAACGGTTCCCGTGTTTATGTATCAGTATGATGACAGCACCGTGTTTGTGCTCAACCTGTTTGGAAATGGTGTGGCCGAGAATTATATGATGCTTCAAGAGGATGGTGCTATGATCTTCCCAGGTCAGCAGATCTCTTGGGATTATAATAAAAACAAGGCCGTTTATAACTGTTCGCTGGATGCCGAGGCAGACACATTGATGCTGGGCAATGTGGGCGGTGTGATTCCAGAATATATTACATGGGGCTTGACCAAGCCATACACCGAGGATGGTATGTTGTCATACGAGTACGACGATAACGTGTTGTATTTCACTGATGGCAACCAGTTCGTCATTCCCGTTCCTATGCTCCTTGGTGACGTCAACAATGACAAAGAAGTCACCATTCTCGACATTGTAGTCATGATCGATCATCTGTTGGTTGGAGACTTAGAATGGACCGACAAATTTAATGTTTATGCTGCCGACATGAATGAGGATGGTGTGTTCAGCGTCCTTGACGTCAGCCTGCTGATTGATCGTCTTCTCTCGAAGAATTAAGTCAGTTGCGGTCAAAACTGCGATCAATCGCAGTCGTTGAAAAAGAAGGGTGCTTTGGCAGCTCGTGCCATGCACCCTTTTAAAATAACCACAAACTTATGAAAAAAATTACTCAGCACCCTTCAGCAGGGATTTTTATCTATGATACTTATTCCTTTATCTTATATGAATACTTGATTCCTTCTCTATGATATTTTTTCCTCTTCGATGAGTACTTCATTTCCTTTTTTAATGAGCATTTGCCAGGAACCGGTGTAGCATCTTTTTTTGTAAAAGCATCGTTTGTAACATATGGTCTATTACCTCTTCTTGTTGACACCTTGCCAGGCTCCTGGCTTTGCTCAATCGGTGTGTTCGTCTGGCTTTTTTCCTGATGTGTCCCGTGGTCGGGTGTCACATCATCGAGATTAAAGGCCCTTTAGCATAACGTTTATTCACCATGTTTATTAACCAATTCATTTATGTCCATTCTGTACGGGTTATTTTTCGCTTTGTCGAGAAACGGTTTCCCGTTCGTCCGATGCAAAAATATATCGGTGGTCGATGACGTGTCAAACTTTTTTGCCAAAAAATACCAAAGTGTAAAAATTTTATACACTATTGTGTCTAATTTTTTGACAAATGGGGCCGTGAAACTGCTTTTCAAGTGTTTTTTTTGATGATAAAAAAGTAGAGGGAATAGTTGAATTGTCAGGGATTTTTTGTAATTTCGCTGCCGTTATGCAGAATTACGGAACAATATTGGTCATTGATGACAATGAGGCGATACTCACGGCGTTGAAGTATTGCCTTGCAGGGACGTTTGAGAAGGTGTTGACACTGACGTCTCCCGAGTCGGTCATTTCATTGTTGGAGCAGGAAGAAGTGAACATCATCCTGCTGGATATGAACTTCACGCTGGGCGTGAACAGCGGTCAGGACGGACTGCTGTGGTTGCAGGCGATCAGGAAACGTCATCCTGAGATTCCCGTGGTGTTGATTACAGCCTATGCTGACGTGTCGCTGGCGGTACGTGGCTTGAAGCGTGGCGCGGCAGACTTTATCACCAAGCCGTGGGACAACGATGAGTTGCTGCGAAAACTCAAGGATGTGCTCGATGCTGGTGATGAAATGGCCACGCTTGACGAAGTGGAGGCTGACCACATCCGCAGGGCTCTCGACCGCTGTCATGGCAACTTGTCCAAGGCCGCCGACCTGTTGGGCATCACACGCCAGACGCTATATAACAAAATGAAAAGACTCCAATGAGCAAGGGTGTGTTGTTGCTCTGCTTTGCTCTGGTAGCTCTGGTGGTACTGGTGGTCCTGTGGTTCAGGCGCCACCAGCTCATGCTTGCCGAGAGGGCGCGCCTGATGCAGGAGGCGATACGTAACCGCGAGTTTACATTCCGCCTACCCACGAAACACATGTTCAGCGGCGAGCGTGCGTTGCAGGACACGTTGAACCAGCTGGGTGACCACATCCGCGAGCAGGTCAATCTGGGCGAGGTGGAATCGTGGGAAAAACTCACGCGCGTGCTCACCCACGAAATCATGAACGCGACGGCGCCCATCGCCAGCATCAGCCAGTCGATGCTGCATCATCCTGCAGTGAAAAATTCCGACTTGGAGGAGGGTATCAACGCAATCCACAACACGGTTCAGCACCTGAACTCGTTTGTTGACAGCTACCGAAAGTATTCCGCCCTGCAGAAACCTGTTCCCAAGCCCACCGACCTGGTGGCGGCAGTCAAGGATGTGGAACAACTGTATCCCGAGGTCAACTGGATAAACAGCCTCTCGGGACCAATTATCATCAAGACTGACCCCAATCTGCTGCGCCAAATCCTGATTAACCTCATCAAGAACGCCATTGAGGCGGGTGCAAAAAACCAGGGCGTGGAATGTGAACGCGGAGCAGAAGGCAAGGTGCTGCTCTACATCAGCAATGACGGAGAGTTGATTCCCGCTGATGCACGCTCCTCAATTTTTGTCCCGTTCTTTACCACCAAGCGCAAGGGCAGTGGTATCGGCCTGTCGCTGAGCCGTCGCCTGCTTACCATCCAGGGCGGTATGATGTCCTTGCTCGATGAGCCTCGCTCGGGTTTCCACACCACATTCCTGCTCGAATTCCCCGTGTAAATAATCTGTTTCTCACGTCGTGAGCCCTTGTTGATAATTATTTTGCCCCATACGTTGAGTAAGGTATTAAATAATTGATTATCTTTGCTCGTTAAAACTAAAGCTAAGGAAATATGAACGTGAAAAAATCATTGATGGCGGTGGCTGTGAGCGCTTTGGCGCTGACGGGCATGGCTGTCACTCCTGACTGGCAGAGCCAGGTGGATGAGTATATCGCGCAGGGTGAGTTTGCCCGTGCCGAGAAGTTGATGAAATCATTGCCCAAGAAGGTGCGCGTGGCCGATGCCGTGCGCATCGACTCGTTGCGCACCATCATGCAGCGCATCCGCACCGACTTCCGCATCACCCCCGAGGAGGGCGTGAAGAAGATCCGCGAGAAGATGCCCGAGGCAACCGATGCCCAAATTCAACACTGGAAAGACACCCGTGCACTTGAGGTGATGAACATCGACGGCAAGGAGATGTGGTTCCGCAAGAGCGTTGGCAACCTGTGGCTGCTGGGCAAGGAATTTGCCGCCCAGAATGCTGCCGACAACCACGAGAGTTTCCTCACGCGTCGCAAGTATTACCTGGAAGCCATGCGCACTCCCGCCGATGCGAACAATGTGCGCGACTGGCGGCATATGAATATCACGTTCACGCTAGATGTCGATGCCGATGCTGTTCCAGCCGGGGAGACCTTGCGGGTGTGGATGCCGTTCCCCTATGAGAACCTGCGTCAAAAGAACATCCGTCTGGAGAGCAGCAACCGTCCCGTAACTTTCAGCGAGGGCAGCAAGCATCATACCGTGTACATGGAGGCCGTTGCCGAGAAAGGTAAGCCGACGCACTTTGAATACACTTTCTCCTACGATGTGGGTGAGCGCCATTACAGCCAGCAGGATTTGTTGGCCATGCTGGAGCCTTATAACAAGAATAGCGAGGAATACAAGCGTTTCACGGGTGATGAACCCCGACACGTGATCATCACCGACGAGATGCGCGCCCTGGCCCGCAAGATTGTGGGCAACGAGACCAACCCCGTGCTGCAGGCCGCCAAAATCTATGAGTGGATAGGCTATAACCTGCCGTGGGCCGGTGCCCGTGAATACAGCACACTGGCCAACATCCCGCAGTATGTGATCGAAAATAACCATGGTGACTGCGGTCAGGTGGGACTGCTCTACATTACACTTGTCCGTTCGTTAGGTATTCCCGCCCGATGGGAAAGTGGCTGGATGCTCCATCCTGATGAGATTAATTGGCATGACTGGTGCGAGACTTACTTTGAGGGCGTCGGTTGGATACCTACCGACCCGTCATTTGGCCGTAGCGCCGTGGGCACCACATTGAACGATTACTATGCCACAGGTATCGACGTGTACCGCATGGCGAGCAACGAGGGCGTGGGTGACAAGTTGAGTCCTGCCAAGACGTTCATCCGCAGCGAGACCGTCGATTTCCAGCCTGGCGAGGTAGAGTGGCGCAAGGGTAACCTGTTCTATGACAAGTGGGACAGCCATCTGATAGTAAATTCGATTAAACCGATAAAGAAATGAGAATCAAATCATTCATCATTACATTGGTATTGGCCGTAGTCGGTCTGTGTGCTTTTGCAGTGACGCCAGTTGAAATTCTGTCTGACTTGAAGGCGCGCATCGCCCCCGACAAGCGCACTGCCATTTGGGACGTGACGGCTGTATCAAAAAATCAGAGCGGTAATTGGGTATTGTCGGGCACTGTCGGCACTCAGGCTCAAAAGAAAGCCATCCAGGCGGCCATGCTCAAGAGCGGCTACAAATTTACGGACAAAATCACCGTCCTGGAGGACGGCATTCCCGCCGCAAAGAAGTGGGCACAGGTGAAACTGAGTATCGCCACGCTGCGCACCGAGCCGAAACACAGCGCAGAAATCGCCACTCAGGGCATTATGGGCGCTCCTGTCAAGGTGCTGGAGAAGTGTGATGATTGGTACCGCGTGCAGATGGCCGACGACTATATCGCCTATGTTCCTGAGAGTTCGCTGTCGTTCAAGACCGATGCCCAGATGAAGGCGTGGCGCAAGGCTAAACGCTACATCGTCACCGCCTACGATTCCCGACTGGTGACCGAGCCCCACGGTGACGAGACCGTGAGCGACCTGGTGATGGGCAACATCCTGGAATACAAGACCGCCCAAGGCAATTGGCTCAAACTGACCACGCCCGATGGTAGAGTGGGGTGGGTTGACGCTGCTGATATGGCTGAGTTCTCGCAGTGGAGCCAGCAGGGCTTCAGCGCCGCCCAGATCGAAAAGACCGCCCGCCGCATGATGGGCAGCAGCTACTTGTGGGGCGGCACCTCGACCAAGGTGACCGACTGCTCGGGTCTGTCGAAGGTGAGCTACCTGAGTAACGGCATCATACTACAACGTGACGCTTCGCAGCAGGCTCTTACGGGCAAAATCATGAAGAAAGGTACCGACTGGCGCCAGTATGAGACGGGTGACCTGTTGTTCTTCGGCAACGAGAAGACGGGCCGCGTGACCCACGTGGGCATCTACCTGCGTGACGGCAAGTATATCCACTGCTCGGGCCAGGTGAAAATCAACAGCCTGATACCCACGGCCAGTGATTATCCCTACCTGTATTCCCCCTTGAGCGCCAGCCGCATCAAGGGCATGGTGGGCACCAAGGGCATCACCGCGGTGAAGAACCACCCGTGGTATTTTTAGTTAGGAGTTAGGAGTTAGGAGTTTTTAGTTTGGAATTAACCAAAATATGATATTATGGATCGAAGAAAATTTATTGCAGGAATGGGTCTGACGGCGATTGCCGCCGCGTCGCCCGTGTCGATTGACGCTGTGGAGCGTGTAACCAAGAAGGGTAAGGGCCGCCGTGTGCCCCGTGTCAACCAGATTGCCAAGACCGGCACGATGAAGTTGTCGTACTTCCCCTACGAGTTGAAGTTGCGCCATGCGTTCAACCTGGCGCGTTACAGCCGCACCACCACGCCTGATGTACAGGTGACCCTGGAGTATGAGGGTATCAAGGGCTATGGCGAGGCATCGATGCCGCCTTACCTGGGCGAGAGTGTCGAGAGCGTTACCGCGTTCCTCAACAAGCTTGACCTGGAGCAGTTCAAAGATCCCTTCTGCATCGAGGACATCCTGGACTATGTGGACAAGGTGGAGCCAAACAACCGTGCCGCCAAGGCCTCTATCGATATCGCCCTGCATGACCTACTGGGCAAGATCATGGGCCAGCCGTGGTACAAGATTTGGGGCTACAACCCCGAGAAGACACCCGTGACCAGCTTCACTATCGGTATCGACACTCCCGAGGTGGTGCGCCAGAAGGTGGAAGAGGCCCGTCCCTACAAACTCATCAAGGCAAAAATGGGTCTTGATCAGGACCAGGCGACAATCAACATCATCAACGAGATGATGCCCGACGTGCCCATCTGCGTGGACTGCAACCAGGGATGGAACAACAAGGAATATGCGCTGGAGATGTGCCACTGGCTCAAGGAGCGCAACTGTATTTTCGTCGAGCAGCCGTTCGATAAGACCTGGATTGACGAGACCGCATGGCTGCGCGAGCGCTCGCCGCTGCCCATCATCGCCGATGAGGCCTTCCAGCGCCTGCCCGATATCGTGAAGTTCAAAGGCGTGTATGACGGCATCAACATCAAGCTGATGAAGAGTACTGGCTTGTATGAGGCCCACAAGATGGTGACGTTGGCCCGCGCCCTCGACATGAAGGTGATGATCGGCTGTATGACCGAGACCTCGTGTGCTGTGACCGCAGCCGCCAACCTGTCACCTGTTGTGGATTATGCCGACCTGGACGGTAACCTGCTTATCGCCAATGACCGCTTCACCGGCATGACCGTTGAGAACGGCAAGATTACCCTGCATGACCGTCCCGGCCTGGGTATCAAGCTGCTCAAGTAACACCCATCAATCCTTTGTTATCAATGCACGTGCCAGTGCATATTCTCGCTGGCACGTGAAATTTTCTTGACAACTGAATGAATAAACCCTATTGGGGACTGTGGTCCCTGCTGTTTGTCGCCCTCGTGTTCTTTGCCGTCATGTCGTTGTTGCCTGACGACATGCGCATCGGTGGGCAAGAAATCAAGACGCCCTCGTTGGCTCAGGACATCAAAGAACATGTCACCGACAGCGTGCCCCAGAAGGCAGACACGCTGGATGCTGATGGCCGTTTGCCCAACGGCCGCCATCCCAAGGGGTGGCGTGCCCCCGTTGACACTACGGCCAAGACTATCCTTTTCATCGGTGATTCGATGCTTGAAGGTCTGGCGCCGCGCCTTGCCGCTTATTGCGACAAGAGCGGGCACAAGCTCATCGAGGTCATCTGGTACAGCAGTTCCACCCTGTGCTGGGGCAAGACCGCGCGCTTGACTGAGCTGATCAGGACCTATCACCCCAATTATATCATGGTGTGCCTGGGCGCTAATGAGCTCTATGTCCCCGACATCAAGCGGGTGCGCCGTCCCCACCTGAAGAAGATGTTGGCCGAAATTGGCGACATCCCTTATTTGTGGATTGGTCCTCCCAACTGGGTGGAGGACACCGGCATCAATGACCTGCTGGCTCAGGAGGTTGACGAGGGCTGCTTCTACTTGAGCGCCAATGACCATTTTGACCGTAGTCGAGACGGTGCGCATCCCACCCGCGCTTCGGCCCAGAAATGGATGGACCGTGTCATCAAGTGGATGGGAAGCAATGCCGCTTATCCCATCAAACTGAATCCGCCCACTCAGGTCACCAGCCGTGCCTCGCGCATTGTCATCTATCAACCCCCTGTTTAATACCATGATGCTGAATGTAATTGATATCACCCAGTTGCTGTCGCAGTTTACCTTCAACCGCGACGAGCCTATGCTGTTCACCAGTGGGCTGTTCTGGGTGCTGTTCCTGGTCTTCTTGCCCATCTATGCCTGCCTGAAGTCCCGTCGGGTGAAGATGATGGTGTTTGTCATCGCCTTCAGCCTGTTTTTCTTCTACAAGTCGAGCGGCTGGTTCTTCCTGTTGCTTGTGGCGACCTCGTTTATCGACTGGTGGGTGGCGCAGTTCATCGAATCGAGCAAGAACCGCACCGAGCGCCGCGTGGCGCTTACCGTCTCGCTGGTGTTGTCGCTCAGCGTATTGCTGTTCTTCAAGTACAGCAACTTCGTGATGTCTAACCTTGAAGCGCTCATCGGCGGCAATTTCCAGCCTCTGGACCTGATTCTGCCCGTCGGCATCTCGTTCTACACATTCCGCACCATTAGCTATGTGGTGGATGTGTATAAGGGCAAGATCCAGCCCGTTGACGATTATATCGACTACCTCTTCTTCCTGTCCTATTTCCCCTGCCTGGTGGCTGGCCCCATCGTGCGGGCCTGTGATTTCATGCCGCAGTTGCGTGAGAACAAGCCCGCCACGCGCGAGATGATCTACGGCGGCTTGTGGTTGGTGATGCTGGGTGTGTTGAAGAAGGCGGTGTTTGCCGACTATATCGCTCAGTATAACAATATTGCCTTTGGCAACCCCACGGGCTATACCGGCTTTGAGCTGCTGATGGCTGTCCTGGGCTACACGATGCAGATCTACTGCGACTTCTCGGGCTACAGCGACATGGCCATCGGTTTGGGCAGCATCATGGGCTTTAACCTGGGCATCAACTTCAACTATCCCTACCGTTCGCTGAACGTGAGCGAGTTCTGGCGCCGCTGGCACATCACGCTGTCGCAGTGGCTGCGTGATTATGTATATATCCCGCTGGGCGGCAACCGCAAGGGCAAGCTGCGTCAGCACTTCAACCTGATGGTGACCATGCTGTTGGGTGGCCTGTGGCACGGCGCGGCATGGACCTTTGTCGTGTGGGGTGCCGGACATGGCATCGCCCTGTGTGTGCACAAGTTGTGCAAACCGTGGCTCGACAGGATTGAAAGCACGCCGTTCACCCGCTTCGTCTCGTGGCTGATCACCTTCAGCCTCGTGGCGCTGTTGTGGGTGTTCTTCCGTGCCAGCACGTTCCAGACCGCAGGTCAGGTGATCAGCGGCATCTTCACCGACTTTGAATGGGCCTATCTGCCTGTGTTCCTGGAGCGTCGTTCCACGTGGTGCATCATGCTCGCTCTCATCTATGGCCTGCATTTTGTGCCTGTCCGCTTGTGGGACAAGATGCGTGATTGGTTCATCAACACCCACTGGATGGTAAAGTTGCTGATGTTCATCGTGCTGGTGCAGCTGGTACTGCAGTTTGCCAGCGCCACCGTCCAGCCGTTCCTGTACTCCCAATTCTAAAAATTGATTAATTCTGACCAGTGATTGAAAAATTAGTTGTAGTTTTGGGGCTGAAAAACGAGAACAAAAAATGAAAAGGAATATCATATATACCATATTGGTAGTGGCGATGTCGGCACTCGGTACCCTGCCTGGCTGGAGTCAGGTGAGGTTTGGTGTGCGCGGCGGTCTCACGTTGAGCGAGATGCGTTTTGATCGCAACATCATCGACAGCGACAACCGCATGGGCTATTGCGGCGGATTGCTGCTAGACCTCAATATTCCCGTTGTTGGGGTAGGCGCTGAGGTATCGGTGATGTACACCCACCGCAATAACCGCTTGACCGATCAAGAGCGCGTTTTCAAGCGTTATTACATCGACATTCCCGTGTATGCCCGTTACCGCTTGGGGCTGAATAAGCTGGACCATATCTTTGCTCCTATCATCTTCACGGGACCCAATTTCTCGATTTTGTTCAACGAGAATATGCCGAGCAACTACAAGAACAGCAAGACTCACCTGTCGTGGGATGTGGGCGCGGGCATGGACCTGTTCAGGCATTTTCGCTTGACCGCTACCTACGGCATCGGCATGTCAAAGGCGATGAAGTACATCGACATAGATTATGACGGGGATCAGGTGACGGGCAAGGACCGCTATTGGACCATCAATGCCGCCTATCTGTTCTGACCTCCACACACTCTTATCATCCAAGAAATCAATAACAAAAACAACAGAATAAATGAAACGAATCACCTTACTGATTGCCATCCTGATGATTGCCACATCGGCAACATGGGCTCAAACCACCTCACGCTGGGGTATTACCGCTGGCGCCAACATCAACACCGTCCATTTCAAGCAAAATGATATTCTTCCCAGCAAGACCATGTGGGGACCACAGTTGGGTGTGACCGGTGAGATGAACTTCAGCGGTATCGGCTTTGGCGTTGAAGGTGCGTTGCTGTACTCGCTCAGGCAGGGCAAGGTGGACTATGGCAGCCGTCAGGCCTGGTCGTCGCTGGGCTTTGGCAACGAGACCGTGTCGATGCACTATCTCGACGTGCCCCTGCACCTCAAGTTCAAGTATCACAACCTGGGAGGACTCGAGACCTCATTTATGCCGTTGGCCTATGTGGGTCCCCAGTTCTCGTTCCTGACCTACGGAAACCATAAGAACCTGAATTCTTATCCTCCTGTCAATGTCTATCTCGACATGGGCTTGGGCTTTGAGTTGATGGAACGTGTTCAGATCAGGGGTGGTTACAACTTCAGCATTGGCCAGTCTTTTCACACTAAGCTGCTAGACGATAACGTGGCTAAGAACCGCACGTGGTACTTCAATGTGACTTGGTTCTTGAAATAGGCTTCAGTCATTAGGTTTGGGTAAGCTGAGATGAGTAAGCGTTATGCCGCAATTTTGATTGCCCTGGCAGTTGCCGTCGTGATGATGTTTGTCGCGCGGGAACGCAAGCGTTTCTTCACCAATACCGGTGTGGTGTGGACGACCGAGTACCACATCACCTACGAGGCCGCCCGAGACTTGGGTGACAGCATCCAGCAGATTTTTAATCAGATAGACCTTAGTGTGTCACCTTATAATAAGGTGTCGCTCGTTACGTCCCTGAACGGAAACGCCACCGACCAGGTGGATGCCTATGTCAAGCGCCTGCTGGAGGCTTCACGTGAGGTCAATCGGGCAAGTGGCGGCGCCTTTGACCCGACGGTGATGCCACTGGTTAACGCGTGGGGCTTCGGCTACAAGAACGGCATGATGCCTACGCAAGTTCAGATTGACAGCATCCTGCGTTTTGTGGGGTTGGATAAGGTGCGCCTGGAAGGCAATACCCTTGTGAAAGCCGACCCGCGTGTGATGCTGGACTTCAGTTCTATTGCCAAGGGGATGGCATGTGACGAAATCGGGCGTATGCTCGTCCGCAATGGCGTCACCAACTGGCTGGTCGAAATCGGCGGCGAGGTGGTCGCCAGCGGTTTGAACAAGCGGGGCTCGTCATGGACTGTGGCGGTCGATATGCCCAACGAGGAAGGAAATGACGATGAAACAACACACGAGAGCGCATTGACGCTTGCTCTGGACAACGAGGCGGTGGCTACCAGCGGTAATTACCGCAAGTGGCGTGAAGAGGGCGGAGACAAGATCTCCCATATCATTGACCCGCGCACGGGCGAGAGTAGGGTGGGCACCTTGCTCAGCGTCACCGTCGTGGCTCATGACTGTATGACCGCTGACGCATGGGCCACGGCCTGCATGGTGATGGGCGAGAACGAAGTGAAACGGATGATGCAACCGCGTGACGACCTGGGTGTGATGACCATATCTGCCGATACCGTCACTGGCAACTTCATCGTCTGGAGCAACAAAGCCTTCGCCGAGAGAGTCCAAACCACCACAACAGAATAATAAAACTATTAATAGAAGACAATAAGTACAATAAATACTAAGGCATCCGTGCTTGTATTTATTGTACTTATTGTCTTCCTTTTTTCTAGTAGTTTATTGGGCGATGATGAGTTCGATGCCGAGGTTCTCGATGCGGCTGGCGACCTTGGGGGAGATGCCGGCGTCGGTGATGATGACGTCGATAGCGTCGATGTCGGCGATCTTGGCGAAGCCGCGGCGGCCGAATTTGCTGCTGTCGGCGAGTACGATGGTCTTTTGGGCCGCTGCAATCATCTTCTGATTGAGCGCCGCCTCCCTCATTTCGGTTGTCGTGATGCCGTAGTCCAGGTCGATGCCGTCAACCCCGAGGAAAAGTTTGCTGAAGGAACACATATTCAATACCCTTGCCGCATATTCTCCCACTACCGAGAGGCTGCTGTGGCGCAACATGCCGCCCAACTGGACGATATCGATGTTATCGTGCTGTGACAGGATGTTACTCACTGCTAGTGAAGCCGAGACGACCGTTAGTTTGTGGATGGGCTGGATGTTACGTGCCAAGGCGTGTACTGTCGTGCCCGAAGCGATGGCGATGCTGTCGTTGCGGGTGATCAGTTTGGCCGCCTCGCGTCCGATGGCGTGTTTCTCGTCGGCAGCGAGTTTCTCTTTCTCGTTCACCGAACGGTTGTTGATGTAAGGGTTGACCAGCACGGCTTTGCCATGGCTGCGGTACAGTTTGTCGCTCTTTTCCAGGTCGGTAAGGTCCTTGCGCACCGTCACCGCACTCACGTTGAGCATCGACACTAAATCGGATACGAGCACTGACCCATGCTTGATCAGCGCTTCCATAATCATCTCGTGACGTTCTTCCTTAGTCATGGCAAATCGATAGTAGTTAATTTTCGTTTTGATGCGGCAAAAGTAATACAAAGACCAATACGTTCCAAGAAAATTGACAAAAAACTTTCAATTTTTTTTGAAACGAAACATAAAATAGGGATATTTTTATATAAATTGCTTTTGAATACGAAACAAAACGAAACATAGTCAAATTATAAACGAAACTATCGTTTTTGGTAAAAATCAAAACTATAAATTTAGTTATATTATTGATTTACAATAAATTAATTGATATTATACTTGTTATAATCAAAAATAAATACGAAATTATTTTGTCAGTTCAAAAATAGATGGTAACTTTGCACCGAAACTAATTTACATAATTGGTTTTGCTACCTTAAAAACAATGTTTATGGTAACAAGTGACATTTATCAAAAAGAATATGACGTGATCATCGTGGGTGGCGGCGCTACTGGTGCCGGTGCCGCGAGGGATTGCGCATTGCGCGGATTGAGCGTGCTGCTGGTGGAGCGCAACGACTACAGCACGGGCGCAACGGGCCGCAACCACGGCCTGATGCACAGCGGTGCCCGCTATGCCGTGACCGACGGAGAGAGCGCCAGTGAGTGCATCAGCGAGAATATGATCTTGAGGCGCATAGCCCGCCACTGTGTGGAGGAGACCGATGGCCTGTTCATCACCTTGCCCGAGGACGACCTGCAGTACCAGCAGACCTTTGTCGAGGCCTGCCAGCGTGCCGGTATCCGCGCCGACATCATCGCTCCCGATGAGGCTCGCCGCATCGAGCCTGCCGTGAACCCCGACCTGATCGGTGCCGTACGTGTTCCCGACGCGTCGATCGACCCGTTCCGCTTGACCGTGGCCAATCTGCTTGACGCGCGCATGCATGGTGCCGTGACGCTCAACTACCATGAGGTGGAGGGCGTTATCATTAACCAGAACCGTGTCGAGGGTTTGAAACTGCTCAACAAGCGCAATGGCGAGCACGTCGAGGTGCGCGGACGCGTGGTTGTTAACGCTGCCGGCATCTGGGGCCAGCGCATCGCCCAGCAGGCTGGAGTGAACATCTCGATGTTCCCGGCCCGCGGCGCGTTGCTCATTTTCGGCCACCGTGTGAACAACATGGTGATCAACCGCTGCCGCAAGCCTGCCAATGCCGATATCCTCGTTCCCGACGATACCGTGTGCGTGATTGGTACCACGAGCGACCGCATTCCCATCGAGACTGTTGATGACATGCGCGTGACGCGCGAGGAGGTGGACGTACTGCTCAAGGAGGGCGTGAAGATCGCCCCGTCGCTGGCCACCACCAGGATTATCCGCGCCTATGCGGGCGTTCGTCCACTGGTTGCCAGTGACGACGACCCCAGCGGACGCAGCATCAGCCGCGGCATCGTGTGTCTGGACCACGCCAAGCGCGACGGTCTGGAGGGCTTTATCACCATCACGGGCGGCAAGATGATGACCTACCGCCTGATGGGCGAGATCGCCACCAATGCCGTTTGTGCCAAGTTGGGCAATACCGCACCCTGTGTGACCGCCAGCCAGCCACTTCCCGGCTCGGAGGAGGGCGCTCCCGACCAGCGCGATGCCACCAAGCGTTACAGCTTCGGCCAGCGTGCCGCTATCGGCCGTCACGGCTCTCTCGCGGCCCGCATAGAGAAAGACAATGACATCGACAATGCCCTGGTGTGCGAATGTGAAGGCGTCACCGTGGGCGAAATCAAATATGCCGTACACCAGCTGCATGTTCACAACCTGGTGAACCTGCGCCGCCGCACCCGCGTCGGCATGGGCACCTGCCAGGGCAAGCTGTGTTCCTGCCGCGCCGCCTCGCTGATGGGCGAGCTCAGTGGCGACGTGAAGGCCGCCCAGGAAGACCTGGCCGCCTTCCTCGACGAGCGCTGGAAGGGCATGAGGCCCGTGGCTTGGGGCGACACGCTGCGTGAGGCGCAGTTGACCGCTGCCATATACGAGGGCCTGTGCGGACTGGACAAGGCAGTTAATATGGAAGGAAAGGAGGACGTGCAATGAGAATGGACACTGTCATCATTGGCGGAGGCCTGAGCGGCCTTGCCTGCGGTATTTCCCTTGCCAAGCGCGGCAAGCGTGTGACCATTGTGGCCAGCGGACAAAGCACCATGTTGTTTAATGGCGGTTCGATGGAAATGCTGGGCTACGTTGACGGCAAGGCTGTCGAGAACCCTCTGGAGGCCATCGCGTCCCTGCCTGAGAGCCATCCTTACAGTAAAATCGGAGCCGACCGCATTGCCTCGCTTGCCGAGCGCGTGAAGTTGCTGTTCAGCGATTCAGGCATCGACATGACCGGATCGGCCAACGCCAATCACTGGCGTATCACGCCGATGGGTATCGCCAAGCCCGCATGGCTCACTCTGAGCGACCACTTGCGTATCGATGACATCAATCGCCTGCCCGCCAGGCGCTTAGCACTGATGTGCATCCGCGGTTATTTCGACCAGCCAAATGCCATGCTGGCACAGGGTCTGCGCGACCTGGGCTTTGAGGTGGAGATGATTGAGTTCACGACCGATGACATCACCGCCCTGCGCCGCAGTCCCAGTGAGATGCGAGCCACCAGCCTGGCCAAGCGTCTGGTGAGCAATAGCGCCCTGCAACGTGTCGCCGACCAGTTCAACAGTCTAGCCAGTGATGCCGATATGGTGCTGATGCCCAGCGTGTTCGGACAGACCGACAGCAGCGACTTCCAAATGTTGCAGTCCATGACCAATAAGCCGCTTCGTCTGGTTGCCACATTGCCCCCTTCGGTAGCCGGCATGAGGATGATGACGCAGTTGCGCCACTACTTCAAGATGCTGGGTGGCACCTACCTGACAGGTGACACCGCCGTGAGCGGCACCTTCGACGGCGATCGCTTGACCAGTATCACCACTGCCAAGCTCTCCGACATGCCCTTGATGGCTGACAACTTCGTGTTGGCCTCCGGCTCGTTTATCAGCCGCGGCTTGAGGGCCGACTATGAGCGCGTGTATGAGCCCGTGCTGGGCGTGGACATTGATGCCGATGCCGACCGTGAGCAGTGGACGCGTTTCGGCGTGTTGAATGCCCAGTCCTATTTCGGCTACGGCGTGGCCACTGACGACCAGTTGCGCTGCCTCAAGCAGGGTAAACCCATCCAAAACCTCCGCGCCATCGGCTCTGTCCTAAGCGGACATGATGCCGTGAAGATGGGTGACGGTACCGGTGTGTCGCTGTTGACGGCCATTGCTGCCGCCGACCACATCAGGGAGAACAAATAAGCATACTAACCATACGTCACCTGAAGCTGAATAGACTTCGACCATTGGTTTAGATATAGCTAGATAACGATTTGATTGATGATTTTTTAAAGGGATATTATGGCCGAAAGAATGCAAATATGCAACCTCAGCGAGCACAACTTTGAGCAGTGCACCAAGTGCAGCATCTGCACTACCGTCTGCCCGGTTGCCGCTGTGACTACCGACTATCCCGGTCCCAAGCAGGCAGGCCCCGACGGAGAGCGCTACCGCTTGAAGGACCCCGCCTATTTTGACAAGGCGTTGAAGCTGTGCTTGAACTGCAAGCGCTGTGAGGTGGCTTGCCCCAGTGGTGTACACATCGCCGACATTATCCAACATGCGCGTATGCGTGCCACCGAGGGTCATCGTGCCACGTTGCGCGACACCATGCTCGCTAACACCGACCTGCTGGGCACTATGGCCAACCTGGTGGCTCCCATGGCCAACGCCACGTTGGGCCTCAAGCCCACTAAACTGTTGATGGACAGCGTGATGGCCATTGACAAGCACCGCACCTTCCCCGCCTATAGCCGCCAGAAGTTCACGACCTGGTACAAGCGCCATGCCGCCAAGCAGCAGGATGCCTTCGCCCATCACGTGAGCTATTTCCACGGCTGCTATGTCAACTACAATTTCCCCAAGCTCGGTCAAGACCTCGTGAAACTGCTCAATGCGGTGGGCTATGGCGTGCACCTGCTCGACAAGGAGCAGTGTTGCGGTGTCGCCCTCATTGCCAACGGGTTATACAAGCAGGCCAAGCGTCAGGCCCGTACCAATATCGATAATATCCGCACGTCAGTGAACCGCGACCAGCGCGTGGTGCTCACGACCAGTTCGAGTTGCACCTTCAACATGCGTGACGAGTATCCCTCGATGTTGGGTATCGACAATGCTGATGTTCGCGACAGCATTTCTCTTGCCACAAGGTTTATCTATCGTCTTGTGGATGAGGAGAAAATCAAGTTGGTCTTCAAGCAAGACTATAAGCGTCGCCTGGCTTATCACACCGCCTGCCACATGCAGCGCATGGGATGGCAGCTGTACAGCATCGAGTTGCTGCGCATGATCCCGGGTCTCGACCTGGTCGAGTTGGAGCAGAATTGCTGTGGTATCTCGGGCACCTATGGTTTCAAGAAAGAAAACTACGAGCGTTCACAGGCGATAGGCTCTGTACTCTTCAAGGATATAGAGAAGGCTGGGGTGGAGGCCGTCACCACCGACTGCGAGACCTGCAAGTGGCAGATTGAGATGTCCACCGGCCTGCCCGTCGAGAACCCCATCAGCGTCCTCGCCGACGCCCTCGATGTGGAGGCAACCCGCAAAGCGAATGGAATCTAACATTAATCAGATATAACTATAAACTAACAACTTAAAACTTTAAAAAATTATGGCAAGTTTTTTAGCTCCCCCGACCTATAAGCCGGAACAGACCGGCCCTGAAGCCGATGCCAAGTACAAGAGACTGCGTTGGCAAGTCTTTGTCGGCATCTTCATCGGTTACGCCGGCTTCTACCTGGTGAGAAAGAATTTCTCCATGGCAATTCCCATGCTGGAACCCTTCGGCTTCACCAAGGGTATGCTGGGTACCGCCCTGGCGATGAACGCTGTGGCCTACGGCTTCTCCAAGTTCGTTATGGCCAGCATCAGCGACCGCAGCAACGCGCGTCGCTTCCTGCCGCTGGGTCTGATCCTGTCGGCCATCGCCATGTTGTTTATGATGGTTCCCATCACGCTGCTTGACCCCATCGGCCACCCCGAGCGCAAGGGTCTCGCCGTCTTCCTGATGGGTGCCTTCAACTTCCTCGTGGGTTGGTTCCAGGGAATGGGCTGGCCTCCGTGCGGACGTGTGATGACGCGCTGGTTCTCCATTAAGGAGCGCGGCACCTGGATGAGCGTGTGGAACTGCGCCCACAACGTGGGTGGCGCCCTCGTCGGCCCGATGGCCGCCTATGGTGCCATGTGGTTCGGCTCATGGTTCTACGGCACCGATGAGAAGATGTACTTCCTGATCGGTACCTACGCCTTCCCCGCTGCTGTGGCCATCCTGATTGCCATCATCGCCTATATCCTCATCCGTGACACCCCCCAATCCTGTGGTCTTCCCTCGATCGAGAAGTGGAGCGGCAGTGCCTCCAAGAACTATGACGAGAAGAAGAGCGAGCAGTCGCTGAAAATCAGCCAGATCTTCAAGACTGTCCTCAGCAACAAGTTCTTGTGGTACATCGCACTTGCCAACTCCTTTATCTATATGGTGCGCTACGGATGTCTTGACTGGGCTCCCACTATCTTGAGTGAGCAGGGCGTGGACATCAAGAACGCGGGTTGGGCTTACTTCGCCTACGAGATCGCTGCCATCCCTGGCACTATCTTCTGCGGCTGGTTGAGCGACAAGGTATTCAATGGCCGCCGTGCGCTGCCCACCATGATCTTCATGGCACTGATTATCGTTGCCATCTTTGTTTATTGGCAGAACATGACCAACCTGAGCGTTGTCATCGGCTGTCTGATCGCTATCGGCTTCCTCATCTATGGTCCCGTGATGCTCATCGGCGTGCAGGCACTTGACCTCGCTCCGAAGAATGCAGCTGGCACCGCTGCCGGTCTCACCGGTTTCATGGGCTACGTGCTGGGTACCGCCATCCTCGCCAACACCGTCCTCGGTTATGTGGCCGAGAGCACCGGTGGCTGGGATATGCCGTTCATCCTGCTCATCGTGGGTTGTGTGGGCGCTATCTTCTTCATGGCGCTGACCTACAAGGAGGAGCAGTACCTCGTTGCCGACCGCAAGGGCGAGCACATTGAGAAGAAATAATCAATTATCACAATAATTTATTCATTAAAAACCAATTACTTATGTTTAAAAATCTCGTTAGAGTAGGTTTGTTGAGCGCCGTTGTGCTTGCAACCTTTACCTCCTGTGAGGAAGAACAGCAGTTCACCAATGAGAAGCTTGACGCCAAGCGCGTGGAGGTTCAAGTGCTGAACTCAGAACTTGCTAAAGTTCGTGATTATGTGCCTCTGTATGCAGTCGTTGCACACCGTGGCTCCACCTTCTGGGCTCCTGAGGAGACCGAGGCTTCGTGGCGTTGGGCCCGTGAGATGGGTGCCGACTACCTGGAGAGTGATGTACAGTGCACCAAGGACGGTATCGTCCTGGCCAACCACGATGAGAACCTGAAGCGCACCACCAACATCGAGAATGTCTTCAGCGAGAACGTTCCCGCCAGCCGTGTGGACTTCTATATGAGTCTGGGTTTCTCTCGTGCTGACGCCGAGGCTCAGTATGGCCGTGATATGGCCGCTTTCCGCCCCTTCTACACGTTGAGCTACTACTATGCCGAGCTCCTTATGCTTGACGCCGGCAGCTGGTTCAACGAGAGTTCGCTGGAGCAGGCTCGTCCCACCTTCAAGGCTACCGAGAACGGCCGCTTCGAGAACGGCAAGATTGTTTACAGCAACGGTCTCTACATCAGCGCCATCCAGGACCAGATTGCTTATGCACAGGGCAAGCGCCTGATCCGTGATGCTGAGGGCCGTCGCGTGCTCACCTACAAGATTAAGGACGAGTACAAGGGCATGACGCTGGAGCAGATTTACAACAAGATCAAGGAGAAAGGCCAGTACAATGCCAAGTACATGGACTTCATCGAGTACGACTTCGCCAATGCCTACGAGGCTGACCCCGAGGACACCGGCAACCGCCCCGGCATCTATGTCGAGTTCAAGGAGAGCTGGCTTAACCCTGGCAACATGGAGCAGCGCGTATATGACGTACTGGCCGAGCAGGGTTGGAACATCATCACCAACGATCCCGGCGACCAGCCTTTCTACAAGAACGGCAAAGTCAATGTGGGTAATACCCGCGGTCGCGTCATCCTGCAGACCTTCTCGTTCGACGCATTGCGTCGTGCTAACGATGTCTTCAAGGGTCGCATCCCCATGTGCTACCTGCTGTGGATCAGCGAGCCCGCTTATGCTACCGATATCGCCTATGACACCCCCACTGGCTATGCAGCCTTCATCAAGTGGGCTCAGGACAATGGCGCACACATCATCGGTCCGGCAATTAGTGGCGCCCCCAACAACTATCCTGAGATGAATGCACCCTGGCAGGCCTACATGATTCGCCGTGCCGGAATGATCAACCATCCCTACAGCTTCGACAGCTGGGCACAGATGTGCAAGTATATGGGCTACTACAACTATGGTTGGGAGACCGAGTTTGACGATTTGCTCCGCCTGGAGATTCCTGCCACCCCCTATTGCACCACCAGCTATCCCAGTAGTGTTCCCGTGTATATGGACGGTTTCTTCACCAACCGTACCGAGATGTCGTTGCGCTACATGATCGAGAATGGTTTCCGCGGCAACTCACAGCTGCCCAACCCCTTCCATGCTGGACAGAAGTATGACAACTCGCAGGCCAATGTCACCGTTCCTGATGCCGTTGCCACCCTCGAGCGTCTGGGTTACTAATCCACACGAGGTGTAAATGAACATTATCAACAACATTAAATCGACACATAATTAATATGAAGAAATATATTTTGATGCCTGTTTTGGCTATCTTCGCCTTGACAGCTGCTGCCCAGGACTTCGACACCGATCCCACCCTGGAGCTCGAGAATGCCGAGAAGGAAGTGAAGTTCACCGTTGGTGCCCGTATGATGGCCGACGCTGCTTACTATCATAGCGACTTCACACCTCTGCAGAGCGGCGCTTCGATCACCGATGCCCGTATCCGCACTTCGATGACCTACAAGGACTGGTATTTCTATGCCGACTTCGGTTTTGGTGGTGGCAAGTTCTCGCAGAAGAACATCTTCCTGCAGTACAGCCATCTGGACAACAACGACAACACCCATGCCGTGAAGGTGGGTTACTACAATGACCCCGCCGGTTCCATGGCCCGCAACACCTCGCTGGGCAGCTACCACTTCATCAGCCGTCCAGGTTCATCCTATGCGCTGGGCGAAGGCCGTGAACTGGGTATCAGCTACAAGTATAACACTGACCGCTTTATGGCTTATCAGGGTGTGTTTACCGAGAACCAGTATAACAAGATTGATGCTGGCTTCAATGGTGTCACCGTAGCAGGCCGCTACTTGTTCCGTCCCATCAGTGATGATTATCAGACCCTTCACGTGGGCGTGAGCGGACGCTTTGCCCACCTGGGTGGCGGTGAGGTTTACAACAACGTGCTCAAGAAATCGTTGCACCTGGGCCAGACTCTGGAGACCCTGGTTGACGAGGACGAGCAGTTTGTGAGCGCTGACCTTGATTGGGCTAACAACGTGGTAAACGTGGGCGCTGAGGCTCTCTATCAGAACGACAAGTTCTTTGCTCGTGGTGAGTTCTTCTACAAGCATGTGACCAAGAAGCGTGACAGCTATTCACTCTATATTGATGCCCAGAACAACATCGACGGTTGGGGCGACATCGAATGGTGGGAGAACGCCAACAAGCTGAAAAACAATAACTTCATCGGTGGCTATGTAGAGGCTGGCATCCAGCTTCTGGGCAATGGCTACAAGTACAACAAGCAGGAAGGCCTGCTGGGTGGTATCGATGGCAAGTCCCTCGAAATCGTCGCCCGCTACAACTACACAGGCTTGAACAACCTCACCGATGGTGAGTATTACAACCCTGGCCGTGGTCACTACTATGCCAACGGTTACATGGAGGATTGGCCCGGTACTGGCGCTACCAGCGTTGGTGGTGGTGACATCCACAGCGTGACCTTAGGTCTGAACTACAGCTTCAACCGCTATGTGCTGTGCATGTTTGACTACACTTGGCACAAGCTTGACAAGCCTTTCTTGCCTAATGACAAGAACTTCCATGTGGCTCAGGCCCGTGTACAGTTCACATTCTGATGATAAAGGAGACCTCTGACTACCATTTATCATAATACATTGTTTTTTTATCAATTTTTTCCTATCAATGGATCCCGCCTCACCCGCGATTGGGCTAGGCGGGATTTTTTTGTATGAGGCCGTCGGGACGAAATGTAGAGACGCAAAATCTTGCGTCTCCGTTGGACAAAAAAAGAGACGCAAGATTTTGCGTCTCTACATTTTAGTATCTAGTTGGGAAGTTACTTCACAACCTTAACGGCGCTGGTGGTGCCGTCGGTGTAGGTGGTTACCTGGATGGTCATGCCCTCGGGCTGTGCCATCTCCTGACCCATTACGTTGAAGTAGCGTACGTTGGCAACGGTCTTGCCGGCGTTCAGCTCGTCCACGCTGGTAAAGCCAGCCTGAGCGGCATAAACGAAGTACTCATTACCCTCGGGATTGATGGCAACACCCATATTGTAGTTGTAGCCTACGGGCAAGGTGTAGAAGCCTTCACCCTCAACCAACTGGTTGTCGAGAGCGGTGCCGAGAACGGTGGCAACCTCTTCGTCGTTAGCGCCATAGCGAACACCGTCGATCATGATGTAGTAGTCAACGTTGTGACGCTCACCGGGATTCTGGGCATCATAGTTAACGTAGCCATAGGTGTCATAATCGAGCGACAGGGTGGTGGTGTAGTCACCATTGGCTCCCTCATACATCTCGTACCATACCTCCTCGCCGTTAGCGTCGATAGCTACCAGCCAGTAACCCTGCATGTGAGGATCGGGTGTGGGAGGCTCGGGCTGATCATAGACTTCGAAATAAACAATGTCGCTGGCATTCTTCACGCCGTCAACGGTGTAATAAACTTGGATACCGATGCGCCAGGTGAAGAAGGGATTGTCGCCCTCGTTGGTGCGATAGAAGTAAACGCGGCGCAGGTAGAAGTCATAACCACTGTAACCATAGGGGATTTCGGTCATGTCGGTGTCAAAGCCGTTGCTGGGACCGTAGGTGTCGTAGTCGAAGGTGAACAACTGATCATCGTCGGTGAAGATGCTGTAGGTCAGGCCGTCAGGATCCAGCGGGTTGCCGTCAACGTCAACCAGGTTGATGTCAAAGTCAAAGCGGGTGAAACCTGACTCGTCGCCGCAGTCATAGAATGCCACTGCCTCGGGGTTAGCAGGAACGGCGGGAAGGGCGTCGCCGAGCTTGGTCCAAACCGTTTTCCACTCGATCGTGGCAAGCGAGCCGTCATCACTCCATACGCCGGTCAGACCAGTAGCCACGCAATCATAGGGGTAGTCGGCATACATGTCGCCATCGCTGCCCTCCATGGTGATGGTGCCAGTTTCGGGGTCGATGTTATAGATGACCTCGGTGGCGCGGTCGTCAACAATGAAATCGAGCCAGTAGAAACCTTCACCCAGGTCAATGACTTCGGTTGAGCCCCAAGTCAGGACCACGCCATAGCCATACTCCTCGTTGTAGGCTACGTACTGTCCCAGGGGAACAGCGATGGATAATCCGTCGTCGCTCAATTCGCCTTCCACCCAAACGCCGGTACCTTCGGCATAGCACAGGATATCCTGGATGTAAACGGTCTTGCCGTCCTCGGCATAAACCACCTTGACACGGCCAGTCTGTTCAGCGGGTTCGTAGCCGTAGAGGCTGGAGAGGATGTACTCGCCGCCGCGCATGTAGTTAACCACGGTGCCCTCTGGCTGCTCAGTGATGAGGTCAACACGCTCGGGAGCCTTAATAGATGTGGCATGTGACGCCTTTTCCATCGGGCGATAGGCGTTGCCCTTAGAATAAACACCTGCCGACGCAGTCAATGCGACGGCCACGGAAATGAAAAGTAATGCGAATTTTTTCATAATAAAATTGTTTGATAAATATTATAAATAAAAAAGATATCGTTATTGTTTAGTTGCCTTTAAAGGTGGCTCAACAGGTAATCAATCAAAGCCACAACGTCATTCACTGTGATTTGTCCGTCACCGTTCACATCGCTGCAGACATCGACGAAGGACATCTGATCCTGTCCCAAGAGGAAATCAATTAAAGTAGTGATGTCGTTGATGCTGACGATTCCATCGCCGTTTACATCCATGTGCACGAGTGGGACAATCTTATTGAAGCTGCTCCACCACTCGGTGGTCTGATAGGCTTCTAGCGCGTCCTGTGGCACATGCAAGGAGCCCCTGGTGTAGGAATAGCTGTCAAAACAAGCCTCATTCAGCATCTCGGGAGGCGTGAGCACGAGGCTGGTGACATTGCGCAGGTTGTTGCATCTCAAGAAAGTGTCATGACCGATGGACGTCACCCCGCTGCCGATAGTGACACGCCTCAAGGCTGTACAGTTGCAGAAAGCATAATTACCAACAGTAATCACCGTATTGGGTATGGTGAAGTGTGTCATGCTTTTGCAAGACCCAAAGGCGTCTTCACCGATGACCTTGACCGAAGCGGGTATCTCAAGCGGTTGCAGACTGGTACAGCTGACAAAGGCATAAGGAGCAATCTCGGTCAGGGAATTGGGGAGTTCGATTTCACGCAGTTCGTAGCAGTTCTCAAACATCCTGATTCCCAGTGCCGTAAGATTGTTGGGCAAGTTGATGTCTGTCAACTTGAAACAGTTGGCAAAAGCTTCTCTCTTGACAGTGGTGATCGACTCGGGCAGAACGATTTCAGTAATGGAACTGCACCCGTTGAAGGTCTCCTCCTCGATGGTGGTAACCTGGTCGGGGATGTTGACGTCAACCAGGCTACGGCACCACTTGAAAGCCCCTTTACCGATTTCACTTACAGTGTTTGGGATTTCGAGCTGTTCCAGTTCCTCGCATTCGAGGAAGGCGAAGTTGCCGATCTTGGTCAGATAGGTCGGCATCGTGACTGTTTTGAGATGACGGCAGAACTTGAACGTTGACTCAGGAATGCTGTCTATGTAGAGTGGCATTCTCACGCTGAGCAAGGTGTCGCAATACTCAAATACCGATTCTCCCATCGTTTCCACGGTGTCGGGCATGTGAACCGAGGTCAACCGGGTACATGCATAAAAAGCCTCAGGTGCAAAGTGTTTCACCGAATTGGGAATCACAATACTCTTCAATCCGGAGTAATTGAATGCTAACCGCCCAATGGAAGTGACAGAGGATGGAATGGTGAGGCTGGCCAGGCTGTCACATTCACAGAAGAGAAATGTCTCGATCGCAGGCAACGAGTCCGGCAGGTGGACATTCTCCAGGCGCGTGCAGCCAAAGAAGGCACTCTCGCCAATTGAAGTGACCGAGTTGGGAATATAGATGCTGGTCATGTTGCTGCATCCGGAAAAAGCGCCCCTCTCGATGGTCTTGACCATGGGTGGGATGTCAATGTCGGTCAGAGACGTGCAACCGTCAAAAGCGGCCCATTCAATAGTGGTGACAGAGTCAGGCCATTCGATGGTCTTCAAACTCTGACATGCTTGGAAAGTAAAGCCCTTGACCTTTGTGAAATATTTGGGCAGTTTAGCGTGAGTCAGGTTGGTGCAATTGCGGAATGTGGTGGTTCCCATTGAAATGATGGAGTCAGGCAAGTTGACGATGGTCAATGCGCTACACTCGTCAAACACACATGTGCCGAAGTACTTAACGGAATTGGGGATGCTGATGCGGGCCAGGCTGGAGCAGCCGGCGAAAGCAAAATCTCCGATTTCCTCCACCGAATTCGGGATATTCACATACGTCAGGCTTGTACAGCCATAGAACATGTACATGCCCAGGTATGTCGCCTGGTTGGGGATGTTGATGCTCTCAAGCCCCGAGCATCCGTAGAATGCCTTCCAGCCCGTTGATGTGATGGAGTTGGGTAGGGAGACGCTTGTTAATTCCGTGCAGTTGAAGAAGGCCGAGTCTCCGATGTGGGTGACAGTATAGGTCCTGTCTTGGTAAGTCACTTCGCTTGGAATCACTATCTCACCGCTGTAGGGCAAATCGCCCCTCGCAATCTTGACTGTGGTCCCACCCGATGATGGATAGACCGTGTAATAGATACCTTCAACCTCGAAATCATAAGCGAGCACCGTTGATGCCAAACAGGCAAGAACAAGTGTCACCGCAATTCTCATGATAGAAAAATGATTTTTCATCTCTTAATACCGACGCCCGTGCAGTCCCCACGTGCGATTAGTTAATTGAGAAACGTGAACTGTATGCCACCTGTGTCTTGCTGTTCCAATCCATTCTCAACACATCGCGACATAACGTCTCTTGTTATTGTGGCACGCAGACAAGCCTGAAAGGTCGCTACATACAGATAGGGCTTGTCAAGCCATGCCGTCATTCCTAGCTTGAAATGTTCACGTGGCAAATATACGTAAATAATTTTGAAAACCTGCTAATATCTTGGGTGATTATGGCTAGGTGTAGATAAAAATCAAGAACTTTGGCAACTGTGGAGCATGATTGTGCGTTATTACCAAAACTTTCACTATATTTGCACTTTCAACCTTAACAAAGACCTTAGATGATGGATATCTTGAATGATTTTTTTGCGACCCTGAGCGGCTATCTGTGGGGATGGCCCATGATTATCCTGTTGCTGGGAACACACGTTTACCTTACCTTCAGGCTGGGCGTGCCGCAGCGCAAGCTGTTGACGGCCATGCGTCTGTCGGTGAGCCGCGACAAGGAATCGACCGGCGACGTGTCACAGTTCGGTGCGCTGGCTACGGCGCTGGCGGCGACCATCGGCACGGGTAACATCGTGGGCGTGGCCACAGCGGTTGCCCTGGGAGGCCCCGGTGCGGTGCTGTGGTGCTGGCTGTCGGGCGTGTTCGGCATCGCCACCAAGTACAGCGAGGGTCTGCTGGCCATCAAGTATCGCGTCAAGGCCGATGACGGGCGCATGTTGGGCGGTCCCATGTATGCGCTGGAACGTGGTTTGGGCTGGAAGTGGCTGGCGGTGCTCTTTGCGTTGTTTACGGCGCTGGCATCCTTCGGCATCGGTAACACGGTGCAGGCCAACGCCATTTCCACGATTGCCAATGAGTCCTATGGCATTCCCGCATGGTTGACGGGTTCTGTCGTGTGCTTCTTCACGGCCCTCGTGCTGCTGGGCGGCATCAAGAGTATCGCCCGCGTGTGTGGCGCCTTGGTGCCCTTCATGGCTTTCTTCTATGTGCTGGGTTGTATCTATATCCTGATCGCTAACGGGCAGTACGTCTGGCCCGCCATCAAACTCATCTGTGAATCGGCCTTCACGCCGCAGGCTGCAGGCGGCGGCTTTGCAGGCACGACCGTCATTATCGCGGCGCGCATGGGTATCGCCCGAGGCCTGTTCAGTAACGAGTCCGGTCTAGGCTCGGCGCCGATTGTGGCCGCCGCTGCCCAGACGCGTAATCCCGTCCGTCAGGCATTGGTGTCCTCGACGGGCACTTTCTGGGACACAGTAGTCATCTGCGCTTTCACGGGTCTGGTGATTGTGAGCTCTATCATTGCCTATCCCGACATCAGCAGCACCGACGGCGCCGCCTTGACCAAGGCCGCTTTTTCCAAGATTCCCTATGTGGGCACCCCGCTGTTGACATTCGGCCTGCTGACGTTCGCCTTCACCACCATCCTGGGCTGGTGCTACTATGGCGAGCGTGCGGTGGAGTACCTCAAGGGCAAGCGCTGGATGCTGGCCTATCGGGTATTGTTCGTTGCGATGGTGTTTGTGGGCAGTATTGTCAGCCTTGACGTGGTGTGGAACGCCGCCGACTGCATGAACGCTCTCATGGCGATCCCCAACCTCGTGGCCTTGCTGCTGTTGAGCGGTGTTATTGCCCGCGAGACCAAACATTACCTCTACGAGAACCGCCTGGACCACCACGCCTCCAGCGACGAGCAGGAATAATCTTGCGCTATAGATTAAACGACAAGAAGGACAAAGCTTTTATTATCAATAGATTAATATGGCTTTGTCTTTCTTGTCTTTTTCGTCTTCTGCTCTAGAAAAGATTTTTTTCGGTGAAAATGGTTGGTGGTTCGGGAAAAAGCAGTACCTTTGCAGCCGGGTAAGTCCTACACGGCCAGCTCCCTCCCAATCCCCCAGGCCTTGACCGGAGCAAGGGTAACGAGGTTGTAGCGGCGCGCTGTAGCTCACTTGCCCTTTTTTTGTACCCTTACGTGAGGTGAGGATTGGAAGGGCGGTGTGCCATAATTGCATTGCCTAATATAATGACCGCCCTAACGGGCGGGAAATTTATCAAATTGAAATAAAAATTATAATATTGATAATTTTATAATAAAATTTTTTCTAATTTGAATAATTTCCCGTGCGTTAGCACGGTCAAAGTTTTCAGACGATATTTATGACACACCTTCTACATTTTTAATGGGTGTCGGGGCATGAAATGGGGTGGGGGAAAAGCAAAACGGCTCCGCACGAAATGTGCGAAACCGTTTGTTGGTGGGCAGTGAGGGATTCGAACCCCCGACCCTCTGCTTGTAAGGCAGATGCTCTGAACCAACTGCGCTAACTGCCCGTTGCTGTCAAAAGCGATGCAAAGGTACTGCTAATTTTTGAACCACCAAAAAAAATCGCACTTTTTTTTCAAAAAATGATGTTTTTTTTGAAAAAGGGGCGATTTTGGGCGGTTTTTAAGGAAGAAAATGGTAACTTCGTGGCCAGAATTCACCATATCTTCTAGTTTTTCTAGACAATCTAGTAATTCTAGATCTTCTAGGGAATATAGCAAGTAGAGAACTATCATTTTAATATATTATAGAGAGAAATGAAGACATCTTTTGTTTTTTTTGCCGATGGCTTTGAGGAAGTCGAGGCCCTGACGTGTGTTGACGTGATGCGTCGTGCGGGTATGCCCGTGGTGACGGTGTCGATCAATCCCGGGCTTGAGGTGACGGGTGCCCATGGGGTGAAGGTGTTGGCCGACAGCCTGTGGGAGGACAATGATTACAGTGACGCGGAGTGGTTAGTGCTGCCTGGAGGAATTCCCGGTGCCCCCAATCTGGCCGCTCATGAGGCCTTGTGTGACGCACTTGTTGCACAGGAAGAGCGTGGCGGTAAGGTCGCTGCCATCTGTGCATCGCCCGCTGTGGTGCTGGGTCCGTTAGGCATCCTGATGGACCGTGCTGCCGTGTGCTACCCTGGCCTGGAGGATACGGTTGAGGGCGTGAAGTGGCAGCGTTCGGCTGTAGCCGTGGACGGTAATGTGGTCACGGGCAATGGCCCTGCGGCAGCGGCACCCTTTGCCTTAACGCTTGTTGCTCAGAGTCTAAGTCACGACAAGGCAGAAGAAGTGGCCAATGGAATGCTGCTTGAATATTAACCGCCGTTTTGATACCGTAGATTAACTTAAGTTCGTATAAATGAAAACCTTAGCACTATCAATAATGGTGGTGCTAGGTTATGTGTTTCGGTTGAAAGGTTTCAAATTGTGGAAAAAAAGAGAGAAAAAGTTGTGTTAATCAGTTTTTCTCTATAAATTTGTGCCCGACTTTTTGTGGATAATATGATTTATCTATAAACTGTCAAATCAAGTAATAAGAAAAGAAAAACCAATCTTTTTATTCACATATTTTATTAACGTCTAAATCTATTTAATTGATTTATGAAGAAATTTTTAGCACTTTTGTTTGTGTGTGTAGGTTTGACTGCTATGGCAGGCATGCCTCAGATGGAAAAGGTGAACTTCACCAAGGCTGACAAGGGTCAGATGATGATGAAGAGCAACACCCTGAGCAACGACCTCGGTGTTCGCGCCATTCAGATGAAGGCTGGTAAGGATGCTTTGACTCCCCGCAAGTTGATGAAGGATCTCAACATGAAGCTGACTGACAACATGGTTAGCCGCAAGGCTCCCCGTCGTCTCTCGGATGATGATATTGAGAATCTCTCCTACATCGACTTCCGTTATTGCTACACTATTGACGAGAACGGTGATGTCGTAGAGGATCCCTGGTACTATCGTGGTGGACAGGGTGCCTATATGAAGCAGTTTGATTTGGAGGATGGCTCTAAAGGTCTCTATTGCGCCGGTATCTACTGGAACATGAACACCCAGAGCACTTACTATCTGCCCCTGAATATTGACTACAGCACCGGTCTGGTTGAGCTGCCCCCCATTGGTCTGCTTGATGACGACACCATCACTGGTAAAGTCGTTAACAACATCAGGGTTGATACCGTTGACTTCTCCTACCTGCTGGACTTCAACTACGTGTTTGACATTACTGAAGATCCCAACTCGGTCTATGGTAATCTCTATCCCGACGGAACCATTGAGTTCAACGACACCCTGCCTTACGTGTTTGCAGGTTATCGTGCTCTGATCACTTACAAGCGTTCTGGTAACCCCTTCTCTGGCTATACCTATACGTTCCAGAGTGCCGACACCACTTTCTTCACCGAGATCTACAGTGGTACTCAGTTCATCGTTCCCAACGGTAACCACAACTTTGGTTACATTGGCAATGGTACCTCCGAGCGTAAGCTTGATGCCGATGTTTACATGTACCAGTATGATGACACCACCGCTATCGTCTTCAATCCTTGGGGCTTCGGCTTCCCCGGCCGCGAGTTTGACATCTTCGCTGACGGTACCATGTACTTCCCTCCCCAGTATGTATATAACGACGAGGATGGTGATTACTTCGGCAACGCTACCTTCGAGTTGACCGCTGATAACGGCTTCATCTTTGACGATCAGGGTTATGTTGACGGCTTCATTGGCTTCGGTTGTGAGGGTAATGTAACTCCCGATGAGATCACCTGGCCCTCGACCGTTCTGATGACCGAGGAAGGTTCTCTGTTCTATCCGTTCCTGAACAACGTGCTGACCTTCACCGATGGCAGCCAGTTCGTTTTGGGTGGTGGCGGCAGCTTCATCCGTGGTGATGTTGACAACTCTGGTGAAGTTGACATCGCTGACGTAACCGCTCTGATCAACGCTCTGTTGACCGAAAGCCTGGATGACACTGACGAGTTCAGCTCTGATGCAGCCGACTGTGATGAGAATGGTGAGATCGACATCAACGATGTTACTTCTCTGATCAGCTACCTGCTCAACGGCGAATTCTAATTGTCGCTGAATTGAAAGATGCTTGAAGCCGGGTAATCCCCGTCAAGCATAAAGGACACTGGCAGGCGTTCCCACTATGATGGGAATGCCTGTCATCTTTCTTTTATCTTACAAGTTTAAATTTGAAGAATTTAACGTGATTATTTCTGCTTGATGGAGTTTTTTTAGTACATTTGCAGTTTGAAAGATTGTCGATTGTGTTGGCATTAAGTCCTTAATCATTGTTGATTTTGCTAAGTAATTGATTGACAATTTGATATCATAAGTGGGAGAAAATACAAATTTTATAGAGATATGAAGAGATTAATCGCACTATGTAGTGTTTGCGCATGCCTGTCTATGATGGCAGGTGTGCCCCGGACGAACCATGCCCTTCGTCTTTATGTTCCACAGCAGGAGCGCGTTATGACATCGTCAGTATTGAAATCACAATCACCTGCGAGGTCTGAACAGATGGATGGCAGTCGCATTTGTTTCATCCACCAGTATGCTTGGGATGAGACCGCTACGGGTTCTGTCCTCGTGGAGCAATATGATCCTTTCCAGATTGGTGGCTGGATGACCACACTGGTCGAGGATTCTGATGATTATATGGTTCTGCTGGGTGGCATGACCACCTACGAGGTGAATCAGCCCATCAAGGTGAACAGCCAAGCAGGTACGGTGACCCTGGAGGCAACCAACGAGCCGTTTGCCACCATCGATCTGGGTAGCGAGACGACGACCAGTGCCGGCAACACCATCACGGTCGAGCGTTCCCAGGATTATTATCTGGTGAACGAGGCTTGGATCCTGAACGAGGGTGACCTTGCCGACGTTGAGGGCTACATTCTGGAAGATGGTTCAATCGTGATTGAAGACGGCTTTGGTTACTATATCGAGGAGGTGGTGACGACAACGATCACCAGCAAGGGCTCGACCCGCGTCATGAGCGATACGACCCGCTCGGTGTCCTTGATTTATCGTGACACCCGCCTGATGAAGCCCAACGGCAAGCACGAATTTGTGAATGAATACAATGGCGAGAGCCGCGTCTGTGACGTGTATATGTACCAGTCGGGCGACACGGTGTATGTGATGAACCTCTATGGCTACGGATGGGGTGAGAACTACATAGTGTTGAATGAGGATGGCACGGTGAGCTATCCCCAGCAGCCCTTGCGTGACATCGTTGACGCCGAGAATCCTGATGGTGACGGCCTGTGGTACAACACGTCGGTGGTAGATGGCCAGATGGTGGAAGGCAACGAGGGCCTTGCGACCCCCGAAGCCATCACTTGGGACTTGACGCGTCCCAGCGACCATGACGGCCTGTGGTATGGATGGGATAACAACATCCTGTACTTTACCGATGGTCAGTCATTTGTACTTCCCTCATCGGGTTCGATGCGTGGTGACGTTAACGATGACGGCGTTGTGAACGTTTCAGATGTTACCCTCTTGATTGACTCCTTGTTGACAGGCGACTTCAGTCAGATTAACATCTTGAATGCCGATGCCTCTCTTGATGGTACTGTCTCCGTTACTGATGTGACCGCCATCATTGACTATCTGCTGTCCAACACATGGTCTGATTGATTTCTACTAACATAGAGATAAGGTTTAGGGCATCTCGCTAATAAGTGAGATGCCTGATTTTTTGTGTAACCGCTTGGCTGTGCTTTTTGTACTGGTGTAGTCGGGTGGGGTGGTGTTACCTTTGCAGGCGTAATATTCACCATTTAATAACAGATACCATGAAAAAAGCAAAAATGAAAGAAACCCTGGTTGTTACCCAGGGCATGACGGCGCTTGCCAACGGTGAGGCTGCCGAACGCGGAACAGCTATAGTGGCTCAAAACGTGCGGGAACGTGAACATTCGCTTCAGGTGACAGGAGTCCCTGCAACGGTGGGACAGATAGAGGCGCGTTCACGGCTGCTGGTCATCCATGGCGACCATTACGTGACCTGTAGCGGCTATGTTGTGAAAATCGATGGCGTGAATGTCGTGACAGTGCAACACACCATCGTGGGCGCTCATGTCATCGGCGATGTCATAGTGATTGTCACTACCGGTGGCTTGGTTTATCTGGGACAGCGCTCCGGGCAATGGGTGGTCCTTGACCCTCAAGCGGCAGTGCCCATGTTGACTTTTACCACCCATGTGGACAGCGTGTCAACGGTCATTAACGCCTATGAGTTTGCCACGCCCTATAGCCAGTGGCGGGCACCCCTGTCGAGTGTGGATACCGCCGCACTGGAAGGCCAGTTGCGTACGGCCTGGAATGCCATGAACAATGACTGCCGTGCCGAGGGCCGTCACACGGCTCCCATGCTTCTGCGCTGGGCTGTGCGCCTGAAGGACGGTTCACATTTGTGGAAGAGCGACCCCGTGCGTGTGGGTGACGAGACGTTGGCCAATGCCCAGCGCATCATTGCAGAAGTGACGACTAGCAGCAGTGCCTTCACGGGCATTCAGGCTACGCAGCTGACCATGTTGCACTACAGCGTGGAAATCGGCGTTGAACGCGATATCGCTCCCGAGTGGCTGCCGCTGGTGGCGGGTATTGACGTGTTTGCCACCAGCGAGGCTCAGCTCTTGTCCGCCAGTCGGTCTCTGGACTACCGCTGTTTGACACGCACCACGGGCGGACATGAGTATGCCTTGGAGATGGGCCTGTCTCGCCGTAGTGCCGACGCCATTGCCGCCCAATTGTTCTCATCGCCCTGGCGGCTGATTGCCACCCTGCCTGCTGACGGTCAACCGGGTAGCGGTTTTGTGGAGCCGTTGCAATCAGTGACTATGGACAATGACGAGTGTGCATCCATCGGGCAGATGATGGCGCTCGATGATGTGGTATGTTCAACCGCCGCTGGTGGCAGATTGTATTGCTGTACCAGTGGCGGTGATTTAGTCGTCAGTGCCCCAGGCAACGCCTTCGTCGAAACTGGCCGCCGCAGTGTGCTGGGAACGCAGCCGTTGGCGCTCGCCGTGATGACGCGCCCTTTGTATTCAAGTGGCTTCGGCCGTTATCCCGTATATGTTTTTACGCGCGATGGCATCTATGCCGTTCCGCAGACACCGCAAGGCACATTGGGCGAGGCGCGTCTGGTGGACCGCACCGTCGCCCATTCGGGAGTGCCGCCCGTCGAGGCGGGTCGTGACGTGTGGTTCCTGTCGAGGCATCGTCACCTGTGCCGTTTGAGCGGCTCGGTGGTGACTATCGTGCGGCGCGATGTGGACTGTACTGCGATGAGCTGGTGCAACGCCCATCAAGAGTTGTGGCTCTTGACGGCCAGCGGCTATCCCGTGGTGGTGATGGTCAGTGGCAGGATGAGCCTGCGTACAGTCAACGCGGCCCAACTCTATGGCGACGCCTTGCATTCCGTGGCTATCACCGCAGCGGGCGACGTGCTGGACCTGGAGCAGGAGACGCCTGCCATGATGCCCGTGACGTGGCACAGCCACCCTGTCGCCCTCGACCCGTTGATGGCTGCCGCCGTGCATCGGGTGGTGTGGCACGTCAGCGGCAATAGCATGAATCTCACCCTCGACGTGAACGGCCAGCGCGGCATCATGGCGCAGGATCGCCTCATCAGCCACATGGCCGTCAATGGTAATGTGGATCAGCCCCTTGCCGCTCCGACGATGGCCGTGCGGGCTCGCACGATGCGCCTCGCGCTGGATGGCGAGGCCATGACGGGCACCCTTGTGTTGCCGACGATCATTTATTGGTCAAAAATAACACAAAAGCCTTAAACAGATGGAAGACACATTATATAATAATATAGAAGCGGTGCTTGCCGAGAACGAGCGCCGCAGAACCTCGCTCGACGGTAATCGCTACAATCCGCTGGTGGGGGAGGGCTGTTGGGGCGACAGGCTATCGGTCGCTGGTTGCATGGTGCCCAAGGTGGTGCTCGACCGTCACCCTGATTACTTGTCACTGAGTCCCGTCGAACAGGAAAAAGCCCGTATCGAGGAGGACTTCGAGTTCTGGTGTGCCAGATGTGTGAAGATTCATGACAAGCTCAAGCGGTGCGTTGTGCCCTTCGTGCTTAACCGTCCCCAACGGCGCCTATTGGGTGTCATAGAGGAGCAGCGTGCGGCTGGCCGCCCAGTGAGAATCATCTTGTTGAAGGCCCGTCAATGGGGCGGCTCCACGCTGGTGCAGATGTATATGGCATGGATGCAGCTGGTGCGGCACAAGGGTTGGAACAGCTTCATCGGCGGTCACCTGCACGTCACGAGCAAGAGCATCAAGCGCATGTACAACCTGCTGTTGGCCAAATATCCTAGTGAATTGCTTGAGGACCCGGAACATCCGCCCCGTTTCACCAAACTCGAGGGTCAGCCCAACGTGCAGCAGATCGAGCAGCGCGACTGCCTGGTGATTACCGGCACCGCCCGCAGTGAGGATTCCGTTCGTGGCTACGACCTTGCCATGGCACACTTGAGTGAGGTCGCCTTTTGGAAGGACAGCACGATGCACGACCCTGACGATGTGATAAGGAGCGTGTGCGGCACCATTAACCTCGATGCCGAGACCATTGTTGTACTCGAATCTACCGCCAATGGTGTGGGAAACTTCTTCCATGACGAATGGTTGCGTGCCTGTACTGGTCGCAGCGGTACACAACCCGTATTTGTGCCGTGGTACGAGATTGAGATGTACGAAATGCCGGTGGATGACGCCTCGGCATTGTGGGAGCAGATGGATGACTATGAGCGCAACCTGTGGAATGAGGGCCGCACTTTGGAGCAGATCAACTGGTATCACCACAAGCGGCGGGAATTTCCCAGCCATGAAAAGATGATGGCTGAGTACCCGGGGACGGCGACCGAGGCGTTCATCACAACCGGTAGCAATCCGTTCGCCAGCGAGCACTTGGACCGTCTGCAGCAGAGTTGCTATGCCGAGCCGTATTTGGTGGGTGACATCCAAGCCGCTGCCCAAGAGGGTCGCGGTGCACAGAAAAACATCCATCTGGTAACGGCATCAAACGGCCTGCTCAAGGTGTGGGAACGGCCTGAATGTCATTCACCGGTAAAGGTCCGCTACATGGTCGTCGTGGATGTGGGTGGACGTTCCGACCGTAGCGACTATTCGGTGATTGCCGTGTGGCGCATGGAGACTCCAGACCGCATGGCGGCCATTGTCGCCCAGTGGCGTGGCCACATCGACCATGACAAGCTGGCATGGAAGTCGATGCAACTGGCCATATACTATAATGACGCCCTGCTGGTTGTTGAGAGCAACACCCTCACCAACGAGGCGGCGCGTGCCGGCGAGAGTGACTATATCCTGGAAAATGTGCATCGGGTGTATCGCAACGTGTATGAACGCACGCCTGGAAAGTTGGGCTTCCACACCAATGTCAAGACCAAGGGCAAAGCGGTGACTGAACTCATCATTGCCTTGCGTGACGGCACCTATGTGGAGCGCGACATCGATGCGGTCAACGAGATGCGCGACTATGAGGAGCGCAACGGCATTTATGCCGCCCGTCCCGGCAAGCATGACGACATCCTGATGACGCGTGCCATTGGCCTGTATGTCATGCACGAGCCTCGGATCGTGAAGAAGAATCGAACCCCACCTCCTGACAAGTCACTTGTCGTAAATAGATGGCATGCCACGCCCGTCTAATCCCTAAAAGTTTCTCGTGGGGTATGAAAAAAACCGCTGACTCAAAGCCAGCGGTTTTTGTTTTTTTTCAAGTGAAGTGTTGCTTACTTGATCACCTTGCAGGTGTTGGTGGTACCATCGTTGTAGGTGGTAACCTGGATGTTAACACCGTCGAAGGGAACTTCGCTCTCCATACCGGCAACGTTGTAATACTTCACGTTGTTGATGGTCTTCTGGGCCAGGTTCTCAACAACTGCAGTGCTACCGAACATACGTACGCGGGTGTAGTACTGGAAGCGCTGGGTCTCGTTGTTACCGCCAGTGCCGAAGATGAAGCGATAGTCGTTAGGATCCCAACCGTCGCGAACAGCCTCACGGATACCAAACTCCTGGTTGGCAATAATCATGTTGGCCATCTCACCCTGGGCGTTAGCCTGGTTCTTGTTCTGAAGGAAGAGTGCGAATACGGGAGCATCGTCCTTCTTGAGCGGGCCATTGTCACGATAAGCCTTGGCGTTCTTTGCTGACAGGTGGCAGCCAAAACCGTTGTTGTTGTTGCAAACGATGGTGTAAACGCGGTACTCAACACCGTCGATCACCTTGCCGTCTTTCTCCTTCCAAGTGATGTTAGTGCTGGTCGGCATGCGGTCGCCCCTGAGGAACATGATCTCCTCACCCTCATCGTCCTCATCAGAGGTCAGAATGATCTGCTGGGGAACGTAGATGTCGCACTGGAATGAGTTGTAAGTTACCTCTTTATAGAATTCGGTCTCTGCGCTGTTGGTGGCAATGGGAGCAAGAGCCTGAATCTTTGCATTGTTGTAAATCTCATCGTCATCGAGCCAGAACCAAACGGTTTGGGGAGTACCGGCCTTGAACGAAACGTGGTTGGTGTAGGTCTTCATTTCACCACTGTCATTGTAATCACCACGCTGGAAGAGGTGATCGTTGGTGGACTGACCAACCATAGCGGGACTGCCGTCATCCAAGACTGCATATTCACCGGTTGCCAGATCATCGGCAAAAGCAGTCATGCTCAGCGATGCAGCGGCAGCAATAAGAAGTAAATTTCTAATCTTCATAATTAAATGAGTTAAATTGTTAGTAATAATGTTAATTAATATTTTTTGAGTTTGTTATTGTCTTTATCATTAACCTCACCCACTACCTTCCGCAACGGTGGTAGTGGCTTTGATTGCATCTAAAATATTGAAAATTAGAGAAATGCGCTGAAAAAGGTGCGTTTCCCCCGTTTTTCAGAGTACAATATTACGAACTTTTTTTGAACTGACAAAAAAAAATATGAAATTTTGCCAAAAAATCTATTAACAATGGGATTTTGGGTCTCTCGTCTCGTCGGGTAAATCACCATTTCACCTTGAAGTGGGTGGAGGTGAGTTTGGACAGCTGGCGCAGGCGTTTGTACCAGCCGGGTTGTGCGGCAGGCCTGATTTTGTCAATGCGCATCGTGCCTCGACGGTTGTTGAGTGTGGGCTTCATTCTATTCATTCGTTTTGATTGGAGTTAGAATTGTCAATATGCTTTTCATCACGATTCCATGGCAGGGTATAGCTGATGCCGAGCGAGAATCCCAACGAGCTGCTTCGTGGACCATAACCGGGTATAAACCAGGGCCTTGACTGATCCTTCTTGCTGTAGTTGAACAGGCCGTGATACCTGATCATCCATCCCATCGACACGCGTTCCCACAGTTTCACCTTGAGGCCCAGCCCGATTTCACCCCACAGGGCGTGTGAGCGCTGGCCCGTGATGTCTGGCGAGAGCTGCTCCTGCCAGTAGCTGTTGTAGTATTTAATGTCGGTCACGTCATAGGAGAACGTGCTGTAACCCAGCCTCAAGCCGATAAGTGCCTGATAATCGGGACTGTTCTTGAACATGAGGTTGTAGTTGGCACCCACTTTGAAGTAGGGCGATGGCTTGCCCTTATAGGTGAAGATCTTGTCGTCGGGGGTGGTTTTGGCCCATCCCATACCGATCTCGACCGTGGGTTGCAGGCGGTTCCACATGTTGAGCGTCGCGTTGATGTCCGCATTGGCGTAGGTCTGTCCGAAGGCCATGAACAATGGCTCGACGAAGTTCAAGCCGATGGATAGGTCGGTCAACAGCGGATAATGCTTATAGACCCGTCGCAGCGAGTCTTTGCGTGCTTCGGCGAGGGCTGTGGCGGTGTCGCCGGTAATGTATTGCTGGATGATTTTCTCGTCAGTGCCTTTGGGGGGCGGCTTCACCTGGTTGGTCTCGGGCGTGACGGGTGTCACGTGACGCCTATCGGGCTCCTGTGCATGTACCGCAAAGCTCACCAGTAAAAATGCCATCAAAAGAACCGTCCCTTTGATGTGATTCTTGATGATATGTGAGCGCCTGATTGTCATAACTCGAAGTTGGTGAGATAGATGCGCAGGGAAGGCGTATTGGCGTTGGTGATGGTCGTGGTGAGCATCACGATGGAGTCGATGCCGTGGTGGGTGTGGTCAACGCGCTTGATGTTGAAGTTGTACATCGCGCCGCACTCGGTCGAGTGGAAAAACGGCACCGCGTCATAGGTGAAGGTCAACGTGTCGTGCACGGCAATACTGGCGCTGAGCCAGCGGGTGAAGGCAAATGACGTTGACCCCACGCTGGCGCGCAGGGGCAGGTAGATTTCGTTCAGGGTGGAGGAGTCGGCCAGCAGGCTGTCTCCAGGGGCTCCGATGCCCATGATGGTAAGGCCGCTCACCTGCTGTTGGCTGCCATCCAGGTAGATGGAGGCAAGGGGCAGGCTGCTGCCGTTGTCATAGCAGCTGTCGTCGCCGCATGATGCCAGACATGTGGCCAGCACCAGCGTCAGCAGGGCTATGTGGAGCAGGCGGTTCATTGCGCGTTGACCGTGACTTTCTCTTGCTCGATCACTTCCTGGGGCAAGTCTTTAGCGCGGTCTCGCATCCCGATGGCGGGTGCCGACGTGATAATGTCGGTGGTCTCCTCGCCAATCTCGTAGTGGTTGCGGTCGTTGCTGTGACGGATGACCAGTTCGCCCAGAAATCCCGTGAGGAACAGCTGGGTGCCGAGGATCATCGAAGTAAGGGCCAGATAGAAGTAAGGCGAGTCGGTGACGAGTCGGTAGTTGTGCCCGCTGTACATACTATAGAGCTTGAGGGAGCCCACCAGAATGACGGCGATGAAACCGAGCAGGAACATGAGGCTGCCCAGCAGTCCGAAGAAGTGCATCGGCTTGACGCCGAACTTGGCTTGGAACCACAGGGTCAGCAGGTCCAAGTATCCGTTGATGAAGCGGTCGAGGCCGAACTTGGTCGAGCCATACTTGCGCGGACGGTGCTTAACCTCCTTCTCGCCGATGCGGTTAAATCCAGCAATCTTAGCCAGATAGGGGACATAGCGGTGCATGTCGCCATAGACCTCGATGTGCTTGACCACCTCGTTGCGGTAGGCCTTGAGGCCGCAGTTGAAGTCGTGCAGGTTGTGGATGCCGCTCACGCGCCTTGCGGTGGCGTTAAAGAGCTTGGTGGGGATGGTCTTGCTCAATGGGTCGTAGCGTTTCTTCTTCCATCCGCTCACCAGGTCGTAGCCCTCTTGCGTGATCATACGGTAGAGTTCGGGAATCTCGTCGGGGCTGTCCTGCAGGTCGGCATCCATAGTGATGATGACATTGCCCTGGGCACGTTCAAATCCCGTGTTCAGTGCGGGCGACTTGCCATAGTTGCGCCTGAAGGAGACGCCCTTGAGCCTCGGGTTGCGCTCGTGCAGGTCCTTGATGACTTGCCACGAGTTGTCGGTGCTGCCGTCGTTGATGAACAGCACCTCGTAGCTGAACCCGTTCTCATCCATGACGCGTTCAATCCATTCCGCCAACTCGGGAAGGGACTCGGCTTCGTTGTATAGAGGTACTACTACTGAAATGTCCATAATTATCTGTGCGATAGTCTATTGTGGTGAGAGATAAATCTATTGTTCAGAATTTGCCGTTTTACTTGATTTTGAGACGGCGGCCAGCAATCAGTGCCGTGATGGCGCTAGTGATAGAGCCGCCAAAGGTGATGAACCAGAAGGCGTTGAACACCGCCTCGATGGGCGTGGGCAACAGTTTCTCATTCACCATGCGTTGCAGTACGAACAAGACATCACTGTCTTTCATTTCGGGTATTTTGCTGTAGGCTTCGAGGGCAGCTTGAGCCGACTCGTAGATGAAGCCCGGGCGCAGGTATTGGAGGACCAGGAAAATGATGAAGCTGGAGACCACGGTGCCAAGGATGAAAAGCAGGATGCCGAGCATCCACAGGGTCGAGAAGTCGGCAAAGCCGTCATCCTCGATGAACTTGCGCCGCTGGAAGTAGTAAGCCAGCAACGGGGTGCCCACCAGCAGCGTTAAGGAAATGATGCTGAGTGGCGGGAACAGGTCGGCATAGATTGCCGCTACCCCTGTACAGGCCATATAGAGCCCGAATGGCAATCCCCACTCGGCAGCCCGTTGATATATGCTTTTCTTGACGCGTTCCATTGTACCAAGGTGCAAAGTTACAAGTTTTAATTGGAACGGCAGGCCGCTCGGCGGTAAAATTTGTGAGTATAGACCGATTTTTTTATGACTATTTTTGATTATTGAAAATAATTATTTATTTTTGTGGCGAGATTGAGATAGGAAACGACTCATGTTTATGTTATTGCGAGGTCTGTTTTATGGAAAAACGGTGATGGCTGTTGTGCTGTGCATGATGGCTGCACTGTTGTTGCCGTTAGGCGCATGCCGGCACCATGCGCCCAAAGGCCACAGCGATGACCCGCACTACCTCAAGTTGGACAGTACTTTGTCACAGATGCACGACCTGGATTCGCTGGAGGCGAGGGTCAAGGCCTATCATGAGCAGGAAGATGAGGTTGGCGAGATGCTGGCGCTCAGGGCTCAGGGCCGCGAGTTCCTCAACCAGTCCCTGTTTGACGATGCCATCAAGGTTCACACGCGCGGGCTGGAATTGGCCAAGCATCTGACCGACACGTTGGAAATGGTGATGGCGATGAACAATATCGGAGCCGATTATCGCCGATTGGGCGACCTGAGCAACGCTATCAACTATTATTTCCAAGCCTTGACGTTGTGTGACAGTTACAGCGACCACGACAGCGATGAGGCCCTCAAGTGCCACATGGAGACCTTCAACGGCATCGGCAACATCGAGTTGCAGCTGCGCAACTATTCTGTTGCCGACAGCGTGTTGCGTTTGGCGCTGGATGGAGAGCGCAAGCTGAACAATTATCGGGGCATGGCCATCAATTATTCCTTTCTGGGAGCTGTGAAGCAGCAAATTGGGGACATTGACTCGGCCATGGTCTATTACAATAATTCATTGGAGTGTAACAAACTGGCGGGCAACGAGGTAGGTATCGCCTTGTGCCATCTGCACTTCGGCGAGATTCACGAGAGCGACCGCCGTTTCGCCCATGCCCAGGATGAGTATGAAACGGCATATGACGAGTTGAAGCGCTTGGGTGAGAGTTGGCACTGGCTGGAGTCATGTCTCGCGTTGGCACGTGTGAGTCTCAAACTGGGCGAGGAAGCGGATGCCCGCGCCTATTTGTCGGATGCCGAGACCGAGGCACGCCGCATCAACAGCAAGGCGCATCAGGCCGAGGCCTACAAGATTCACAGTGAGCTGGCGCTTGTAGAAGGGAAACAGGAGGAGGCCTTCAATTACTTTGTCAAGAGCTATGAACTCTATGACTCCATCCGTGGCATGTCGATGGACGAGGAGATGCGTGCCCAGCGCATCAACTATGAGCGCGGGCGCAGCAGTGGAGAGGTGAATGTGCTGAACAACGACATCGAGCGTCTCAAGCGCTTCCGTAACATCATGGGTATATTGGGTGTGCTGTTGTTGCTCATGGCCGCTGCTGTCATTGCTACCCTGATTTATGTCGCGCGTTTGCGTGCCAAATCCCAGCGCATGCTCCGTCAGATCGAGGAGACACGTTCGCTGTTCTTCAGTAACGTGGTTCACCAGTTGCGCACGCCCCTGACTTCCATCATTGGTGCCATCGACGGCATCATTGTCGATGCCCGCAAACAAGGCGTGGACAACTACACTGCTAACCAGCGCGAAAATGTCGAGGTGATTGAACGTCAAGGCGAAAACCTCCTCAAACTGGTTGATCAGATCCTTGAGGTCGGCGGCGTGCGCAGTGCCATCCGAGGGCCCGAGTGGAAGACTGGCGATGCCGTTCCCCTCATCCGCATGATGGTGGAGAGTTACCGCGACCTATGTGTCGAGCGCCACATCGAGTTGTCTTATGCTTCGCGCGAGGCGGGTGTGGAAATCGACACGGTGCCCGATTACCTGAAGACCATTATCGGTAACTTGATTGAGAATGCCATCAATTATAGCCGTGACTTCAGCAAGATCACGATCATTTCGCTTCTTGACGGTGACAAGTTCATCATCCGTGTCGCCGACAACGGTATGGGCATCAGCAAGGAGGACCTGCCGCATGTGTTTGAGCCGTTCTACCGCGGAGCCACTGCCGAGCGCATTGTGGACGGTGTGGGTATCGGGTTGACGGTTGTACGTGACATGGTCATGGTGATGGGCGGCAGCGTTGGCGCCGACAGCATGAAGGACCATGGCTCGGTATTTACTGTGACTTTGCCTGCCAAACAAAAGAACAGCGTGTACAAAAAGCCCTTTGACCCGTTGGTGAAGCCACTCAAGGGCATGAAGAACAAAATAAGACGCACATCGGAGGAACACGTTGAATCCAATGTGGCTGATGAGGATAAGCCTGTGATTCTGGTTGTTGAGGACCACAATGATGTGGCGCGTCTGGTCGGCAAGGTGCTGGAGGACAGGTTTACCGTTCACTACGCATCCGACGGGGAACAGGGTTTGGCTAAGGTCCACGAGTTGATGCCACAACTCGTGATCACCGACGTGAAGATGCCCGTGATGGACGGTTGTGAACTGTGCCGCAACATCAGGGCTACCAAGCAGTTGTGCCATATCCCCGTAATCATGCTCAGCGCCCGCACCAGCAAGGATGACCGCATCCGCGGCATCGAGGCAGGCGCCGATGCTTATCTGGTCAAACCCTTTGTCCGTGAGGAATTGGTGGCATGGGTAATGCGTCTGCTCGAAAACCGCCGCTTGCTGTGTGGCCATCCCGCCGCTGTACCGTTACCGGAGCCTTGGGAGGAGGAGGTTGAAACGACTACGTCCGACGCCGATGAAATCTCTGACGTCGACTTCTTGAGGCAGTTTAACGACCTGTTTGAGGAAGAACTGCAAAAAGGCGTTTCTAAGCTGGATCTGGATGCCATCGCATTGTCGTTCAAGATGGGCGAGAGCCAGCTGCGCCGCAGGATTCAGGAACTGACGGGTAAAAACATAGCGGCCTATTTGAACCAGTTGCGCATGGAGAAGGCTATGGGGCTGTTAACCAATTATCCGGACATGCTTGTGGGCCAGGTTGCCGAAAAGTGCGGCTTTGCCGATGTGGCCTATTTCTCCAGGGTGTTCCGCCTGTATTACGACATGACCCCAACCCAGGCCCGACAGCAGAATGAGGTCAACGGATGACGCGTAGTGGCGGCTGGAAAGCGTCAGGGATGAAGTGTATGTTGAAGTCAGGGTATTTCCCCACCATAATCATCACATCATATTGTACCGACATTTTCAGTTGGTAGTATTCGATGTAGCTATTGGCGGCTCTGACCAGGTTGCGGATCTTGGTGGGAGTAATGGCATCCATGGGGTCGAAGGGCGCGTCGTTGGAGCGGGTCTTGACCTCGACGATGTGCAGTGTGGGGTCATCGGGCTTGTGGGCCACGATGTCGATTTCCAGCCTGCCCATTCGCCAGTTGGTTTCCCTGATGGTGAACCCACGGGTGATGAGGTATTCACAAGCAATCTGTTCTCCCTTCTTGCCAATGCTATTATGCTGTGCCATAGTATGAAGTGTTCTGTCCTCTAGAGTAATACTTTATTGTCAATTGCCGACAATTATTTCGATATTAAAGTATCACTTTAATGATAGTATCGTAATTCACTGGTTATCTTTCTTCCATCTTGCATTTTGTCGAGCCGTCATTTGGTTCTCGGCTGGGTTGTCTTGCGGATGCCAGATGGTCGGGTGGTGGAGCTCCTCGGGCATGTACTGCTGGTTAACGAAGTGGCCCGGGAAATCGTGGGCATACTTGTAGTCATGGCCATATCCCAATTCCTTCATCAACTGTGTGGGGGCATTGCGCAGGTGCAGCGGCACGGGGGCGTTGCCCGTCTCGTTAACGAGGGCCAGCGCGTCGTCGATGGCCAGGTAAGCACTGTTGCTCTTGGCGCTGGTGGCCAGATAGATGGCACATTCGCTCAAGGGGATGC
>CAMZFV010000007.1 GCA_947306175.1 uncultured Prevotellaceae bacterium
GCAAGTCGAGCACAATAACAAGAAAAAAGACATTTTTTCTTGGATTGTCGAGACGCAGCCTACCTTCGCCAACGGCAGCGGTAGTGCAAGTCAAGCACAATGGCAAGAAAAATACAACCCGTTTTTGAACTATAGATAATTAAACACTCAGAACAGAATATTTTTTATAAAAAAGTTGCAAGATTAGAAAAAAAGTGGTTATTTTGCACAACCTTAAATCAAACTTTTATTCATACTATTTTTTCCTAGGCATCTTCGTTGTGAAACGGGATGCTTATTTGTTTTCAGACAATTATAAACTACGAATTACACGAATTATACTAATTTGACTGACGCGTTCTTTCTACTGCCTACGAATTACGCGAATTTATCTAATTGGGCTGACGCGTTTTTAATAAAATAAAAGGAAAACAATAAATACAATAAACACAATTTATTGCTAATCAAGCAACTAGATTGTAACTATTGTATTTATTGTTTTCCTTATTTAACGATGTTATTGTATCGTCGTTGCTGTCTGATAGACTGGATTAGTAATTGCGGGCGAAGATTACGCGGCGATGGCTGGGCTTGCCTGTGTAGATGCACTTGCCTTCCTCATCCTCGGCGTCCAGGGGGATGCAACGGATGGTCGCCTTGGTCTCTTCTTTGATTTTCTCTTCGGTCTCGGTGGTACCGTCCCAATGGGCAAGGATAAAGCCGCCCTTCTCGATCTGCTCCTTGAACTCGTCCCAGGTATCTACCTTATAGGTCATGCGCTCACGCTGGTTGAGGGCCTTGGTGAAGATGTTCTGCTGGATTTCCTCAAGGAGTTCCTTGACGCGGTTCTCGATGCCTGCCAGCTGCTCGCTGCTCTTCTCGAGGGTGTCGCGACGCATTACCTCGACGGTGCCTGCCTCGATGTCACGGGCTCCGAGCACGAGACGAACGGGCACGCCCTTAAGCTCATAGTCGGCAAACTTGAAGCCGGGACGCTTGTTGTCGGCGTTGTCATACTTCACCGAGATGCCCATGCTGCGCAAGTTGTTGACGATAGGCTCAACGACCTTGTTGATTTGGTCGAGCTGTTCGTCGGTCTTATAGACGGGCACGATGACCACTTGGATAGGAGCCAAATGCGGAGGCAGCACGAGGCCGTTGTCATCGCTGTGGGTCATGATGAGGGCACCCATCAGTCGGGTCGAAACGCCCCACGAGGTGGCCCATACGTCCTGCAGCTTGTTCTCCTTGTCGATGAACTTCACGTCAAATGCCTTAGCAAAGTTCTGACCCAGGAAGTGGCTGGTACCCGACTGCAGGGCCTTGCCGTCCTGCATCATCGCCTCGATGGTGTAAGTCTCGAGGGCGCCAGCAAAGCGCTCGTTGGCGGTCTTGATGCCCTTGATGACGGGCAGCGCCATGTATTTCTCGGCAAAGTCGGCATAGACATTGAGCATCTCAATGGCCTTGGCCTCGGCCTCTTCCTTGCTGGCATGGGCGGTGTGACCCTCTTGCCACAGGAACTCGGCGGTGCGCAGGAACATGCGGGTGCGCATTTCCCAACGGAAGACATTGGCCCACTGGTTGATGAGAAGGGGTAGGTCACGGTAACTGTTGATCCAGTTGCGGTATGTGTTCCAAATGATTGTTTCGCTGGTGGGGCGGATGATGAGCTCCTCTTCCAGACGCGCGGCGGGATCGACGATGACACCCTTGCCGCCAGGATCATTCATCAGGCGGTAATGGGTGACCACGGCGCACTCCTTGGCGAAGCCTTCCACATGGCTGGCCTCACGGCTCAGGAAGGACTTGGGAATGAGGAGGGGGAAATAGGCGTTCTGCACGCCCGTGGCCTTGAACATGTCATCCAGCTGGCGCTGCATCTTTTCCCAGATGGCATAGCCATAGGGCTTGATGACCATACATCCACGTACTGCCGACTGCTCAGCGAGGTCGGCTTTCACTACCAGTTCATTATACCATTGAGAGTAGTTGTCGGCTCTCTTGGTTAAATCTTTAAGCTCTTTTGCCATTGTTGTATTTAGTTTTTAGTTTTTAGTTTTTAGTCCTTAGTTGTCAGTTTTTAAACTACGAATTACACGAATTTAACTAATTTTTTATTCTGCTAAGCCACTTAGTGTAATTGGCGTAATTAGTAGTTTGTTGTTAGTTTTTAGGGAGATTGCTGATGTTGATGTTGCCTTTCTTGGCTTGCTGGAGCATGGTTTTCTCAGGGACGAGATAAATTTCCAGACGGCGGTTGCGCTTGCGGTTCTCTACAGAGTTATTGTCCACAACGGGATCAGTATCCCCTAACGCATAGGGTACCACATAATCTACACTGGCATTCTCATCAAACCAGTCAAATATTGCGTTCACACGCTGTCGCGTGAGGTTAAGCGTGTATTCCGAACTGCCCGTGTTATCGCTGTGCATGACCAGCAACATTTTATAGAAGCCCGGATTCTTCAGCATTTTCAGGAATGGCTTGAGTTGAGTTTCACCCAACTTGGAAAGCGCCGTGTCGTTAGGTTCAAACAGCTGACTGGCAGGAATGGTGATGACGATCACCTCGTCATCTCGCATGATTTCCACCTCATAGTTGGAACGCTTGAAGGCGACAGCCATTTCGTACTGGAAATCCTGGATCTTATCGGCCTGCTTGTCATTTTTGATTTCGGGGGTTTCCAGGTTTTCATCAAGTGACAATTCGTAAATGTCCACCTCGTGTTCCCTCGCCTGTGACTGTAGCGGCCACGTCATGAGAGACATCATGGTTAGTGAAAAAATCAATATATCTATAACACGTCGTTCCATGTCATTTTCTATTTTTCGTTCAGGTCAAGAAGCCCTTGCGGGAGATCCATGACCATCACTTTATTGTCCAAATCAAATTCAACAATCAGGTCGTCGCAGGCAGGTACCATCAGTTCATCGTCGCCACGTGACACCATGAAGATGGCATTCTCGGTCTGCTCATCAACGTCGGTGATTTCCCCTACCCTGGTACCGTCACTGTCATGCAGTTCAAAGCCGATGAAAAAGTCAAGAGGATAACCGTCGGCATCGGCGTCATCGCTCTCTTGACGGTAATCACGCTTGAGGGCATAAATGTCGTGATTGACCAGCTTGGCCGCTTCCTGTTCACTGTCGATACCATCAATCGTGAGCAGCACGGTCTCAAGCGACTTGGGGCGGCAAGCATTGACAAAGAAGGGAACAAAAATCCCATCAATATCGCTCACCAGGCAGGAAAGTCCCTTCAACACATCAACATCCACATCGACAGTTGCGGAGATTTCCCCGCTAACCCCGTGTGGCTTATTGTAGTGCCCTATCGCTATGAGTTCCTCACGCGTGATCATACTTTTGTATTATTTGTAGAGACGCAAAATCTTGCGTCTCATTTCATTCATTTGTTGAGAGACGCAAGATTTTGCGTCTCTACCGCATTATTTCTTTTTCTTCTTTTTGCCAACTGGTTGGGTCGGTTTGATGATCTGGTACTCGTGCAGGTGATGTGTCTCCGGGTCAAGGCGGATCTTACCATGACTGTAATAGGCCAGATCCTTAAAAATCTTGGCATCGTCCACATCCTCGTTGTTGATTTGGAAGATGAGTTTCTTCATGTGGTTGGCCAGCAGCATGACCAATGCGTCACGCTCTTCGCCCTCGGGGTACTCTGCTGCACGTTCAATCATGCGCTCAATGTTCTTACCATAGTGGCGCAACTTGATCGGTTCCAACTGATAAGGGATGGGGATCGGCTTGGTGTCCAGATTCTCTTCCTTGATAATGTCATCAAAGGGGAAGTCCACATCAAGCTGAAAACCGCTCATGATCATCAGGTGATCCCACAATTTATGCTGGTAGTCCGCTTCAGTGCGAAGCTGAGGGAACATATTAGCCATATTTTGAACGATCGTGTAGGCACAATGGGTGCGCTCATCGCGGTCTTCAATCGTCAGGCAATGATCCACCATCTGCTGGATGTTGCGGCCATATTCGGGCAACACCAGTTTCTTTAGAAGTGAGTTATATGTCAACATAATCGGCAAAAATAATACTTTTTTTTGAACTGCGAAAATCCTTTTTCGCAGCCAAGCGCCCCACCCTTACAAGTTAAGGATGGGATTTTTAGGCTTAGTTGCCTGAAAATCTTTTAAATAGAGAGGTGTGCTATAGGCCACATCAATAAAGTCCTGTTCACGATAGGCCTTCTCGGATAGTGCCAGCATATCAACGGCGACAGGCTTGACGCCGTCAACAAAGCGGATGCGATCGTGCTTGAGCACCTGACGGGTCTTGTCACTGCCGTTACCCATCACCACGAGTGTATAGCCCTGACCGAGGAGGTTACCGAATGAGTTCTCGTCAAGAATCATCGCCTGAGGCTCCAGAACAGGCTCCAACGCAGGGTTGTAGGCGGCGGTGTATACTTCCATACGGCGCGCGTCAATCATCGGTATATACAACACCTTTTCATCCTCAACAAAGTGATGAAACATGGTGCTCACCGTTAGCAGTTTCAATGTGTTTACCCCGATGAGAGGCACTTGCAAGCCGAAAGCCAACCCCTTGGCTTCGCTCAGCCCGATGCGCAGGCCCGTATATGACCCGGGACCAATGCTCACCGCGATAGCATCCAGTTTGATTTCCCGGCTTCGGGCATAGTCCAGCATCTCTTTCACATACTGGCTCAACAGTGTGGCATGTGTCTGACCCTCGTAGTTCTCACGGTGGTCAAGCACCTGTCCCTCACTGGTCAAAGCCACCGAGCAAACATCAGTCGAAGTCTCTATGTTCAGGATTACAGCCATCTCTTATTTTAAAAACGCGCAAAGTTACTCAAAATTGTCGAAATAGCTGCTAAATCGGTGAAAAAGCACATTTACAGGGCTGCGATAAGGGCATCGACGTCACTGGGGAGTGTTGCCCAGCTGGTGACAAAGCGGCAATTCATCAGGTCTCCCACGGGATACCACTCCTCAAAAACAAATTCTTTTTTCAGGCGCTCAATGGTTTCCTGGTCCAACAGAACGAATTGCTGGTTTGTCGGGGAATTGCTGTACATCTTATATCCCTTGGATATGAATGCGTCACGCAAACGCATGGCCTGCTCAACGGCATGGCGGGCAATCTTGAAGTAGAGGTTGTCCTGCATCAAGGCGTCGAACTGGATACCCAACAGACGACCTTTGGCCAACAAGGCGCCATGCTGCTTGACAATGGTAAAGAAATGCGCTGGTGCCGGAGCATTAGGATTGGGAAAGACAACCGCCTCGCCGCATAGGGCGCCGCACTTAGTACCGCCAAGGTAAAACACGTCGCACAAGTCGGCCAACTGCGGCAAGGTCACATCCCCACCCTCTGCCATCAGGCCGTAACCCAGCCGGGCTCCATCGATGAACAACGGCAGGTTGTATTGCCTGCACACATCGCTTATGGCTGTAAGTTCAGCAAGAGTATAGATTGTGCCCATCTCGGTGGCGAAGGTGATATAGACCATGCCGGGGAAAACCATGTGGTCATAGGTAGGGTCAGCGTAGAAGTCATGGAGCCACTGTGACAGCTCATGCACATCCATTTTCCCGTCATGGGAAGGCAGCGCCAGTACTTTGTGGCCGCCAAACTCAATGGCGCCACTCTCGTGGACGTTGATGTGACCCGTATCAACGGCCAACACACCTTGATAAGACAGCAACATGGCATCAATGACGGTAGCATTGGTCTGTGTGCCTCCCACGAGGAAAAACACATCGGCATCAGGCTTAGCGCATGCTTTGCGGATTCTTTCTCTGGCAGCCGTGCAGTAGTCGTCAAGACCGTAACCCGTGGCGCGCTCGTCATTGGTCTCTATCAGCCGCCTGAGGATGGCCTCGTGGCAGCCATTGTTGTAATCGCTTTCAAATGAAATCATTGTCTGTAAGTTTTAAGTTGTCAGTTTTAAGTTTTAAGTACGGATACTACCGCCTAAAACCTGACTACTGACGCATTAGTGTTGCAAAGGTAATGAAAATGAACTATCTTTGTGGCATGAAAGGGAAGAAAAAAACGATTATCTACCAGTTGATGCCACGGTGGTTTACCAATCTCAATGACCATTGTGTGCCCAATGGCAGCATCCGTCAGAACGGCTGCGGCAAATTCAATGAAATTGACGAGTCAAAATTGCGTTCCATCAAGTCGCTGGGAGCGACTCACGTGTGGTACACGGGCATTATTGAGCACGCCACAGCCACCAATTATGCCAAACAAGGGATTGTGCCATGTGACCCTCACGTTGTCAAGGGCATTGCAGGCTCTCCCTATGCCATCCGCGACTACTATGATGTGTGTCCTGATTTTGCTGTCAATGTAAAAAACCGCATGGCAGAGTTTGAGGACCTTGTCAAGCGCACTCATCACGTGGGGCTCAAGGTGATTATCGACTTTGTACCTAACCATGTGGCTCGCGAGTATGAGAGCGATGTCAAGCCCGCAGGCGTTCAAGACCTAGGCGAAGGAGACAATCCTATGATGTTCTTTGACCCGAGGAACAATTTCTACTACATCACCGGGCAGGAATTCGCTCCTCATGGCATAGAATTAGGCACATATCATGAATTTCCTGCACGTGCGACTGGCAATGACTGCTATACGGCATCTCCCAACTGTGATGATTGGTACGAGACCGTCAAACTCAACTACGGTATCGACCCATGGAATGGTAGCACCCACTTCGACCCCGTGCCAAACACCTGGAAAAAGATGCTCGACATCCTCAAGTTCTGGACTGCAAAAGGTGTCGATGGCTTCCGCTGCGACATGGCACATATGGTGCCCGTAGCCTTCTGGCAGTGGGCCATCAAGCAAATCAAGGAGATAAATCCCGATTTGATTTTCATTGCTGAGATTTATGACACGGCGCTTTACCGTAGTTACATCTTCGATGGCGGCTTTGATTACCTGTATGACAAGGTCACATTATACGATACCCTGCGCGGCATCATGTGTAACGGATGGTCCGCCAGTGACCTCACCCGCTGCTGGCAGACGGTGGAAGGCATCAACGACCATATGCTTAATTTCCTCGAAAACCATGATGAGCAACGCATAGCATCTCAACAATTCTGCGGCAACCCGTTAAAAGCCTTACCAGCCCTTGTGGTCAGTGCCACCATATCCAAGGGACCATTCATGATATATGCTGGGCAGGAATTAGGCGAGCCTGCGGTCGATGCCGAGGGTTACAGTGGCCATGATGGACGCACTACTATTTTTGATTACTGGAGCGTCCCCACCCTGCGCCGATGGCACCAGGGCAAGCCCACTACTGAAGAGCGTCGATTGCGCTCCATATATCGCAAAGTCTTAGTGTTGTGTAATAGTGAGAAGACCCTTGCTTGCGGCCAATTCTTCGACTTAATGTACGTCAATCAAGAAACACTCAATCCCTATCGCCATTACGCATTCCTGCGCCATGTTGAAGGAGAAATGACGCTGGTGGTGGCCAGCTTTGATGACAATGAAGTGAAAACCGCCATCCGCATCCCTCAGCACGCTCTCGATTGTGCTCACATGCATCCCGGAAGGCATATTGCCAAGAATATATTTGAAAATCAGGAGGTAGAAGTCACATTATCAGGCGACACGCTGTTTCCTGTTCATATCGAGGCTAATTCTTTCGTGATCTGGCATTTCTAAAAACTACAAATTAGACAATTATATAAATGATTAAATAATTTGTTTAATTTGCTTCGCCGAGCTAAAGGTTAGTGTAATTCGTAGTGAGAAAATGAAAACAATTTATTACCGTTGACCTTCGGTCGAAGGTAGGCGGCGTCTTGGGAATGCCAATGAAAAAAATGATTTTTTCTTTGGCATTTCGCTCGACTTGCACTACCTTTGCCTGTGGCTAAGGTAGGCTGCGCCTCAACAAAATCAAAGTATATTTTGCTTTTGTGTTCGACTTGCACTACCTTTGCAAAAAACAAATTAATGGAATACTGTTATGGCTGAAATGAAGGTTTTCTCGGGCACGAACTCACGTTACGTTGCCTTGAAGATAGCAGAACAACTGGGTGTGGAACTGGGAAGAGTCAATATCTCACACTTTGCCGACGGCGAGTATGAGGTATGCTATGAGGAACCCGTGCGTGGTGCTGAAGTCTATCTTGTGCAGTCCACATTTAATGCGAGCGAGAACTTAATGGAACTGTTGTTGATGATTGATGCAGCCAAAAGAGCGTCGGCCCATTCTGTCATAGCAGTCATCCCCTATTTCGGGTGGGCGCGCCAGGACCGCAAAGACAAGCCCCGTGTGTCCATTGCTGCCAAGTTGGTCGCCAACCTGTTGACTGCAGCTGGTATCGACCGCCTGATCACGATGGACTTGCATGCCGACCAAATTCAGGGTTTCTTTGACATCCCCGTCGATCACCTGTATGCTTCCACGATGTTTGTTCCTGACATTGCTTCCCTCGGCCTTAAGGACATGGTCATTGCCTCGCCCGATGTGGGAGGTGCCAAGCGTGCCAATTCCTATGCCAAATATTTCAACGCCCCCTTGGTGCTGTGTCACAAGCAGCGTTTGCGCGCCAACGTGGTAGAGAACATGACCATCATTGGCGATGTTAAGGATAAGGACGTTATTTTGATCGATGACCTGGTGGACACTGCTGGCACTATCTGCAAAGCCGCCTCGCTGATGAAGGATAACGGTGCACGCAGTGTGCGTGCCTACATCTCCCATGCTGTGATGAGCGACCCTGCCAGCGAACGTGTCATGGCCAGCGGACTTGACGAGCTGATCATCAGCGACAGCATCCCCTATGACACCGACCGTTGTCCCAAGGTGAGGGTGCTGAGCTTGGATAAGATGTTTGCTCATGCCATCAAACATGTAAACATCAAGCAGTCCATCAACGATCTATTCCTATTCAAATGAGGTGGTATTAATAATGATTATTATAGGGTCGGAGTGCGCTTCGTCCCTATTGTTTTTATAGACCTAATCAAGAAAACCAAAAGTTATTATCAAATTAATGATTTTAAACACATTTTTCTTGTTTTTTACATTAGCTTGCATTAATTTTGCTGCAATATATTACATTATATTTAATATTAATAACTTTAATTTTTTACCTTTATGATGAGAAAACTACTATTTTTCGCATTGACGTTAGGTTTCTCGTTGTGTGCTTCTGCCCAGGTATTGAATGTGACCTCGATTGACAAGGTCAACCTGCCTGAGCAGGCAGCCGTGGCTGCCATCAGCCCGCAGGGCGACTACCTGCTGCTGACCAGCGCCACCAACCAGGGCCTGACTAAGCTGGACCTGGCCACGAGCCAGACCCAGGTGTTGAGTACCGCACCCAGTGCCGGTCACAACGTGAAGATCTCGCCCGACGGCCAGACCGTCGTGTATCGAGAGGGCTCGTTCAACGAGAAGCATCTGCGCATGTCTTCCCTCAAGAGCGTCAACCTCTCTACAGGCCAGAGCCAGGTGCTGGTAAAGCCCACGCGCGACCTGCAGGGTTATGACATTAATGGCACCAGCGCAGGTGTTGTGAACAAGGGCAAGTTCAGCAAGAAGGCCATTGGCAATGCCAAGGCCCAGAATCTGCCTGTGCTGTCCATTGACAAGGGCCAGCTGATGATCACCGTAAATGGCAAGACCCGCAACCTGTCGCCTAACGGCAGCGGTTTCAGCTACATGTGGCCCTCGCTGTCGCCTGATGGCACCAAGGTGCTCTTCTATCAGGCAGCCCATGGCGCATACGTGTGCGACCTTGACGGCAAGAATGTCCGCAAGGTGGGCAAGATGCGCGCCCCGGTATGGTATGACGACAATACCGTAGTGGGCATGATCGACCTCGACGACGGCGAGTTCATCTACGCCTCGACCATTGTTGCTGCCACGCTCGACGGCACGACCCAGACTTTGACGGGCGATGAAACCGTCGCCATGTATCCCCACGCTGCTGCCGGCAAGATTGTATTCAGCACACCCGCTGGCGAGGCATATATTATTAATGTAACCGAATGATGACTGCTATGAAAAAGATATTATTACTTGCCGTAGCCGCCATCATGGCAGCAGGCGCAATGCAGGCCAAGACGGCCGACGAGATCCGCATTTATCTGAATCCCGGTCACGGCAGCTGGGGACCCAATGACCGTCCGATGGCGACCATTCCCTACCCCATGCTTGCCGAGACGGGACGTCCCGACACCAACGGTTTTTACGAGAGCAACACGAACCTGTGGAAATCCTTCCAGACGCGTGCAACCCTCATCAGGATGGGTATCAAGCCCGAGAACATCACCATGTCGAGGTACTACAATGGTCCGTACCCTTATGTTGCGGGAGCACCCGATGCTGAGATGTATAACCGTCCCTTGTCAGAGATATGCGAGGAGGTGGAAGTGGGCAACTACGATATGTTCCTGTCGCACCACTCCAACGCTTCAACCGACGGCACATCGACCAACTATCCGCTGATTCTGTATCGTGGCAAGGACGGAGCTGGTGGAGATTATGCTCCTAGTAGCCGCGACATGGCATCAGTATGCTGGCCGCTGTTCTATACCAACGAGATTGACCCGATGAACTATTATGGTCCCAACAATCCCAACATCCGTGGTGATATTGATTTCTACGGCAGTTCATCGACCCGTGTCGATCCCAATACAGGTCAAGCCTACACTGGTTATCTGGGCGTGCTTAAACATGGCGCCCCCGGTTTCCTGATTGAGGGTTATTTCCATACCTACCAGCCCGCTCGCCATCGTGCGTTGAATAGTGACTATTGTCACCAGGAAGGTATGCGCATCGCTCGCGGTATCGGTCAATATTTCGGTCTCACTCCCGATGACAAGGGCTATATCATGGGTACCGTCAAGAACGTGCATGAGCATTTGATTCACAACCTGTACAAGTACAATGCCACATCAATGGACCAGTGGGCTCCCGTCAATGGCGCCGTTGTCATCCTGTATAAGAATGGTGAGGAAGTGGCACGCTATACCACCGACCAAAACTACAATGGTGTGTTCGTGTTTGAGGATCTGAATCCCGGCACTTATACGCTGTCCGTTGAGGCAGAGGGTTACAAGCCCCTCGGTGAATATACTGAAGCCACGGTTGATAGCCAGTGGCAAGAACTCATCACTAAAGCCGCAGGAGACATCGTTGTTGAGGCCAACAAGACAAGTTATGCAGTTCCCCTGCTGGAGGCCGAAGACTATGAAATCCCCACTGACTTATACCAGAATTATCCTGAGCCCGAATTGCCCGGTTATGTGAAAGCTCCAGTTAAACTGGAACTCACCCGAGACAATGGTACGGATTATGAGTTTGACGGCACCATCAAGCGTATGCTCGTTCGCGGCGACAGCACCGTTGTGCTGACCAATGCCGAGGACGGAACGCCTCACGTTTACCTGATCAACAATATCAACAAGGTTATCGTTAAGGAACTGAGCATTGTCAATGTAGCTCCCGCCGAGCCCAACAATGCCGGTTACTACAGCCGCCTGAACGATATCGCCTTCACTGCTGACGGACAACTTGTGGGCGTCAACTGCTTACAGACCCAGTTTAGTGACGGTCAGGTGAATGAGGGCTTTGAGCGCGGCACGCTGCGCCTGTACAAGTGGGCAGACTTTGACAGTGATCCCATCGAATGGGTAACCACTCAGAACTCAGCCAACTTCTATTACTACCGCGCCCAGTCGATCGCTATCGATGGTGAAGCCAATAACTGCGTTGTGACCTTGATGGGTACCAATGATGCGGCTTCCAGCGCAGGAGGCATGAGGTTCCTCAAACTGAATATCACCGGTGGCCAGATTGCCAGCACGGTTTACACCGAGAAGACCATTGCGGCCAGCAGCAATTTCACCAAGACGAAAATCGGTGAGCCGCAGATCGTACTCTCGCCCCGCAACGATGATCAAGTGATGCTCGATGGCGAGAATACGCTGATCATGGAAGTTGCTACCGCCAATGCCAATGGCACCGACAGCGAAGTCGTTGGTCGATTTGCCGGAGAGGATCGCGACATTCCCGTTAAGGGCGCATCCTTCTTCAAGTATGCCCAGCACCAATTCATGGTAATGCCATACATTGCCGAAAGTAATGACAATGCTGTCAATGTCGGCGGTATCAAGTTGTATGACATCACGGCTGGTGTTGACCAGGCAGCACTTGTTGCCACCACCAACACCGACCTTGAGCCACTCGCTTGCCAGTTCATGTCAACGGGTGCCTATGTCAAGGGCGAGGACATCAACCTGTACCTGATGCAGGACAACAAGATGACCAAGTGGCAGGCCTTTGCAGAGCAGCAACCTGTTGAGCCTGGCGTATTTGCTTACGACTTGAGATTCACCAATGACAACAATATCTATACATTCTTCTTCAATGCCAATGCTGCAGCACAGACTGCCTATATCACATTCTATGATATTGACGGCAATGAGGTAACCACTATTGAGGTGCCTAATGTTGTTGCTGGAGAGAACAGTATCGAGATTGATTGTAAGACGTTGCCCGAAGTTACCGATAACAAGTTGCACTGGACGGTTACCCTTGAGGGTAATCCCATTACGACCATCAGGCGCATCAATCCGCTTGAACAGAACTACAGCGGTCAGCTGTTTGTCGCTGTTGACAAGTCACCGTCGAGTCCTAAGATGGGTACCATCTACACCGGTAACCGTATTTCCAGTGGCAGTGCCAGCAACGGTGTTTATGTTTGTGACGTGATGGGTCAACGCGCTAGCGATGATCTTTACCGTGGTGCCCACAACTGGAGCGCCAACTACCGTATGGCTCTGGATGCACAAGGTAAACTTTACGTACCCGATTGGGGCGATGGCACTTCTGGTGTATTCATCGCTGATCCATTGAATATGGATGGTATCTGGACCGAGTTCTTTGTTGGAACGCGCAACAGCGATGGTTTGATCACCAACAATGGCGTGAACATCGGTTCGTCTACACCCGGTGTAGCCATTGGCGGAACCGGTGCCGACACCAAGCTGTATGTATATCTTGAGGACTTCGGCAATGGTGTGGGCGTTTACAACATCGGCCAGCCCGACGGCAGTGTCGTTGATACATGGACAACCGCTCCTAACCAGTATTTTGATGTGGGTTACCTGCAGCTCAACACTAACGGTAACGTTATTGCCGATGCTCAAGGCCGTGGCGTCTGGATTGCACAGTACCGTGCTGCCGACAAGAATGACGCTAGTGTTCCCTCACTCATCTTCGTTGACAATGAGGGTAACCTGACCTTCAACTCGGGTCGCTCGCCTTACATTGACATGCTGAATGGTAGTGACCGTGCTGGATTTGCCGTGAATGACGCTTGTGACATGCTCGTTGTCAATGACGGTACCGGCATTCTCCAGTTCTATGACCTGACCTGGGAGGGCAACACGCCTGCTATCGCACCCAAGTACTCCTATAGGGCCGATGCCCGCAACTCAGCCGGATCCATCTTCCAGATGGCGTTTGACTATGCTGGCAACCTGGTTTGTGCTGGTGGCAACATCGGTATCTACTCGTTGCCGACGGAGGAGAACATCCACACCACGCCTGCATGTGGAGAATTTGAGGTAGTAGTCGTTCCCAGTGCTGTCAATGAAATCAATGTGAACAAGACCATTGTGAGTGAGCGTTACTTCGATATCCGTGGTATTGAATACCGTCAGCCCATTGATGGTGTGAACATTATTGTCCGCACTTACAGCGACGGAACCTCCGACGCCATTAAAGTCATCAAGTAACCATAATACTGGTTTCAACCTCAAAAGATCAAGCGGCCCACTCAAAACGGGTCGCTTGTTTATTTGAAACAAGGATATATTCATGAGTTTGCAGGAATTATCATTTTTAACGGATTAATTATCATTGAATTTTATTTGTTGTTTACATTTTTTAGTATCTTTGCTGCAATCATTATATTAAGCAAATATCGTATAGATAGTTTAATAACCATTTTGTTTAACTTTAAGTTTTTACCTTCTATGATGAGAAAACTCCTTTTCGCATTGACGTTAGGTTTCTCGTTGTGTGCTTCTGCCCAGGTATTGAATGTGACCTCGATTGACAAGGTCAACCTGCCTGAGCAGGCAGCCGTGGCTGCCATCAGCCCGCAGGGCGACTACCTGCTGCTGACCAGCGCCACCAACCAGGGCCTGACTAAGCTGGACCTGGCCACGAGCCAGACCCAGGTGTTGAGTACCGCACCCAGTGCCGGTCACAACGTGAAGATCTCGCCCGACGGCCAGACCGTCGTGTATCGAGAGGGCTCGTTCAACGAGAAGCATCTGCGCATGTCTTCCCTCAAGAGCGTCAACCTCTCTACAGGCCAGAGCCAGGTGCTGGTAAAGCCCACGCGCGACCTGCAGGGTTATGACATTAATGGCACCAGCGCAGGTGTTGTGAACAAGGGCAAGTTCAGCAAGAAGGCCATTGGCAATGCCAAGGCCCAGAATCTGCCTGTGCTGTCCATTGACAAGGGCCAGCTGATGATCACCGTAAATGGCAAGACCCGCAACCTGTCGCCTAACGGCAGCGGTTTCAGCTACATGTGGCCCTCGCTGTCGCCTGATGGCACCAAGGTGCTCTTCTATCAGGCAGCCCATGGCGCATACGTGTGCGACCTTGACGGCAAGAATGTCCGCAAGGTGGGCAAGATGCGCGCCCCGGTATGGTATGACGACAATACCGTAGTGGGCATGATCGACCTCGACGACGGCGAGTTCATCTACGCCTCGACCATTGTTGCTGCCACGCTCGACGGCACGACCCAGACTTTGACGGGCGATGAAACCGTCGCCATGTATCCCCACGCTGCTGCCGGCAAGATTGTATTCAGCACACCCGCTGGCGAGGCATATATTATTAATGTAACCGAATGATGACTGCTATGAAAAAGATATTATTACTTGCCGTAGCCGCCATCATGGCAGCAGGCGCAATGCAGGCCAAGACGGCCGATGAGATCCGCATTTATCTGAATCCCGGTCACGGCAGCTGGGGACCCAATGACCGCCCAATGGCAACCATTCCCTACCCCAACCTGCCTGAGACGGGACGTCCCGACACCAACGGTTTCTACGAGAGCAACACGAACCTGTGGAAATCCTTCCAGACGCGTGCCACGCTGATTAAGATGGGCATCAAGCCAGAGAACATCACCATGTCGAGGTACTACAACGGCCCGTATCCCTATGTTGCGGGAGCAGCCGATGCTGAGATGTACAACCGTCCTCTGTCAGAGATTTGCGAGGAGGTGGAAATCGGTAACTATGACATGTTCCTGTCTCATCACTCCAATGCCTTAACAGACGGCACCTCGACCAACTATCCGCTGATACTTTATCGCGGTTATGATGGCTCTGGTCAAGATCTCTCTCCTGGCAGTCGTGATATGGGATTAACTTGTTGGCCTATATTCTATACTAACGAGATTGACCCGATGACAAACTACAGTCCTACTAGCAGTAATGTGCGTGGTGATATGAGTTTCTATAGCAGTTCGGGCACCCGTGTGGATCCCAACACCGGTATTTCTTACACTGGATCCCTGGTCGTGTTGAGGCATGGAGTTCCCGGTTTCCTGATTGAAGGCTACTTCCATACCTACCAACCTGCACGTCACCGTGCATTGAATATGGACTATTGCCATCAGGAAGGTGTTCGCATTGCCCGTGGTATTGCCCAGTACTTTGGCCTCACGCCAGAGAGCAAGGGATACATTATGGGTACGGTGAAAGATGTTCATGAGCATCTTGTTCATAACCTGTATAACTACAACCCCTCATCGATGGACCAGTGGGCACCCATTAACGGCGCCGTAGTTATCTTGTATAAGAATGGTCAAGAGGTGGCACGTTACACTACCGATCAGAATTACAACGGTGTGTTCGTATTTGAGGATCTCGATCCCGGCACCTATACACTGGCAGTACAGGCCGAAGGATACAAACCCCTGGGAGAATACACCGAGGGTACTGTTGACAACGAGTGGACGGCACTGATTGCTAAGGCTGCTGGTAATCTTGTTGTCGAAGCCAACAAAACGACCTATGCTGTTCCCTTGCTCGAGGCTGCTGAATATGAGCCTTCTACAGATCAGTATCCTAACTATCCTGAGCCCGAATTGCCCGGATATGTCACTGCACCAAGCAGCCTTGAACTCACGCATGATGCAGGTACCGAGTATGATATTGACGGAACCATCAAGCGTATGCTCGTTCGCGGCGACAGCACCGTTGTGCTGACTAACTCAGCCGATGGAACGCCTCACGTTTACCTGATCAACAATATTGATAAGGTGATTGTGAAGGAACTGAGCATTGTCAATGTTGCTCCCGCCGAGCCTAATAATGCTGGTTTCTACAGCCGCTTGAATGACATCGCCTTCACTGCTGACGGACAACTCGTGGGTATCAACTGCGTGCAGACCCAGTATGGCCCGGATTATGTCAATTCAGGCTTTGAGCGTGGCACGCTGCGCCTGTACAAGTGGGCAGACTTTGACAGTGATCCCATCCAGTGGGTAACCACCCAGAGTTCAGCCAACTTCTTGTACTATCGCGCCCAGACGCTCGCCATCGATGGAGCAGCCGACAACTGCCTGGTAAATATCATGGGTACCAATGATGGCGCTTCCAGCGCTGGTGGCATGAGATTCCTGAAACTGAGTATCATCAATAATCAAATTGCCGGCTCGATCTATACCGAGAGTACAATTACTGCAGCCAGCAACTTCACTAGGGACAAGATCGGTGTGCCGCAGATTCTTATCTCACCGCGCAACGATGACCAAGTGATGGTCGATGGCGAGAACACTCTGATTATGGAGGTAGATCCCGCTGATGTTGATAAAACCAACAGCGAAGTTGTTGGTCGCTTCAACGGTGACGCCACCGATACTCCTGTAAAGGGTGCTTCATTCTTCAAGTATGCTCAGCATCAGTTCATGGTAACACCTTATGTTGCTGTAAGCAGGGATGATGCAGTCAATGTGGGCGGTATCAAACTGTATGACATCACAGCAGGTTTGGACCAGGCCGCACTCGTTGCTACCACCAATACTGACCTTGACCCGCTCGCTTGCCAGTTCATGGGCACAGGTGCTAATGTTAAGGACGGTGACATCTACTTGTACTTGATGCAAGATAACAAGATGACCGAGTGGCAGGCCAACTCGGCAGCACAGCCCGTAGTCAAGGGTATCTATGCTTATGGCCTGAAGATGGAGGGCGATCAGTTCACTTTCAATTCTAATGACGCTGCTAAGAATGCCTACATCACTTTCTATGATGAACAGGGCACACCTGTTGCTACCGTCAATGTACCTAATGTACAGGAAGGCGAGAACACTGTCACCATCAACGTCAGTGAACTTGAGGGCGTAGAACCTGGCAGCACATTGACTTGGGCTGTTACCGTTGAGGGTGATCCCATCACCACCATCCAACGCATCAACGAGGTTGGTCCCACCTACAGTGGCCAGCTTTATGTCGCTGTAGATAAATCACCGGCAAGTCCCAAGATGGGTACCATCTATGCAGGTAACCGTATCAACAGCACCAGCACTTCAAACGGTGTCTATCTGTATGACGTCAACGGCACCCGCGTAAGTAGCCAGGTTTACAGGGGCGACCATGCATGGCGCAACAATTGCCGCATGGCGCTTGATGAGAACGGTAGGCTCTATGTTCCTGATTGGGGAGATCCCACCTCAGGAGTGTACATTGCAGATCCTGAGAATCTTGAAGGAACTTGGACTGAGTTCTTCAAAGGCATACGTGACGGTAACGGTTTAATCACCAAAGACGGCGTGGCCGTTGGTTCTTCGACACCTGGTGTAGGCATCTATGGCACTGGCGCCGATACCAAGTTATATGTTTATCTTGAGGACATGATTGGTGCAACGTCAAATAAGGGCAACATCGTTGGCGTTTACAACATTGGCCAACCTGATGGCAGTGTAGTAGATACCTGGTCAACAGCTCCCAGCCAAATCTTTGACATCGGTGCGTATGAAGCCAATGGTAATGGCAATGTTATTCCCGACGGTCAGGGCCGTGGCGTTTGGGTAGGCCAGTATCGTTCTGCCGGCCAGAACACTTCTTCCGTTCCTTCGCTGCTCTTCTTGGATAACAATGGAAACATTAAGTTTAACTCAGGTCTCTCACCCTATCCTGATATACTCAATGGTAGCGAACGCTCATTTGCCATCAACGACGCTTGCGACATGCTTGTCGTTAATGACGGTAGCGGTATCTTGCAGTTCTTCGACTTGACTTGGGATGGCGACACTCCTGACATCACGCCCAAGTACTCTTACAAGGCTGATGCCCGCACCAGCGCCGGCTCTATCTTCCAGATGGGATTTGACTATGCCGGAAACCTGGTTTGCGCCGGTAGCAATATCGGTATCTATTCGATGCCTACCGATGAGAACATCCACACCACTCCTGGTATGGACGTGATCATCATTCCTGCCGATCAGACTGGTTTTGACATCAACTGCGATGGCACCACGAGCATTGCCGATGTCACCACGCTCATTGACTACTTGTTAGGTGCTGATCCTCAGCCCATCAACCTGGATGCTGCCGATGTAAATGGCGATACTGTTGTATCGGTAGCTGATGCTACGACATTGATTGACCTGCTTCTTGAGGGTCTTTAATCAATAAAGTCTAATCTTTAACTACAAGCGGCCTTGTCTTTCAGGGCCGCTTGTTTTGTGAATTTTTTATAAATCAGTAGTTGGATGTGATGTCCGTTAAGTGGTTTTTTTGTATTTTTGCGCGCTAAATGTGCCGACATGTCGGCAATAGGCTTAATATTGACTGTATATGATTGATTTATTCGATAATATTGATGCTGACTTTAATGATGGTGGAGCTCGTGTTGTTCCCATCATTACTGAGATTCACGAAGTGAATGACGGCACTGACATACAAGATAATAAGGCTGAGGACATCCCTATCTTGCCACTGCGCAACATGGTCTTGTTCCCTGCTATGACCATGCCTGTCAGCGTGGGACGCGAGAAATCGATGCGCCTCATCAAGGAGGCAGAGGAAAGGCACAATTCGATTGCTGTAATCTGCCAACAGGACAACCGCATTGATGACCCCATGGAGCGCGACCTGTACCGATATGGCACCATCGCTACCATCGTCAAAATCCTGGAACTGCCTGATGGTTCTACCAATGTCATCCTGCAAGGACGTTCGGCATGTAAGCTGGACCATATTGCTCAGGTAGTGCCTTACCTGCGCGGTTCGGTCATGCTGGTCGAGGACAAGTTGCCGCTGGCTGGTGACAAGGAGTTTGAAATGTTGATGCAGTCAATCGCCGAGGTCACCTTGCGCATGTTGCGCAATATGGGCAATAACGGGCGTGAATTGGCCTTTGCGATGAAGAACATCGATAATCCCATGTATCTGATGAACTTCCTGGCAACCAATATCGCCTTTGATCCCGACCAGAAACAGCACATGCTGGAAGAGCGTGACATCAAGAAACGCGCTTACCTGCTCTATTCGTTGCTGACCCGAGAAGAACAACTGGTGGAAATCAAGGCCAATATCCAGTCCCGCACCCGCGAAGACCTGTCACAGCAGCAACGCGAACATTTCCTGCAACAGCAGATCCGCACCATCCAGGAAGAACTTGGTACCGACATCGATGACATCGAGGAGTTGCATGAGCGCAGCACCAAGATGAAATGGAGCGAAGAGATTCAGAAGCAATTTGACAAGGAATTGCGCAAACTGGAGCGCCTCAATCCTCAGACGCCTGATTATTCAGTTCAATACGCCTATCTCGATGTCATGCTCAACCTGCCCTGGGAGACCTACACCGAGGACAATTTCGACCTCAAGAAGGTGGAGGAGAAACTCAACAATGACCATTATGGCCTGGAGAAGGTAAAAGACCGCATCCTTGAGCATCTGTCAGTGCTCAAGCTGCGTGGCGACCTCAAGGCGCCCATCCTGTGCCTCTATGGCCCTCCCGGTGTCGGCAAGACCTCGTTAGGCAAATCCATTGCCGACGCCCTTCACCGTGAGTATGCCCGCATTTCGTTGGGTGGCTTGCATGATGAGGCCGAGATACGTGGACACCGTCGGACATACATCGGCGCCCTGCCTGGACGTATCATCGCCGCATTGGGTAAGTGCGGCAGCAACAACCCCGTCATCGTGCTCGATGAGATTGATAAGGTGGGTCAAGACTTCAAGGGCGACCCTTCATCGGCATTACTTGAGGTACTGGATCCCGAACAGAATGGCCACTTCCATGACAATTACCTTGACGTGGATTATGACCTGTCAAAGATTTTGTTCATTGCTACGGCCAACAGTCTGGCGACCGTAAGCCGTCCCTTACTCGACCGTATGGAGGTGATAGAAATCAACGGTTATATTCCCGAGGAGAAACTGGAGATTGCCAAGCGCCATCTCGTCCCCAAGGAATTGACCGAGAATGGTTTCAAGAAGAATGAAATCAAGTTTGGAAAACAAGTCATCTTAAAAATGATCGAGGATTATACCCGCGAGTCGGGCGTACGCCAGCTGGAGAAGAAAATCGCCACGGTTCTGCGCCGTGTCGCCCGCCACAAGGCTAGTGGTGATCCCTACCCCACAAGCATCAAGGTGGAAGACCTGAAGGAATACTTGGGAGCTCCGGATTACAGCCGCGACAAGTATGAGGGCAACGAATTTGCCGGCGTGGTGACTGGTCTTGCCTGGACCGCCGTAGGTGGCGAAATCCTGTTTGTGGAGTCTTCGCTGGCGCGAGGCAAAGGCGAAAAATTGACCTTGACGGGAAATCTGGGTGACGTGATGAAGGAATCGGCCGTGATTGCGTTACAATACCTGCGTTCGCATTGCTCGCTTCTAGGCATTGACCCAAACCTGTTTGACAAGTACAATATCCACATCCATGTGCCTGAGGGCGCCATCCCCAAGGACGGCCCGTCGGCAGGTGTGACAATGGTGACCTCGCTGGCCTCATCGTTCACTCAGCGCAAAGTGAAAGACCATCTGGCCATGACAGGCGAAATCACCCTTCGCGGCAAGGTATTACCCGTTGGCGGTATCAAAGAAAAAATCCTTGCTGCCAAACGTGCCGGCATCAAGGACATTATCTTGTGTAAGGATAACCGCAAGGATATCGAGGAAATCAACGAGGTTTATCTGAAAGGATTGACCTTCCACTACGTCAACACCATTAAAGATGTGCTTGACTTTGCTCTCCTGCCCGAGAAGGTCAAAGACGCAATAGAGTTGTAACACAACCTATATAAACAACAAATTACGCCAATTATACAAATATGTAATTGGCGTAATTTATAGTTTTATTATATCTCAATCTTCGGGATATACGAGGTTTTCGGGTTGGATGTTCTGGAGGACTTCGATGTAGTATTTGCGGGCTTCCCACTTGGCCATGGGCAGGTTGTTGAGCATGTAGTTGCCGCAGTCGTGGGCATTGGCACCGGGAATTTCACCGTCAAATTCTGAGACCCAGTGGAACAATTCCTGCATCAGTGGCACGATGTCATGACTCTCTAGATCGCCCTTGAGCAGCAGATAATTGCCTGTGCAGCAGCCCATGGGTCCCCAATAGATGATCTTGTCACCCCACTGCTTGTGGTTGCGCAGGTAGGTAGCTGCCAGATGCTCAATGGTGTGTAGGGCACTTTGGCTCACAGCGGGCTCACGATTGGGCAACTTCATGCGGATGTCAAACGTTGTCACCACATCACCACCCTCCAAGTAATCTTTGCGGGAAACATAGATGCCCCGCAGCAGACGCGTGTGGTCAATCTTGAAACTTGCGATTTTTTCCATATTGAGTTGTAAGTTTTTAGTCCTTAGTCCTTAGTTGATAGCAGCTGGTTATAGTTCAGTTATGATGTCTTTTACAATGTTGAACGATTCGCGGGGGGCGTCATCCCAAAAGTCAAGGTATTGGCGTGTATTGTCGTGGCTGGCGCCTGGAGAATCACTGATGACACGCAGGGCCAAGAAGGGCACTTTGCACAAATGACACACCTGGGCGATAGCTCCCGACTCCATATCCACGGCCAAAGCATCGGGGAAATTGCCCTTGATGCGATCCACGTCCTCTTTCTTGTCGATAAACTGGTCGCCAGAGCAGATAAGGCCCTTGTGGATGTCATCACGGTCTGGAATAAGATCAAGCAAACGCTGGGCGCCCTCAAAGTATAGGGGCAAGCCCTGAACGCGTCCCAATTCGCTCTCTGGACCGCACCACACGTCATGATAGGCGACGCGAGCACCGGCCACCACGTCCATCACATTGACTGACGGGTCTGCGCCTCCGGCCACACCGCTGTTTATGACATAGTTTGGGGCAAAATGGTTGACCAGCATCAATGCGCCCATAGCGGCATTCACCTTGCCGATGCCACATTGCATCACCATCACGTCATGCTTCCCCACCGTGCCGCGGTGGAACTCAAAGCCGCTCATGCAGCTCTCCTCACTGTTGTGCAGCAACGGCAGGAGCAAGTCCAGCTCTTTGCGCATCGCCACAATGATTCCAATTTTCATTTATTATAGTTGTTAGTTTTTAGTCCTTAGTCCTTAGTTGTTAGTACGATTACAATCGATAATGCCTATAGTTCGGCTTCCTTGAGTTTCTCGGCGTTTTCGGCCACGATGAGGTGGTCGATGCAGTCCTGGATGTCGCCGTCCATAAAGGCAGGCAGGTTGTAGATCGTGTAACCGATACGGTGGTCGGTGATACGGCCCTGCGGATAGTTGTAAGTGCGGATTTTGGCGGAACGGTCACCTGTCGAAACAAGGGTCTTGCGACGCGAGGCAATATCATCCACATACTTCTGATGCTCGTGGTCGTAGATGAAGGTGCGCAATCGTGCCAGTGCCCTCTCCTTGTTCTTGGGCTGGTCGCGGGTCTCGGTACACTCGATGAGGATTTCCTGTTGCTCGCCCGTGTTGGGGTTCGTCCACATGTAGCGCAGACGCACACCACTGTTTACCTTGTTCACGTTCTGACCACCGGCACCGCCGCTGCGGAAGGTGTCCCACTTGATTTCGCCCTCGTTGATGTGGACATCAAACGGCTCTGCCTCGGGCAACACAGCCACACTGGCGGCCGACGTATGAACACGTCCCTGGGTCTCGGTGACGGGAACACGCTGCACGCGGTGAACACCCGACTCATATTTCAACGTGCCATACACATTATCGCCAGTGATACTGAAAACGACTTCCTTAAAGCCGCCCACAGCCCCCTCACTGCAAGATGACATCTGCACGTTCCAGCCCTTGGTCTCGCAATAGCGGGTGTACATACGGGCCAGGTCACCGGCAAACAGCGCCGCTTCATCGCCACCCGTGCCACCACGTATCTCGAGCACCACGTTCTTACTATCCTCAGGATCCTCGGGAATGAGCAAGAGCTTGATTTCCTCTTCCAGCTTGGGCACTTCGGCCTGATTAGCATCGATTTCCTCGCGTGCCATCGCTCTCAAATCCTCATCGGTCTCATTGTCAAGCACGGCTTTGGCCTGCTCAATGTCCTCGAGCAGTTTGCGGTAGCGGTGAGTGGCATTAAGCAGGGTTTCCAGGCTCTTATATTCTTTGGTCAGTTTGACATAACGGCGTTGGTCAGCGATGACATTGGGGTCAGTAATCAGTGTCCCGATTTCCTCAAATCGGGCATCCAAGCCGTCAAGGCGTTGTAGTAATGCGTTTTCAGCCATTGTGAAGTATCTTATTTTGGCTGCAAAATTAATTAAAATCTCGGAATTCTGCACTACCTTTGCACCATGAAACGACATCTTCCCATATCATCGTCTCCAGTTTTGTGGCTGTTGTGGAACCTGCTGGTGGTCTATCTTGCCTACACGCTGTGCCGCGTTGTGTTCCTCGCTCTCAACTGGCCGCTCTATGCGGGCACCCTGACGCTGGGACATGGTTTGGAACTGTTTGGCGCCGGATTGCTGTTTGACACGCCCGCTATCCTCTATACCAATGCCATCATTCTACTGATGTTCCTCTTGCCGTTGCACTGGAAGGAGCGGCCTGGCTTCTATCGGGTGGCAAGATGGATATACACGATTGTGAACAGCATCGCCGTGTATATGAATCTGATGGACTGCGTCTATTTCCCGTTTACGGGCAAGCGCACCACAGCATCGGTGTTTGCCGAGTTCAGTAACGAGGAAACAAGCGAAATGTTGAAAATCTTCGGCGGTCAGTTCCTGAGTCATTGGTATCTGGTACTGCTGGCAGCCCTGGTGACCTGGGCGTTCTGGAAATTGTTCAGGCCCTGTAGAGACACAAAATCTTGCGTCTCTGTCAACGCCCAAACGGGAGACGCAAAATTTTGCGTCTCTACAGTAAGATATTACATCGTTCAAATTGTTGCCTTGCTGGTGGCTGTCCCGTTGTGCATTGGTGCGATACGTGGCGGATTTACCAAGGCGACCCGCCCCATCACCATCAGCAATGCCAATCAATATGTCAACCGGCCGGCCGAGACGGGTATCGTGCTGAACACGCCATTTTCCATCTTCCGCACTTTGAAGAAAACGCCTTATGTTGTACCTGACTACATGAGCGATGAGGAAGCCGCAGCCCTCTATACCCCACTCCACACGCCTACTGGCCAAACTGCATTCACACCCCGTAACGTGGTGGTGATAATTCTGGAGAGCTACAGCAAGCAGCACATCGGTTTCTATAACAAGACGCTGAGAGATGGCACTTACAAGGGCTTCACGCCTTTCCTGGATTCACTTATCGAGGCGAGCGCTATGACCTATAGGTACTCTTACGCCAACGGCCGCAAGAGCATCGAGGGCATGCCCTCGGTACTGTCATCGCTGCCAAATTTTGTCGAGCCGCTGTTCCTCACGCCCGCCTCGCTGAACAGCATGTCGGGACTGGCCCGTGAACTGGGCGAGAACAAGGGGTACACCACTGCCTTCTTCCATGGAGCGCAGAACGGTTCGATGGGTTTCCAGGCCTTTGCACGCGCTACAGGGTTCCAGCGATATTATGGCCGTGACGAGTACAATGCCGACCCCAATTTCAACGGGAATGAGGATTTTGACGGCACATGGGCCATTTGGGATGAGGAGTTTTTCCAGTTCTTCGCCGAGCAGTTGGGCAAGATGCAGGAGCCGTTCATGACCGCCTTGTTCAGCGCATCATCCCACGATCCCTTTGTTGTGCCCGAGAAGTACCAAGGTCGTTTCCCCCATGGTGAACGCCCCTTGCAGCAGTGCATCGCCTATACCGACTATGCCTTGAAGCGCTTCTTTGAAACTGCTAGCCAGCAACCGTGGTTCAACAACACATTGTTTGTCATCACTGCCGATCACGTGAGCCAGCAGATCGACCCCTTCTACTGCACTACATTGGGCCACTATTGTGTACCCATCATCCTCTATGCCCCAGGCGACCCGTCACTGCGCGGCTATGACGAAGAGCAGGTGGTACAACAGATTGATATCATGCCGACGGTGCTTGGCTATCTGAACTATGATCAGCCATATATCGCCTTTGGGCGCGACATGCTCCACCCCTCCGCCAATGAGGGCTTTGCCCTTCACTGGCTGCCCGAGTCCAGCAGCTATGAGTATGTTTGGGGAGATTACGCCCTGCACTTCGACGGCAAGCAGGTCACCGCTGCCTACAAATACCGCACCGACTCCACCTTTAGCCATAACGTCCTCCCGATCATGCCTTCTGACACCCTCGACAGCATGCAGCGCCACATGAAATCCTTCATCCAGCAATACATGCAACGCATGACCACCGACAACCTCATCATCAAGCCACAACAGCTAAAAGGAAGACAATAAACACAACAAATACAACGGCATCCGCATTCTTTTTGAGTGCGGATGCCATCTATCATATATTATCTATTAACTAGTTAGCCCATGCTCCGCTCAGGAGGTAGTCGATCAGGGAGGTGACGTCGGAAATGGTCACGCCGCTATCCAAGTTGCAGTCGGCAGCGCTGAAATTGATCAGGCTGGCATCTCCACCAAGCAGATAGTCGATGAGTGATGTCACATCAGCAATGGTCACACCACCGTCATTGTTCACGTCGCCACGCAAATATTGAGGCTTCTCGCTGAAGTAGCCGGGGTTGCTGGATCCACCGTCGATGTGGGCATAGGCGGCATTAACATGACTTGCATTATAAGTCGTGCCCATGCTACCGACAAGGCTAGTGCAGTTATAGAACATGTTTGATGAATTGGTCACGCCTGCCGTACTCCAGCCATCGCCCACATAAATGGTCTGCAGGCTGGTACAACTGGTGAACATGGTGCCCATATTCGTCACCTGCTGAGTGTTGAAGGAGGTCAGATCGAGTTCCGTCAAACTGCTGCAGTTAATAAACATACCCATCATCGTTGTCACACTTGACGTGTTCAAGCCAGTCATGTCAATACTTTCAAGTCCATTACAATAGCCAAACAGCCAACTCATGTTTTCAACCTTGCTTGTGTTCAAGTTGCTCAAGTCAAGGCTTGTCAAGCTACCACATTGCCAGAACATGCGGCTCATATTTACAAGCTTATACGTATTGAAATGGCTGAGGTCTATACTCTCAAGGCTTGAACAGCCAGCAAACATCTGCGACATCGTTGTCACCCCACTTGTGTTCAAGTTTTCGATGCCCGAGATGCTTTCCAAAAGGCTCATCCCGTTAAACCAGTTGGCGGTCGTTGTTGGACGTGCCGCTGCAAACGAGGAATCGAATACTACAGCCGTGACATTTGAATAGCTGCCGTCACTATACCAATCAGGATTCTGTTCCGCCTCGTTCAAGTAGTATGTTGTCCCAGTGCGCATGTCCATCTCGGTATCATAATAGAAAGTTAACGTCTTACCATCATCCGAGAGCACAGCATATGGCTCAAAGTAGTAGGGGTCATATATCCACATAAAGTCTTTCCACACATCGGCTACCTTATAAATACCCTTAGTGCCATCGGGAACATACAGTCCCTGATTGGTTCGGTTGGGGAAGGCATCGGCAGGAACGAAAATTGGAGTAGCCCAATTGACAGTGACTGTCTCTAAATCGGGGCAATTAGCAAAAGCGTTGCTCTGAATGGAGGTCACAGTAGAAGGGATATTGATGCCTGTAAGCTCTGTGCCCTGAAAAGCGCTCTCGCCGATTAATAGCAAACCATTGGGAAGATTAATTTTGGTTAGCGAAGAGCAGTCCTTAAATGTGTTATTGATAATGTATTTCGTACCCGCCCTAAACGTAACTGACGACAACGATGTACAACCCTCAAAACCACCTATGCTAACGACATTTCCTGGAATGATAATGTTTGTCAGTGTTATACAATCCTTGAATGCACCTTCTTGAATGCCAGTCACCTTGTTCCCCAAAGTCACGGAGTTAAGGCTAGTGCAACCCATAAAAGTATTGTTTTTGATTGTGGTTGCATTATAGTTGACTGTCGTCACTCCCGTACAACCCTGGAAAGCGCTACTCTCGACTGTAGTATTATTCGTGATTTCAATGGATGTCAAGCTCGTACAGTTAGCAAAAGCCCTCTCTCCAATCGATGATATTGTAGAGAAATTATTGATGGAAGCCAAACTAGAGCATCCCTCGAATGCACTATTGCCGATGGTTTTCACTAATGTTGGGAAAACTATGGAGGATAGACTTGAGCACTCTAGAAACGCATTGTTGCCGATGGCTTTCACACTTTCAGGCAAGGTGATGGCCGTCAGATTGCTGCAACCAGCAAAGGCATCATCAGGAATCTTACTTATTCCTGTGAAATGATTCAATTCATTGAAGGAAGTGATTTGCGTTAATCCTTGGAAGCTTAATCCTATGTCAGCCACCATATATGCCTCCAATTGGTCGAGATAGCCATTACCATCAGTATCCCAATTAGCTACACAGATAGCCTCTACCTGAGGGTCTGCAAATAATAATCTATTCGGTTCCCTGATTTCCTTGAACTCGTTCCACACTTCAGCGGAAGCATAATTGGATAACGAGCCAACAGGGACATAGAGAATCGCGTTGCTACGGAATGGGAAAGTACTTGAATCCACCTCTGGTGGTGCCACCATTTCAGCAACAACCGTTGTAATCTTAGTGACACCATCAAAAGCTCCCGTGCCAATGCTGTAGATGCCGCTTGGAAGAATAATCGATCTCAAACTATCACATTGCCTAAAGGCATATTCTCCAATACTTGTCACATTTGATGGGATGTGAATAGATTTTATCCAACTACTACTGACAAAATGATCAGGTATATGCTCAACCTCATTGCCAATAATCACCTCACAATTGCTCCCAAGGTTAAAAGGACCATAGTAAAGTGGTTTATTAGGATAAGGCCAATATGTGTGCCCACTACCTTCTGCATGCCTAGCATTATAATAGAGAGTCCTTAAACTAATACTTGGATTATTATAATCATTAGAAACAGCACCATAATCGATTTGTTCTACACTCTCGGGTATAGTTAAACTTGTTATACCACAACCAGCAAATGCTTCTTGTCCAATGGATATAATTGTATTGGGCAGTGTAACCGAAGTGACATTAGATCCATGATAAAAAGCCTTTTCGCCGATACGTGTTACAGTATAAGTGAACCCACCGTATTCCACTGTGCTTGGGATTACATAGTCGCCAGAAAAATACAGCGCATAGCTTAATGTACCATCATTTGTGACCTCCAAAGTATGAGTTCCTGTAATAATGTTATAATAGATTTTTTTACCATCTGCATTCAAGGCATAAAAACTATAGGCTAATGCTGATGGGGTGCAAAGTAGTGCCATCAACAGTAGCATGAGGCAGCGGCCCGTTGTCTCACGAAGGAGACGATTGAATAGTCTTGGATGTTTCATTGTTCATTGGTTTTAAAGGTTATTATTGCTCGATATTTGTTATTTTGTTGCAAATATAGCCATTATCTCGTCATAAACCTAATAAATAGCCCACATTTCGTAAAAAACAACGTAATGAAACCATAAAAAAAAGAAGACAATAAATACAACAAATACAATGCTATCCATTGTGTAACGATGATATAAAACAACGAAATGCAGCCCACATAAAGAAAAAGAAGACAATAAACACAACAAATACAATGCTATCCAGTGTGTAGAGGGGAGCAATTTTGTATTTATTGTACTTATTGTTTTCCTTCTATAAAAAACGTTGTTGTAGTTGTTTACAGGACTCCGAGGATGGAATAGACTTGGTTGACCATGGCGAGGCGGTCGATGTCGGGGCGGGTTGAGAAGAAGAGGAAGATGAGGTCTCGCTCGGGGATCTTGCCTGCGTAAATCGTGAAACCGCCGTTGTCGCCCAAGTGATAGACGTGGGTGGGACGCTGCGGCAGGTCCTGCACGAAGAAGCCGTAGCCATAGCCCGTGTTAAGCTGGTAGCCGTACTCGGCATCCGCTGGAATCTGAATCCAGGGATTGTAAGCCAAGCGCTTGCTGGCCGCTGTCCACACCTTGTTGTCACGCAGGGCACGTTCCCAATTCACGAAGTCGTTGATGGAGCAGTACAGCGCGCCATCGGCCTTGGTGCCAAAGAAACTCTCTTCGCCGTAGTCATACTCCTGCCACTGGGCCATATCATCACGCTCGTAGCCGTGTGCCATGCAGGTTATGTTGCGGTCAGGCTCAAAGTAACGGCAAGTCAGCATGCCCGCCTTATTGAAGACGTTCTCTTGCATATAGGTCTCGAAGGGGATGCCCGTGGCGCGTTCCACAATCTGGTAAATCAACTGGAACGTGGGGTTGATGTACTCGTATTGCGTACCCGGCTGGAAATTCAGGTGATCAAGCGTCTTCATGTAACCCACCGAAGTGACATCGGTGCTATATAGGACGAAATTGCGGTCGTTGCGGGGACGCGCATCGGGGATGCCCGACGTATGGCTCATGATGTGATGCAAGGTGATATCCTTGAAAAATGGTGCCTGGAACTCAGGGAAGAACTTCGACAAGGGGTCATTAAGCGATAAGACACCCTGCTCGGCCAGTTGCAGCAATGCCACTGCTGAGAACTGCTTGGATACCGAGGCGATGCAGAAGTTGGTCGCAAAGGTCACGGGAGACTTGGTCTCCATGTCGGCCAGGCCAAAGCAATGGCTGTAAAGGGTGTCATTGCCCTGCATGATGAGCACGGCGGCGCCCGGCTCATCGGGGTTGTTATACACTGCACCGAAGACCTCGTCGATGCGTTTGGTTGTCTCTTCTGATAACATATTCTTTGCCTGCATGGTGGAGGCCACAGCCATCAACACCATAAATATTACTATTGCCTTTTTCATCATAGGGACAAAATTAGTTTATTTTATCTAAAAGTAGTAACTTTGCGGCGAAAATTTGAACGATAGCAATGATTCAAGTCAAAATTGATCCACGAATACTGGATGCGTGCCCTGCATGCCGCATCGGACTTATCAGCGCGGATGTGGTCAACGACCCCACCTGCGATGAACTGTGGGCCGAGATTGAGGCGGCTGCCAGCGAAATCAATGAGCGCTACGAATTGCTGGAAATCAACCAGCGACCTGCCATTGCAGGCACTCGACATTTGTATAAAACGTTGGGCAAAGATCCCAGCCGCTACCGCGTGTCGAGCGAAGCCCTGTGCCGCCGCATCATCCGAGGCTTGGGCATCTACCGCTTGACTACACTCATCGACGTGGTCAATCTGGTGTCCATCAAGAGCGGATATGCCATCAGCGGTCTGGATGGTGACCGCATCGTGGGCGACACCTTGACCATGAGCGTGGGCACCGCCGAAGATGTGTATAACGGCATCGGGCGTGGCGTGCTCAACATCGAAGGGATGCCTGTCTATCGGGATGCGATGGGTCCCATTGCCACCCCGACGAGTGACGAGGAACGCACCAAGTTCACCGAGCAGACCGTCAAGGCGCAGATCAACATCAATGCCTTCGCTCCCGAGATGCCGCTTGAAGAGGCCGTGGACTGGATGGCAGCTCTGCTCAAGAAATATGCCCACGCGACCAATGTGGAAACTGGAATCATAGACTTTAGCTAAGTAAACTACTAATTACACGAATTTTTACGAATTAATTGTTTTGTGTAACCAATTTAATTAGTTTAATTAGCGAAATTAGTAGTTTAATAACAGATAACTGAATATGGAAATTTTACAGATTATTGAAAAGAACATCAACCAGCGCTACATCGATCAGGTGGTGGAGACCCTCAAGGATGGCGGCCTCATCATCTACCCGACCGATACCGTGTATGCGTTGGGCTGTGACGCACTCAACAACCAAGCCATCGAGCGCATCTGCTCCATGAAGGAGATGAAGTCGGCCAAGACCAATCTGTCCATCATCTGTGATGACATCTCACAAGTGGCTCAGTATGCCAAGTTTGACAACACCCAGTTCAGGATGATGAAGTCCAACCTGCCCGGCCCGTTTACCTTCATCTTCCCTGCTTTATCCAAGTTGCCAAAAGCCTTCAAAGGCCGCAGAACTGTGGGTATCCGTATCCCTGACAATGACATCGCCCTGTCGATTGTCCGCACGCTGGGAGGACCCATCCTCACGACTTCGGTGCCTGGGGACGACGAGGATTACCGCTGCGAGCCAGGACTGATGGCCGAAGCTTTTGAGTCACAAGTGGATATCGTCATTGATGCCGGACGTGGCCAACTCATGCCTTCGACCATTGTGGATTGCACTAGCGGCGAACCCACAATTACCCGTCAAGGAAAAGGGAAGCTGGTTAGTTAATAGTTTATAGTTAACAGTTTATAGTTAATAGATACAAGAATGAAGAAGTTATTGATATGCTTGACGGCACTGCTTACACTTGCCGCATGCAACAACAAGACTGACAATCAGGACAATAACGCCTCTGACCAAGCTCAAGCCAACCAGAGTGAAATGATCGCCCCTGGTGAAGATGTTGAAAGCCAAGGCGAATGGGCCAAGCAGACCACCATCATGACCACTAAACCGATGGTCGTTGATTTCTATGCTACCTGGTGCGGTCCCTGCAAGCAGTTGGCACCCATCCTTGACGAAATCGAGAAGAACCACAAGGGAGAGGTAATATTTAAGCGCGTGGATGTTGATCAGGAGCCTGATTTGGCACAGGAATTCCGTGTAGAGGCTATTCCCATGCTGATGTTCATCACGCCCAAGGGCGAATACCAGACCATCATGGGACTGCAGGAACCACAGGTCATCGAGGCCAAGATTGCAGACCTGCTCAAGCGCAGTGCAAAATAAAGCCCCAATCGCGGCCATTGCAAAGTACTAAAAGGACAATATATTGTCCTTTTTGGCTTTTTATTTAATAATGTATGGCTAACATCATGATTTTTTCGTAATTTTGGCGCCGCCGAAATTACTTAGCACTCGGAAAAGCTCAAATTAATTTGGCTTTCCCCTCATTTTTCAGTAATTTTGCGCCCGATTTTGAAATATTAGACTAGTCAATATATAACTACATCATGGAGATTACTGCACAACAACTTGCAGCGATGGTTAATGGCACGGTCGATGGCGATGCCTCTACTGTGATTAACAACTATGCAAAAATCGAGGAAGCCACGCCAGGTTGCCTGACGTTCCTTGCTAATCCAAAATACACGCATTTCGTTTATACCACCCAGGCATCGGCTATCCTGGTGAGAAAGGATTTTGTGGCTGAACAAGAGGTTAAGGCTACACTCATACGCGTGGACGACCCTTACAAGACGCTGGCCGACCTGCTGAACTTCGTCAACAGTCAGCGCCCCGAGAAACATGGTGTAGAGCAGCCCATTCACGTGGGACAGGGCACTACCCTGCCCGATGACGTTTATGTCGGCGCATTTGCTTACATCGGAGAGGGTGTCACCATTGGCAAGAACGTGAAGATTTATCCGCAGGTCTATGTGGGTGACGGTGTGACCCTGGGTGACTATGTGATCCTCTATCCCGGCGTGAAGATTTATCATGGCTGTCGCATCGGCAACCGCTGCATTGTGCAGGGCGGTGCTATCATCGGTGGCGACGGCTTCGGCTTCGCTCCTAAGGAGGACGGCACATACGAGAAAATCTCTCAGGTGGGTATCGTCATCCTGGAGGACGATGTGGAAATCGGTGCCAACACGACTATCGACCGTGCCACCATGGGTGCAACCGTGGTCAAGAGAGGCGCTAAACTTGATAACCTCATCCAGATTGCCCACAACGTCGAAGTCGGCGAAAGCACCGTCATGGCTGCCCAAGTGGGCGTTGCCGGCTCGACAAAGATCGGCAAATACAATATGGTGGGTGGTCAAGTGGGCTTTGCCGGACATATCACCGTTGGTGACAAGAACGGTATCGGTGCTCAGACCGGCGTTGACAACAGCATCGGCAGCAACGGCAAGTGGCTTGGTGCCCCCGTGCAGCCCGCGATGGAATTTGCCCGCCAGGTGGTTTACCTGAAGCGCTTGGGCGAGATGTACAGCGACATTAAAGACCTGAAAAAGAAAATCAACAATTAGAGTTTTTAGTTTTAAGTTTTTAGTTTTAAGTATAATTTGTTTCGCCTATAGCGGAATTGTCAATTCAAGTGATCATACTTAAAACTTACAACTTAAAACTTACAACTTAAAAAGATAATGAAACAGACGACACTGAAGAACGCCTTCACCGTGACTGGCAAGGGATTGCACACGGGCCAAATGTCAACGGCGACTTTTAAGCCTGCCGAAGTGAACACGGGCTATGTGTTCAAGCGCATCGATATGGAGGGTCAACCTACCATTCAGGCGCTTGCCGAACACGTCATTGAGACTACCCGTGGTACCGTCATCGCCAGCAAGAGCAACAAGGAGGCCCGCGTGAGCACCATTGAGCACGCTATGGCTGCCCTGTATGCAGCTGGCATCGACAACTGCCTGATCGAGGTGAACTGTGGCGAGGTGCCTATCCTTGACGGCAGTGCCATCAAGTGGTGTGAGGAAATTGAGAAAGCCGGCATCGTCGAACAGGAAGCAGACAAGGAATACTATGTCGTGAAGCAGCGCATCAAAGTCGTTGACAAGGAAACCGGCTCTTCACTTATTGTGTTGCCAGATGATGATTTCTCCATCGACTGCATGGTTGAGTATGATTCTCCTGTGCTGGGCAATCAATTCGCCTCATTGACTGACATCCGCCAGTTCAAGAGTCAGATAGCCGGCAGCCGCACCTTTGTGTTTGTGCGCGAGGTGCAGCCGCTTATCCAGTTGGGTCTCATCAAGGGCGGCGACTTGGATAACGCCATCGTGATCTATGACACGCCCATGAAACAGGACGATCTGGATCGCATGGCCGACGTGATGAACGTACCCCACAAGGACGCCAGTGAGTTGGGTTATCTCAACAACAAGCCCTTGGCTTTCAAGAACGAGCCTGCCCGCCACAAACTGCTTGATGTGATGGGCGACCTCGCATTGATCGGCCGTCCCTTGAAGGGCCGCATCGTTGCCACCCGTCCCGGTCACACCATCAACACCCAGTTGTCAAAGAAAATCCGTCAAGAGCTACGTTACCAGAACGTTCAGGCCCCTATCTATGACCCGAACAAGGAGCCGCTCTATGACGTCAACCAGATACGCCAGATGCTGCCCCACCGCTATCCCATGCTCCTCGTTGACAAGATCATCGAGAAGGGTAAGAAGCACATCGTGGGCATCAAGAACGTGACCGCCAACGAGCCGTTCTTCCAGGGACACTTCCCGCATGAGCCCATCATGCCGGGCGTGCTCCAGGTCGAGGCCATGGCCCAAGTGGGCGGCATCCTCGTGCTGAGCGGCGTGGATGAGCCTGAGAAATACTCCACCTATTTCCTCAAGATAGATAATGTGAAGTTCCGCAGCAAGGTCGTTCCAGGTGACACACTCATCTTCCACCTGTCGATGATGACACCCATCCGCCGCGGCACCGCCATCATGAAGGGCTATGCCTTTGTGGGCGAAAAGATCGTCACCGAAGCCGAGTTCATGGCGCAAATCGTCAAAAATCCCGAATAACTAATAGAGTTGTAAGTTTAATAAAGAGAATATGGACATTCATCAGTTTGCCGTCGTTCACCCTGACGCTAAAATTGGGGAAAATGTGAAAATCGGTCCTTTTGTGACCATCGACGCCAATGTAGAGATTGGTGACGGCACTATCATCGATAGTGGAGCCGTTATCCGTAGTGGTGCACGCATCGGTAAGAATTGCCACATCCATGCCAATGCTGTGGTGTGCGACATCCCACAAGACCTTAAATTCCAGGGAGAAGACACAGTTGCCATCATCGGCGACAACACTGTTATCCGCGAGTTTGTCACCATTCACCGTGGCACAGCCTCTAAGGGTAAGACCGTGGTGGGTAACAACTGCCTCATCATGGCTTATTCCCACGTGGCTCATGACTGCGTGGTCGGAAACAACGTCATCATGTCTAATGCCGTACAGCTTGCCGGTGAGGTTGTTGCCGACGATTTCGCCATCATCGGCGGCGGTGCACTGGTTCATCAGTTCACACACATCGGCAGCCACGTGATGATTCAAGGAGGCGCACTAGTGAACAAGGACGTACCGCCCTTCTGCATGGTGGCACGCTACCCCATCGTCTATGAGGGTGTGAACAAGATAGGTCTGCACCGCCGTGGCTACACCAGCGAGCAGATTGACGCCATCGCCGACGTTTACCGCACCATCTATGACTCGGGCATGAACATCACCCAATCCTTGCCCGAGGTGGAGAAACTTCCTGCCACCCCCGAACGCGACATGATTCTCGAATTTGTGCGTGGCAGCAAGCGCGGCATCGTCCGCAAGCCATAGTTTTCAGACAACTGAGAATACTTGATAAAACAAACTTGGACAACTATTATTTAATTAATTGTTGTCCAAGTTGTTATTTTGTTGTCAGTGTTGTTTGATGAATTACTGGGCAGATTCGATGGCTTGGAGTTTATCGGCTTCGCCCAGCTTGTAATAGATGTCGCGCAGGGCGTTGACGAGTTCCTTATTGCGAGGGTTGATAGCGTAGGATTTTTCCAGATAAGGTAAAGCCTCACGGTAAATCGGATTGACCAAGTCTGCCAACTTCTTGCCATAGAGGTGGCTGTTCTGGCGTGTCTCCATCGCCTTGTTGTAGAAGAAACGTCCCACATTGAACAAGCCACTGGCATTGCTGTCGTTCAGCTCGATACAGCGCTGGTAATAGGGGAAAGCCTCGTAGATGTCATCATAGTTCTCCACGACGAGTCCCTTGAGGTTGTATAACTCGTCGTCATTAGGACTGGCAGCCAGCGCCTCGTCAATCAGGTCATTGGCTCCCGAGAAATCCTCACGGGCGAGGAAATTGTTGATCAGAATGCGGATGTATTGCGGGTCACTGGTACCGAACTTAACGAATGCGTCCCAAGCCAGTTTCACCACCTCTTTTTCATTGCCCAAGTCGCTCAGGCAAACGAGTGCATAGTCATAGGCCTCCTTACGGTTGTAACCCGAATGACGAGCGATGCTGAAAAGACGAACGGCATCGATGGTGTCGGCCTTCTGCCAAGCGGCAATACCCTGATAATAACGCACCTCGGCAACAATACTGTCGGGCTTCACCCAACGTGGGTCGTCGCTACGGGCTGCCATCTGGCAGTAATAGTCCCAAGCCTTGTAAGCGCCGTCCCAGTCCTTGATATTATAAAGTTCGCTTCCAGCGATGCGGTAATTGTCGTGGTGCTCCACAAGACGATTGACAACCTCTTTGCTATACTTAGTCTTCACACTGGGACGCTTAGTTTTCTTATCGATGACGGGTTGGCCCTTCTTGTCCAGCACATGGATGGTATCGAGCTTGAGCGCAATCAAGCTGTAGTCGTAGGCATCAATTAGAGTGTGACCCATGGCCTTGATATCAATCTTCTTGCCCACTCGGCGGTTATCCATGTACTTATCGTACAGCTCCAACTTGATGCGGTTAGCCAGTGCCCAGGTCTCGGCACGATTACGGGTCTCGTCATCGGTGAGCGCGGGTTGCAGCTTGCTGAAGGCCTTGTTGTAACTGTCCACTGTCATGGTCAGCCCACTGATGGCTTTCTTGGCTTCGTTGACCCGCAATTGCTGACCTGAAGCCCCAAGAGCCAGTAGCATCACAATGGCTAATATAGTGGTTATCTTTTTCACAATTGTATTCCTTGAAAAATCACGCCGCAAAATTAGTGATTATTCCGCTTGTGTGCAAATGGAGACGGATTTATCAGAAAGTGAAGAGCGGCAAGGCCTAAAAGGTCTCACCGCTCAATTTACCATTAATATTAAACAATTACTTAACGCCCATCACCTCAAACTTGTAGAGAATATCATCAAGGACATTCTTGGCCTTGTTGTCATCGGGATTGAGGTCAGCAGCCTTCTGCAAGAAAGGAATAGCCCTGTCATAGATGGGTTTGAGCTTGGGAACGAGGTCCTTGTTGGTGGCAGTGGGATTATCATCGATAATCTTCTGAGCCTGCAGATAGAGGCAACGGCCAACATCAAAGAAAGCGTTAGCATAATTGGGATCAACCTCGGTAGCCTTGATGTAGAAAGGCAGAGCAGCGTCAATACCATCTACCAGCTCGGTGGTGAAGCCCTTGATGTCATGCAGGGTACCGTTCATGGGATCAGCCTTGAGCGCGTTGTCGATGAAATCGTTAGCCTTGTCGTATTCCTGCTTGTCGAGCATACCCTGAACCATGTTGGCCAGCGACGAAGTCTGGAAGTCAACGATGTTGTTGTCGGTGTAACCCAGCTTGCGGGCCTTAGTAAAGCTATCATAAGCATCAGCAAACTTCTGAATCTGATACTGCGAGTAGCCCTGGAAGAAACGCACCTGGCTAATCGTGCTGTCGGCAGCTGCCACACCATTCTTGATGGCGAAGTCTGACGATGCAAGGTCAGCATAAGTGCCAAAGGCATCAGCTGCATTCTCCCAATCGCTGTTCTGCAGATAAACATTACCGGCATTGGCAATGTCACCCATGTGGGCAGTGAGGACACCGATCATTTCCTTGCTGTATTTGGTCTTCACCTTCTTGGTGCCGTCGCTATTCAGTTTGGGCATACCGGTTTTCTTGTCCATCTCAACAATGGTGTCCAAGGGGAGAGCCTGGAAGAAGTATGAGTAACCTGCACTCAACAAATCGTTCATCAAGTTGTCATCAACAGGCTGACCGAGCGATTTAGCTCCAAACATGGTGTCATAAAGACTGAAAGCAGCCTTACCAGCAGTGTACCAAGTGAGCACGTCTTTTGCACTCTCAGGGTTGGTGAAGGCGGGTTCAATCTTCTCCATCACCTCCATCAGTGCCTGAGGATTGCCAGATCCGGCCTTCTTGGAGAGGTCTTTCACGAGGCTCATCTGAGCCGATGCGCCGAACGCCATGATGGCAGCTGCGGCGAAAAGAATCATCTTTTTCATTTTTGTTAACAATTAAGTTGGTTTATAATGTTTATTCGTTGTCGTTTTGTTGGTTCTCTGTATTCTCGGAGTTCTCTGAGATCTCGGAGTTCTCTGAGTTCTCTGGTTGCTCTGTGAGATTATCTGCAAAGGCGTCGCGTACGCTTTCCTCGTCAGTCGTCTCGGGCTCGGTATCCACCTTGCAAACGCTTGCTATCTCGTCGTTTTTCTTCTCTAGGTTGATGAGCCTTACACCCTGAGTGGCGCGTCCCATGACGCGGAGCGAGCTAACCCGTAGCCTGATGGCGATGCCGCTCTTGTTGATGATGACAAGGTCGTTTTCGTCATTCACATTCTTGATTGCAATTAGCTTGCCAGTCTTGGGAGTAATGTTAATGGTTTTAACACCTTTACCGCCACGGTTGGTCACGCGATAGTCCTCAAGGGCACTGCGTTTACCCATACCCTGCTCCGAAACGACGAGCACGTTGTCACGGGTGCCGGCACGCATACAGATCATGCCGATCACTTCGTCACCCTCACTCAGGGTCATGCCCTTAACGCCAGTAGCGGTACGACCCATAGCACGAACCTTGGTCTCGGCAAAGCGGATAGCATAACCCTTGCTGTTAGCCATAATCACCTCGCTGTTACCCTCGGTAAGGATAGCACCTACGAGCTGATCGTCCTCAGCGATATTGAGGGCACGCACACCATTGGCACGTGGACGGGAGTAAGCACTCAGACTCGTGCGCTTCACAATACCCTTCTTGGTGCCAAATACAATATAATGTGACTGGTTGTACTCGGGATCGGTCAAGGCCGTTGCGCGGACAAAGGCCATGATGCGGTTCTCACTATCCAGATTCAGCAGATTCTGGATGGCGCGACCCTTGCTGTTCTTGGTGCCTTCGGGAATCTCGAACACACGCAGCCAGAAGCAGCGGCCCGTAGCCGTGAAGAACAGCATGTAATTGTGGTTGGTGGCTTCATAGACATACTCGATGAAGTCCTCATCGCGGGTGTCACTGCCCTTGGCGCCCACACCGCCGCGTGCCTGAGCACGGTATTCCTTGAGCGGGGTGCGCTTGATATAACCGAAGTGGGAGATGGTGATGATCATGGGATCGTCGCTGTAGAAGTCCTCTGCGTTCATCTCCTCGCTGGAATAAACAATCTGGGTACGGCGCTCGTCGCCGAATTTCTCCTTGACTTCGAGCAATTCCTCCTCAATCACCTTGCGGCACTCGGCGGGATCATCGAGGATAGCCTGCAGGTGCTCGATGGTCTTGCGCACCTCGGCCAACTCGTTGTGGAGCTTCTCCTGCTCCAATCCGGTGAGCTGGCGCAGACGCATTTCAACGATGGCGCGGGCCTGAATCTCGGTAAGGCTGAAACGCTCGCGCAAGCGCTGGATAGCGTGGTCGGTCGAGTCACTGCTCTTGATGATGGCGATCACCTCATCGATATTGTCGCTGGCAATAATCAGTCCTTCCAGGATGTGGGCACGCTCCTGCGCTTTCTTCAGGTCATAGCGGGTGCGGCGGATGACCACCTCGTGGCGGTGCTCCAGGAAGTAGTGGAGCAGCTGCTTGAGGTTAAGCAGCATGGGACGGCCATTGACCAGACATACGTTGTTCACGCTGAAGGAAGACTGCAACTCGGTCATCTTGTACAGCTTGTTGAGCAGCACGTTGGGGTTGAAGTCCTTCTTCACGTCGATGACGATGCGCATACCGTGGCGGTCGCTCTCGTCGTTGATGTCGGCAATGCCTTCAATTCTCTTCTCCTCGACCAGGCGGGCGATGTTCTCAATGAGGTCTTTCTTGTTGACATTGTAAGGAATCTCATTGACCACGATGCGCTCATGGTTGTGCTCGGTCTCAATCTCGGCCTTGGCGCGCACGACGATGCGTCCGCGACCTGTCTCAAAGGCGTCTTTCACACCCTGGTAGCCGTAGATAATACCACCCGTGGGGAAGTCGGGCGCCTTGATGTAGTTCATCAGGTCGCTCACCTCCATCTCGGGGTCTTCGAGCAAAGCCAGGCAGGCATCGATACACTCGCCCAGGTTGTGGGGAGCCATATTGGTCGCCATACCGACGGCAATACCCGTGGCACCGTTTACCAACAGGTTAGGAATGCGAGTGGGCAGCACCGAGGGCTCTTCAAGCGTGTTATCGAAGTTGGGCACGAAATCAACGGTGTCCTTGTCCATGTCCTCCATCATGCTCTCGCCCATCTTGTCGAGACGCACCTCGGTGTAACGCATGGCAGCGGGGCTGTCACCATCCACCGAACCGAAGTTACCCTGTCCGTCAACCAGCGGGTAGCGCATCGCCCATTCCTGAGCCAGACGGACCATGGCGAAGTAAACCGAAGAATCACCGTGGGGGTGGTACTTACCAAGCACATCACCCACGATACGTGCCGATTTCTTGTAGGGGGCATTGGAATAGTTGCGCAACTTGTCCATGCCGTAGAGTACCCTGCGGTGCACCGGCTTGAAGCCGTCGCGCACATCGGGTAGCGCACGCGAAACGATGACCGACATCGAATAATCGATGTAACTGGTCTTCATTTCGTTCTCAATGTTGATCTCTAGAATTCGATCGTTGTCCATTTGTATGTTTACGTTTTAAATCTGTTCCGGGCACCGCACCGCAGGCAAAATTCCGCCCCAGGCTAGCACGCATGCCACGACATTAGGTTTAACCTACAAATTTACGCACTTTTTTTCAATCAACAATTCGATTTGCGCCACTTTTTGACTTAATATGGGGCAAAATGTTTAAAACTCATTCAAAATATTCTAAAATTACCATTTTTCCTCGTTTTTCATATTTCCTGCACTCTTATAAAACAAAAAATCGCCCGTTTAGGGGCGATTCTTTTTATCTCAAACGAGAGTGTTTCCTCATTGGGTCAGGCTGGCAGTAATAGCCTGTACTTCCCGTGAGAAATCCTTCTCGATTGACATGCGCTGCTCGATCTGGATGCAGGCATGGAGCACCGTGGCATGAGTGCGGTCGAGCTTGGCGCCGATGCTGGTCGATGACATCTGGGCCTCTTTCTTGGCCAGATACATTACCAACTGTCGGGCATCGCTGATCTCGCGCTTGCGGCTCTTGCCATAGAGTACGTCGGTGGGCAGGTTGTAGTAGTCGGCCACTGTCTCGGCGATGGACTCAAAGGTCACCTGCTTGTCGGCTACCTTGACAGTGTTGCCGATGATGCTACGGGCCAGATCGACAGTAATCTCCTGCCCCAACATTGTGGCATGGGCCAACAGAGCCACCATCACACCTTCGAGCTCACGCACGCTGTCTGCGACATGGGTAGCGATGAAGTCCAGTACCTCATCACTGATATTCAAGCCGTCCTGAGCGGCCCGCATGGCGAGGAACTTGCGCCTGAGCACAAAGTCGGGTTTCTCGAGTTCCACTGTCATTCCCCACTTGAAACGGGAAATCAGCCTGGGCACCATGCCGTCCAGATCGCTGGGGCGGCAATCGCTCGACATCACCAGTTGGCGCTGGTGCTGATGGAGATGGTTGAAGATGTGGAAGAAGGTATTTTGAGTGCCCTGCTTGCCTGCAAACTCCTGAATGTCGTCCAGCAGGAGCACGTCGATGCTCTCATAGAAATTGATGAAGTCGTTGACTTTCTTCTGTACCACGGCAGTCGTATACTGGCTCTCAAATACGCGGGCGGTGACATACAACACCCTCATTCTGGGGAACTGCTCCTTGAGTTTGATACCGATGGCCTGCAACAAGTGGGTCTTGCCTACGCCCGTCGAGCCAAAGACAAATAAGGGGTTATAAGTCTTCACTTCGGGGTGCTCGGCAATAGCCTGACCAATGCTCAAGGCCAGTTTGTTGCTCATGCTGCTGCAGTAGTTCTCAAAGGTGTATCGCGGATTGAGCTGCGGGTCGATATCCTCCAACGCGTCCTCATGATCAAAGGGGTTGGCGACGCGCGGCTTGCGGATCTTGAGTTCCTGTTTGAGTTTAACGCTTGAATTGTCCTTTGTCTGCTCGACGGCGCTGGCATCGTCATTAGCCACTACATTATATTTATAAGAGAGCTTGACATTCTCGCCAAAGACCTTTTTCAAGGCTGCCGAGAGGATGCTGAGGTAGCGTTCCTCGATCTTTTCAACAAAGAACTGCGAAGGCGCCCAAAGCGTCACGTGGTTGTTTTTCTGGTCATAGTCAACGGCAACAATGGGAGCGAACCAAGCATTATACTGCTCGGCCGGGAGGTTAGCCTTGATGGCGGCAAGGCAACGGTTCCACTGTTGTGCAACGTCAAACATTCTGTAATATTTTTCTTAGTAATGGTTGGTTTAAAATCGTGCTTCTAGCAGTACAAATTTCGGTCAATATTTTCTTATAAAAAAGTGCTCAAAAAATTTGGAAAAATCATTTTAAGTGTAACGACATTGAAAAACAAAGGGTTACGACTCCTTTTTATTTTCTTTACAATTTACGTCATTTGTTTTTTATTACTCCACTAGTTATCAGCATATTATCTATTATCGGCATTTTGACTGTTCCATTTTTCAAACTCGCAAATGGCTGTTATTACTAGGGTTTGATTTTGCAAATCCCAAAAACAGTAATTTTCAAAAAAATCTCTATTTGGACTCATTCCAAATAGAGATTTTAGCATGTTTCATTGAGGGATTTTTCTGCCCCGAATTTGATGTTTCTTTGTTATTTCTAACCCAGTCAGCACCTTAGAATACTTTTACATTAATGTAACGTTTGGGATGGGCCTTGATGTCGGTCAACAACGAGTCAAGGCTGGCGATGGCATGATTGGCGTTGTCATAGAGTTCGCGGTCGTTCATGACCTTGCCAAGCGTTGAATTCTTGTCATTGAGCTGCTCGCTCAACTTCTCCAGATTGGCCAGCGTGGCATTGAGCTTGCCCATTGTCTCGTCCAGCGGCAGTTCCTTCAGCGAGGTGGACAGGTCAGTCAGGTTACCCGTCGCACCAGTCAGATTGTTGGTGATGCCATTCACATTGTTCATCACTCCAGGCACACTGCGGTTAAGATTGTTCATCAGCACCGTTAGTTGCTGAGCGCTAATCTGCAACTGACGCGTAATTGCATCAAGCCTGGTCAGCGATGCGGCAAGTGCAGGATCGGCTGTCAACCCGTTCACGTTGTTGAGAATGGAATCCACCACAGGCAACATACCATTGACCACAGGCATCACATTATCGGTCACGTTATCCATCAGTCCTGGCACTTTGGTCGTGGGGATGAAACTACCCGTCTTCATCGCGGGACCTTCACCCAGATTGAGCACCAACGATGTGCCACCCAGCAAACCAGACACCAAATTCACCGTCGTACCCTCGGGGATGGTCATATCCTTCTCCATCGCCATCATCACAGTGATTTTATGCTTGCTGTAGTCATAGGTAATTTCCCTCACCTGCCCTACTTGGAAGCCGCTCACTGTCACCGGTGCTGCCTCCAGCAGACCATCGGTATTCTCCACCTCGGTATAGAAGTGATTAGCGGGGGTCAGCAAGTTAATGCCTTTCAAGTAATTAACGCCCCAGTACAGGAGCACGAGGCCCAAGAGCACTGTCAGCGCAATCTTCACGTTTTTATTCAAAAATTTCATATCTTTGATCCGTTATTCTCTCATTTAAACGGCAAAGGTATAAAAAAAATTACCCACAATGCTCCATTTTACAACTTTTGTAACTACATTTGCAAAAATTTATACTTTAGGCATTAGTAATGTATAGGCTCAGAATCATACTATAGACTGAGAAATAATGCAAGATTTTGTGTCTCTACAAAACAAATAAGAAGTTATGAAATCTCCACACCAATACGCATGCCTGTACGGACTCATCGGTTATCCGCTGGTCCATTCCTTCTCGCGCGACTTCTTTAACCGCAAGTTTGAGGCTGAGGGCATCGACGCCTATTACCTCAATTTTGAGATTCAGGACATCGGCCAACTCATGGAGGTCATCGCCCGTTACCCCAACCTGCGCGGACTGAATGTCACCGCCCCTTATAAGCAAGTTGTCATCCCCTGGCTCGATTCCCTTGACGAGGACGCCACCGCTGTGGGTGCTGTCAACGTTATCCGCCTTCACCGTGACCCGATGACGGGCAGTCTCATCGCCTTGAGTGGCCACAATACCGATGTCACGGGTTTTGCCCGCACCGTCCCTGCCATCCTCACTCCGCAGCGTACCCGTGCGATGGTGCTGGGCACTGGAGGAGCGGCATTGGCCGTTAGTGCTGCGTTGCAGCGCCATGGTGTCGCTGTCCAGTTGGTTTCGCGTCACAAACGAGAACACATCCTCGTCTATGAAGAGATCACACGGGCAATGGTTGCCGACCACGGCATCATCGTCAATGCCACACCGCTGGGCAAGTTCCCCGATGTGGACCAATGCCCCGACTTCCCCTTCCGCTTCTTGACGCCTCACCACATCTGCTACGACTTAATCTATAATCCCGAGGAAACCCTTTTCATCAAACGTGCTGCCCAGCAGGGAGCAGAGACCAAGAACGGCATCGAAATGCTGCTGCTACAAGCTTTTGACGCCTACGACATCTGGACAAGAGAATAGACATTTGATTATAGGCAGTAGGTGACGCACCATTAAGCTAAAAGCATTAGATCCTGAAATGACTTCACCGCTCTCGCGTTTTCCAGTATTCCGCATCCTTGTGCCGTTTGGCGTGGGAATTCTGGTTCAGGCGGTATTGCCATACTGGTGGATGCCATTGCTGCTTATTGCCGTTGCGGTTGCCATCTATTTTTTCTTGAGCCTACAATCCCGCACTCCTGAAGGCCGACTGAGTTGGCGTTCCCATTATATCCTACCAATTGCGATGGGTGCCCTCGCATTGGGATGGTTATCGGCAATCATTCATGACCCACCCCGCATAGGCACCGACAAACTAGAAGATCAAATTCTCACAGGCCGTGTAGTCAATCTTGAATACACCGACTTCTCGATGCGTCTAACCGTTGAAGTGCTCGACAACGACCTTCCGCCATGCAAGGTGCTGGTTTCGACACGGGGCTGTGACTACACCATGCAGGCAGGTGACCTGGTGGCTTGGCCGGCCGATCTCCATGAGGTGGGCAATCTGGGCAACCCCGACGAAATGGATTATGCTGCCTATTTGCTTCACAGCGATGGCATCCGTTATCAACAACACCTGCCTGTCGGCATTGTCAAGAAGATAGGACACTCTCCCACCCTGTTTACCCGCTTGGCGAACGTCAGGCGAGATTTGCAGCTCAAGGTATTCAATACGACTCTCTCTCCTGCTGCCCAACAATTTGTTGCCGCCCTGTTATTGGGAAATAACAGCTTTATCGACAAGGCGACACGTCAAGAATTCTCAGCGGCGGGTGTGGCACACGTTTTGGCACTGAGCGGCTTGCATGTAGGCTTTATCGCCCTGATTATCTGGTGGATGCTGTTCCCGCTTGATTACTTGGGCAAGAAGCGATGGCGGCTGCTCATCACCCTTGCCGCAATAGCCCTGTTTGCTGTGTTCACGGGACTTTCTTCTAGCGTGGTTCGTGCTACAGTGATGGTTGGCTTTGTATTCGCCTCGCTTATTTTCCATAGGCGTTCTGTTTCGCTCAATGCCCTAGGGATGGCAGCATTACTTATTCTTGTGTTCAATCCATCGGCCATCTATGGCGTGGGATTCCAACTGAGCTTCATCACCGTTGGGGCCATATTGCTATTTGCTCGTTTGCCCCAATCTCTCGAGAGCCGTTACAAATGGGTCAACCGCCTAACCTCAATGGTAATTACATCACTGGTGGCGATGCTGTCAACTATTGCGCTGACCGCCCACTATTTTCACACGATTTCCCTGGTATCGGTGCTTTCCAACCTGCTCATTCTGCCAGTAATGCCCGTTTTCATGGTGCTTGGTGCCCTTTTCCTGCTGGTCACAGCGGCAGGGATGCAATGGCCACTCATTAACTGGGCGTTGGATGGAATCTGCCGTTATATCCATTGGGCTGCAAAAGCAGCAATTGCGATTCCCGGGTCTCATTTTGGCGGTATCTATGTGAGTGTGTTCGGGGTCATCGCTTGGTTTATAGTCATGGTTTTCCTTGTCCTGTGGCTCTACCGCCGTTCTTTCCGCTATCTGTTGGCGGCGGGCGCTGCCCTTGCGGTACTGCTGGCCCACTCGCTGTGGGTGGATGCCAACACATCTCGTCAGGGTCTCGTCGTCTTCAGCTCTTTCACCTCAACTCCAATCATATATTATAATGGTGATATCGCCTATGCATGGGTTCCAGATGATGAGGATCCCGATTCAGCGGCATTTGCGCGCTTCTACTTGGGCTTTATGGCTCGACAAGGCATTCACGATCTGCATTTCATTGCCAATGGAGACAGCCTGCGGGAAAGGGATGCCATGATTCGCCCTCCGTTTGCCCACCTCATGGGAAACCGCATCCTTGCTGCGGGAAGCGGCAGATGGAAAAGCATGACGGCATCGGGGCAGCTGTCGCTCGATGCGGTCATCATCACCAAGCGATTTCACGGCACGATCGCAAAACTCAAGGAACTGTACCAATTCAAGCGACTAATCATTTCGCCAGCCCATCATGAAAGCGCCAGGCTGCAGCAAGAATGCGACAGCCTGGGCTTAGAAGTCATCAAAGGATATTATCGTTTCAAATAAGCGATTGGACGATTTTCTTGACGTCACTGCCCAACCGTTGTGCTTCCGGCATGGTGTGGGCCTCGCTGTAGATGCGAATGATGGGCTCTGTGTTGCTCTTGCGCAGGTGAACCCAGCCATCTTCAAAATCAATCTTCACCCCGTCGATGGTCGTCACCTTTTCTCCCTGGTAGTGCTGCTCAACGGCACGCAGGATGGCATCAACGTCCATACCAGGCTGCAACTGCAGCTTATCCTTAGCGATGCTGTACTGCGGATAGGTCTGTTTCAACTGGCTTACGGTTTTGCCGCTATGTGCCAGCAGCGACAGGAAAAGGGCTACCCCCACAAGGGCATCACGCCCGTAGTGGCTGGCAGGATAAATCACACCACCGTTGCCCTCACCACCTATGACGGCACCAGTGCGGCGCATCTCGGTGGTCACGTTAACTTCTCCAACCGCAGCTGCGGTATAGGAGCAGCCGTGCTTAAGGGTAACATCGCGCAGGGCACGTGACGAAGAGAGATTGCTCACCGTCGCCCCGGGAGTGTGGTTGAGGACGTAGTCGGCAACCGCCACCAGGGTGTATTCCTCGACAAAGAACTCGCCGTTTTCCATCACAATGGCCAGGCGGTCCACATCGGGATCCACGACAAAGCCCACATCGGCTTTACCCTGGCGCATGAAGTCGCTGATGGCAGTGAGGTTTTCAGGAATAGGCTCGGGCGTGTGGCCGAAGTTACCTGTCGGGTCACAGTAGAGCTTCTCTACCCGCTTTACACCTAACGCCTCCAGCAGTTGAGGAATGGCGACGCCTCCCACACTGTTTACGGCATCGACTGCCACGGTGAAGTCGGCACGGCGGATGGCCTCGACATCCACGAGGTCGAGCGCCAATACCTGATCGATGTGGCGGCGCAGCCACGTGTAATTCTTCTGTTCACGTCCCAAGTGGTCCACATCGACATAGTCAAAGGCCTCGGCCTCGGCGATGCGCAAGACTTCCTTGCCCTCCTCATCTGTGAGGAATTCGCCACGGTGGTTGAGCAGTTTAAGGGCATTCCACTGGCGTGGGTTGTGGCTGGCGGTAATGATGATGCCACCACAGGCACCCTCACCCACTACGGCCAGTTCAGTCGTAGGTGTGGTAGCCAAACCGATGTTCACCACGTCAAAGCCCATGCCCGTAAGTGTGCCAACGACATTATTGAGGACCATGCGTCCTGACAAACGTGCGTCACGACCCACGACAATGACATTACTCTTGACAGGTGATCTATGGCGCATCAGCATGGCAAAAGCCGATGTGAACTTGACGATATCCAGCGGCGTGAGCCCATCGCCAGCCTTGCCGCCGATGGTGCCGCGTATTCCAGAAATTGATTTAATCAGTGACATAATTTATTTCTTAAATAGGCTTTAGGCTTTAGGTTTTAGGAAACGGATGCTACCTAATGCCTAACACCTAAAGCCTAATAACTAGATTTTGCTGTGGTAGTAGCGCACGTGGTAGAAGAACGGCATCACGTAGGAAATCTCGCCCGTGAAGCCATATTGAGACTTGATGACCAGGTTCACCTCGCATTCGACGCCAAGGAACAGTAGCGGGAACTGCAGGCCGTAGCCCCACTGTGAAGAGGACGGCAGCGTGTAATCACCATAGTTGAAGCAGCACGGCGTCTGGTCCATCGATGTTTCGTTGCCGCTATAAATTGTCCAAGTCCCGTTGGCATACCACGTCGAAAGATTGTAACGGCTGTAGCGGAAGTAGATGGGCTCGCCCTGCTTTACCTTGTCGTTGGCACGGTCACCTGCATCCAGCACCTGCATATAAACGTTACCATCCACATCCACGCGATAGAACGGCGCGTCGGGACCCACCTCAAAGACGGAGTCAGCGGGGACATTCATCACCACACGGTGGTTGGCCAAAAAGGCGTTCACAGAGTTTCGCTCATCGTTGAGGCGATCGGCATAACTCTGGTCGTTATCACAAGCCGCCAGCATCAATACCATTGCCAGCAACCCCATGAAAAGGCTCTTATTCATTATTTCCTTCATATTTCTTTTAGTTGTTAGTTGTCAGTCCTTAGTCCTTAGTTGCAATGCCTAATTCGTCGAGTACCTGATGAATCAGCGCTACAGCTTCCTCCATCGTGCACGTCAGTTCCCCGCCTGCCGCATTCTGGTGGCCTCCGCCGTGGAAGTAGCGGGTGCAGATGTCGCTTACCGAGAAATCACCCTGAGAACGGCATGACACCTTAATCCGGTCAACATCCTCACGCAGGAAGACGCTCCAATACACCTCGGGTATGGCCAACGGCTTGTTCACCAGCGTTTCGGTGTCACCACGGCAATACTTGAAGCGGGTGAGCTCCTCCTGGTCCAGCGTGATCAATGCGCAGCCATGTTCGGGGAAAATCTGCATCTTCTCGTTGATGGCATAGCCCTGCAGGCGCAGGCTGTTCTCGCTAAAGGTGTTCAGCGCCTTGTTGTAAAGCCCGATGCGGTCAAAACGACGGCGCATGAGCGCTGCCAACACCTCATAGAATTCCGGGTTGTCACAGCTGTAGGCGAAGCCACCTGTGTCGGTTAGCATTCCCACATACAGGCAACTTGCCGCGTGGCGGTCCACAAGCCTCAACAGCCCCATCTGCATCAGTACTCTGAATACCAACTCGCACGTCGATGAAGCCTCAGGAACCGAGATAGCAACGTCAAAAACGCTCTCATCGGGATCCAAGTGATGGTCGATAAGGACTAACTTAGTGGCTAGAGGCGCGATGATTTCACCCAGGCGGTCAATGCGATGCAGTGAGTTATAGTCCAGGCAGAATATCAGTTGAGCATCTGTCAATTCGCGACGGGCACGTGCCTCATGCTTGGTCAGCACCACCAGCTCACGCACCCCAGGGATAAACTCCAGCGATTTGGGCGCCATGTCAGGCGTAACGACTACGGCCTGCTTGCCCAGCCTCCTGAGCACATGACACAAGGCCAACGACGAGCCCAGTGCGTCACCGTCGGGAGACTTGTGACAGGTGATGGCAATGCGTTGCACCCCGTTAATCAGGACACGCAACCGCTCAATCGTATTTTCGTCTATTATTGCGCTGATCATGCTCGTTTTAGTCCTCAGTCCTTAGTCCTTAGTTTTCAGTTTTTCGTTTATTTCGTCCATTTCGTTTAATGCGTATGAAGCTGATAACCGAAAACTAAGTTGCAAAGATAGTGCTTTTTTGTCACACTACGGCAAGTATGCAAGTTTAATTAAAGTTAATCTATCAAGGTAATGTCAAGCGTACAAAGACCGGGTAATGGTCAGAGGGTTGACGACGTATGTAGTGGCTGAAATCGATCTGTTGTGGCGCGTCATTACCCTTAACCGTTGTATTAGATTCCACATTGGGCACCCAGTAGCTGTTAGTTAATATGGCGTAGGCTTCGACCTGGGTTTCAGGCGAAACGAAAACGTGGTCGATACGGCTATCGGAGTATAGGTTGATGTCAAACGAGTTGAATGTACCATTCTCGGCAAAGCGGAGGCGTGCAGCCTCGAAGGAGTCCTTCAACAGTCCCGATTGGGTGAAAATGCTGTAAATTTCGTCTTTTTGGTCCACATTGAAGTCACCCGTAACAATCACTGGAGCGCCCTTGGCAATCTCACGGATTTTGCTCACGATCAGCTTTGCCGCCTCACGTCGGGCAACGACTCCCACGTGGTCCATGTGCAGGTTGAAATAATAGAAGGCCTCGTCGTTGGTGGCCGTCTGACGTGCAAATTTTCCCCAGGTGCAGATGCGGATGCATGCGGCATCCCATCCCAGAGCAGGCCTGTCGGGCGTCTCGTTAAGCCAGAAGTTACCATAGTCAAGCAGCCTCAATTCGTTGGTCTTGTAAAAGATGGCTGAATATTCACCGCCCGTGACACCGTCATCGCGGCCAACGCCGATGTAGTCGTAGCCATCCAACCTGTCGAGCATATCGAGTAGCTGCACATGCAAAACCTCCTGGGCACCAAAGATGGCAGGTGCCATGAAATTGACCTGGTCACACATGACCTGGCAACGCTTGTTCCACACCTCACCCTTGAGGCTGTCGCTGGCGACCTTCAATCGGATGTTATAGGTGCCCACCAGCATCTGGGCCGATAATAACTGCGATGCAACTAAAACAAGCAACGCGGTAAAATAGATTTTTTTCATATTCAGTTTTCAGTTTTTAGTCCTTAGTCCTTAGTTGGCGGATGCCACTCTAAACTGCGGGCGCAGCTCACATCAGAAGGGATAGCCGATGGCCAGGTGGAAGGTCAAACCGTCCTTGAAACTGGGAATGTTGTAGTAACCGCTCTTCTCTGTTTTGTAGGGTGCATGTATGCCGATTCCCAGATCAGCCCTCACCACCAGCATTGACATGTCGAAGCGAAGTCCAAACCCCGTTCCCAGTGCCAACTCATCAAAGAAATTCTTCATCTTCAATTTTCCGCCAGGGCGACTCTCATCATCCTCGAGCAGCCAGATGTTGCCAGCGTCAAGGAAGACGGCACCGTGGAAATAGCCCAATATGGGGAAACGGTACTCCACATTGGCCTCAAACTTGAACGTACCCGTCTGGTCAAAATAGGAATTACCTGTAGTGTCGTTAGAATGGTAACTGCCGGGGCCTATAGAGCGCACGGGAAACGCCCTCACCGAATTGGAGCCGCCCACATAGAACTGCTCCCTATAAGGCAACTCGGTACTGTTGCCATAGGCATGGGCCATACCCAGCAGCAGTCTCGTCGCCAAGGCACTCTTGTAGCCCACATATCGCGTCCACACCACCTGACCCTGTCCTTTAACGAACTGCGAGAACGGCGTGCCCAATACTTCCTTGGTGCCTTTAGCCCCAAATAATGACCACAGTCCTGAAGCGATATTGCCCGCCTCGGATACAGTTCCGACAAAGGTGATGTGGTCACGGTAGGTAATGTCGCGGTCAAAGGTATAGGTATATTCAATCTTGGGAATAAAGACGTCCTTGAAACTCTCCCTCAAGTATAAATTGCGCTGCATCACCGAGTCAAATCTCTCGTTCGTGCTCAGCAAGCGGTTATAGGTCAGCTTGAAGGGCGTGAGCACATGGCTGGAATAACGGTCAGCATGCCATTCCCACGTGGCGGCAAACGCAAGCTGCGACATCTTGAAGTATTTTGGACGGTTCATCAGGTCGGCACTGAGCGAGAAGCGGGTCCAATTGGTGTAACGGCGAGAGGGGTACAGGAATTTCGGTGCCAACAAGCGGGGAAAATCCAGCTTGGACTCTATACCGAACTCGTAGGAATTGAAATCCGCCCCTTTATAGTCGCCTGCTCCACCCGTCTGCCACTCATAGTCGCCATAGACGTCCACCGAGAATTTCTCCCCTGCCCCAAATGCGTTCTTGTGGGTTGCTCCGATCTCCACACCGGGGCCAATGTAGCTGCTGCTCTTGGAGGCACCATGCATCTCAAATGTCACCTCCCAGGGTTTATCCAAGATACAGTTGATGGCCAGGTCAAGCAGGCCTTTGCCATCGGGCGTCACGCTGTCGAGCGGATTTACCTGGATATCCACCGTGCTGAAGATGCCCAGGCGTGACAATGCCGCTTGGGTACGGTCGATGCTGTTGACTCGGAACAGACGACCCTTGCGGGTGCGGATGCAGTTGGGAATCACATGGTCCTTGATATAGACGGGTTCATACTTGATGAGGGTGCAGCGGTCGTTCTTGACGGTGTCGGGCTCACCACGCACATCATCATTGAACACCGATGCCACAATATCGTGGGTGAGATACTGCATTCGGGCATTGTTGGGAATATCGTTGGATTCCACCAGCCGCAGGTGAATAATGCCTTTGTCCTGCACGCTATCGGCCAGAAACTGGATGTGCTCGGGTTGGAAGTAATAGTAGCCGTGGTTGCGCACGTAATTGGTGATGTCGATTCTAACGGCACTCAGCGAGTCCAGGCAATAGCGGCTGCCCGGCTGCAGGTAATGGTTCTCGCTGGCCAGCGAGTCCACCATCATCATGAGGGGGTCTTTGCCACCCGTATAATGCACTTCGCCAATCGTGTAAGGCGGCTTGACATACACGTCGTAGGATATTTTGGCCTTCTTGGGGTTCTTCTTGGGGTGAATCGTGTAGGTGGCGTTGGAGGTGAAATAACCGTTGTTGGCGAGAATGGTGTTAATCATATCCACTCGTGCCTGAGGATTCACGCGCTTGACGAGAACAGGCTTGGCGGCAAAATGCTTGTACAGCCAACCCTTGAAGCCCGTGGCATCCTCGTCGATGTTATTGTAGAGCATCAGGCCAATGGGGAACGGCGTGCGGTAATAAGGAGAATACAGCGGGTTGTTGGGGCGGACGTTGATAGCGGTGAAAATGTCTTCTTTCACTCCAGCGTCCAGCTTGGTGTCTTCCTCGTGGTATTTGAGGTGTTTCACTCCCGTATATAGCACATCGTTCTCGCCCAGTTTTTTGGTCGTCGAGCAAGACGAGGCCATCATGAGCAATAGCCCCACAATAGCCAGCAGCGGGAAAATATGTCGTTTACTCTTCATTATCATCTTTCTTGCGGGTTACGGTGGGTTTGTCAATGGCCGGACTGTCATCGAGGGGAACAACGTATGTCTCGTCGTTGGCAATGGCATCGAGAGCCTCTTCCTGCAACTTCAAGGCTGCCTTGCGGGCTTTCTCCAGCGAGTCACGTATGAGGTATTCACGCGAGTGCTTGAAGGTGAAGAGGTTCTTCAGGTTAGTGAGTTTGCGCTTGAGCACATAGGCCACACCTGTCTCGACCACCTGGCCTTCCACCACATTCTCATAGCCCGAATGGCGGAAGAGTTTCAGATATCGGCTGCCGTTGTCGTTGAGGTAATACTCCAGCGAAATGTCGTTAAACAGATTGTTGGTGATATCCTCATCATTCTTGGCATCGGTGCTGTATTCACCACCCACGACAATCTTGAAGCGGTCGTTGAACAGGGTCTTGGCCAGGCGATAACTGTAGCTGGTCTCGGTGCCACCGCTGCGGGTGCCCTCATACTGGTTAATGCCAAACGAGAGGTCGATGCCCGGCAAGGTCTCGGCAGCCCAGGCGTTGAGCTTGGATTGCAGGAAGGAGAACAGGGCCGTGGTGGCCGAGAGATTCTTGAATTGAGTGAGTCCCGCAATGTTACTTAGGTCATTCTTGCCAATATAGGTGTTACTGAGCAACAGGTTGATGGCCGCCTGGGAACGTTCGTTGTCGGTCATCGACTGCAATTCATTCTCCACCGAACTTACTTCACCCTCACAGCTCAGGTCAAATTTCAGGTCGATGTTACTGAGGGTTCCTCCCACGTGGGCATCAATGATGAACTCCACTGGCTTATCCTCACCCTTCACACTGGTCTTGGTGCGCTCGGTACCGTTGAGGTTCAATTGGGGATTGAGCATTTCTCCCGTCCAGGTGATTGTGCTGCCGTTGGTGATCGAGAAGTTCTTTTGCGACATCAGCGGCGGTGTGTAGCGCAGGTTGCCGCTGGTAATCGTGTAGCTGCCCGTGAGGTTGTCCTTGCCGGCAAAGTCGAGGCTGTATTTCAGGCGGCCACTGCCATCGACGGTCGCACGGTTCTGGCCGTCCTCCGACAGGAAAACATTCACCTTGGCACCCTTCTCCACATCAATATTGGCAAGAATATTGGTCGCGCTGCTACCCTTGCCCGTCACCAGGATGGTGGAGGCTGCAGGCTGATTGAAGTCGATAAAGGTCACCATATTCTCGTCAACAGCGGTTTTGAGCTGGGAGATGTCGTTTTTCATCACATAGGTGATGTTAGACCCTGACAACAGCGTGGCATCGGCCCTCACCGTCATAATGCCGCCATTACTCTTAACAGTCGCGTTGATGTCGGCCAAACCCTTACCGAAAATCTCTGTCACATCGTCCTGCTGGCTGTTCATGAACTGCACCTCACGGCCCCTGGCATTCAGGTCAATCACCATGTTATCCAGGTCTCGCAGGTCAACGGTGCCATTCAGATAAACGGGGCTGCGGTTAGCTCCGGTGAGTTTGTAATTCTCAAAGGTAATCACATTGTCCTCGACGGGAATACGGTCGGAGGCGAATTTGAGCGAACTGCCGTAGCGGGGCAGGTTCACCGTGGCCGAGTCGGCAATGAGGTAACCGCTCACACGGGGATTGTCGCTGGAACCGCTCACCTGAAGGTCGCCTATGGCATAACCCTCCAGCCAGATGTAATTGCCGGGGATGAAGGCATTGGCACGTTCCAGCGGGAAGCGGTTGAAGTGGGCTTCCATGTTGAACGGTGAGTCGGCATCGGCATCGTTCAGCGAGCCCCGCAGCGTGATGGCGTTCTTGCCGTCAAGGATAAGGTCGGCGGTCAGGCGGGTCGATGCCGTGGCAGGATCCAGGTCAAAGTCGGCGTTGAGGGTCACATCGCCCTCTGGCTTGCCGTTATAGACAAAGTCCTTGATGTCGATGGTCCCGTCACCGTCGGCGTTGGTGCCATCCCAGTTGACGTCAATATTGGCATTGACGGTGCCGCTGGTCTTATCGAGCATGGGCACGATGCGGGTCCATTCCTCCAGCTTGAGGTTGTCGATGGTGAGCTGCACATTCTCGGTGCTGTCACCCGGCAGGCGGTGGGTCAGCAATTCCACGCTGCTGCTGTCGCTGCGCAGCTGCAGGTTGGCGTCAATCATGCGGGTGCGGTAATCCACGTTCACATAATTGTCATCGTTGACGGTCCAGTGCCTGTAGCCGATGACGGGGTCCTTGCCAAAGAGGCGTGCCCTCACCTCGTTCTCGGTAAGGCAGGCATTGCAGCCCAGGCGGTAACCCGTCTCGCCCTTGATGTTCTGCTGTTGTAGCATGAAATCCACTGCGGGCCCCTTGATGCCACCCTCGATGTCAACCTGGGCAAACTCGTCCCAAGTGCCCGGGCGGTTCCCCATGTGGGCGTTGAAGGCGAGGTATTTGTTGTTCAACTCGTTGGCGTGAATGGTGATGGTGTCGATGTTGGTCTCGCCATAGCTGATGCCATGTGCCCTACCGTCGAGGAAGAGGCTCGTGTCACGGCTCATTTCGCAGCTGACGTCGCGGAAGTCGATTTCGTGCTGTTGCAGATAGCGCTGCACCAGTCCGTCGGTGCCCATGTGCATGTCAAAGTCGAAATAAGGCATCGGCTCTTTCAGCTTCTCAACGTCTATCCACTTGTCCTTGTACTGGCGCTGGAACTCGCTGGCGGTATTCTTGAAGTCCTCGATAAGCGGCGTCAGGGCGCTGGGCGAGTTCAGGTGGGCGTAGAAGTCCTCGTTCTCGACCATGATGCAGGTGCTCGACGGCGTGCTGTGCAGCGTGCAGTGTACATCGTCGGCAACGAGGTAGCTGCTGTCGAGTTTCCAGTTCAGGTCGGTAAGCGTCAGGTCGGCGTCGCACTCCTGGGTGCGCAGGTTGATGTCACCCTCGGCATGGACCTTGGTGGTGCCGTCACACACGCCGTCATACATGCCCAGGTAGTTCAAATCCAAATCCCGCACATTGCCATCGGCGGTGAACACATAGTGGTCGTTACAGATGGTGCCGTGGGCATTGGCATCAAAGTCACAGCCCTTGTTGGCACTCGAAGCATAGACGTCGGCATAGCCGCCACGCAGCTTGCCACGGGCCTTGAGGTTGCCATAGTGCGTGCCGTTATAGCGCACGCTGGCCAGGTTGACGGTGGCGTCGGTCCAGGTGGAGCCGCAGTCGGTAAAGTCAAAGCCGTGGCCACGGGCGTTGATGCTGCCCGTGAGGTTATTCACATCATATTTTGGCAGGAACGACTTGACGGGGAAGTTGTTGAAGGCGGCATCCACGTCATAGTTCTCGTTGCACACGTCGTAGTAGCCATCGCCACGCATCGAGCCGCCACCCGTCGTGACGCGCAGGTTGCGGGCTACCCACTTGCAGCCTTCCTTGTTGATTTTTCCGCTCATCTTCATGGGCGGCAGCTTCACGTCGTCCAGGCCGAGCATCTTGTTCAGCACGCTGGGGTCACGCAGGTCCACCTCGGTGTCGAGGTCGGCCTTCATGCGGTCCATGTCGGTGGGATTGTAGATGGTGCCCTTGCCCTTGATGCGGCCTATGCCGGGCACGTCGGCATCGAGCGACTGAACGTCAACGCGCTTGTCGTTGCCACGGGCTTTGGCCTTGACGCGCACGGGCTTGTTATGAGGAATATCCTTCAAGGCTTTGCGGGCTTCGGGCACGAGTTTCTCCACCTCGTTGAGGTCGATTTTGCTGTCGGTGTCGATGGTGGCTTTGCCGTTGGGCTTGCCGTCGAGCATGTCCTGATCCACGTGGGCATCCATCTTGATGTCGCTGCCCTTGGTCTTGAGTTTCACGTCGTTGAGGTCAAGGCCGTTCTTGTTCTTGTTGACGGTGCCGCTGGCGTCCTTGACCTGCAAGCCGCTGCGTTCCTTGCCACTGAGGTGCTTGACGGGCACCTTGAGGTTATCGCCGTCATACTCAAAGTTGTCGATGGCGGCGTTCACATCCTCCACCTCGATATTGTCGGGATCCAGCGTGGTGCCGGGCTTGTTGGGCTTCTTGCCCGTCTGCCCGTATTTGCCCTTGCTGTTGGTCACGCGCACCTTGTCGGCTTTCACCTTCCACGGCTTATCGTCGCCCTTATCCTGGTTGGCATCCTTGGGCATGGGATGGTCCTTGCGGTATTGCTTGGCGTCCTTCTCGCTGGGATGCTCATATTTCACGTCAGCCTTATCGACATTGAGTTCGCCCACATCGACGGTCTGTTTGTCGGTATCGACCTTCACGTCCTTGGCCTCGGCATGGCCCACGTGGGCATCCAGGTTATCGACTGTGGGTTTCATGTCCATCTTGTAGTCCACATCATCGGCCGTGACCTTGTCGGCGTTGACTTTCCAGGGCTTGCTGGGTTCTTTCTTCGGGTCGGGCTTTTTCTTCTCGGGCTTATAGCTCATCTTGGCCTTGCCGCCCTTGAGTGCCGCATTGCCCACATCCACCTGGTTGTTGTTCAGGTCCACCTTGGCCTTGTCGATTTTGGCATCATCCACATCCACGTCAAGGTCCATCGAGCCGTCTTCGGTCTTGATTTGGCTCTTGGCACCCTTCAGGGAGACGTTATCAGCTTCCACCTTCTTATCAATCAATGGTTTGGGCTTGATGTCGGCTTTGACTTCATCGGCCTTAAACAGGGTGTCGCCATTCTCGTCGATGACCTGCACATCGGTAGCGGTGACGTCGAGCGGGAACCTCACCCTCACGTCGCCCACGCTGATGTCCTTGCCGGTCTTCTCGCTGGCATATTCGGCAGCCATGTCGGCCACCTTGTTCTGCACCCACGGGATATACAGGGCAAACGGCAGGGCCGCTACCATACCCAAGACACCTGCCGACACCCAGCCAGCCACCTTGGAGAACATATTTCCCTTCTTCCCGAACATATCTTTCGCAAGATATTAACTTGCTCACTGTTGATAGTTTAAAGGTTAAAGTTTAAAGACTTGGGGCGCGAATGCCCCTCTAAACTCTAAACTCTAAACCCTAAACTCTAAACTTCAAGTTTTTTAAGAGGCGCAGCCACTTTAAAAACTTGACTTTATCTAGGCTTTAACCTGCAAATTTACAAAACAATTATCGAAAACGGCAAGTTTTTCCCCCAGTTTTTCCATTTTGTCATTGCCAAAACGTGAATTCACACGCAATCAGTGAAATTAGCGCAATTCGCATTAGCCCCGCAGGGGGGGCAGGTTTTGTGTTTTTCAGGAATTTGAGTTACCTTTGTCATCTAAATCTTAACGTGACAAAGCGATGGAAGAGAAATGGGTAAAAAAATTCAGGGTTTTCTTGGCATCGTCCAATGAATTGAGCAATGACCGAAAAGATTTCGAGAGATTGATCTCCCGATTAAATAATCATTATGAAAGTCGAGGCATCCATTTTATTTTAGATATTTGGGAATACCTTGACCCAACCTTAATGAACAAACGCAAGCAGGATGAATACAACGGGTACATAAGGAATTGTGACGTTTTTGTGGCGCTCTTCTATCTCAAGGCTGGTGGATTTACACTTGAGGAGTTTACTGTAGCGGAACAGGAAAACAAGAAGCGCAAACTGCCCTTATTTATCTATTTCAAGGAAGGCGTGAATGGCTCAGATGAAAAAGAGTCATTGGAATTGACGAAGTTCAAGAATCATATCGAACTCCAATTAAAGCACTTCTGGGGAAGGTATGCCACCACTCCTGAGCTGCACTTGGATTTTGCCTTATGGTTAGACAATTATCTGTATGGCTCAAGGGGTAATACCAAGATTGAAAATGGCAGTGTGATGTTGGATGACGTCATCATCACTAAGATGTTGCAACTGCCCTTTGCATCAAACAACGAGGACTTCAAGCGAATGTATCAGGCAGCTCAAGAATTCCCTGCGAAAATCGAGAAATTGCGAAAACGAACGGAGAAATATCCAGATGATCAGGAAATTCGTGACGAACTACAAGAGGCTTTAAATGAATACAATGACTTGATAAAGAAGTTTGAGGGGTATCAACAGAATTTGCTGGATACTGCAAAACTCATCGCTGACAAAAGCCAGGAGCAAACCAGTGAAAAACTCCAAAGAGCGATTGAAGCTTTTAAGGCTGGTGATATGGCTGGAGCCAATGCCCTACTTCGTGAAATCGCCATTGACGCCGATAATCACATGGCGCAATTTGACAAATATAAAACACTCATTCTTCAGGATATTGATGCATTTCAACTGCAAGCCAAGACTGAAATGACGGACTTGGAAACGCCCATCGAAGAGCGTATCGCCCGTGTTGCAGAAATCTATGCCAAGGCCGACGATTGGGCAAGCCGTAGCGCCTACGACAAAGAGAAATACGCAATCCTTCTTTATGATTACGTTAAATTTCTTTTTGACTATGCCTTCTACAATGAAGCAGAGAAGATTTATCTTCGTCAAATTACCATTTCCGAAGAAATCTACGGCAAAGAACACCCCTCTACCGCCACCTCCTACAACAACATCGGCTTGGTTTACAGTGAACAGGGCGACTATGACAAGGCGTTGGAGTACTACTTCAAGGCGTTAGATATCGACAAGAAAGTCTTGGGCAAAAAACACCCCTCTACCGCATCATCATACAACAATATCGGTTTGGTTTATGATGAACAGGGCGACTATGACAAGGCATTGGAGTACTATTTTAAGGCGCTAGAAATCTGGGAGAATATCTTGGGTACAGAACACCCCTACACCGCCACGTCCTACAACAACATCGGTGCGATTTACTATAGCAAAGGCGACTATGACAAGGCGTTGGAGTACTACTTCAAGGCGTTGGATATCCGTGAGAAAGTCTTGGGCAAAGAGCACCCTGACACAGCCCAATCATACAACAACATCGGCGCAATTTACAATCAGAAGAGCGACTATGACAAGGCGTTGGAGTACTATTCTATGGCATTGGATATCGTCAGAAAATTTCTTGGTGAGATGCACCCATATACAGCAGCACCCTACAGCAACATCGGTAGGGTTTACGATAGCCAAGGTGACTATGACAAGGCATTGGAGTACTACTTCATGGCATTAGCTATCAATGAGAAGGTCTTGGGTGCTGATCACCCCTCTACCGCCACTGACTACAACAGCATCGCCACGGTTTGCTATAGCAAAGGCGACTATGACAAGGCATTAGAATACCATTTTAAAGCGTTAGCTATTCGTGAGGAAGTCTTGGGCACAGAACACCCCGACACAGCGCAATCTTACAACAACATCGGCGCAATTTACTGGGAACAGGGCGACTATGACAAAGCATTGGAGTACTATTTAAAGGTGTTGGAAGTATTTGAGAAGGTATTGGGCACAGAACATCCATCTACCGCTACTGACTACAACAACATCGGCGCGGTTTACGAACGCAAGGGCGACTATGACAAGGCATTAAAGTACCATTTTAAAGCGTTAGCCATCCGTGAAGAAGTCTTGGGCACATTACACCCAGACACAGCTCAATCCTACAACAACATCGGCACGGTTTACTATAGCAAAGGTGATTATGACAAGGCATTAGAGTATTTTAAGAAGGCGCTAGTCATATTTGAGAAAGTCTTGGGTGCTGAGCACCCCACTACACAAACTGTTCTGAGTAATATCGATTTTTTGAAAATCATAAAGGAATCGGAGGAGTAACGGGCTGGAGTGAAGGCTTGGTCCCTGACGGGAGCGGTTGGTGTATTTGTTAATAAACCGTTTAATCGGGTAAATCTGCCGATGGTTGTCCTCTTGAACGAAATGAACGAAAAAAAATACGCGAATTACACTGATTAGCATAATTCGCGTAATTTGTAGTTTAGAAACAATGCCTTAGAACCACTTGAGGTAGGCGAAGTCCTGACGGTGCGGCAGCTTGTCGTTCCAGGGGAAGGCACGGTAAGCGTAGCGGAAAATGCCGTTCTCGCGGAAAGGTATCTTCACGTTGTAGGTGAGCACGTCGCCGTCCTCGCCGATCACGTCGAACAGGGCTTTGCGGAAGAACTTGGTCTGGCCGTCTTCCTCCTTATAGACAACGAGTTCGAGCTGCACGTCACGTCCCAGGCCTGCGGTGTCGAGGCGCATGGTCACGTTGATGTCCTCCTTACCAGCGGCGATGGCGTCACGGTTACCCATGATCTCGCCCACCAGGTGCACGTCATTCCAGCGCGATGCGACAAGCTCTTTCCACTTCACGATGTCACGGGCAAGGGCATAGCCATTGGCACGAAGGCTGTTGGCACGCTCGGTCTGCGGGGTGTAGAACTTCTGGAAGTAGTCCTTCATCATGCGCGACATGGTGTAGTTGGGGGCGATGTGAACCATCGAATTCTTGATGTACTGGATCCACTCGGGGGAATAGCCCTTGCTGTTCTTGGCGAAGTACAGGGGGATGATCTCGTTCTCGAGCATCGAGTAGATGGTGGCCGAGTCGAGCTTGTCCTGCTGGGCCTGCTCGGTGTAGGTGCGCTTGCTGGTCAATGCCCAGCCGGCACCCTCGCGGTAACCCTCATACCACCAGCCGTCGAGCACCGAGAAGTTGAGCAGACCGTTCATCTCGGCCTTCTCGCCCGATGTACCCGAAGCCTCGAGGGGACGCGTCGGGGTGTTCAACCACACGTCAACACCGGTGATGAGTCGCTTGGAGAGCGTCATGTCGTAGTTCTCGAGGAAGATGATCTTGCCCAGGAACTCGGGCATCTTGCTGATCTCGATGATGCGCTTGATCAGGCCCTGGCCTGCACCGTCGGCGGGATGGGCCTTACCGGCAAAGATGAACTGCACGGGGTAACGCTCGTCGTTGACAATCTTCTTCAGGCGGTCCAGGTCGTTAAAGATGAGGTGGGCACGCTTGTAGGTGGCAAAGCGGCGGGCAAAGCCGATGAGCAGTGCATCGGGGTTGATCTTGTCAACAATGTTGGCGATGCGGGTGGGATCGCCCTGGTTCTTGAGCCAGTTCTCCTTGAAGTCGCGCTTAACGAAGCGGATGAACTTCTGCTTCAAGGTCATGCGCATCTTCCAGATTTCCTCATCAGGCACGCTCATCAGGGGTGCCCATGCCGATTCCAGCTCCTGGTTATCCATGAAGTTCTCGCCCAGCACCTGATTGTAGAACACCTTCCACTCGCTGGCGGCCCAGGTGGGCATGTGAACGCCGTTGGTGACATAGCCCACGTGGGATTCCTCGGGGGCATAGCCCTTCCACAGGCCTGCGAACATCTTCTTGCTTACCTCGCCATGGAGCCAGCTCACGCCGTTGCTCTCCTGGGTGGTGTTCAGGGCAAAGGAGCTCATGCTGAAGCGCTCGTCGCTGCCGGGGTTCTCGCGGCCCATGTCCATGAGGTCCTGCCAGGAGATGCCCAGGCGCTTGGGATACTCGCCCATGTACTTGCCGAAGAGCTCCTCGTCAAAGTAGTCGTGGCCTGCGGGCACGGGGGTGTGAACAGTGTAGAGCGAAGTGGCACGCACGATTTCCATCGCCTCGTTGAAGCTCAGGCCATCCTCCTGCACGTAGTCCACCAGGCGCTGCAGGTTGAGCAGTGCGGCATGACCCTCGTTGCAGTGATAGATGTCGGCCTTAATGCCCAGGCGCTTGAGCAGCAGCACGCCGCCGATGCCCAGCATATATTCCTGCTTGATGCGGTTCTCCCAGTCGCCACCGTAGAGCTTGTGGGTGATTTCGCGGTCATAGCCGCTGTTCTGGTCGATATCGGTGTCGAGCAAATAGAGCTTGACGCGGCCCACGTTGGCCTGCCATACGTTGGCATAGATGGTGCGTCCGGGGAAAGGCACCTCATGCACCAGCTGATGGCCGTTCTCGTCGAGAACAGGCTCGATGGGCAGCTGGTTGAAGTTCTGGGCCTCATAGTTGGCAATCTGCTGGCCATCCATCGACAAGGTCTGGGTGAAGTAGCCATAACGGTACAGGAAACCCACGGCAGTCATATTCACGCAACGGTCACTGGCCTCCTTGACGTAGTCACCGGCAAGGATACCCAAGCCGCCCGAATAGATCTTGAGGGCGTTGCACAGGCCATACTCCATGCAGAAGTAGGCAACCGACGGGAGGTCGCTGCGCAAGGGCTTCTTCATATATTCCTTGTATAGTTCGTAGGTGCTGTCGATGCGCGCCAGCATGGCGGTATCGTTCTGGATGGCCTCGATCTTCTCGTTAGAGAGGCGCTGCAGCATCTTCACGGGGTTCTCGCTGGTAGCACGCCAGGTGTCGCGGTCCAGGTCATGGAACAGGGTCTTGCCCTCGGTGTTCCAAGCCCACCACAGGTTGCGTGACAGCTCGTTGAGTTTGTTGAGTTTACCAGGTAAATCCGACTTCACAGTGATACTTCTCCACTGCGGGTCATTACTGTTACTGACTTGAATTTTCATAATTGTCGTTATTCTATTTTGTTTTAGTATTTATCTCATCATGTAGAGACGCAAAATCTTGCGTCTCCGTCGGCAAATGCCAACTATTATCTATTTTCCGCCCTCCGCAGCGCCTGCTCGTAGGCCTCATCATAGCTGGTGATGAAGTTCTCCCACGATGCAGCCTTGCTGGTTGTCCGGTTGGCATTGCGGATGGCACGGTTGACCTTATCGCTCATCACATACAGGTTCATCAGGCTCATCGCAATAGCCCTGAAGTTCTCCTCGTAGTTGCTGTCGGTGCGATGCAGCACCTTCACGCCGTAACGGTCGCTGTCGTCACCAAAACGGTCCAGCACCCACTGGCCGAAACCTGCCAGGTCGGTCGTGATGGTGGGAACGCCAAAGGCTGCGCTCTCCAGCGGCGTGTAACCCCACGGCTCATAGTAAGACGGGAAGACCGCAGCGTCAAGGCCAGTCAGCAGGTCATAATAGGACATGTTGAATATGCCGTCATTACCGTTCAGGTAGCAGGGCACGTCGATAACCGTAACTTTGTCATGCGGCTCGTTGTGGAAGCTCAGGGCATTGATGCGGTTATAGATGGGGTCGCAATCCTGATTGTGCAGGTGATGGGTAATCACGGGGTCAAACAGGCGGTGAGGCGTGGCAGCTTGGAGGTTCTCGATCAGGTCGGCACGAGGCGACTTCATCCACGCGGGCACCAGCACCAGAGCAATCACCTTGCGCGACTTGCTCGACACATAGTTCAGGGAATCACGCAGCGACGAGATGGCATCAAGATAAAGGTCAATGCCCTTGTTGCGCATCTCGAGGCGGCCCGAGGTGGCGACAATCAGCGTGTCATCGGCATAGTGCTGACCAGTGAGACAGGAAGCCACCTGCAACATGCGCTGGCGGGCAGCGGTACGCATAACGGTGAATTTAGCACCTTTGGGCACATAGTTCTGTTCAAAGCCGTTGGGCGTCACCATGGGATTGCGCTCCAGCAGCTGGTGACACTCACGGGCTGTGACATCGCTCACCGTCGTAAACGCATCGGCAGCATGGGCAGCAGCCTTCTCCAGCGAGTGCTTGGACTGCATATTGAGCTCTACTGCCATCTGGTCGCCATTGTAGCCCTGCATGTAGTCATACAGCGGCTTACCGTTGCCGCAGATGCTGCGCCCGATGCTCGTGGCATGGGTCGTGAACACGGTAGCCACCTGAGGCAGATGGGTCTTGACATAGAGCAGGCCCATGCCCGTAGTCCATTCGTCAAAGTGGGCAATCACCTTCAGCTTGGGGTTGTTCTTCCACTTGACAATGCTCTCAATGACGAGGGCAGCCGCGTAGGCAAACATGCACGACTCATCATAGTCACCGTAGCCGTGGAGAGAATCCACACGGTAACGGTTCCACATCTCGGCATACAGGGCATTCTTGTAGGTGTAAAGTGAGCCACAGGTCACAAGCACAGCAATGGGTTTGCCAGGGATATCCCAGCGCCCTACCCTCACCTGCATACCCTCGGGCAACTGCGCCTTGCGTTGCCATGCAGCAAGCGGAGTACGTGCCTCGATAAAGGTCGGAGACGGATTATCGTCGGTCCAAACGTCCGGCCCTATGAAGATCAGGTTATCTTTGTATCGTTGATGGAGGGTCTTAGCCTTGGTCGACAGCACCGCATAGATGCCACCCACCTTATTGCACACCTCCCAGCTGGTTTCAAATAGTAAGTCCAACATTACTTAGCAGTTAAACATTGTAAATCAAGCCGCAAAGGTACAAAAAAATCCTCAAATTTTCACCAGTTTTGATGAATAATCTCACTCACCCCATGCAATCGTTTGCTGAGCACTTGTTACTAACCAATAAAAAAGCGCGATGCAATCGCTGCACCGCGCCCATTATTACTAGACTTGTTACTATTAAAATTCTTTACTTCACTTCTTCGTAGGTGGTGTCCTCGACGTTGTCACCGCCCTGACCCTGGGTCGGGCCTTGCTGGGGACCGCCCTGGAAGCCGCCCATGTTGCTGGGATCGAAGCCTGCGCCGGGCTGGCCTTGTGCGCCACCTGCCTGCTGATACATCTTCTCGAACAGCGAGTTCAGCTCTGCAGTTGCGGTGTCGATGGCAGCGAGGTCTTGGCTCTTGTGGGCTTCTTTGAGCTTGCCCAGAGCACCCTCAATCTGACCCTTGATGTCGGCGGGCAGCTTGTCACCGCTGTCCTTGAGGACCTTCTCAGTTTGGAAGATCAGGGCGTCAGCGCCGTTGATCTTATCGACGCGCTCCTTCTCGGCAGCATCGGCGGCAGCGTTGGCGGTAGCCTCGTCCTTCATGCGCTGGATTTCGGCGTCGCTCAGACCGCTGGAGGCCTCGATACGGATGCTCTGCTCCTTGCCGGTAGCCTTGTCCTTGGCGCTCACGTTCATGATACCGTTGGCATCGACCTCAAAGGTCACCTCGATCTGAGGAATGCCACGGGGAGCGGGAGCAATTCCATCCAAGTGGAAGCGACCGAGGGTCTTGCAGTCCTTAGCCATGGGACGCTCGCCTTGCAGCACGTGGATTTCCACCTCGGGCTGGTTGTCGGCAGCAGTCGAGAAGATCTGGCTGCGACGGGCAGGAATGGTGGTGTTGGCCTCAATCAGCTTGGTCATCACGCCACCCAGCGTCTCGATACCCACACTCAGGGGCACCACGTCGAGCAGCAGCACGTCCTTGACATCACCGGTGAGCACACCGCCCTGGATAGCGGCACCCACAGCAACCACTTCGTCGGGGTTAACGCCCTTGGACGGAGCCTTGCCAAAGAACTTCTCCACAATCTGCTGAACAGCGGGGATACGGGTCGAACCGCCCACGAGGATCACCTCGTTGATGTCGCTGGTGCTCAAACCAGCATCGGCAAGCGCCTTGCGGCAGGGTTCAATAGTGCTCTGGATCAGATCGTCGCACAGTTGCTCAAACTTGGCACGTGACAGGGTCTTTACCAGGTGCTTGGGCATACCGTCGAGCTGGGTGATATAGGGCAGGTTGATCTCAGTGCTGGTCGAGCTGGAGAGCTCAATCTTAGCCTTCTCGGCGGCCTCTTTCAAGCGCTGCAGGGCCATGGGATCCTTACGCAGATCCATGTTATTCTCCTGCTGGAACTCGTCGGCCAGCCAGGTGATGATGCGCTGGTCAAAGTCGTCACCGCCCAGGTGGGTGTCACCATTGGTGGCCTTCACCTCAAACACGCCGTCACCCAGTTCCAGGATCGAGATATCAAAAGTACCGCCACCCAAGTCAAACACGGCAATCTTCTTGTCGCTGTTGTCCTTGTCAAGGCCATAGGCCAGAGCGGCTGCGGTAGGCTCGTTCACGATGCGCTGCACCTTGAGGCCGGCAATCTCACCGGCTTCCTTGGTGGCCTTACGCTGGGAGTCGTTGAAGTAGGCAGGCACGGTGATGACGGCCTCGTCAACGGTAGTTCCCAGGTAATCCTCGGCGGTCTTCTTCATCTTTTGAAGAATCATGGCCGAAATCTCTTGCGGGGTGTACTGGCGGCCAGCGATCTCCACGCGGGGCTGGTTGCTGCCGTTGTCCACCACCTTGTAGGGCACGCGCTCCACATCCTTCAGGACGTGGCTATACTGCTCACCCATAAAACGCTTGATAGAAAATACGGTACCCGTGGGGTTCATGATGGCCTGACGCTTAGCGGGATCACCCACAATGCGCTCGCCACCGTCCTTGAAGGCAACTACCGAAGGCGTCGTGTTGCGGCCTTCGCTGTTGGGAATCACAACAGGCTTAGAACCTTCCAGAACCGAAACACACGAGTTAGTTGTTCCTAAATCGATACCAATAATCTTTCCCATAATAATGTCTCTCTTTCTTTTGTTTTATTTGTTATTTATGTTGTTTGTTCCTAATCTGAGTTGACTGCTTTTTATACAGGTCACCGCCACAAACATAGCAAACGGTGTGCCAAAAGTGGCAGGCTGACACATTGTCAGTAAAACTGTCAGTCTTTTCTTTATCTTTTTCTCGATGCAAAAAGTTTTTTATCTAAGTTTTCTTGAAAATTGCTGGCTATTTGCCACAATTTTGTTACATTTGCATGTTTGAATTGTGCCAAAGGGGTACAATCGGGCAATAAGTGTGAACTCTAAAATCAAGTTAATGTTATGATTATCATCGGTATTGCCGGCGGAACCGGCTCAGGTAAAACCACTGTGGTGCGTAAAATCATGGAACGCCTCCCCGAAGGCGAGGTAGGTGTGATTTCCCAAGATTCTTATTACAAGGACTCCAGTCACGTGCCACCCGAAGAGCGTCAGAACATCAACTTTGACGAGCCTGCCGCCTTTGACTGGAACCTGCTGCTGGAGCATGTCAAGATGCTCAAGAAAGGTGAATCCATCGAAATGCCCACCTATAGCTACCTGACTTGCTCCCGCCAGAAGGAGACCGTCCCCATGGGACCGCATGACGTGGTGCTTATCGAGGGCATTATGGCACTGGTAGATTCCCGCCTGCGCAAGATGATGGACATCAAGGTGTTTGTTGATGCCGATGGCGATGACCGCCTCATTCGTGTCATTTCCCGTGACTGCATTGAGCGTGGCCGCACTGCCGAGGCTGTTATCGAGCGCTATCAGCGTGTCTTGAAGCCCATGCACCAGCTGCACATCGAGCCAACGAAAAAATTTGCCAACATCATTATCCCCGAGGGCGGCAACAATGAGGTGGCCATCAACCTGATCACGGACTATATCAAGGGCCGCCTGACTACCAATAAGAAGAAATGAAACTGCCCTGGCAACACAACGGCAACCCCGCCGAGGGTGACAAGCCGTCAGTCAAGCCGGGCGACAAGGAAACTGCGGCAAGGCTGAATGCGTCAGGCGAAGCGGGCACACTCGTGTTGAGCACCGACAATCTGGTGAAGAAATATCGCCAGCGCACGGTGGTCAACCACGTTTCCATCGACGTGCACCAGGGAGAAATCGTCGGCCTGTTAGGACCTAACGGCGCAGGCAAGACCACGACATTCTATATGACAACGGGCCTTGTCACACCTAACGAGGGCCGCGTATTCCTCAACGATGTCGATATCACCACCCTACCCGTTTACAAGCGCGCCCAGTTGGGCATCGGCTACCTGCCACAGGAAGCATCGGTATTCCGCACTCTCAGCGTGGAGGACAATATTCGCACCGTGTTGGAAATGACTGACCTCACGCCGGCCGAGCAAAAGGACCGCTTGGAACAGCTTATCAGCGAATTCCACTTGCAGAAGGTACGCAAGAACCTGGGTAACCGCCTGTCAGGTGGTGAGCGCCGCCGCACCGAGATTGCCCGTGGTCTGGCCATCAACCCACGCTTCATCATGCTGGACGAGCCATTTGCAGGTGTGGACCCCATTGCCGTTGAAGATATCCAGAGCATCGTCTATAGCCTCAAGGGCAAGAACATCGGCATCCTTATCACCGACCACAATGCCCCCGAGACATTAAGCATTACCGATAGGGCTTACCTACTGTTTGAGGGCAAAATCCTGTTCCAAGGCACCAGTGAGGAACTCGCCGAGAACCCGATTGTCCGCGACAAATACCTTGGCCACAACTTCATCTTCCGCCGCAAGCACTTCGACTGAAACTAGACATCGTACGGCGATAATAATGAAAAAAAACGATACAAAGGTATTGAAAGGCGTGGCAATTTTGTTCATGCTTTTCTTACATTTATTTAACCATCCTGATAACTGGATTGATATTACTATAGGCAACATTCCATTGATGTCATTTCTTGCAGAAGCGACAAATCCTGTTAGTTTCTATCTATTACTCGGTGGAGTCGGCATGTATTATTTGTACAAACGAGGTGACAATTCGCAATGGAAAAGAATACTAAAACTATATATTCATTATTGGATTGTATTAATCATATTTGTCTCTTTAGGATGGTTAATGAACCGAAATGGCTATCCTGGTGATTTTTTAAAAATTATATCTAATATCACTGGTTTTTACACGAGTTACAATGCCGAATGCTGGTTTCTACTTCCATACGTTATATTAACTTTAATTTCACCTTATCTCTTTTATTGTCTTGACCGCTGGCCTAAAGCAACAATACTTGTATCGTTCCCTATTAGTATTATAACAATGTTTATTATTAGTAGATATGGGAAACAGTATTTATTCGATAACATGTGGCTATATAATCCTTTTTTAGTGATTCACATCTCATTTGATTTCATTTTAGGAGCCACATTATATAAATACTGGCATTATACTGAGAGAATGATTCAGGCTTTATCCAAATATGGTTATCTCATATGGCTATTGTTACTTGTTCTTGTGATCATTAGATGCATTATTTCCTCAGATTCTGTCACGTCAATTTATGTTTTATTATTTACAGTTTTATTCCTATCGGCTCCTCGATGGGATTGGGTTGATCGTTTTCTCGCCCATTTAGGCGATCATTCAATGACCATGTGGTTTATTCATACTTGGTTTTGTAAGTACCTTTTCCATGATTTTATCTATAGTTTTGCTTATCCTCCATTCATATACTTAGCTTTATTCATCTTATCCTATCTCACTAGTCATATAATAAAGGTATTGGCTGTTCCTATTATCAAAAGAATTTAAAAAAGTAACAGTAACAGCCGCAAACACTTCTATTGATTTCTCAGACAACTGGGACAACGAAATAAACAACTTGGACAACGTTTTGATTTAATTAATTGTTGTCCAAGTTATTATTTATATTGTCAGTGTTGTCTGATTATCGTTGGTGGGTGATACGGAAGATGGTGCCTTCGATTAGGGAGCAGTAGATACTGCTGTCATTATCGACCTCAAAGCCGTTGACCTCGCTGGAGCCCATCGGATAAGCGAATTCCAGCTGGTGGGTTGCGGCATTGACCACAGCGAGCATTCCACGACGGGAACCGCAATAAATGTAGCCATCATGCTCCAGCACAATGCAGGGCGCATGCTCGTAGCCAAACCCCAAATCCACCGTCCATAACAGCTTGTATTCAGACCCCGTGCTCATGGCAACGAGGGTGCCATCCATCGTCTTGGCGTAGGCCACCTTGCCATCGGCACTATGACCAAGGCTCTCGCGCACCTTGTTATCGTTCTTCTCGCGCCACAACTGTTCGCCGCTCTTACGGTCGATAGCCGTTGTCACACGGTCAGGAGCGACGATAACGACACGCTCGGGGTTAACGACGGGCACCACATTGCCAGGGCTGAATAGGTTAACCGCCCTGCCGTTATTCCATTGCCACTGCAAGGAACCCGTACGACGGTTAAGCGAGCGCAAATAGGTGTCCCAAGCACCAAAGATGACGTCATTGCCATCAACCACGGGAGCTGCCTGGCAATAGTTGTTGATGTCATTATATTGCCACAGCAGACGGTGACGCTTCACGTCCCAAGCCTGGAACGTCTTGAAACCGCCCTGATAAAGAATTCCGTCTTTCACAACGCCATCAGCCACATAAGGGCCAGCCGCATCATATTGCCACTTGGCCTTGCCTGTCTTCTTGTCGAGCCACACGAGACGTTTGTCGCTAGTGGGCAAGACAATGAATTTGTCACCTACAGCAGGACGAGAGAACAGCATGGCATCAGTCTTATACTGCCAACGCAAAGCCCCTGTCTTTTTATCCACTGCCTTGCAGTAACCCAAGGAGTTACCGAAGTACAGATTTTTGTCATCAACTCCCACACGGGTAAAAATGGAAGCGTTATCGGCCACCACACGCTCAACATTAAAGGCAGCAGTCACAGTGTAATCCTGCTGCGGCAGTTCGGGTGTGTAGTAATCCGTGTTGATGTGATAAGCATACATTTGCTCGGGCTCCTGCCCTATCACCTTATTATATATATAGATCCACTGGCGGTCAAGGTCGATAGTCATCAGCGTATAACCATAGTTGCCATTGCCCATGTCCAGGGCACGAACCATCACACCGTTGATGCCGTCGGTCTCATAGAGTCGCCAATGGTGGTAATGGCCGCACTGGTGGGTTATGACAGGGTATTTCTTGAGGATATCGACGTAGGCGCGATAGTTATCCAAATCATCGAGGATGGGATAATGGTTAACGCTCAGCACCTGCATGCCAGGTTTAACCATCACGTTGAGGGTGCTGTCGAGCCACAACAGGTCTTCCTGCTTGATGTGGCCATCGCCCATCTTCATAAACGGGCCACAGTTCATGCCCACGACCACCAGATTATCTATGGTGAAGACAAAGCGGTCGCTGCCCCACAGGTCGTTGAAGGTCTTGCAGGCACTTTGGCTCCAATTGTTCTCGTGATTGCCAGGGATGATATAGAACGGATGGGTAATGCCGTCAAGAATGCCCTTTATATTCAGCAGTTGCTCATCGCTGCCCTCGTTGGAGAGGTCGCCCGTCAACATCACGGCGTCAACATCGGTCGCATTAATCTCCGCAACAGCCTCGCGCAACTTTCCCTCATTGGCATTGCCTGGCGTTACGTGCACATCACTAAGGATGGCCAACTTGACCACCCCACCCTGCATGGCGAGCGATAACGTCACCACTGCTACAAGAAATATCAATATTCGTTTCATCTTACCCTTGGATTTATCGTTATCGACCACAAAGATAAGTCAAAAACTCTCAATTGACAACTGACAACTGACAACTTTTCATTACCTTTGCACCTGACAATGAATCACGAAATCTATATCGCGCGGCGCATGAAGCTGGACAACGAGCGGCAGCAAGGCTCCCCAAGCCTGACAGTCGCCCTCGTTGGTATTGTGCTGGCTGTGGTCGTAATGATTCTCTCCATCGCCATTGTGATGGGCTTCAAAGGTGAAATTTCGGGCAAAATCATGCATCTGGATGCCCACCTCAGGGTAACCAACGCAGTTCTGGGCCTTGACGACAACTATGCCACGGTCAACGGGCGTGAGGTGCGTGAGGCCATAGCCGCCGACAGCGCTTTCTTGCCGCTGGTCGAGAGCATCAGTCTGATTGCCGACAAGAGCGCTATCCTCAAGACCGACCAAGACTTTATGGGCATCATCATGCGGGGCGTGGATAACGGCTACGACTGGCGTTACCTCCAGAGCAAGATGATTGAGGGCACAGCACCTGTGACTAGCGATACAACCTCAACTAACCAAATCGCCATATCCAAGACGGTTGCCGACCGGCTGCAACTACATGCGGGTGACAAAGTTCCCACCTATTTCATCGATGACAAGATCAAGGTGAGGAACCTGACCATCAGCGGTGTATTTGAGACCGACCTTGAGGCGTTTGACAATGCCTACATCGTGGGAAATATCAACGTGGTGCAGTGTGTGAACGGTTGGCACGGCGATATGGGCACTCAAGTGGCCATAAACATGAAGAATACAGGTGACCTGGATAATGATGCCTATTACCTCTATTCTATGTTGGCCGAGAATACAGTGGAGCATGAGAGCAAGAACCTGTTCATGGTCACCAATACCTACCAGAACAACATGCCGTTTTTTGCCTGGCTGCAGATGCTCGATATGAACGTGGTCATCATTCTCACGCTGATGATGATTGTGGCTGCATTTACCCTCATCTCTGCTATGTTAATGATTGTGTTGGAGCGCATCCGTGTCATCGGCATCTTTAAAGCGCTGGGAGCGACTAATGGGTCTATCCGCCGCATTTTCATTTTCCTGACGGGAAAACTCATTCTCAAGGCGCTCATCATCGGCAACGTCATCGGCATCGGCTTGGCCCTGTTGCAGAAGTACTGCCACATTGTCCGCCTTGATCCAGCCTCCTATTATATGCCCTATGTGCCCATCCACTTGAGCATACCAGCATTGCTGATACTCAACGTGGGCATTATCCTAGTATCTTATCTCACCCTGTTGGGTGCGAGTCACATCATCTCGACCATCAAGCCCACCGCCACGATGCGCTTTGAGTAACTTCAGTTAAACTTAACCATCCAGATTCCAACTAAAACTAACAACTAATATGAAGAATAAGCAAATGAACATGAGAGAAGAAGCAGCCCGTTGCCTGCTGTGTGAGAATGCACCCTGCAGCCGCGCCTGCGGCAAGGGAGACATCGCCAGGGCCATCCGTGCCGTGCGCTTTGGCAACGAAGGCATTGCCCGTCAATGGCTGGAAGGCTGCGATGAAAGTGACTTGGAAAAAGCCGAACAGGCCTGTATCCACTATGACCGCCCCATCCGCATTAAGGGAATTGTGAGCCAGTTGCCTGAGGCCAAACAGGCCGACCTTCCGAGCCTGGCCATCGACTTCTGCGGACTGCCCTGCGAGAATCCCTTCTTTTTGGCCTCCTCCTCGATATGCACCAACTATGAGATGGTGGCACGAGCCTTTGATGCCGGTTGGGCTGGCGTTTTCTACAAGACCATCTGCCTGGATGACATCAATGAGGTGTCACCGCGCTTTGATGTCGTTCACCGTGAGGGTGACAAGGGTGACTTCACCGCCTTGCGCAACATGGAGCAGCTGAGCGAGAACCCAGCCGAGGTCGATTTTGACATTCTGAGCCGACTCAAGAAGAACTACCCCAACAAGATTGTTGTGGCTTCAATCATGGGCTCGACCGAAGAACAGTGGATTGAATTGGCCAAGATGGCCGAGGCCGCCGGTGTCGATGCCGTGGAACTGAATTTCTCGTGCCCACAGATGCGCCTAACCGGTATGGGCAGCGACGTGGGCCAGGACCCCGAGCTGGTAACCTTCTACACCGCCTATGTGAAGCATGCCGTCTCGATTCCCGTAATTCCCAAGATGACACCCAATATCACCTTGATGAGCAATCCCGCCATGGGTGCCTACTTCGCCGGCGCCGATGCCATCAGCGCCATCAACACCATCAAGAGCGTGACCATGGATGAACGAGCCGAGGTGTCGGGGATGTGGGCCGTGTCGGGACTCTCGGGACGTGCTGTCAAACCCATCGCCCTGCGTTTCATCCTCGAGATGGCCAAGAATCCCGTGATGAACAACCTAAAATTGAGCGGTATAGGCGGCATTGAAACCTGGCGAGACGCGGTTGAGTTCATCCAGCTGGGCTGCAGCAACCTGCAAGTGTGCACCGCCGTGATGCAGTATGGCTACCGCATCATCGATGACCTCAAGTTGGGTCTTCAGCACTACATGGCGAGCCGAAGCATCACCAAACTCTCCACCCTGGTGGGTGAGCGTCTTTCCAGCTTTGTTACGCCCAACGATTTGGACCGCGATACTGTAGTATTCCCCATCTTCGACAGCGAGAAGTGCATCGGCTGCGGCAGGTGTTATATCTCCTGCATGGACGGCGGACACCAGGCTATCACATTCGGCGATGACCGCAAACCCCACCTCGTGGGCAACAATTGCGTGGGCTGCCACTTGTGCCGCCTCGTCTGCCCCACCGGCGCTATCGACGTTTCCAAGCGCGTCCCCAAACGCAATGGGAAATAGAGACGGATACCACGAGAAAAGACGAAAAAATGACTTACAATCGCCTGGAACGATGTAAAAACCATGCTTTTTCATGCTATAATAGAAAATTTTTGAAAAAAAGTTGATTTTTTCTTGGTGGTAAGAAAAAAAGCAGTACCTTTGCAGTCGCAATTAGGAATTGTCCTGTGGTGTAATGGTAGCACATCGGATTCTGGTTCCGCTTGCGAGGGTTCGAATCCTTCCAGGACAACAAAGAAAAGTGACCCTTCAACAAGGTCACTTTTTTGTGAACAACAAAAACTTTATAATTAAAAATTTAAACTGTTTTATTATGGCAACAAAGATCAGATTGCAACGCCACGGTCACAAGGACTATGCGTTCTATCCCATTGTTATTGCCGATAGCAGGGCACCACGAGATGGTAGATTTATTGAAAGGATTGGTTCTTATAACCCCAACACTAATCCTGCTACCATCAGTTTGAATTTCGAGCGTGCACTCTATTGGATCAACGTAGGTGCAATTCCCACCGACACTGTACGTAACATTCTCTCTCGCGAGGGTGTGATGCTGATGAAGCACCTCCAGGGCGGCGTCAAGAAGGGCGCTTTCACCGAGGAAGAGGCTCAGAAGCGTTTCGAGGCCTGGAAGGCCGAGAAGCAGGCTAAGCTCGACGCTATCCGCAACAAGGAGCGCGACGACAAGAAGGCTGCCGACAAGAAGACCATCGCCGAGGAGGCCAAGAAGAACGAGGCAAAGGCTGAGGCCGTAGCCAAGAAGAAAGCCGAGATCGCTGCCGCTAAGGCTGCTGCCGAGGCTGAGGCTGCTAAGGCCGCTCAGGAGGCTGCCGCTGCTGAGGCTCCCGCCGAGGAAGCACCTGCCGCTGAGGCTCCCGCTGAAGAGGCTCCCGCCGCTGAGGCATAAGAAGAACCCCGTTCTTTTTAGAATCACTCAAGCTCTCAACCGTTGGGTTGAGAGCTTGTTTTTTATTTCATATTGAAAAGAGCTCTTTAGCTATGCTTATAATTTCCGGTCCATTTGTCGAAACGGCGTTTGATTGACTTGAAAATGTAGGCAAAATTGCCATGCTTAAGATTCAAGTACAATTCCTCCAGAGAATTCATCACCTTAATCCAAGGATGATTCCATGCGTGAACCTTGTAATACCGTTCCTTGAACTCCACATTCTCAATCACATATTTGGGATGCTTGAGCGGAAAGTCCAACTCATAACGCTTCATCGTAAAAATGCGACGCATGCGGTGGTTCATCGTTGACAAGGATGAGAAATGGGTAGAGTCGTTGACGGCCCCCAAGTTGTTGACCTGGTTTCGGGTCGGCATGATGGCCAAACCTGAATTGAGCACCATGTCAGCCCACATGATAGTCTCATAGAATTCCTTACCAGTTGCCCGATGGTCTCTTGCCATGTCAATCATTGACTGACGGTAGCCAAGGCGTTTGCACTTGGCACGTAACAGCCTCATGCAGTCTTCATCACCGAGGAAGGCATAATTGCCCTGCCAGCGGTCAATGACACGTCGCCACGATGCCCATCCCCAAATGCTCTGCACCGAGGTGAAGAAATAGTCATCGGCCACGTCGGGCGTAATCTCATCAGTGTTGAAGCCCGAAATCATCGAGATGCGCTCATCGTGCTCGTAGCGGTCAAGAAGCTCTTTGCAGAAGGGGAAAAATGACTGCGAAGGCACATCGTCATCCTCAAGGACTATGCACTTGTCCACGATACTGAAAGCCCACTTCTGTGACAGAAATTCCGAAGGGTCACAGCCGTAGTTGCATTCCTGGTATTTGCGGTGAACCTCACATTCCCAATCGATGTTCTCGGCAATCTTGCGGCAAGCCTCAATGCCTGCCATATCACGTTCCCCACGCGGTCCATCCTGATAGAGGAACAGCTTGGATGGGCGTGCTTCACGGACAGCCTCAAAGACTTTCTCAAACGAGTCGGTGCGCGTGAAGAACAACAGCAACACCGCTACATCAATCTTAGCCGGATACTTCTTTTCAATCATCATAGATCTCAATTTTATGGACATGATTCACCAAGTGGTCAAGGTCTGGCAACTGCATGTAATCACCGTAAAGACGCTGTAACACACGATGGCTATTGGCAGGAACTGACAATTCTTTGCCCTCAAAAACATGTTTTGTCGGTGGGAACAAATCGGCCTCGTCATGCTCGATATGAAGCGGAATTCCATAATCACACATGAAAGTCTTTCCTCCGGTAATTCGGGCTATGAGCCGCAAAAATGGAAACGAGATATGCCTATTAAACCATGTTATCACCCGTATCTTGCGCATCGAAGACTTATCGTTGCTTCCAGTTCTCAAAATCTTAAAACAGTGACCCTGAAGTGGTTCTGACAGCATATGGAGCCACTTGTGAGTCTTGTCAACGGGAAAGATGTCGATGAAAATGCCTCTTTCCTTAAATACTCTGTCATAATTGCCTTCATCTACAAATGAATGGCGATGCCGCAGTTTGGCAAAGTGATAAAAATAATTCTTGTCGGTGTCATTAGACTGCAAAGCAATGTGTTTCGGTAATTCATCAGGAAGAATCTTCATGAGTTTCAAGTAATCTTTACGGGATAATCCCACATCCAGATCATCATCCCAAGGGATGAAACCATCATGACGAATCGCTCCCAGCAAACTCCCCCAAAACAAGAAATACGGAATATCGTGTTTTGTACAGATTCTATCCAGTTCTGTCACCATCTCAAGCATAATCATCTGCTCGCGACGTAACAACGACCCTTCAGGATTAAACCTTGCTTTGAGTTCTTCTTTATTGAAATTACCAACAGCTTGCATTGAACTACATATATTTTTATCTTAAGAAATTCATTAACGCTTCTTTGTTCTCAATTGGCGTGGTTGTGGGACGTCCTAAATCGGCACGCGCCCCTTTCCTCACCTTGATTTCGAAAAACACTGGAGCTGATTTTTGTGCCAAATCATTCAATTCGTTCATCAACTCCGTTTCATTGTCCACGCTAATCACAGTCTTATATCCCATTGCCCTGGCGATAGATGGGAAATCCACCTGAAAAGCGACCGTGGGTTGACCACCTACCGAATCATGGGCTCCATTATTGAACACGATGTGATAGTAATTTGCAGGCGATTTTGAACCGATAATCGCCATATTTCCAGTGTGCATAATTGTTGCGCCATCACCATCAAAGCAATACACTTTTTTATCAGGCTTGTTGAGGGCTATACCCAGAGCTATCTGTGATGCATGTCCCATCGAGCCGACTGTCAAGAAATCCTGCTGATGTCCTTGATTCATGGCTACACGATACTCAAACAGTTCTCGGCTTATCATACCCGTAGTGGAAACAATCACATCATTAGGGGATACTGAAGAAGCCATTAACTCAATAGCACGTTCTCGCGATAGTGGCAGCGGGGACTCTTGTGCAGAATGCAGTTTATATGAATCAAAGGTACCTTTCTTCACAACCAGGGCAAAAGCCTCTCCAGTAGACTTCATATGGTTTACTGCACGTACTATCTGTTCGGGCAATAATGACTCATTATCAACCATTACCTCATGCTTTATTCCCAAAGTTTCCAACAAAGGCAAGGTCACTAGTCCTTGTTTGCGGTGTTGGGGCTCATCTTTAACACCTGGTTCTCCACGCCATCCGATAATTAAAAGAAGCGGAATATGATAGACCAGTTTGTCAGTTAATGACATCAACGGATTTATAGTATTTCCCAGTCCTGAATTTTGCATATAGACAACAGGGATTCGGCCTGTTGCAAGATGATAGCCAGCCGCCAAACCGACCGCACCACCCTCGTTAGCAGCTATGATATGCTGATTAGATGGCAGGTTGTCAGTAATATAAGCACACAAGTTCTTCAATAATGAGTCCGGGACTCCTGAATAGAAATCTATGCCATGGCTTTTAAGCTCGTCAAAAAAACACTTTGGTGTAATCATGATGATATTACCCTTATTTAGTTCCAGGTATTAACTCCAATATTTGCTTAATTGGCATACACAGGTCATTGGCTTCCAACGAGCGGCCATTTGCCAGAATGCTTTCGGCACATTTAACCATAGCTGGATAAGCGGCTCGTAACAAATGATTAGCATAAATTACAATATTTACGCCCCATTCAGCCAACTCGTCTTCAGTTATGTGATTATATGTGGTAGGCACAACAACTAAAGGAGTATTTGGATCTTTCTCACGGAAACGCAGACAGAATTCTTTAATGTCTTCGCCAGTGCGATGCTTGCTATGAATCATGATGCCATCAGCACCAGCCTGAACATAGGCCATACAACGCTCCAGTGCATCATCAACCGACTTGCCGGCTATCAAACTTTCACAACGAGCGATAATCATGAAGTCTGAGGTTATCTGTGCCTGTTTTCCTGCACGAATCTTTGCAGAGAATCCTTCAATGCTATCTTGGGTCTGGATAGCATCGGTTCCAAAGAGGGAATTCTTCTTTAGCCCCACCTTGTCCTCAATAATGATTGCCGAAACGCCAAGACGCTCCAACGTTCTAACCGTAAATACGAAATGCTCAGGCTTTCCGCCAGTGTCGCCATCATAAATTACAGGCTTTGTCGTCACCTCAAGTGCGTCATTCAAGTCATGTAGTCTAGTCGTCAAATCAACAGCCTCAATATCAGGTTTGCCTTTGCTTGTTGAATCAGTAAGCGAACTAGCCCACATACCATCAAATTCCCGCTTCACATTATTGACAGTCACCGATGTGTTCTCTATGATCAAACCCGTCAGTCCATTATGTGATTCACAGATACGAACAATCTTTTTGGCATTAATAAGACGACGCAACCGTTTCAATCGCACATCAGGTGTTGTGCCAATCTCTTTGAGGCGTTCATTGAGCATAGTCGAGGAAATACCTTTGGTATATGGAACATCAATCACTTTGCCTCCCCATTCGGCTAGTTTATCAATCACTTGTTGACGAGTTTTTGCCTGAACACCATCCTTCCAGTCATCACCGTGTACCACAAAATCTGGGCGCACTTTCTCAAGATTAGGACGATAATCAAGTGTGGGTTGAGGGATAACCTCAGCAACCCCTTTCAAATTGCTTACCACAAGTGAACGTTGCTCATAATTCAGATATGGCAATCGTTTATAACTTGCAATCGCTTCATCAGTCAACACGCCAACAATCACACGACCATACTTTGATGCTTCGTGTAAAATATTAAGGTGTCCTGGGTGGATAATGTCAGCACTCATGCCAACATATACAATCTTTTCAGTTTTGTCCATATTATTTTGATTTAATGTCTTTATTCTCTAATAGATTTAACAGCCGATAGAATCACATCATTATTAATGGCAATCGGTGTATTTTTAGCACGTTCAAGGTTAATACCTTTCGCTACTACTGTGTCGTCAAAATCTCTCATTGAATCAAATGAAAGACCAAGCTGCGAAATAAATCGTTTCATCGCGAAATACAAATCGTCACCGATACCCATCAAGCTACATAATCGATTCATCTTAGCAATAAAATGTTGGTAATCATTCCCTTTATAAAGGGCTGCTTCTCCCTCGACATTATACTTGAAGAAATAAGGGAACGTCAATGCTACTGCATGACCATGAGGATAGCCGTATTTAGAAGTCAATGTATATGACAAGGCATGTGGTACCGTTGTGCGAGTGATATTGATGGCTCGTCCTGCATAATTCGCACCGATTAACAGGTTAACTCTATCCTCGTGCGTAAGCACATCTTTGGATAAAGTCGAATAAATAAGGTCAATCGCCCGTAACGCGTACTCGTCAGACTCGGTCGTTGAATTGATATTCCAGTAAGCCTCAATGGCTTGAGCTAAAGCATCAAAACCAGTATATGAGGTGAGGTATTTACCATTTTGAAAAGTAAATGGAGGGTATAGGATTACCCTATTAGGCAAAATCTCATCGTCACTGATAGAGTGTTTCACGCCATTGATATAACATACTGCAAAATGCGTAGATTCAGCACCAGTTCCTGAGGTTGTCGGAATGGCCAACAAAGGAATTGTTTGTTGGGAATAGAATCTTATCAGCTTTGCCATATCCAGAACACTTCCACCGCCCAAACCGATTATCATGTCAGGGTCAATTTGTTTGAATAAAGCAACACCTCTATCAACATCTTCTTTCTTGGGATTATCAGAAAAATCTTCAAATTCCACCATCTCCGAACCACATCGCATAACGACTTCCTCAAGCAAGGCTTTAGCCCCACATGATTGATAGGATTTCTTGCCATGTACAACAAATATCTTTGCTTTATTTGATATACATGATGTTAAGGATTCAGCCATTTTGTCACGCTCAAGACACAGTTCAATGACTTGTTGGCTAGAAGTCTTAACCTCAAGGCAAGAGTCCTTATTTTGTTTTATATCGACAACCGATGCGCTCATCTGCATTATTGATGATATTTACATGATGCCGCGTTCACGGAGGCGTTTTTGCCAGTTCCATGCGCTGAGCATGGTGTCGTCAAGGGAGATTTCGGCATGCCAGCCGAGAACTTCGTTGGCGCGCTTGGGATCGGCCCAAATCTGGACGATGTCGCCAGGACGGCGGGGTGCGATTTTGTGAGGCACTTTCACGCCCGTGGCGCGTTCAAACGAATGCAGCAATTCCAATACTGATGCACCGTTGCCTGTTCCGATGTTGAAGATTTCCAGCGCTTCGTCACTCTTGTCTTCCAGCATACGCTCAAGGGCTTTGACGTGCGCTTTGGCGAGGTCAACGACATTGATGAAATCACGGATGCAGGAGCCGTCGCGCGTTGGGTAATCGTCGCCGAAGATACTCAACTCCTTGCGCACACCGATGGCGGTCTGAGTGAGATAGGGCACCAAGTTCTGGGGCACGCCATTGGGCAACTCACCAATTTCAGCACTGGGGTGAGCGCCAATGGGGTTGAAGTATCGCAACAGAATGGCCTTGATGGGGCTACCGCTGCGGATGACATCGGTAATTATGTCCTCACAAATCTGCTTGGTGGCTCCATAGGGCGAAGTGGCCTTCTTGGTCGGAGCATCCTCGGTAATAGGATTCTTGTCGGGTTCGCCATAGACGGTACACGACGACGAGAACACAAAGCCCTTCACGCCGAACTCTGGCATAAGTTCCAGCAGGTTGAGCAGAATGTTGAGGTTGTTGCGGTAGTACATGATGGGCTTCTCAATACTCTCGCCAACCGCCTTGCTGGCAGCAAAGTTGATGATGCCGCTGATGCCGGGATTATCCTCAAAGAGCTTGCGTACCACCGCACGGTCGGTACAGTCGCCCTCGACGAACACGGGACGGATGCCTGTGATACGTTCGATACCGTCCAGCACATCGATATTACTGTTGCTCAGGTCGTCGATAATGACCACCTCGTAGCCTGCCTGTTGCAGTTCTACTGTCGTATGGGAACCGATAAATCCAGTTCCACCAGTAACTAAAATCTTACCTTTCATCGTTTGATTATTTTTATTATGTTGTTTGATTTGTCTTTTTGTTTCGGTGAAGTAAAAACTCAACGCATTCCTCAAATATTCTCGCACGCAGCAACTTCATCGATATCATATAGAGTGCCGCAGCGAGAAGTATGCGAGTTAACAGCAGGAAGTACATGTTGGTGATGCTCTGTGTCAAGAGATAGGTCACTCCCATCACGACCATTGCGATGATCATGAAGGGCAACAAGTCACGCAACATGCTCACGAAACTGTACCCGATGAGCCGTTGGGCAAACACTTGCCACATCATCAACCATAAAATATTGATTGCGGCAAAAGCAATGACCATTGCCGTAAAACCCAACGAATGACACGCCAGTACCGACGTAAGCATGATGACAATCTGCCCGATGGTCAGCCACATGTAGGTACTGGACTTGCCATAACTGAGGAACAGATTCTGATATACCGTGTAAAACGGGAGAAAAGCACCACCTATACAGAGGATCTGCAACAACGGTATACTTTCTAACCATTTCTCACCAATCGCCACCTGGATGAATTGCGGGGCCACCAGTGCGAGTCCAAACATTGCCGGAAATGCTATAAAAGCCGTGAAACGCAACATTTTGCCAAACACCCTGCGCTCTCGTTCATCATCGTCATTTATGCGCGTAAATACTGGCTGCGCCACTTGGGCGACGGTACTGGACACCAATTGGTTAGCCATCGTATTCCACTTGTTGGCCTGCGTGTAATTACCGACTGCTCCTGCAGGGAACAATCGACCGAAGACGACTGTCAACAGATTGTTGTTGATAGTCGTCAAGACAGCTGTTATCAACACCTTATAACTAAAGGTGAACATTCGCTTGATTGGTGAAAAGTCCACAGGCAATGAGGGACACCACATGGCACAGGCAAAACGTCCAATTCCAGTAAGCAAGATATAAACAACCTGTTGAGTAGCAAGACTCCAATAGGAAAAGCCCTTGAAGGCCATGACTACGCCCACAATTCCCGACAACAAGAGCGCCAACAATGACACGATGGCCTTCTCTTTTACACGCAATTCGCGAGACAGTAATGCCGATGGAGCAATCAGCGATGCGGAAATCGGTATAGACAGGAACACATATCTCGACAACTTGACGAGGCATGGCTGATGGTAAAATGAGGCAATCAGTGGGGCACAAAAGAACAAAGTGGCATAAATCGTCAAACTAACGCTCATGTTGAACCAGAATACCGCATTGTAGTCGTTGTGCTTGATGTCCTTGATATTGATAAGCGCCGTATAGAAACCGCTATCCTGAAGGTTGCCTGCAATGAGCGAGAAGATCAACAACATGCCCACAATGCCATACTCTTCAGGCGAGAGTAGTCGGGCTAGAAAGATACCGATAATCAGATTGAGCAGCTGCATACCACCACTGCTCAAGAACCCCCAAAACAACCCATGGGCAGTCTTTTCCTTCAAGTTCTGATTATCGACGCCGTTGCTCATTGCTTTGAAAGAATCATGTCAATCCACTCACGCACGCAGGCGTCACCGCCACGACGCTCAAGAACGAGGATACGGGGAATCTTTTTCACCTTTTCACAGGCATCGGCGGGACATGCAGCCCACCCTACTGACGCCAGCAAGTCATAGCAGTTCACATCGTCGCCGATATATGCCACATCTTGCATCGTGATGCCCATCTCCTCACAGATTTCGCGAGTAGCAGCCAGTTTGCCACCGTCGCGAGCGCCCTGCTTGAGGTAGTCCAGCCCCAACTTGCGTGCCCGGTTCTCGTTAATCGCTACATTCTCGCTGGTGACAATGCCCACCTTCACACCCGTGCGTTGGAGCATCTGCAAGCCCATGCCGTCTCGGGTATTGAATTTCTTGAATTCGGTGCCATCGGTGCCATAGTACATGCCACCGTCGGTAAGTGTTCCGTCAACGTCGGTCAGGAACAACTTAATCTCATCAGGCGATGGCACCCCATCATTATCGTGACAATTTATTTTAGGTAAAACCTCACTCATGCTTGTAAAGTCTAAAAAACCAGAAACAAGGAATCAAATACTATTTCAGGTACTTCTCTATATTGTAACGAGGCCGGTGCTTGCCCTCGGTGTATATACGGCCTATGTAAGCAGCGATGACACTTAAGCAAATGAGCACACATCCGCCCACAAACCAGATGGACAACATGAGCGAAGCCCAACCTTGTACACCATTGCCCTTGCACAGTGATACAATCACATAGATAAGAATAATCAAACTAATCAACAGGAAAATGATGCCCATGTCGAAGATCAGGCGCAATGGCTTAACACTGAATGAGGTGACACCATCAATGGCAAAAGACAGCATCTTGCTCAATGGATACTTGCTCTTGCCCGCCTGACGTTCCAATCGGTCATAATAGACCGAATCGGTTTTATAACCCAACAAGGGCACTAGGCCGCGCAGAAACAGGTTACGCTCCTCATATTGACACAGGGCATTAACTGCACGCTGGCTCATCAAGCGGAAATCGGCGTGGTTATATACCGATTTCACACCCATGTCGGTCATAAACTTATAGAACATCTGTGCCGTTGTGCGCTTGAAGAAAGTATCGGTCGTGCGCTTACGACGCACACCATAAACGATGTCACAACCCTCATCATATTTCTTTACCATTTCGGGGATGGCATGGATGTCATCCTGCAGGTCGGCATCAATCGAGACGGTCAAATCGGCATCATCGCGGGCAGTTTCAAGACCCGCCATGAGCGCGTTCTGGTGACCCACATTACCAGCCAATTTCAGTCCGCGAACATGAGCACTTGCACCACTATACTCGGCGATAATCAGCCAAGTGCGGTCACGGGACCCATCGTCCACATAGAGGATGTAACTGCCTTCACCCACCAGGCGCTTGGCGATCATGTCGTCAAGCAGCGCACACAGTTGCTGGTTGGTCTGTGGCAAGACTTCTTCCTCGTTAAAACAAGGAACTATAATTGCTAAAGTTGAGTTCTCCATAAATCTGTAATAGTCCGCATAATCCAGACTAATCGGCAAAGATACATTTTTCTAACGAAATGTGCAAGCCATATATTTAATAATGACATTTTACTTGCAATATACCTTGATGCAATGATATTTTTTGTACCTTTGCCTTTTCAAGAAAAACTAATTGACAATGATACTATCCATGACTGGATTTGGCAAGGCAGCCAAGGTATATAACAATAAGAAAATCACTGCCGAAGTCAAGTCTCTGAACAGCAAACAACTGGATTTTGGGGTACGCACTCCTCAAAACCATCGTGAGATTGAAATGGAACTGCGCAATCTGGTCTCCAAGGCCCTAATGCGTGGCAAGATTGACCTGTTTGTCTATTGTGAGCCCATCGAGGGCGCGACATCTGGCACGATCAATGTGCCTATGCTACAACAATACAAGGTTCAAATCGAGGAAATGGCCAGGGAATTAAATCTGCCACAACCCGAAGACTGGTATGCCACCCTATTGCGTATGCCCGACGCCCTGAAGACCGACGCCAAATCGACCGAAGCCGATGAAGAAGAGCTGAAAATCGTGAAGGACGTGGTCGTTCAAGCCACGGAGCGCTTGATTGAGTTCCGCCGTCAGGAGGGCGCTAGGCTGGCCAAATTCTTTGAAGAAAAAATTGCCGCCATTCAAGCCTTGCTCAACGAGGTACCGCGCTATGAGGAATCCCGCATCAAGAAAATCAAAGCCCGCATCCTCGACTCACTAGCCAAAATCAAGGAGGTGGACTATGACAAGAACCGCTTTGAGCAGGAACTCATTTATTATATAGAAAAGCTTGACATTACTGAGGAAAAGATAAGGCTACAGAACCACCTGAACTATTTCCTGGAGACAATGAACAGCGAAGAGCCTGGTCAGGGCAAGAAACTGGGCTTCATCAGTCAGGAAATCGGCCGCGAGGTCAACACGATGGGCTCCAAGGCCAATCAGGCCGATCTGCAGAACCTGGTGGTACGCATGAAGGATCACCTGGAGCAGATCAAGGAGCAGGTCCTCAACGTGTTATAGTATAGTTTTAAAAGATGGAACAGGGTAAATTAATAATTATATCGGCACCTTCGGGTTCGGGAAAATCGACCATTATCGGGCGCATCATGCAAGACGAGTCGCTACGCCTGGCCTTTTCTGTATCGGCTACTACCCGCCCCCGGCGCGGCCAGGAAGTGCATGGTGTTGACTACTACTACCTGACACCCGTCGAATTCGAGCAGATGATTGAAAACGATGAGCTGGTGGAATATCAGGAGGTCTATGAAGGACGATACTACGGCACCCCAAAGAGTGAGGTGGAACGCATCACCGGCATGGGAATGAATGTCGTGCTCGACCTCGATGTGCTCGGTGGCGTGAACGTCAAACACATGTATGGGGACCGAGCCATCAGCATCTTCATCCAGCCGCCCAGCGTTGAAGTGTTACGCCAGCGCCTCATTAAACGCGGAACGGACAGCATGGAGGACATCAAGGCCCGTGTGGACAAGGCCGAATTTGAAATCTCCATTGGACCGCAATTTGACTACACCGTCATCAACGACGACCTTGACACCGCTGTCAATGAAGTCCACGACCTCATTGCCAACTTTATTTCCAACGATTAACCAAGATGAAGATCGGGATATTTGGAGGGTCGTTTGACCCGATACATACCGGACATGCGATTATCGCGCAGCACATCATCAGCTGCGGCGTGGTGGACCGTTTATGGTTCATGGTGTCGCCCGTAAATCCGTTGAAAGCGGACAAGGAGCGGCACGTGACTGATACTGATCGCCTGCGCATGGTTGAAATGGTGTCACGCCCAATGGAGGGTGTGGAAACATCGGCATTTGAGTTTACGATGCCCAAGCCATCCTACACCATCGATACGCTCAATGCCCTACAGGTCAAATTTCCCGACGATGAGTTCTATCTGGTCATCGGTGCCGACAACTGGGAACTGTTCGGCAAATGGCGTAACAGCGAGGAAATCCTTGAAAAATATCACGTGATTATATATCCTCGTTTGGGATATGAGGTAGTCATTCCCGATGATTTGAAAGACCGTGTCTCGCTGGTTGATGCGCCCATCATTGAGCTATCATCGACCGAGATACGGGAACGGTTGGCCGATGGTCAGAGCGTGCGATACTACGTTCCCGACGAGGTGCTGGGATACATCGAGCGCCACAACCTTTACCTCAAGCCTAATAACTAAAGTCTAAGGTCTAAAGTCTATATACTAAAATGGATAAACTGACACCTAACGAGTTGGCATTTATCGCCCTCGCCAACGAATATTGCCACGCGCTGGAACGCTCCAACGAGTGCGAATCGCGCGACCAGTTTGTAGCTCAGATGCTGAAGCTGCTGCCTCGCCTGTATATCACCATCAATGACATTGACGATGACACTTATAGCGAGGAATTTATCGACTCGGCACTGGAGGAGGACGTGTATGACCTGGTGCGTGATCGTGTGGCACAAATTATGGCCGAAGAAGACATCTATTTAGAGGTGTTCCTTGAGGACATGAAGTATAGCGAAACGCCCATCTCGGCTTCGGTTTCCGAAAATCTGGCCGACCTGTACCAAGAGTATTTCAACCTCATCCACTCGATACAGGATGCACTGACCGAGACCCAACACGAGATGCTGTGCCAGTGCAAAATCAATTTCATCAATTACTGGGGGCAAACGCTGTGCAATGTCCTCAGGGCATTGAATGCCATTTACTACGGAATATAATTATCAAATACATATTATAATTATGAGTAAGAAGAATGACTACGTGAGCTCGTTGCTTGAGTTCCTGGATAACAGTCCCTGCAACTTTCTGGCGGTGGACACTGTGAAGATAATCCTGACCGCCAACGGTTTTAAAGAGAAGAAAATTGACGACAAAATGACCGCAAAGGCTGGTGAAAAGTTCTTTTTCACCAAAAACGACAGCGCCATCTTTGCTGTGCAGGTAGGCAAGAAAAAGCCCGCCGATACTGGCTTTAAGATCATTGCCGCTCACAGTGACTCGCCATGCTTCAGGATCAAGCCTGCCAGCGAGATTCCCGGCGACGGTGGCATCCTGCGCCTCAACACCGAGGTCTATGGCGGCCCGATTCTCTACACTTGGTTCGACCGTCCCCTGTCTCTTGCAGGACGCGTTCTGCTCAAAGGAAAGGACGCCTTGCATCCTGTTACCAAACTCATTAAGATTGACCGTCCGCTGATGTGTATCTCGCATCTCGCCATTCACTTCAACCGCGCTGTCAACGAAGGCAACCACCTGTCCAAGCAAAAGGACATGCTGCCCATCCTTGCCAAAATCAACAAGGACTTTGAGTGGCAAAACACCCTGTTCAATCTTGTCGCCGACGAGTTGCAGGTCGAGGCTGCTGACATCCTAGATTTCGACCTCATGCTCTATGACGTAAACAAGGCAAACCTGTTCGGCTTGAACAACGAGTTTATTTCGGCTGGCCGTCTCGACGACTTGAGCATGGTACACGCCGCTATTACCGCCATCACCGAGGCCGAGGACAAAAACGCCACATTGGTTGCTGCCATCTTTGACAATGAGGAGACCGGCAGTGGCACCAAGCAGGGCGCACACTCACCAGTATTGGGCAACATGCTGTTAAGGCTTGTCATGGCATTGGGAGGCGACTTTGAGGACTTTGGGCGTGCCGTTCACCGCTCATTCATGGTATCGGCCGACAATGCCCATGCTTTCCACCCCAACTATCCCGAGAAGTACGACCCGACCAATCACCCCTCGTTGGGTGGTGGCCCATGCGTCAAGGTCAACGCTAACTGCAAGTACATGAGCGATGCCCATTCGGCAGCCATTTTCAAGAGCCTGTGTGAGAATGCCGGTGCCCCGTTCCAGTACTTCGTAAACCACAGTGATGTGGCAGGCGGTTCCACCTTGGGTAACATTCTCACGGGACAACTCGACATCGAGGGCGTTGACGTGGGCAATCCCGTGCTGGCGATGCATTCTGTACGAGAGACCGGTTCATGTAACGACCACGTGAACATGATCAAAGTGATGAAACAGTTCTTCAGTTAATGGTTTAAGATTATACTCTCTAAACTCTAAACCCTAAACTCTAAACTTAAAAATGGTGAGTTACTTGCAAGTGGAGGGATTGAGCAAGGCGTTTGGCGTCGATGTGCTCTTCGAGAATCTGACCTTTGGCATTGCCGAGGGTGAGAAAATCGGACTCATCGCCAAGAACGGCACGGGCAAGTCTACCCTACTCGACATACTTGCAGGTATCGCCTCACAAGACAGCGGTACGGTCATCTACCGTAATAACCTTCGCGTGGGCTACCTACCGCAGTTGCCTGACCTGGGAGAGGCTCACACCGTTCTTGATGCTTGCCTTCACGGTGACGACCCACGATCGGCTGCCATCCATGACTATGAGGAGGCACTCCGCACTGGCGACAGTGACGCGATGACTGCCGCCATCCAAGCGATGGACGCCAATGTGGCATGGGACTACGAGGAACGTTTCAAACAGATACTCACTCAACTCAAGATCACCGATTACAACCAACCGGTCAAGGAGTTGAGCGGCGGGCAGGTAAAGCGTGTCGCATTGGCTCGCCTTCTCATCGACGACCCGCAGATGCTCATCCTCGATGAGCCAACTAACCACCTCGATATCGACATGATCGAGTGGTTGGAGAACTACCTGCAGCGCAGCCGTGTGACCCTGCTGATGGTGACCCATGACCGCTACTTTCTGGACAACATCTGCAACCGCATCCTGGAGATGGACCAGCACAGCATATTCTCTTATAATGGTAACTACAACTATTATCTGGAGAAACGTGCTGAGCGTATTGAAGCGCAAAATGCACAGGTAGAGCGTGCCCGCAACCTGCTACGCACCGAACTTGACTGGATGCGGCGCCAGCCGCAGGCCCGCGCCCACAAGGCACAGTACCGCATCGATGCCTTTTACGATTTGCAGGAACGCGCCTCACAACGACGCGACGACGGCGAGGTGGAACTCAACGTCAAGAGTGCCTATATCGGCAAGAAGATTTTCACAGCCCACCATGTGAACAAGCGCTTTGGTGACAAGGTGATTCTCGACGATTTCAACTACACCTTTGCCCGCTATGAGAAGCTGGGCATCGTGGGCGACAACGGAGTCGGCAAAACCACATTTATCAAATTGTTGCTCGACATCGTCAAACCCGACAGTGGTTATTTCGAGATAGGCGAAACGGTAAAATTTGCCCATTACTGCCAGGAGGGGATGCAATTTGACGAGGGCAAGCGGGTAATTGACGCTGTGCGGGATGTGGCAGAGTACATCTACTTCGACGAGAAGCACCACTACACTGCCATGGCCTGGCTCAACCATTTCCTGTTTACCCCACAGGACCAGCAAAAGTATATCGCCAAGTTGAGTGGCGGTGAACGGCGCAGGCTTTATCTGGCAATGGTATTGATGACCAAACCCAATTTCCTCATCCTTGATGAGCCGACCAATGACCTGGACATTTCCACCCTCGAGATTCTTGAGGAGTACCTGTCGCAGTTCAACGGCTGCGTCATCATCGTGAGCCACGACCGTTTCTTTATGGACCGCACGGTGGACCACACCTTTGTGTTTACGGGCAATGGCCATGTCAAGGATTTCCCAGGCAACTACAGCGAGTACCGCGCTTGGAAACAACGGCATGAACAGGAAGCAGCCCAAGCCGCCAAAGAGCAGGAAACCGCCAAGCCCAAAGAGAACACCTGGGCAAACCGCAGCGAACAGAAACGCCTTTCCTACAAGGAACAACGAGAGTTGGAACAGCTCACTACCGACATCGATGCGCTCAACAAGGAAAAAGCTGAGTTGGATGCCCTGTTTGCCAGTGGCGAAACCCTTGACGATGTCGCCGCCAAGGCGGCCCGCTATCAGGAAGTTAAAGATCTTCTTGACTTGAAAGAACTCCGTTGGCTGGAGCTCTCCAGCTAAAGGAAGTCACAGTAGCCAGGAGACGCAAAATTTTGCGTCTCTACATTTACGAGCCATCCCTCTAAACTCTAAACTGAATAGTGTACGGCCTGATTGACTGCAATAACTTCTTTGTCTCCTGTGAACGGGTGTTTGACCCTCGGCTTAACGGGAAAACGGTTGTTGTGCTATCCAACAATGACGGTTGCGTCATAGCCCGCAGCAACGAGGCCAAAGCCGCTGGCATCCCCATGGGCTGCCCCGCCTTCAAAATCAAAGAATACACCGACCCTCGACAAGTCATACAATTGTCGGCTAGACATATCCTGTACCGCGATCTTTCTGACCGAGTGATGTACCTGATGCGCGAAGAAGTAGAAAAGGTGCAACAATATTCGGTCGATGAAGCCTTCTTCAGATTACCTCATGAAGATGTGGAAACCAGCCACAAACTGATGGCCGAAGTAGTGAAAAAGATAAAACAACAGGTGGGCATCCCTGTCAGCATTGGTTTTGCTCCATCGCGCACCCTTGCTAAAGTTGCCAATCATGTTGCAAAGCGAGACCGACGCATCACCGATGGCGTGTATTGGCTCGTTCGCCCTGAGGCCATCGACATTATCCTAAGGTGCACACCCATCGAGGACGTTTGGGGCATTGGTCGTCGATTGGCGGCATCTATGCAAGCCCGTGGCATCAAGACTGCAGCCGATTTCGTAAAAATGCCTCCATCATTGGTCAGGTCGCTATACTCAGTGACCGTGGAGCGCACCCAGCGTGAACTCATGGGTCACGACTGCCAGATCGCCAACCCCGTGGATATTGCCCATAAAACCATCATGACTTCACGCACCTTTGGCAAAGTATTGACCAATCGGGACGAGATTGCCGATGCCATAGTCAGTTTTGCCGAACACACGGCACGTCAGCTACGGGACGAGGGCAGTGTTGCTGGCAGTATCATGACCTACGTCAGGGGTGACCGTTTTCGCGAGGACCTGCCTTTCTATTCCAACTCATGCCAACTGACACTCGACACGCCGTCAAGCGACACGATGACCATTGTACGCCAAGCGCTCAACGCATTCAATCTCATCTGGCGTGACGGTTTTACCTACCGCAAGGCGGGTGTCATGGCGCTCGACATCCAGCACGGCTGCGGTGTACAGCTCAACGTCTTTGACCCCGACGACCACGGCAAACTGCGCCGCCTGATGACCAGCATCGACGGCATCAATAACATGTACGGCTCACGTTCAATTAAACTTGCCCCTGGCCTGCAACGCGGCGAGTGGTCCCCCAACCAAAACCACTTCAACACCACCAGCAAGACCCTCCACTTCTACACCGGCATGATCCACCAATAAAAAACAACTGAATCATCTGATTAATTCTGACTTATTCCAAACGGAATTCAGAAATATCAGATGATTCGGTTGTTAAATAAGACCTTAATATTGTGCTAGATATCAGTCTTTGAGGGAGTAGGTGACTGTGGTGACAACGCGCACTTTCTTGATCCATGGCGTGTACTCGTCACGGTTATCAATGGAGAATTGACCTTGATCGGCACTCACAATCTTGTTGAGTTTGCTGTGGGAGTTCTTGGCAAACTGCTCGGCAGTGACCTGTGCATTTTCGATAGCTTCCTGCATCATCTTAGGCTTCATCTCCTTGAAGGCAACAAACTCATACCGCACCTGGTTTTCATAACTGTCACCAGTGATGGCCACACCCTCACGCAAGAGGTCGCCCTGCTTGGCGATAAGCTGTCGCACCTGATCCACATTCTTACTCGTCACGGTAAGCACCGAGGTCACAATATAGCGGTAAGCCCTGTTGCCAGAGTCATACTCGCGGGCGGTCAAATCGACCACCTGCGGGGCATTGAGGCTGATTTCCTCTTCCTTAACACCACCCTTGATCAAGAATGCCTTGATTTTTGCTTGGGTAGCACCGATGCGTTCATACAATCCCGGCAGGTCGTTGCCCACTTCCTTAGAGACAATGGGCCACGTCACCTTGTCGGCAGGCACTTCCTGCTCAGCGAGACCTTTCACGCTGACCTTGCGGTCCTTGCTTGCAAAGTCATCAATACCAGCCTTGATGAACCAGCCCAGACAAAATACACTCAGTGCGATGAGGGCTGACGAAATAATCATTTTCTCTTTCATAATTGTACAATGTAGTTTAATAAGAAACCTTAAATTTGCATCAATAACTGCAAAAAGCGCGCCATATTGTGCAAAACAAGTAAAAAAAATGTACTCAACGGCATTTCAGTGCACCTCTTAAAAATTCTGTCGCATTTCGAATACTATTATTAGGAAATAGTCGTATATTTGCGACAATATCAACTCAGAACCAATAATACAAATACAACCGTCTCGATTATTTGTTCGATGAAATTATCTGAAGATAAGAAAAGGAAATATCAGATAGTCACATTGCTTTTCTCACTACTGTTGGGGGTGAGCGTTGATATCGCATGGACGATCTATACCATGACCACATCGGCCGTGTCGATTCTTTCGTTGATTGTAGCTGGATTCTCATGGTTGAGTATCCATTCGGCTTTTGTCCAATGGAAAAATAGCCAATGGATGTTATTGGCGATGAAGATGGTGCTCTATTTTTGTGGTATGATAACTGTACCCTATTTGATATTTTTGATTAAGATTTTTATCGGAAGCAATGAGACTAATTTTCTGGTGTTATTACTTTTCGGATGGTTTACAATGGTGCTCCCTGACTTGGCTATTGTCTTGATCATTCCCTTCGGTTTTCTCTCTTATTGGCTTTCACGCCTGTCATCAACCGAGAGTGAGGAAAACCAGTTTATAGAAAAATAAAGACATCATCTGGACGGGGCTTTTGACAAGCATCAGTCTTGTACAAGAAATGTTGTAACTAATCTCATTGTCAATGTTGATTGAAAACGGCTGATGCAAGGGCTTCTGCACAGCGTTCGCCATCGATGGCACTGGAGACGATACCGCCGGCATAGCCAGCACCTTCACCACAGGGATAGAGGCCATCTATGGTCACGTGATGCAGCAACTCATTGTCACGGGGAATGCGCAAGGGTGACGAGGTTCTGGTCTCTACGCCTATGACGATAGCGTCATTGGTGAGGAAGCCGCGGGCATTCTGCCCAAAAACCTTAAATCCTTTACGCAGCCGATTGGCGACAAACGGCGGTAACCATTGGTCGAGTCTTGACGGTTGTACTCCAGGCAAATAGGAGGATGGCGGGATGTTGCGGGAAGCTTTGCCATCGACAAAATCCTTCATTCGCTGGGCACCTGCAATGAGGGTGTTACCCGCCTCGGCAAATGCACGACATTCCATATCACGCTGAAACATCATCATCGCCAATTCACCATATTTCTTATACTGCCCAGGCAAATCCTCGGGATGGAGTTCCACCACCATACCCGAGTTGGCCCAATGAGACCCGCGGTTACTGGGCGACATGCCGTTGACCACGAGACCATCAGGTTCACTCACGGCGGGCACCACAAAGCCACCGGGACACATACAGAAGGAATAGACGCCACGATGATCCACCTGGGTCACGAAATTATACTCGGCAGCAGGCAGGTACTCTCCCCTTCCCAACACGCTATGATACTGGATCTGGTCGATGATGCGCTGGGGATGCTCCAAACGAACGCCCACGGCAATGCCTTTGGCTTCGACTGTAATGTCGCTGTTATAGAGCATCTGATACACGTCGCGCGCCGAATGTCCAGTGGCCAAAATAACAGGACCATCAAAATTCTCCCCAGTAGCAGTTTCCACACCCGTAACCTTACCATCCTCAACAATGAGACGTGTCACACGGGTCTCGAAATGCACCTCTCCCCCACAACGCAGAATAGTCTCACGCATCGCCTTGATGACCCCAGGCAACTTATCGCTACCGATATGCGGATGGGCATCGATAAGGATGTCTTCACGCGCTCCATGCTGGACAAAAATGCCCAAAATCCTATCGACTGAACCTCGTTTCTTGCTGCGGGTATAGAGTTTGCCGTCACTATAGGCTCCTGCCCCACCCTCACCAAAACAATAATTGCTTTCGGGATCCACAACGCCCTCGCGTTGAATGCGGGACGCATCTACACGGCGTTTCATCACATCCTTGCCACGCTCCAGCACAACGGGTTTGATGCCCAGCTCAATAAGCCGCAATGCCGCGAACAGTCCGCCCGGCCCCATGCCCACTACAATCGCTTGCCGCTTGCCATCGACAGGCTTATACTCAATGGGAGGCACCAAATAGTCCTGAGTCATCGGTTCGTCGATATACACTCGCACCTTGAGATTGACCACCACATTGCGCTGTCGGGCATCGATGGAGCGCTTCAATATCCTGATGCCCTGAATGCTCTGGGCCGGTATGTCGTTGTGCATGGCCAGATGTTGAGCAATATCACCCATGCTGGCCGCTGTGCGTGGACTAACGCGTATTTGCAGTTCCTGAATCATAGTGTAATTAGTTTCTAGTGCCGGTTTGTGGTTTCTAGTTAAATAATGTGCCACAAAATTAGTGAAATTTGGGCTATTCTCATTACTTTTGTGCCTGAATTCATCACGACACAACTATCATGAGTGAAATGACAAAGAAATGCGGTGTATTATTCGACTTGGATGGCGTACTGCTTGACAGCGAAGGCCAATACAGCATATTCTGGGCAGCGATGGACGAGCAATATCCCACCGGTGTGCCCGATTTTGCCCGTTTTATCAAGGGCTTCCATTTGACCCGCATCTTGGGCTATTTTGAGAATGACGAGGTGCGCCGCCAGGTTATGGACAAGCTGATGGAATTTGAGCACAACATGCGTTATGAGTTTTTCCCTGGTGCACTGGAATTTGTCAAGCAGTTGCGTGACGCGGGCATTCCCATGGCTGTTGTCACCTCAAGCGACCGCACAAAGATGCAGAACCTCTATAACCAACACCCAGAGTTTCCCACCCTGTTTGATCAGATTATCACTGGCGACATGGTCACACGTGCCAAACCCGACCCCGACTGTTTCCTGATGGGAGCCAAAGCTATCGGAGTGGATATCAAGGACTGCATCGTGTTTGAAGACTCACGCAATGGGCTGATTGCCGCTCGTGCTTCGGGAGCGAGGGTCATCGGCATTCCAACCACATTGAGCCACGAGCAAGTAAGCGAGTTGAGTGACTTGACTATCGATGCAGTGGGGCAACTGAGCATCGAAAAGATGCTGAACACACCCCGAATTGTGAAATAATTGCAAAAGCATAAATTTCTTTGCTTGATTCCAAAATTGGTTGTACCTTTGTCACACCGATGAGAACCGATCCAAATATCGAGGATTTTGTGGATAGCAACAACCCGGTTGTACGCAAGTTCAGCGACTACCTGGATGCCCATGGCATGCGCAAGACCACCGAGCGCTATGCCATCCTGCAACGCATCATGAACTTCAATGGTCATTTCACCATCGAAGAGTTGCAACAGATGATCGAGGGTGACGGTTTTCGTGTGAGCCGCTCAACAGTTTACAATACGGTTGAACTGCTGATAGACGCCAAGATGCTGCGTCGCCACGTGTTCGAAGGGATGCAGGCCCAATATGAACGCATCACCCTGCCCCACACCCACGTGATCTGCACCACATGTGGCAAAGTAAAGGAGGTGAGGGACCCCAACTTCGCCGCATTTATGAATGCCCGTCGCTTCAACGCCTTCAACACCGACCATTACAGCCTGTACGTCTATGGCACGTGCAGCACGTGTGCCCGCAAGTCAAAGCGCGTCAAGAGCGAAAACAACAAACGCAAGAAATCACTTTAAATATCAATCTCATTAACACTTTTAAAACCGTTAATTTATCATGGCTAAAGTAAAACCGTTCCGTGGCGTGAGACCGCCCAAGCAGTATGTAGAGAAAGTAGCTTCCAAGCCCTATGACGTGCTTTCCAGTGAGGAGGCACGCGCCGAGGCTGGCGACAACGAGATGTGTCTGTATCACATCATTAAGCCCGAAATCGACTTCGAGCCTGGCACAGGCGAGCACGAGCCCAAGGTCTATGACAAGGCCGTCGAGAACTTCAAGAAGTTCCAGGACAAGGGTTGGCTGGTACAGGACGACGAGGACTGCTACTACATCTATGCACAGACCATGGATGGCCGCACACAGTACGGATTTGTAGTAGGCGCCAATGTCGAGGACTACCTCACTGGCCGCATCAAGAAACACGAGCTTACCCGTCGCGAGAAGGAAGCTGACCGCATGCACCACATCGAGATCAACAATGCCAACATCGAGCCGGTGTTCCTGGCATTCCCCGATAACAACACCCTGGAGGACATCATCGACCGTACCGCACAGACCACGCCCGAGTATGACTTCGTGAGCGAGGATGGCATCGGCCACACCCTGTGGGTCATCAAGGACAAGGAGACCATCGACACCATCACCCATGAGTTCGCCGAGATTCCTTACCTCTACATTGCCGACGGTCACCACCGCACTGCCGCTGCCGCTCACGTGGGCGAGGAAAAGGCCAAGGCCGACCCCAACCACAACGGCACCGAGGAGTACAACTACCTGCTGGCTGTCTGCTTCCCCCAGTCACACCTCAAGGTGATGGACTACAACCGCGTGGTTGTTGACCTGAACGGCTACACCGAGGAAGAGTTCCTGGAGAAACTGAAAGAGAAATTCATCGTCGAGGAGAAGGGCACTGAGATTTACAAGCCCGCCAAACTGCATAACTTCTCGCTCTACCTGGGCGGCAAGTGGTATTCGCTGACAGCTAAGGAAGGCACCTACGACGACAACGACCCCATCGGCGTGCTCGACGTGACCATCAGCAGCGACTACATCCTGCGCGACATCCTGGGCATCACCGACCTGCGTACCGACAAGCGCATCGACTTCGTTGGCGGTATCCGTGGCCTGGGCGAGTTGAAGCGTCGTGTGGACAGTGGCGAGATGAAGATGGCGCTGGCCCTCTATCCAGTGACCATGAAGCAGATCATCGACATTGCCGACAGCGGCAAGATCATGCCTCCCA
>CAMZFV010000008.1 GCA_947306175.1 uncultured Prevotellaceae bacterium
ATCGGTCTTGAAGTGCCCCTGGCCAGCGACTACGCCAGCCGCATCTTCGAGCTCAGATAGAAGTTAGGAGTTAGGAGTTAGAAGTTGGCGGATGCCAACTAAGGTCTAAAAACTAAATATAACAAAAATGAATATGATGAAACCAAGACTGTTGCTCATCGCCCTGCTGTTTGTTTTTTGCGCATCACAGGCAGGAGCCCGTGCACCCAAAGTTGAGAAAACCCCGGCGCAAAAGTTGATTGAGCGCCTCACCAAGCTGCAAAAACGCGGCATCATGTACGGCCATCAGGACGACCCTTTCTATGGCATCACTTGGGAGTGGGAGCAGGGCCGTTCCGACACCTATGACCTTGTTGGCGACTACCCTGGTGTGATGGGCTTTGACTTGGGCGGCATCGAGATGGGCGACGACAAGAACCTGGATTCGGTACCGTTCAATTGGATTCGTGAAGAAATCATCAAGCAATATGAGCGTGGCGGTATCGTAACCCTGTCATGGCATCCGCGCAATCCCATGCTGGGCACCACCGCCTGGATTGAGAGCGACATCAAGTCGTTTGAGGCAGCAAAGCCATATCTTGAGAAAACCGGTCAGCTCGGTCTTGTCCTCGACCCCAAGAGCACTGTTAAAGAGATTCTGCCAGGTGGCAAGGGACACAACAAGTTCATGACTTGGCTCAAACGTGTGGAGGTATTCATCCTCTCGCTCACTGACAAGGACGGTCAACCTGTTCCTGTTATCTTCCGTCCCTGGCATGAGTACAATGGTGGATGGTTCTGGTGGGGCAAGGGCAATTGCACCGACGAGGATTTCCTGCGCTTGTGGAATCTTACTCAAGATTACCTCAACAAGAGCCTGTCCAAGTCCATCGTGTGGAGCTGCTCGCCCAACTTGGGTGTCAATCCGCAGGAATTCTATAACCGTTGGCCTGGTGACGAGCGTGTTGATTTGTTAGGTCTTGACGCCTATCAGTGGGGCACCGAAGAAGATTTTGTCAAACAGTGTAATGCCGATATGGACTTCTTGGATGCCTATGCCAAGGAGCATGGCTTATTACTGGCATTCACCGAGTGCGGCTACAAGAATTCGCCCAATGCCACATGGTGGAGCCGCGTGTTGCTGCCCATCATGGAGAAACACCATCCCTGCTATTTTTTGCCGTGGCGCAACTTCAAGCGTGAGCATTTTGGCGCAGCGCCTGGCATAGCCACAGCCGATGATTTCAAGCAAATGGCAAAGGAAAAGAAAATCCTCTTTGTCAAGGACATCAAGAAAGTGAAGTAATTTAATATAACAAAGAAAGCCGGCAGCACAGTTTGCCGGCTTTCTTTGTTGATGGTTCAAAGCCCTAGCTCCACGGCTTGAGGCCTAGGAACATTTGTGCCAGGTCGGTGTCGTTGTTGAAGTCGTTGATGAGCTTTTCGCCCTGATCTAAGCGGCCAATGGCCTCCATGTCCTCGCTGGAGAGTTCAAAGTCAAAGATGTCCAGATTGCTTGCCATGCGCTCCTTGTGCGATGTCTTGGGCACCGGCATGATGTCTTGCGACACTAACCAGTTGAGGGCCACTTGGGCGTTGGTTTTGCCATATTTTGCTCCGATGGCCTTGAGTGTCTCGTTTTCAAAGAAACCGTGTCGGCCTTGTGCCAACGGTCCCCATGCCATGAGTCGCGTGCCATAGTCTTTCATGAGTGCACGCATGGCCTTTTGCTGGGCAAACACATGAGTCTCGAGCTGTAGCACAGCGGGCTTGACGTCCATGTGCTCGGCGATGTCGATAAAACGCACGTTATAGAAGTTGCTCAGTCCGATGGCCCTTGCTTTGCCGGCCTGATAGGCTTTTTCCATAGCCCGATAGGTGCCATAGCAGTCACCATAGGGCTCATGCACCAGCAGCAGGTCAACATAGTCGGTGCGCAGTTTGCGCAGCGACTCATCGATGCTTAGTGCCGCACGTTGCTCGCCGGCGTTGCTGATCCACACCTTGGTGGTGATGAACAGTTGGTCGCGCGGGATGCCGCACTTCTTGATGGCAGCGCCCACACCTTCTTCATTCTTATAGTCTTGGGCCGTGTCGATGCTGCGGTAGCCCATCTCGATGGCGTCTAGCACGCAGCGTTCACATTCGGCTGGAGCCAATCTGAATACGCCAAATCCCAGTGCGGGCATCTCCACACCATTGTTCAGTTGAATTGTTTTCATACGGGTGATATCATGTCATTGGGTTACTATTGATGGCAAAAGTAATGATAAAAATCGAAAAAACGCACATTTTTTGACAATCCCCCGATTTTGTTCACGTGTTCAAATGTTCAAGTTGTTCATGTTCAATCCTCACCTTGTAAAGCGATGGTGCAAGTCCCCCTTAAGTTATGATTGCCGTAACTGCCGTCAGCATCACAAACAATGGTGCTGGCGGCTTTTTTTTCGCTACATGATAAAAATCCCTCACACCCGCGAGAGCATGAGGAATATAACTTAGGTTTTGATGAAGTTTAATTCCAAGTGCCGCTAAGCAGGTAGTCAATAAGGGCGGTGACGTCGCTGATGTTCACGCTGTTGTCCTGGTTACAGTCGGCACCGCTCAGGCTGATACCTGAAGCATTGCCGCTGAGCAGGAAGTCGATCAGGGCGGTCACGTCGCTGATGTTCACGCTGCCGTCACCGTTCACGTCACCGCGCGTCGAAGCCGTCATATCTACCCAGGCGCTGCCGTTGTACTTCTTGGGCAGCCAGTACTTGTTGCGGGCAGTCGTGATCTGGGCTGCAGTCATCGCGTTGTTCTCGCCTGTATTGAAGATTACATTCAATTCGCCCTTTTCGGATGCCGAGCGCGTGGGCAGGCTGTTGACCAGGGTTGTCATGCCCGTGCCGCTGATCTTGTTCTGGTAGCAAAAAAGAGTTTTTAATGCGGTGCAACCCTCCACACTGAGCGAGGTCAGTTGATTGCCATAGCAACTCATCAAAGTCATTGCTGAGCAAGAGGTTACATCTAATGAAGTCAAGGCGTTATTAAAGCACTTGAGTGTGGTCAGCGTCGTATTACCACTGACCCTCAAGTTTGTCAGTTGGCTCTTGTTGGTTACTTCAAGCGTGGTCAACTTGTTGTTGCGGGCCAGCAGTGTAGCGATGTTGGTCATGTTGTTCACGCCAGGCAGACTGGTGATGGCGCAGTCCTCGCAGTCCAGATGGGTGATGGCCTTGCAGTCGGCCAGGCCGGTGATGCTGGCCAGGTTAGCATTACTAAAGCAATAGAGAGCACTCAATGCAGTGCAACCTGCCACGTCAAGCGTGGTCAAGTCATTTGAATTACAATGAAGGACGGTCAGTGTCGTATTACCTCTGACGTTCAAGTTTGTCAGTGTGCTCTTGTAGGTTACTGAGAGCGCGTTCAACTTGTTGTTGCGGGCCAGCAGTGTCGTGATGTTGGACATGTTGTTCACGCCAGGCAGGCTGGTGATGGAGCAGTCCTTGCAGTCCAGATGGGTGATGGCCCTGCAATCGGCCAAGCCCGTGATGGTCGCCAGGTTGGCGTTCTCGTAGCACTTGAGCGTTTTCAACGCCGTGCAACCCGTCACATCGAGCGAGATCAAGGCATTCTGGTGACAATAGAGTCTAGTTAGGGCTGTGCAATTCAAGCAGTTGAGCGTGTTAAGGCTCGACTTGTTGATTACCGATAGGAGCGTCAGATTGGGGCAATTGTGGCAGTTGAGCGTCTTGAGATTGGTGCAGTCGTCCACGCTGAGCGAGTAAATGTTGGTGTTATAACACAGGAGCGTCTCGAGGTTAGTGCAGCCCGACACATTGAGCGAGGTCAGTTTTGTGCCGGTGTAGCTGTCGGTCGGGGCACAGTCCAGATAGGTGAGTGAGGTCATGCCCGACACATCGAGCGATGTCATCGGGTTGTTGTAGCAGATCAGTTGCTTCAGGGCAGTGAAGTACTTGATGCCCTGGAGATTGGAAATGCTCTTGCCGCTAACGTTCTCCGTTGTGCAGTTGTTGACATCGGTCTGGGTGATATAGCACTTGGGATAGAGGCCGAGCAAATAGTTGCGGAAATTGGCGTCGGGGAAGTTGGTGGCGTTGATGATGGCCACATAGTCGTCGCTGACATAAACATCCTGATTATAGACCTTGTTACCGCTGGAATCATAGACGGTGCCATTGCTATAATAGGCTCCGTATGGCTCCAAGATGGCCTCATTCCCATAGAGATCCCAGTTTTGACAATAATCAATAACCGGATAACTGGAATTATTGGTGGCCTTGAATCTCACGCTACTGCCTGCTTTAAAATTGAGAAGCAAACGCTTGACGACACTGTTTCCTCCAGACGACAAAACGGCATTCACATTATTAAAATACACATTGTGCCATATATCCACATGGGAGGCCGAGCCATTTTCCTCATCCTCGATAGCCGTATTATTGGTGGACGAGATATTGAATGTTCCGGGACCCTGAATAATAAGATCGAAAACATTCCTTGTTGCCAACCAGATACCGTTCTCGTTGACACCGGTGATGTTGACGACAGTGCTTGCCGACGGGGCAGACAGCGTGGTAGTCCTCCTGATGCGGACCACGGCAGCGTCCCGAGCATACAGGTTGCAGGTGCCACTGAATTCGACTTTCAGATCCGAGCATTCCAGGTTGTTGATGACACGGTTGTAGTCGCCCGTCATGGTGATAGTGACATTGTTCATGTACAAGGTGTTGGAACTTGGCACGTAATACACCGTTCCGCCCGTGATGTAGTTGGTCACGATGTTGTTGCAGTTGGCACTGGTCACCGTGACTCCTGCCACCTCGAAGCCATAGTCGGTGGCTGCCTGTGCCGCCAGCGATGCCAGCAGCACCGTCAAGAAAGTAAAAAAGATCTTTTTCATTTTAGTATGTAATTTATATGGTTGAACAAAAGTAATAAACAATGAAAACGGTCTGCCTTGCCCGTTGGCAAGAAAAGCCTTAGATTACCCGCCCGTGCGGGCGCGTCGGTATAATGTCAGATTGGCTGTTAGTAAGAGAGAGTAACAAATCTCGGGAATTATCCAAATTCCCAGACAATTCTTAACAATCATTATGTTTCTCTCACTCGTCATCGGTAGGATCAAGGATTTATTTCACTGCAAATATAGCAAAAATAATAAAAACATCAAAAACAAACCGTATTTCTTTCAACCTTAAAAATTTAACTAACATTTTTATTAACAACCATTAGTGTCCTGTAAAGATATTCAACATCGGAATAATTCATTAATATATGAGTCGAATAAGCATTTCTGCTGTATTTTTGCCTCGTAGAGGCAGGTCGGGTCGAAGACTCGACTTTTATGGAAAACACCATGCAAGCTCATCTTCGATGAGCGCAGCTTGGTGGCTGCCATAGCAAGTGGAAAGTGCGTCGTAGACGAACTTCCACATTCGCCAAAAGCCTGTCAATCACAAAGTTCCTCTTCGAGGCACTAGCAAAGTTCAGTTCATGGACCAAGCTGCGAACCTCTCCGAGGTTCTGGCATGGTCTTCCTCATTGAAATCGGTTCTTCGAGCCGCTAACATCTACGATGTTTTCCCTTAGAAAAAAGCATATCCCTCACACCCGGGAGAGCATGAAGGATATAACTTAGGTTTTGATGAAGTTTTAATTCCAGTTACCAGACAACAGGTAGTTAATCAGGGCGGTCACGTCGGTGATGTTCACCTTGCTGTCCTGGTTGCAGTCGGCAGCAGGCGCTGAAGTGTTGCCCGAGAGCAACAGATTGATCAGGGCGGTCACGTCGGTGATGTTCACACTGCCGTCGCCGTTCACATCGCCACGCAGGCCGCCTGCCTTTTCGGTGAAGTAGCCCGGGTTGCTGGGCCCGCCGTCGATGTGGGCATAGGTCTTGTCCGTCGGGTTGGATTCATTGTAGGTTGTGCCCTTTCCGCCCACCAGGCTGTTGCAGTAATAGAACATATCTTCGGAGTTGGTCACGGCCGCTGTGCTCCAACCATCGCCCACATAGATGGTCCGCAGATAATCGCAGAAACAGAACATAGCCACCATATCGGTCACCTTGGACGTGTTGAAACTGCTCAAGTCAAGACTCGTCAGGCTGGAGCATTCATAGAACATGCCATACATATCGGTGATCTTGGACGTGTTAAAACTGCTCAAATCAAGACTCGTCAGGCTGGAGCATTCAAAGAACATATAAGACATATTGGTCACCTCATTGGTGTTCAGGTATTCCTTCATGCCAGTAATGGACTGCAGGTTAGGCATTTCATTGAACCAGGCGCGGGTGGACGTCGGGCGGGCAGTAGCGAACGACGAGTTAAATACCACCTTAGTCACGTACTCACAGATGCCGTCAAAGTACCAACGGGGAATGTCTTTGCCCATGTTCAGGTCGTAGGTTGTTCCCGTGCGGGAGCTGCGCTGGTTGTCGTAGTAGAAGGTCAGCGTCGTGTTCGACGGCGTGTAGCAGGCGTATGCCTCAGTACCAATGGTGAAATAGCCTGGGTTACTCGGGCCGCCGTCGATGTGGGCATAGGTCGCATCCACATGACTGCCACTGTAGGTCGTACCCTTGCCACCCACCAGGCTGGAGCATTCAAAGAACATATTCGCTGAGTTTGTCAAGGCCGCCCTGCTCCAACCACTGCCCACATAGATAGTTTGCAGATTACTGCAGTCATAGAACATGCAATTCATAGCCGTCACCTTGGAAGTGTTGAAACCGCTCAAGTCAAGGCTCGTCAATCTATAGCAGCTATTGAACATATGACCCATATTGGTCACCTCACTGGTGTTCAAGTAGCTGATGCCCGTGATGGACTCCAGATTGTTCATCATGTAAAACCAATCGAAGGTGGTCGTCGGGCGGGCATCTACGAACGATGGATCAAAGACCACCTTGGTCACATTGGATTTGGTGCCGTCAGTGTCCCAACCGGCATCGTTGGAGCCCGTATTCAGGTCGTAGGTTGTGCCCGAACGGATGCCGCGCGAGTTGTCGTAGTAGAATGTCAACGTCGTGTTATCCGGCGTGTAGCAGGCATAAGGCTGAGGGGCTATATCGGTGAAGTAGCCCGGGTTGCTCGGGCCACCGTCGATGTGGGCATAGGCCTTGTCTGTGTGGCTGGAATCATAGGTCGTACCCTTGCCACCCACGAGACGGGAGCAGTCATAGAACATATCATCGGAGGAAGTCACGATTGCGGTGCTCCAACGACCGCCCGCATAGATGGTTCGCAGATTGCTGCAGCCATCGAACATGCTGTACATATCGGTCACTTTGGACGTGTTGAAACTGCTCAAGTCAAGGCTCGTCAAACCAGAACAGCTTCTGAACATGCTTCGCATGTTGGTCACCTTGGCCGTACTGAAACCGCTCACGTCAAGGCTCGTTAATCTAGAGCAGCCATTGAACATGTGAGCCATATTGGTCACCTCCCTGGTGTTCAGGTAGCTGATACCTGTGATAGACCGAAGATTCGTCATCAAGTAAAACCAATCGTAGGTGGTTGTCGGCCGGGCATTGGCGAACGAGGAGGCAAATACCACCTCGGTCACATCGTATTTTGTGTCGTCAGTGTCCCATCCGGTATCGTTGGAGCCCGTATTCAGGTCGTAGGTCCTGCCCGTACGGCTACTACGCTGGTTGTCGTAGTAGAATGTCAGTGTCGTGTTATCCGGCGTGTAGCAGGCATAAGCCTCGACAATGGCAGCCTGCATACCCAGGGCGTACATCATAGCCGTCAGCAGGACGACCAATCGGAATAGTAGTTTCTTGCTCATAGTTATCAGAATTTATTGGTTAATAATTATATTGTAGGCGGTTTGGAGTATCTTGTGAGGCACCAACCACAAAGGTAATCAATTATTTCCAATTATCATCATCGGTTTGCCCATTTCCCATAAATCCAACAAAAAATGGCCGGCTGCGTTTTTTTGTTGTCCAACCCAGACAACAATTTTTTAATGCATCCGCCACCCATCCCCCCACGCTACGGAGGAAAAGGAAGACAATAAGTACAATAAATACTATGCTATCCAGCTCCATAAATTTTGAAGACAAGAAATACAAATTTATTGATTAATATAAAAAATTGTCCTTGTTGTCTTTCTTGTCTTCTCTCTTTATCGGTCGGGATGGGTTAAACGCTGATTACGCTGATTACGCTGATTAACGCCCAATAAAATGTTGTTTATGTTGTTCATAGTTGTCAAAGTTGTTTGATAAAAAGGTTGTTTGAAAAAGGCTTAGTGTGAGGCCACACGTGCACACACAAACAAAACAAACAAAACGGAAATAACTTTTGCCGGACAGCCATGTCTCTAGTTTTCGGATGCCAACTAGAGACTAGAAACTAGAAGGGAATCCTGCAGTGATAGTTAAATTTCCAGACTTTAGACCGTTGCTGCTGCAGTTCAGTTGAAGGGCCGCGGGAGTATGTCCGCTCTGGATGAGAATCTGGGCCAGTCCGTTGAATGCCGGGATTTGGAATGTGTGGCAGTCCAGTTCATCGGGATGGTCGGGACCCAGGTAAGATGGGTCTCCGTTGCCGACGCCCAAAATGCGGCCGTCTCCCTGAAGTGTGCAGGTCAGCATGGGGCAGGCATCAGGAACCAGGCGTCCCTTGTTGTCCTGAATCTCAACGGTGACAATGGCTACATCGCGTCCATCGGCGGTGATGAGGCCTCGGTCTGCCTTCAGCACAATTTTAGCCGCAGGGTTGGTGGTCTCGATAGTTTGTTTCAAGATGCGCTTTCCGTTCTTGTATCCAGTGGCAACTATGCGGCCTGGTTGATAGACGGCTTTCCATTTCAGGTGACCGTTCTTGGGCATCGCCTGTCGACCCAGTTTCTTGCCGTTCACGGTCAGCTCCACTTCATCACAGTTGCTGTAGGCCCAAATCTCCACTTCTTCGCCCTCATGGCCTTGCAGGTTCCAGTGCGGGAAGATGTGCAGCACGGGCTCGTTGGTCCACCATGCTTTAAGATAGCTGGCCTCGTCTTTGGGAAATCCGCAATAGTCAAGAATGCCGAATTCCGAGTCATGGGCGGGATAAGACAGCGGATTGGGCTCGCCACGGTAGTCAAACCCCGTCCAATAGAAGAGACCTGCCGCCCAAGGACGTTCGTCATAGAATTTCCATCCGCGCTCAATCACGTTCTCCACGCCAGGCTGCGTGCCACGGTTGATGCTGACCATGTGGCCGGGTTGGTCAGGTGAGTCAAAATAGACACCACGCGTGCCGCAGCCAGTGGTTTCTTCGGTGCCCACGATTTTCCATGTGGGGTTGGCTTCCTTACGGTTATCCACATCGTTTTGTGCGATATAGTTGAATCCCACCACATCGAGTCCCTTAATCAATTCAGACCCTCCAGCATTGGCTATTGTTGAATGGCGGGTGGGGTCAAGCAGGCGGGTATATTCACGCATGGCGGCTGCAACACGTGTGCCTTGAATGGTATTCTCCAAGCCCCACTCCTCGTTGCCGTCGCTCCACAGGACAATCGACGGGTGATTGCGGTCGCGCTTAATCATGTTTTCCAACAGCCTCAGGTGCTCGGTATTGATGCCCGAAAGTCGGTTTTCGTCAATGACGAGTATGCCCTCGCGGTCGCAGATGTCGAGTTGCGCAGGCGTCATCGGGTTGTGGGATGCACGATAGGCATTGCAGCCCAATTTCTTCAGCTGCTTGATGCGCCACGCCATGAGTGCCTCGGGAATAGCGGCACCCACACCGGCATGGTCTTGATGCATGTTCACGCCCTTGAGCTCAATCTCTTTTCCGTTGAGCAGAAATCCTCTGTCGGCGTCAAACTCCACATCACGGATGCCCGTTGTTGTCATGTAAACATCGGTCACCAGTCCGTTCACCTTGACGGTCGTTTCCACTTGATACAGATAGGGGTCGCTGGTGCTCCACAGATGCGGTCGGTCAAGTGTCAGCATTTGTTTGCAGCCGCTGGTCTGCTTGCCTTTCAGGTCAAGTGATGCAGTGTTTGTCCTGCCCACTTCTTTGCCTTGAGCATCGAGCAACCGGTGTTCTACGGTACACGTTTGCGGTTCCAACGAATGATTGTTTACCTCGGTATCCACATGAATGGTCGCCGAGGTGTAAGGGGCCTTGAGGTCGGCATAGACAAAGGTGCCGAATGGAGCTACACTGACAGCAGCCGACTTGATGAGCCATGCGTCACGATAGATGCCGGCTCCTTCATAGAACCAGCCTTCTTCGAGCGTAGCGTCGGCTCGCACACAAACAAGATTCTCACCGCCATAGTTTACATATTCGGTCACATCATACACCTGCGTGGCATAGCCGCTGGGTTCGGTACCCATATAGAAGCCGTTGAACCACACGCGGGCATTGCGGAAGATGCCGTCAAACTGCAGGGCAATGTGCTTGCCCAAGTCCGACTCGGGGATTGTGATCACCTTGCGATACCAACCCACACTCGTTTCGGGATATTGATAACCCACAGTCTTGTAGCCGTGCGAGTGGCTGGCCTCTTGAGCATAGGGCAAGGTAGTCACCCAATCGTGCGGAATGCGCACCTCTTGCCATGTAGAGTCGTTAAACATGAAGGAGTACGGGCCCTCGTTGTGAATTGAGTTGGCCTTGGTCAGATAGTTGAAATACTCCGTGCCGCAGCCATAGTCCTTTGCCGGGTCGGCAGCATTGCCCAGAGAGAATTTCCAACCCTCGTCCAACCGTATGGTCTCACGCACATTTTGCGCATAGACAGACAGCATTGTACAAAGCATCCAACCCAAAATGGCTAGCCTCATCCCCACATGGTTACCATTGACATTTTTCATATTTCCTGACTTTGAAGATCATTCATTAATCTTAAGCGATATTGTCCCCATGTAAATAATACCGTTACAGTATACCAGTTTATCACACACTGCAAAGATACAAAAAAATTCTTTACGACTCTTGAAATACTGTTCGCAAATACCAACAGGTTCACGCTTCCAATGGGATGCTGAAAATCAGGTATTTATCACTTGGGTGTTCGGCATTTTTTGTTGACATTTTGATTATTTTTCGAGTTGGGAGGCCACCCAGAGGGTCCAGTCGTCGATGTTGTCGGTTAAGGTGGCGGGCAGGGGCAAGTTGATGCGAACGTCGGGGGCAATGCCATTTTTATCGACTGAATTTGCGGGCAAGCCTACCATGCGTGACACGGGAACACCGAAACGAAGGCCACAATTGGGCATGTGGATGCTCGAAACATTGGAAAAATCAAGGCAGCCGAAGGTGTTGTCATGACCATAGACTGTTACCCTATCGCTGCAAGCCTTAATATTCAATACCATCGCTTCGCCTGAACTGCCCACGGCGTTGTCGATGATCAGAGCGGCCTTGCGCACCTTCTTGTCCCGCTTTTTGTATAAAATGGTCCCGTTGCCTAAAGGAATGAACTCCATTTCAGGATGTTCTATCGCTGCCTGCTGAATGCCAGGGAACCAATTCATCATCTTGAGGTATGCCATATTCTGCGGGGTATTGCGGAACTCAATATTTATCGTTGGGGCCTCATGGTCATAGAGCAGGTGCAGATAAGGGAGAAAGAAATAATCTGCCCCTCCCCCATTACCACGGATATCTAGAATCAGATTTTCGCAAGGCGACTTCTTGAATTGTTTGATCGATTTCTTAATCCATTTCATGTCGGGGTTTCCGCCACACGAGGGGAAACGGATAAGGAAGGTCTTGTCCGTCACCTTGCATGCCACAGCCGTGGGGCGGTATTGTTCCATCAGGTCAGGATAGATGACAAACGGGCGCTTGAAATAGGCAAACGGATTGGCATTATATACCGAGACCACCATATGAAAGTCACTGAACCAACCCGTATAGGCCGAGACGGCATCCCAACCAGGTCGTTCTCCACGCTCAACCTCACTGCGCAGGCGGGCCTTAGCAGCCTCATAGTCAGTCCTTGAGCTGTCGTTTACCCAAAACGAGAAGCCCGAATAGTTGTCCTCGATATATTTCACGGCAAAGTCATAGTCCTCAAGGTTCTGGGCTGTAGTCAACACTGGCGGCTCCTGTTGTGCCATCACCAATAAACCAAGGCACAGGCTCAAAAATAAGCAGACTCTTCTCATGTCATTATCTATTTATTTTTCAATATACAAAGGTAGGCATTTTTCTATATTTTCTATCATTTTCAGTAAAAAATGGCGGTTGGGGCATTTTAACAGCAATTGCGTAGTTGAGCAAAAAGTTGTATATTTGCAAATAAAACAGAAGAAGATATGAAAAAGACCACTTTTATTGCATTGATAGTGTGCCTCCTGTGCTCGTTCAGCATCCAGGCGGCCGATGAGATTGTGTTTACGACGGTGTTGGAGAACGGCATCACGCCAGTGAAAAACCAGAACCGCAGCGGCACGTGCTGGGATTATGCCACGATTGGCTTTATCGAGGCCGAGCTGCTGCGCACAACAGGCAAGGTGTATGACCTGAGTGAAATGTTTGTCGCCAACAAGGACTATGTCGATTGTGCCGAGTATCATGTGAGGATGCACGGTAGCAGCCGTTTCTCGGAAGGCGGTTCGGCCGACGACGTGTTTGAGGTCATCGACCGTCACGGCATCTGCCCTGAGGAAGCGATGGCACGCCCCGGCTCGATGATCGGTGACACGCTGGCCAACTTCACTGAGTTTTTTGCCACCCTTGAGCCCTACGTGGAATCTATCGCCAAGGGCAGCAGCACCAAATTGACTACCCAGTGGAAAGTAGGCTTGCAGGGCATCCTCGATGCTTACCTGGGCACATGTCCCGAGAAATTCACCTACGAAGGCAAACAATACACGCCCAAATCATTTGCCCAAATGCTGGGCATTAACAAGAGGAACTACGTGAGCATCACCAGCTTTACGCATCACCCCTTCTACGAGCAGTTTGTCATCGAGGCGCCCTACAAGTGGCGTCCCCGTCCCAGCTGGAACGTCACGCTCGACGAGATGATGGCGACGATAGACAACGCCTTGAAACAGGGTTTTACCGTGTGCTGGGGCGGTGACGTCAGCGAGGACAGCTTCACCCGCACGGGATTGGGAATAGCCGCCGACATCGAGCACGCGCCCGACCTGACAGGCAGCGATGCCGCCCGCTGGCTCAAGCTCACCAAGCAAGAGAAGGCCGAGTCACTGAAAAAACTTGGTGCCCAGACGCCCGAACTCGTTCCTACCCAAGAGTTAAGGCAGGAACGTTTTGACAACTGGCAGTCCACCTATGACCACGTGATGCTCATCTTCGGCATCGCCCGTGACCAGAACGGCCGCGAGTACTACATGGTGAAGAACTCGTGGGGAAAAACAGGTGAATACCAGGGCATCTGGTATATGTCCAAAGCCTATATCGCCCTGAACACGACCTACATTTTCCTCAATAAGACCGCCGTGAGCAAGGACGTGCGCAAGAAGCTGGGCTTCTGATGTGATTACAGAACACTGTCATGCCCTGAAGCCGATGACGTTGCGCGAGGGCAACACCGTGCCCGTGCAGAATTTGGAACATCCCCTCATCACGTCAATGGCCTGAATTGTCTGATAGCTGGACTTGTCCAGGACATGTACTGCCGTCATCAGCCTGTCGGCCATGGCGGGGAGAATGCCGTTGCTCACCAGCTGGTTGATCCAGCGGGCATTGGAGAACTGCGTCCCCATTCTGTTGTTGGCCACAATCCCCCCTATCGTCTGCCGCAGCAGCGCCTCAGCATCGGGCGTGAGGATGTACTGTCCCTCGTTGAGTAGCCGCAGGGCAATCTGCATCAGCTGGTCAGCATTGTAGTCGGCGAAATGAAGATGATAAGGGAAACGGCCCCGCAAACCATCGTTCATCGTGAAGAGCGCATCCATCTTCTGTTCATAACCTGCAAAAATCACCACCATGTCAGGGTGCTCGCTTGAGAGGACAGTGAGCAGGCACTCTATGGCAATGCGACCCACATCCTTTTCACTGTCGGCCTTGTAGAGCGTGTAGGCCTCATCGACAAAAAGCACATTTCCCCTGGCCTCGTTCAGGATCTGCTTCATGATCTGCTCGGTCTGTCCGATGTACTCCCCCACCATCTTGCTGCGTTCCACCGCGATGACGTCCCCCTTGGAGAGCAGTCCCATCGAGTGGAACAGTCGTCCCATCAATTTGGCGACCGTCGTCTTGCCGGTTCCGGGATTGCCTGTGAAGACCGAGTGGTAAACCACACCATCCTCTACGGGAAGTCCCATGCATCGACGCTGGTTATTGAATCTCACGCTGTTGGCCATTGTGATGACGTGTTGCTTGACCTCATCCAAGCCAATCAGACCATTAAGTTCATCGAACAGCGCACTGGTCGAGGTCGTTGTGGGCAGTAAGGCCTGCACGTCCAAATCCTCGGGTTTCACCTCCAGCGTGTGCGTGACGCTATACCCTTCTTGAACGGCTCTGACGGCATGGGTGCGGTATTTTTCCAGCAGGTTGTCATTAACAAATTGACGTATCTCCTTATCTCCCCAATGGTCGAGGAGACCATCCCTGTGCGCCCGAGCGATGCTGCGGCACAGCATGTCAACCGTCTCAGGTGTGAATTTCAGGTATCCGAAATAACACGCCCTGTAGAAGAACAGCTGGATCAATTCTTCGGCCGTGGCCACCTCGGTCGCGATGCGGTTCTGTTCGGGGAAGAAGGCCTTCAACGAGGGGTTATCGTTGAGCAAGGTGTCGATTTCCTGCGGAGTGCCGCAGAAGATGGCCGCAGTCTTCTCCCGTGGCCAATACTGCCTGATTTTGGCCAGCACCAACTTGCCGTCGCTGTTATTGAGTGCCCACAGGTTGTAGAACAAGTAGATTGTGTCATTGCTGCCCTCGGGCCACGTCTCATAAGCATCCATATTCCTGCCTTCCAACAAGTCATTGAGATTCTCAAATGGGTTGGAGGCTGTCCTGTCACAGAAAGTGCTGCAGTCGGCCTTCATCAGCCTGACATTCAACCTCGCGAATGTCGTGAGCATCGTGCCAATCAACGGTATTGACGAACTGTCGCAATGGGTTTCCAGCAACAGGTTGTCGTTGAACTTCAAGGGTTTTTCTTTACATTCCTTGTCGCGCATGGCATTGAGCCGCGATTCCTGCCGACGCTTGACTAACCATTGACGCAAGGGCACCAGACCTGGAAGGCTAGCAAGACATTTGTTGGAGAGGGTCAGATTTAGTATCTCCGTTTCGGACAACACATCTTCCATTCCACAAGTCGCGATGCCGTTAGCGCCCGTCACCGTCATGTTGCACTGCTCGTCGAGCTCGATATCGAAGCGACGCTTCTCGCCAGTCGAGCTCCGCACGATGAGGAAGTAGTTGCCAGGGCACCACACGAGGTCACTGTGTAGGGTGGCCACGAGTTGGCTGCCTGACCGCTTGATGAAGTTGGTAGAGGAAGTAGTTGAGGTTTTTGTGTGATCATGGTCCTTAGTACGTGTTTTAGCCATGAGTTGTAACTTGTCGGAGTAAAGCAGCATCCAATAACTGTCACTCACCGAAACCCTGTGATCTGTCTTGACCACCACATTGACGTCTGCATAGTTGTAAACATAGTTTTGATTGCCACTGACGGGCAAGAAGGATAGTGATTGAATTTCCATATAAGGTATTTATTTAAAGAAACTTGTTTCAACTGAATAAAACTCCCTGAGCGACAAGCCGACACGAGCGCCGACGGCCGTACAGGTCAGTAGAAGACCCCACTACAGGGGGTATGAACTTTTCAAAAGGATAACTCCCTCTAAACCAATTCAAAACATGTCAAAGAGCGCATGAACTCTACCGACAAGAGCCGACAATTCTTCCTGGCGACGGAGCCGCATGATTGCAACTCGTTGTCACCTAGTCAGATACTGGTTAAAAATAATGGATTTGTGGTGGTCTATTTCATAACATACTTTTGCTAATCGCCATGCTTTGACGACCAACATCACACATGGTTTAATCGCCTGGAGAAAAAATCAGGCCAATTTGCGGTTTTCGGCCACAAGCAGCAGGCAGAAGAAGATTTCCACGACCACCATGCACAGGGCAAGGACATGAGGCGGGAACAACAGGCCCACGAGCAAAGCGCCTACCGTGACAGCGGCGGTCATGAAGTAGTACACCCGTGAGTTGTACAACCAACCGAAGGGCAACAGGTGGGCACCAAAGACCATAGCGAGAGCCATCACCATCTTGTCAGGCACAGCGGCAAACACCCACATGACAATGAGCAGATAAGGAATCTGCGCCACCGAGAGCACGATGCCGAGCGGTGACAAGGGGTTGTCCTTGTCATTGAAGGTGATGTGCAACGGCTTGGAGAACATCCATGCCAGGGGCATCAACGGGCACGTGCAGCAGAAGGTCAGCAGATTCTTGGTTTCAATGGGCAGTTTGGTGATATGCACGATAAACACCATCAGCCAAATCACCACCGAAGCCATGATGAAGTGCAGGCCACGCTTCTGGCCGCGGGCACATGCCTGTTTAGTCTTTTCCAATGCTTGCTTGTCCATAGTTCAGTTCTCAGTTATAAACCACGAATTACATTAAAAGATGATTAGTTCTTTTTGTTTTCATTCTGCAAAGATACATCAATATTTGCTCAAACGGTTTCTTTTTTATAATTTTGTCACATGAAACAGGCTTTAGGCTTCAGGAGGCTTGCGCATCCTATAACCTAAAGCCTAAAACCTAAAGCCTAAAAATGAGTGATTTCTATAAAACCGTGAAGGGCGTCTCGCAAGGCATTTACCGCGAGAAGATGTCGCGTTTCCTCGCGTTTGCCGAACCCGTGTCGAGCGCCGAGGAAGCCCGTGCCGTCATCAAGCGCTACGCCAACGAGTACCACGACGCACGGCACTGCTGCTGGGCCTACATGATCGGCACCGAGCGCAACGAGTACCTGAGCAGCGACAACGGCGAGCCCAGCGGCACGGCGGGCAAGCCCATCCTGGGGCAGATCAACTCGTTTGAATTGACCAACATCGTCATCGTGGTCATACGCTACTTTGGGGGCATCAAGTTGGGCACATCGGGGCTTATCGTCGCCTACCGCGAGGCCGCCAAGCTGGCCATAGAGGCGGGCGAAATCCTCGAGTGCCACGAGCAGGCACGGCTATCGTTCACCTTCCCCTACCTGAGCATGAACGACGTGATGAAGGTGGTCAAGAAGAGCGACCTGCGGGTAGTGGAACAAGCTTTTGACAACGTGTGCTCCATGACTATCGAGGCCGATGCCGACAAAGTTCCAGGACTGCGTGAGCAGTTTGCAGGCATCGACGGCACCAGCATCATCGACTAATCTCTCAAACAACCTGGACAACATCATTAGCATCCAAGTCAACCTTTTTTCTGCTAACGGTGTTATTTATTCTCAACAAGTCCTTCCAATTGCTCTAAAATCTTATTTCTGCTATTCCAAAACGAAGAGTCACTTTTAAAGTATATTAATGAAAAGACCACAGATGATACAATAAAAACTGTCAATGCCACCCATAATGGCTCAAGAAGGATCAGATTGAGATCTAACCAATATGCCAACAGACAAAGGAAGAAAATTTTGCGGTCGTTTCGTATTCTCTTTTCATACCTGTACACCAACTTATCCGGAGAGTCTAGACCATCGGTTTTCTTGAGGAAACAATAATTGTTCAAAACCCACAAGGCACAGGCACAACCAATAAGCGCTAACTCAATAAAAAAGGAGATATAAGCTATGCCCTGTCTATACTGAAAAGGATAATTCTTACGATAGAGGATAGCTACAATTATAAGGATTAAGAGTGCCAGTCCAACAACAACATTGGCACGTGATTTTGATTTACACTTGCCCTTGAGCACTTCGAACAATTCATCCCTGTTCAGATTGTCCAAATCTTTTGTTTCCATAATGTATCAAATAAATTGGTTAATAATTCCACTCTTTAGACGCACCGGAGCTCGTAAAAACTACACAAAAAACCGATTTTTTCGCTAAACACTTCACTGCCAGCAGGCTTAATCATCCAGGATGATGTCGAGAAGTGCGTTGATGTCGGCGATGTTCACCTCGCCATCGCCATTGACGTCTGCACGGCCCTCATAGGTGTCAGGTGCTCCCAAGATAACGTCATTGATACAATTAATGTCGGCGATGTTCACCTCGCCATCAGCATTCACATCTTCAGGCGGTGTTGCAACCCGATCAGAGAGATAGCCGGGATCGCTTGGACCGCCATCGATGTGGGCATAGGCAGCATCCACATGGTTTTGATCATAAGAAGTGCCTTGGCCACCGACAAGACTGGTGCAGCCATAAAACATGTTGTCAGATTTTGTCACAGCACTTGTTGACCATTCATCCTCAACACATATAGTGTACAGTTTTTTGCAGCCGTTGAACATGGAAACCATGTTCCGCACATTCTCGGTGTTGAAACTTCTCAGGTTAAGGGCGGTCAACGATTCACATCCAGCAAACATGCCTGCCATGTCTTTCACACACTCAGTGTTAAAGCTACTCAAATTAATGTTTCTCAAAGCTTTGCAGTCTTCGAACATATATTCCATTTCTGCCACGCTATCGGTCTTGAAGTTCCTCAGGTCAAGGGACCTCAAAGCGCTGCAACCACTGAACATCCAACCAATGTATCTCACACTGTCTGGCTCGAAATATCTCAGGTCAAGGGATTTTAAAGATTCGCAACCGGCAAACATGCCTGACATGTCTTTCACAAATCCTGTCTTGAAGCTGCTCAGGTCAAGGGATTTCAACGATTTGCAACCACTGAACATGCGTGCCATGTTTGTCACGCTGTCGGTCTTGAAGCTACTCAGGTCAAGGGATGTCAAAGCGCCGCAGTCACTGAACATGGCCCACATGTTTGTCACACTCGAGGTGTTGAAACCACTCAGGTCAACAGAATCCAAAGATGAGCAACCTGAGAACATCCTTCTCATGTCCGTCACTGAACTGGTATTCAAATAATTGATTCCTGTAATGGAAACAAGCTCATTCATATTGCGGAACCAGCTGTTGGTGGAAGTGGGACGGGCATCGACAAATGTAGAGTCAAAAGCCACTTGGGTAACGCTTTGAACATCATTAATCCAACCTACTCCAGTGGCTCCCGTAATCAGCAAATAGGGAGTGCCCTGGCGGAGGGAACGCTCGTCATCGTAATAGAACGCCAACTTTAATTTATCAGGTGCAAGCACAGTATAGCCTTCTCTCTTTACACTTAGGTAGCCCGGATTGGAGGTGCCACCGTCCAAACGGGCATAGGCAACATCCACATGATTCTCATCATAAGTTGTACCTCGCTCACCTTCAAGATTGAAGCAGTCCGAAAACATGTAGTCAGATCGGGTCACGGAATCAGTACGCCAACCTCTGCCTGCATATATTGTTTTCAGATTATTGCAATGATAGAACATGTACGACATGGTTGTCACATTAGAAGTGTTGAATGAAACCAGGTTGAGGGAGGTCAATGATTTACAGTCATAGAACATGTAATCCATGTTTGGCACATTTGAGGTGTTAAAGCCACTCACGTCAAGGGTAGTCAATGATTCGCAGCCATAGAACATGTAGCACATGGATATCGCCTCAGGGGTATTGAAGCCACTCAAGTCAAGAGATGTTAAGGATTTGCAACCATAGAACATGCCTCTAAAGTCAGTCACATTAGAGGTATTAAAACTGCTCACATCAAGGGTAGTCAATGATGAGCAATCCGCGAACATATCACACATGGATGTCACATTCGAAGTATTGAAGCCACTCACGTCAAGACTTGTCAATGACCTGCACAAGTAGAACATGCTATCCATATCTGCCACATTCGAGGTGTTGAAGCCACTCACGTCAAGGGAATCCAATGATGAGCAACCATTAAACATGTATCTCATGTTAGTTACCCTCGAGGTTTTAAAGCCGCTCACATCAAGGGAATCCAAAGATGAGCAGCCATAGAACATGTATCCCATGTTTGTCGCATTAGAGGTGTTGAAGCCTCCCACATCTAGGGTAGTCAATGATTCGCAGCCCTGGAACATGCCTGCCATTTTTGTCACATTAGAAGTGTTGAAGCCACCCAAGCCAACAGTTCTCAAATACCTGCAATCACTGAACATGCCTTCCATGTCTGTCACACTCGTAGTGTTGAAAGCACTCAAGTCTAGAGAGGTCAGAGATTTGCAGTTAGCAAACATATATCCCATGTTTTTCACCTTCGAGGTATTGAAGCCACTCAGGTCAAGAGGTGTCAAAGAAATACAGCCATAAAACATGTATCCCATGTCTGTCACCATCGTGGTATTTAAATACTTGATTCCTGAAATAGTGTCAAGATTAATCATTTCACGGAACCAGCTGTTGGTGGAAGATGGACGGGCTGTGACAAATGTGGAGTCAAACACCACCTTGAGAATTTTGTCTCTATTATTCGTTAACCATTCGGGAACAGTATCCCCATTATTCAACGAATAGGATGTGCCCGGGCGAACACTTCTCAATCTATCATAGAAGAACGTCAGCGTGCTGTCGGTCTCGGAAAATACCGAATAGGCCTCTCTGGCTTGAGTTTGGGCCACAGCGCCGATTGAGCTCACCAGGCATGTCATGAGGACAATCGCTTTAAGAAGAAATTCTCTTTTCATATCTATTGGTTTATTATTTTAGTTTTTCTCTGGCCTGATAAAGGGCGTCAATACTTTTTTCATATTCTTGCATCAACTTCAGATCGATGCTGTCATGCTCTTGAGTGTCGGTTTTAACCATTTGGCGTTTGCTGAACTCGCTCATTTCCTTTTCGCTCACCTTCATCATCTTCATACAATCGTCGCGATATTTCTTCATGTCTTTCAAAAAATACCAGCTAAAGTAGGCATAATCAGGAAATGAGATCTCTAAGAGTGACTCCAGCGATTGTGCGACTGGATTTTTTTCCAGGTCCTCACTCAACTGATCCAGCATCAATTCCTTGTATTTGTGACGGGTCATATAGAATGATGAGACCTCATTGACAAAGTTGACGTCGCCAATGGTATTGAACGTCTCGATACTTGTTGAGAAGATTTTCTCGGTGGTTTCAGGAAACTCCATATACATTACCTCCACTATTGGTTGTAATATGAAACGCAGGCTGTCATAGTATTCGGGATGTAATGCAATTTCATGCTGCTTACGCATGGCATCGAAAAGGGCAGTATCTATCTTCTCGACTTGCTCTATAGCCTTGTCGAAGTCATAAATGATCATTTTGACCATCTCCTTCTTGGCCGATTGTTTCTTGTTGTAGTCAATGATGCCAGCCGTGCCAAAGGTAAGCACAATTGAAATGGTGGTGGCAAAGATCGACAATATGAACTGCTTGCTCGAAGCCAGTCCGCTGCCTGCCTTCAATGTGCTGGGTGTATGTAATTTGACGTTCATAATCTTATACTCATTTATAAATAGTTATTATCGTTGTTGCCAGAGGAAACGAGCGCGGACGTGGTCATCGCCATCGACAGTAATGCTCATGCGGGAGTCCATCGCATTGGTATCGTCAATGACAAACTGAGCGGTCTCGCCGTAACGGGTCTCCTTGATGAAAGAAATCTCCATGCGCTTGATAAAATAGTGGTCATAGCAATCCATGTCAAAGAGGTTCATCAGGTGGGACAGGTAGCGCACAGTGTTGACGTGGCGGTTGAAGTCGCAGTCCATGTAACCGAAGGTGTAGTCCACGGCATGGCCCTCCTCGATGGGACGCAAGCGGCTCATCGGCTCGATGGGGCATGACAGGTCTGACACATTACCGCTGATGTACCCCAACTGAGAGATATCCACACTGGCTCGGGTGCTCATGTCAATGACCATCCAGATGGTGCGGATATAGCCCAAAGGATTGCCGTCGGCATCGTCAAGCCGCATGTTGCGCTGCGAGAAGTGGCGATTGTAGTCCTCAATCCAGGTGGTGAGGGTATAGTCGGTATTCACCTTGGGATAGGCGTTCATCTCTATCGTCACACGCGAGAGCACCCACACCTGGTTGTCCTGTATCAGGCGGGCATAGCCTGCGCCCCACGAGTTGGCATGAAAGGTAGCCACCTCGATGATGCGCGTCATTAGCAGCGTCAGGGGCATCTCGCCCTGCGGGTTGCACTCGCCAGCGGCGAGGTAATAGGTCTTGGAAAAGACTTTTTTATCAGTGTCAGAGTTCATTGGTTTTCTTGATCAGGTAATTATCTAAAATGACAAGGGCCGCCATCGACTCGACGATGGGCAGGGCACGATGCAAGACACAGGCATCATGACGGCCGCAGGGATGAAGGGTCACGGGGTTGCCCTCACGGTCGATGGTGGGCACAGGACGCATGAGCGTGGGCACGGGCTTGAAGGCGATGCGCATAACAATGTCCTCGCCGTTGCTGATGCCACCCTGTATGCCGCCCGAATGGTTGGTCACGGTGCCGATTGTGCCGTCTTCACGTTTCTCAAACACGTCCAGCACCTCGCGGCCACGCTTGGTGGCCATGTCAAAGCCGTCACCATATTCAAACCCATGAACCGACGGGATGCTCATCATTGCAGCGGCCAGCTGGGCATGGAGTTTGCCAAATAGCGGCTCACCAAGGCCTACAGGAACGCCCTTAATGACACACTCGACGATGCCGCCCAAAGTATCACCCTCGGCAACGACTCGTTCCATCTCCTCGGGGGAGACGCAGGATTTTGCGTCTCTACAAGGGCAGACGGCAGCTTCTACCGTAATTCCCAACTTGGACAACGCCTGGAGAACAATGCCGCCAGCCACCACACGTGCTACGGTTTCACGAGCCGATGCACGGCCACCGCCACGAGGGTCACGGATACCGTACTTGGCCTCCCAGGTGTAGTCGGCATGGTTGGGACGGTAGCAGCGGGCAATCTCTTCATAGTCGGCACTGCGGGCATCAGTGTTGCGCACGATAAAGCCGATGGGGCTTCCCAGCGTCTTGCCTTGCCAAATGCCCGACAACACCTCTACCCTATCCTTCTCGTCACGGGTGCTGCTACCTGCAGTCTGCCCCGTGCGGCGACGGTCCACAAAGCGTTGTAACTCGTCAAGGTCGATGGTCACGCCAGCGGGCATACCGTCAAGCACGCCGCCCATCGCAGGGCCGTGGGATTCACCAAAGGTGGTGAGCGTCAATATTTTGCCTATTGTATTCATTCGGTCTTCTCGGCTATCAGGTCAACGGTTTCGGCACCCACAAACTCTATCAACGCCTGCGGGTCAATCTTGAATTGGAGCCCTCGCACACCCGCGCTCACGTAGATGTAGTCATATAGGATGCAAGTCTCGTCAATATAGGTGGGAAACGGCTTTTTCATGCCCACGGGTGAGCAGCCGCCACGGATGTAGCCAGTGGTGGGCAGCAGTTCCTTCATGGGAATGAGATCCACCTTCTTGTTTCCCGACACCTTAGCCGCCTTTTTCAAATCCACCTCCTCGGCGCCAGGGATGACACACACCAGGTGGCCCGTCTTGTCGCCTTGCAGAATCAAGGTCTTGAAGACCTGGTCGATGTTCTCGCCCAGCTGGTCGGCAATGTGCTGTGCCCCCAAGTCGGTTTCATCCACCTCGTAAGGGATGAGCTCATAGGCCACTGATGCGGCATCAAGCAAGCGCGCGGCATTGGTTTTGGATAAACGCGGCGTCGCCTTAGCAGAGCTCAAGCGAGCTTGACTCTGCGTTCGGCTAGCATCGGTTTTTGCAATTTTTTTCATTCGTTTTTACCTTTATTCGGCAAAGATAGCTATATTTGCCGAAAATTAGAAGCATTAACAATAAATTAAGTATATAAAGACAAAATGAGAAAGTTTATTTTAGCCGTTATTGTGGCCATCGCAGGATGTGTCAACATTCAGGCACAATCGATGCCTGCTCCCGAAAAGTACAATAGTTTGTTGGAACAGATGGCACAAATGGAACAGAACAAAGCCGAGTTCCTCATGCACGCCACCATGGAAACGCTCTCTAAGAATCCCAAGGGCTACCGTCAGATGATGGAACTTGCCGAGAAACGCTTCAGCGATGCCGCCGACCCGTTGCACAACGAGGGCCTTTACATGACCGTACTCAAGCACGCCACCGAGAACTTCGTCCTGAGCAACGCCGAGAAGGAGAAGCAGCGCCTGCTGCTGGAGGGCGCCAAGAAGAACAGGATCGGCTCTATTGCCACCGACTTTGACTACGTCTCCCCTGGCGACAAGACCGTTCACCACCTCAAGGACCTCAAGGCCGACAACATACTGGTTTTCTTCAACAATCCCGACTGCGAGTCGTGTGAGACTGCCAAGCAACGCATGGAGAGCAACGAACTGATTAACCAGCTGGTTAACGATAACAAGCTCATCGTGCTGGCCATCTACCCCTTTGAAGACCAGAAACAGTGGAAAAAGGCTAAATATCCCAAGATGATGATTAATGGCTGGAACAAGAGCCAACAGATTGAACATAACGAGTTGTATGACCTGCCCACCGTGCCCTGCTTCTACCTGCTGGACAAGGATTACAAGGTGCTCATCAAGAATGAGGGCAGCCTGAACAAGGTGGAAGCCATGCTCAAGGACCTGATGACGGCACAGCAAACAGGTCCCGCTCCCGCAGCCGCTCCTGCTGCACCACAGGCTGAGGCCGCTCCCGGAGTAGCAGCTGACTATGACAAGAAACATATCGCCGAAAAAGGTCTCGACCACGCGCCTGATCCTCAGGCCATGAAGAGGCATAGTCTGCCTGCTGACCCCGCTCCCCTTAATGACCCCAACACCAATCAGAGCGAGAACATCCTCAACATGTTCGTGGGTAACCAGTACAACGAACTGCACAATTGCCTCGCCGATGACATCAAGTCCAAGAACGAGCCCAAGACCATGGACGGCGCTCTCGCTAAGACAGAAAAACAGCTGGGCAAGTATCAGAGCCACCAACCCTGGGAAATCCGCTATTTCCGTGGCAGGAAAACCTACACCTCGGAGCTGACCTTCGAGAAGGGCAATGCCGGCATCATGATCATCTATGACGAAGCGGGTAAGGTCCAGGCCATGAGTTTTGTTCCCGTTGAGGCCATCAGGAACATGTCTGGCAAGCCGCAATAATGCTCGCTGAGCTTGCAGTTTAGAGGTTAGAGAGACATCCGCACTCAGCTAAATATATAGTCTGCCAGCCCCATTCAAGGGCTGGCAGGCTTTTTTATCGGGTCATGCGTTTAAGGATATTGTAACTAGGCAACACTCCCAGTTCGCCGGCACGGCTCAAGTCGGCAACACCCATGCTCTTGTTACCCATGCGCAGGTACATCAACCCTCGGTTGTAGTAGGCCTCGGCAAGGTCGGGTTTCAACTCGATGGCGTGGCTGTAGCAGCTGATGGCGCTGGTGTAGTCGCCTTGCAGCATATAGACGTTGCCCTTGTTGAAATGGGCATACACATTCTTGGGTGACAGCTTGATAGCTTGATCCAAGTCGGCCATCATCAGGTCGAGCGTGGTGACATCCTGGCGCTGGCGCAACATGGCGTGAGACTTGGCATCAGGAGCGTCATCCTGGGTACCAGCTGAACCCGCATCATGGGCGAGCGCCATGCGGTACTGCATGTAGCGGGCATCGGCACGCAGCAGATAGGCGAGCATGAATTGAGGATTCAGGGCGATGGCAGCATCGGCATCGGCAATGGCGGCATCGGGATTCTTCACCATCAGATAATCCAGGCCACGGGCAAAATAGTCGATGCTGCGGGGCTTTGCATGAGACAACAAACTGTTGATATAGTCGATATTGGCAAAACTCAGCTGGATTTCCTCTTCTCCCAACTGCGATTCACCACTGACGAGCGAGAGATTGCCTGTCAATAGGCGGGAGTCATTGACATCAGTGATTTCCCTGATATAATGGGTATTGCCGTTGAGGCGGTTGTCCCTGGCATAATAAGACAACGTGAACATGGGCATGGGCTCCACCTCGACATTATCGTTCTGGATGTGGCCGCGCTGGCGGTTGGCATACTCGGGCTTGACCGGCTCACTCTCATTGACGGTGAGCAGGGTGTTGAAGCGGTTGATGATTTCCTCGGCGGTCTCGGGTTCATCATCGCCATCAAGTGCGCGCTGCTCGGCCTTCTTGATGGCAGCAGTCGCTTCAATTTCGGCGGGATTGAAGGTGGAGACGTGTGTCTTGTTACGGCGGAAAATGGCCATCGCCTTCTCCATGTCGGCATCAGCGCCCTTGTTGTCACCCATGCGGCGCTTTGCCTCGCCACGTGCCATGTAACCAGCTTCAAAATTGGGGTATTTCTTCAAGATGGCGGTAAAATCGCTGACGGCTTCACGGAACTGCCCCGTGCGCATGTACAGCAAGGCACGGTTATAGAGCGCCATAAAATTGGACGGATTGCTCTTGAGCACAAAGCTGAAATCGCTGATGGCTTTATTGTTATCCCCCACCTCGGCACGCAACAGGCCGCGGTTGAAGTGCGCCTCCTGGCTTGCAGGATCCAGACCGATGGCGTAGTCATAATCGGCCATTGCCCCGAAGTAATCATCAAGGTTGTACTTCATATAGGCGCGATTAATGAAGTAACCCGCATAGCGAGGCTCCAACATAATGGCGCTGTCCATATCGGCAAGGGCGCTCTCAAAGTCGTGACGCGAGCGAGTGGCAATCTCGGCTCGCAAGACATAGGCGCTGGCGTTCTTCTTGCTCAAGGCAATGCCACGGTTCAGATTCTCGAGCGCAGCCGTCGTGTCCTTGTTGGCAAGATTCATCTGAGCCATGCCGATGTAAGCGCGGTCATTGCGGCGGTCAATCTGCAACAGGCGGTCATAAGCCTCCCTGGCATCATCATATTTTTTTAAGGCTGTCAGACAAATCGCACGGTTGATCAGCAGGTTCTTATCCTCAGGCATCAGGTTCAAGCCCGCTTCGTAATCCTCGACCGCCCCGGCATAATCGCCCAAATTCTGACGCGACACGCCTCGCACCTGATAGGCATCGACAATAAACGGGTTGCGCTCAATCGCCATGCTGGCATCCCGCTCGGCACCACGGTAATCCTCCAAGCTGATTTTTGCCACCGAACGGTAGAAGTAAGGCTCGGCAAGGAACGGCTTGGCCTTAATCGCCTGATTAAAGTATTGGATAGCAAGGATATAGTCCTCAAAGTATAGTGCATTGCGCCCGATATTCACCACCTGGTCGGTGTTGATCTGGGCATGAACGCCAAGAGACACCACCAGCATAGCCAGCAGCGCCAATCGGCGATATATCGTCTGCATTTTCTTCATCATTGCGATAATATAACGGCAAAAGTAGAGCAAAATTTCCCAACGACCAAAAAACGGCCAAAGGCTAATCGTTTTTTCACATTTTATGGCACGAAATCTTAAAAACGGCTAAAGGATTTTGTCATGTCGGCAATTTACGGTAACTTTGAAGTTCGTATTAGAAAAAGACTTCAACAAGATGAGAAAATATATCGTGATTACGCTCTTGCTGGCGATGTTGATGGCTCCTGCTACAATGGATGCCCGCAAGAAAAAAGATAAAAAAATGGCCAAGCGCGAGGTGACTGTGGAAAACGTTACCGCCAACGTTGAGCAGCCCCTGCGCGAGGTTGCTGTTACAGACCCAGCCAAGCAACTCTACGGCGAATGGGACATTGTGTCGATGCGCAAGAAGAAAGTCTATACTCTTGAGCGTGCTTACCTGTACCTCGACTTCGCTGGTGGCAACAAGGTTTATGGCAACAACGGCTGCAACACCATCAACGGCAGATTTCAATTGAGCGGCAATAACTTGAAGTTTGAGGATTTTGTCTCTTCGGGCGAGGCCTGCCGCAACGTGACCAGCGAGAAGACCATCATGCACACGTTGGCCGATGTACGCCGCTATACCCTTGAGACCCAATACAACGCACAATACCTCAACCTCATGAATTCCAAGGGTGCTGTCATCATGGTCTTGAAGCGCCACAATCTGGATGCGATGAACGGAGCATGGCTCATCAAGGAAATCGACAGTGAAAACGTTAACGACTTGAATATGCGCGTCGTTATCGATGCTGTCGAGCAGACCATTCACGGTGACACGGGCTGCAACATCATCAACGGCATCATCACCCTCGACCCGACCAAGGACATGGCCATCCAGTTCGAGGACCTGCACTCCACCGAGAACGACTGCGAGGAGATCGATTACGAGACCGACCTGCTGCTGGCCCTGGAAAGGACGGAATCCTGCAAGCGCATCAACCAGAACGAGATGGCTCTGCTCGATAACAAGGGTACCATCGTCATCGTCCTGCAACGCATCAACTTGAGGTAAAATGCGGGCTGGTGCCCACAGTATAAAGGTTATTGTTTAAAGCTTAAAGAGGCATCCGCTCCAGTCAATGGAATGCGGATGCCTCTCTAAACTCTAAACCCTAAACTCTAAACTGCGAGCACAGCGAGCATTAATGCATGCGCTTGGTCGTGGTGCGGGAGCCGTCGCTAAGAGTTTTCACGACGATGTTCACACCCTCCTGTGGTTGCTGGCTCACAATGCCCGAAGGGGTGATGTACTTCACGTCAACAACTTGTTTACCCATAATGGTCTCTTCTACTGCCGAACAGGAAATGACAGTTAAGGGATAGAGGGTGTAGTTGGTGAAGTAGTCCTCGTCGGTGGCATGGATGCGGCGCATCGGAACAAAGGAACCGTTCTCAGCCCATGGCTCGTCGAGAGTGAAGACGCACAGCAAGCCGTAGAGGTGACCTTCCTTAGTTGCCATCTCGGCTTCCAACCCAGGAGCATAGTCAAAGTTGAGTTTCACCATGACAGTATCCTGCTCGCTGCACAGGTAAGGCTTGCCATCCTTATAGAAGAAATAACCCTCCGCTTGACCCACTTCATGACCCAAAGCAGCGATGTAATCATGACTCAGGTCATACTTGAACATGGTCAACGTGGGCAATTCGGCTTCGTCAAGCTCAACGGGAGTACTATTGAGAATCAGGCGCGGATTAGTCAAGCGGTCAGCCAATTTACCCTTGACGGTACCAGGCATAAGCACCTGCTTGTCGGCCAGACTATTGAATAAGGTTTCGTCGCTTGAACAGTCAAGCACGATCCAGTCAGGATACCATGCCATCCACTCGGCATATCCCCACTCGGCATAAATGTCATAATATACCTCATCCACATTGTCGGTCACAAAGACAAGCTTGTCCTGCCCTGCATCTACAGCGGCAGCGACATACAGGGTGTCATTGAGTTTGTACTGAGCGCCATCTTCTCCTGCGTAAAGGACTTTCCACAGACGTGTACCCAGGTCAGTAGTGATACTGATGGGATAAAGTTCCATTAAACCATTATAACTGGTGACCATGCCCTCGATAGAATAAACCTCGGTGGGGTCAACCTCGGGGTACTCGATGCCGAACTTGTTAAAGCCAGCCATCGAAGCCTCATAGGTGAGGCCGTCCTCATCAGCCTCGGTGCAAGTTATTGTAAAGTTGCCTCGCTCGTCTATCTCGCTCAAAGAGACGCCATCAAAATAAACCTTGTAGTTCTCCCATCCTTCATCGGCATCGGCAATAAAGGACAAATAACCCGTGCAGTCAAATGGCGAATAGTATTCCTCGTCAAATATGGTTTTAGCATTGGCGAAGTGGGCGGGTTCTGCCACCTCGACCAAGCCTTTATACGTCTTTTTCACGCCCGTCCAGCCAGCTGGAATGACAGAACCCAACTGGTACTGTTTGCCCGTGTCGCCATAAATGAGTCCTGCAAGGGCATAGCCCTCCTCATCGAGCTGCATCACCCAGAGATAGTCGTTCCATTGATAGTTAACATATACATCGCTGGTGAACTGGAACGCGGTGCCATCCTCAAGCGCTGCCAGATGATGGAGCGAATCAAGCTTGGTGATGTTGGGATCGATGGGATCGGGATCGGGGTCGGGATCGACAGGGCCCTCACCGTTGGTGGTCACCACGATGCTTGCCACCTGGGCATTCTTGGTGCCAAAATGGGTAAAAGTCACCGATGCAGCGTTACCTGTCCAAGTGCCCACAGCGCCATTGACGGCATAATCGCCCACATCGGCCAATAGGTCAAAGTTGGTCGTGTTGGCGGCATTGAGAACAACACCCGTGATACTGCCCTCGGCCACCGACAAGGTGATTGTGCCGTCCACATAGATGCGCAGCGTGTAACTGCCCTGCGAGTTCCAGATGCGAGTCTGGGTCGCACCATCGGTAGCCGACAGCGTCACCCCGTTCACGGTCACGGGACCTGCCTGTGTGAGATTGGTTCCAGCGCCCTGGGCAGGCACGGCATAACCCATAGCGGTAATACCCTCGGCGGTCGAGAAATCAAAGGTCACCTCGGCAGCCTGTAATACAGAAAAGGCCAAGAAGGCCATCAAGAAAAGCGAAAAAATACGGTTCATTTTGCACATTAATAATTTATGCTACAAAGTTACTGCCAATAACCGTAACAAATACAACAATGACCCGAAAAAAGTTATCAACAAGCACTACTTTTTTCGGGCCACTGAAAGATTCACCTCAAGAGGCTATTTTGTAAACAAGATACCAGAGCAACTCAAGTAATTTGCGCCACTGCTGAAAACGGTAATATGAAAATCGTTAATCATCAGCATAGCCTCCCCGTTCTCGAACACCAAGGCACCATCAGGATTCTTTCCTTCATCAAACTCAGCCAATCGCTTGATATCAATTTCAAACTGATGTTCAACCTGATTACCGTCATTGAACTTCATCCACATTTTGTCACCGTCAACCTTAACGACATTGTCATCAGCACCTGTAACCATGGTCATCGATGAGTAGCCTTGAGGCACCGGTACACCCTCAATTAAGTCATAATTACTATAAGTATCATGCATCTCTTCGACGATATTACCATCTTCGTCAAGTGAGGCATAACGGCCAACAATGACATTCTTAGCCACGAGATCATCAATCGCTCTGTAACCATAGTCACGATTCAGGTAGTGCAGTTTGGAATCAATAGCTGCAGCCACTTTAGGGTCAGCCCCCTTGAGCCACTGGTCATATTGCTCGCCCGAAAGGGGGAACTGCCTAAGGCCAGACGCATTAAACGCCATGCGGGCCTCTTTCTTTAATTGACGTTGCGTCACATTGGCGATCGATTGCGGACCCACAGAAATCAAAAACAAGATAACGGCAAACGAGGCGGGAATCAGCCAAATGCGCTTGTTGCGGGTGAAAATGAGCCACAGGCAAACCGCATAGCACCACACGTTAAACACCAACAGATAGAGGCGACTCACCGTGATGCCGTAGTCGGTCAAGCGGCGACCGATGGCAATAGTCATCAATGCCAGCAACGGAAGCATGGCCACTGGCAACCATCGTATCACCCTTTTGAACAGCTTATTGCCTTCCTGATGCTGAATGGGATAAGTGAGATAAATGAGCAACACCATAAGCACCATGCTGCCACTCACCAGGTAACTTACGCCACCCACAGGCAGTGACCACTGGAAAAGTATCTTGGCAGCATAGGCATATAGAGTAATCAAGTATAGGCCCAGCAACGGCATAAACAGGTACTGCACTACGCCCTTGGCAAACCCCGAGAACGCTGGCGAGTCATTCAAGAATTTATCTTTCCCCTTGGGAATCAGGCTCATGAACAAAACCGGTGCCAGCAACACCATACAAAGTATCCAGATATCGACATAAACCTCTCCGTAAATAGAGATGTTGAAGAGCATCTTCAAGGACTCGACCAGCAACAACAGGCCCATGGCCAAAATAGCACCTATAGCCGTGGAGATAACCAAAGCGACCACCGTGCGTATCGAGAAATTCCAGAACGGCAATTCGTGTCTCTTACGATAGAAGCAGATAAGGAATACAGACAACCCGATGGCGACCACAGTGGCACTGACAGCTATAATCTGCGGCAAAGAGAAATGGTCGAACTGAGAAAGATAGGCACAGATGGCGAACCATGCGCCATGAACGATTAACTGAACCGCAATCGACACAATCCTGGACTTGAATTCCTCAGTCAACAGGGACAAGGCCACAGCAAGTAGCGCACCTGTTGCAGGATAGAACATGAGGAAAAACTCCATGCGCGAGCCCACATCACCGCCGTGATTCTGATAGATCAAGAAACACGTCAAGAACAGCGTGAACAACATCGCCAGCGGAAAACGCTTGAAACTCTGGCCGAAACGCTCAATGATTGCACTTATGGAAATATTCTTGAGTTTTACCATATCTTCTTCTATTTCTGTTATCATAATAACGTGAAAAACCATTAAAAATTGCAGCACGACCGATGACAATTACAGATAATCACAATTCATAAAATTAAGCCACTAAAACCATAAAAAAACGAGCAAAAACAGACATGGGATTTGCATATATTAAGTATTTGTTATAATTTTGCGCCCCTAATTCAAAAGCAGTATGGCGGCTTGTCGCTCGTTAACATCACATGGTTGCGAGAGGAAAGTCCGGGCAACACAGAGCATCACATTTCTTAACGGGAAGCTGTGGGAGACCGCAGGGTTAAGGTGACAGAAAACAACCGCCGCGCGAGCGGCAAGGGTGAAAAGGCGGGGTAAGAGCCCACCGGGCGCTGTGGTGACACAGCGCGCCGCACCACCTGTGAGTTGCAAGTTCATGTATACCGGCATCTAAGGGCTGCTCGTCCATTGCCGGGGGGTAGAACGCTATACTGGCGCAGCAATGCGTCGGACAGATAAATGACAGGCACCTGCCGTCGTGGCGGGCACATAACCCGGCTTATAGCCATACTGTCTTTTGTTTTTTGGTTTTCATTTTTTATTGTTTCAACATGCAGCGTGAGACTGCATTAAGAACTAACCAAAATGGCAAGAAAAGAAGAATTAGCGCGCATGTGGGAACGAACCACCGAGTATTTGTTCAACCAGCGACCCGCCTTTGAACGCGAGGGCGCCTCGGGCTACAAGCCAGGACTAGATACAAGCCTTGCACTCGATAAGATATACAAAGAGCCCCATCGCCGCTACCGCATCATTCACATAGCAGGCACCAACGGTAAAGGCTCAACAGCCCATCTACTTGCGTCTTGTTTGCAACAATGCGGCTACAGGGTGGGTCTGTTCACCTCTCCTCACATGATCGACTTCAGGGAGCGCATCCGCGTCAACGGCAGGAAAATCAGCCGCAACTACGTCATGCAGTGGGTGAATGAATACAAGCAAAAGAACATGGAAGGCTTTGAGCCGTCATTCTTTGAGTTGACATCAACGATGGCGTTTGACTACTTCGCATGGAGGAATGTCAATGTGGCTGTCATCGAGACCGGACTGGGCGGAAGGCTTGACAGCACCAACATTGTCACCCCCGACCTGAGCATCATCACCAACGTCGGCCTTGAGCACCAGCAGTTCCTGGGAGATACCATTGAGCAGATTGCCAGCGAGAAAGCCGGTATCATCAAGCACGGACAACCCGTCATCGTCGGCCATGCCGAAGGGTTGGTAAGAGATGTCATTGAGAATTATGCCAAAAGACAATATGCCGAAATCAGGTTTGCCGAAGACAAGCCCGAAGTCCTTCAAGCCAAGATGGTTGACGGCATGCTCCAGCTAAAGACCCAGAATTACGGCATCATCGATTGCGAACTCACCGGCGACTTCCAGATTGAGAACGCCAACACCGTACTTACCGCCTTCAACGTGCTCAAACGCTTGAAATACCGCATCAAGGAAGATGCCGTGCGCAAGGGATTTGCACAGGTTATTGAGACCACTGGACTCATGGGACGATGGATGAAACTCAGTGACAAGCCCCGCACCATCTGCGACTCGGCACATAACGTGGCCAGCATCACTGTCGCCATGAAGCAACTCAAAAACGAGTACTACGACAACCTCCACATGGTACTTGGATTCATGGCCGACAAAGATGTGAACGGTATTCTCGACCTGATTCCCAAGAAAGCCACCTTCTATTTCACACAAGCCCAAACTTCCCGTTCCCTGCCTGCCGAGAAACTTCAAGAGATTGCAGCCAGCCACGGGCTCAAGGGCGATATATATAATAATGTGACCGAGGCGCTGGAAGCTGCCCGCAAGAATGCAGCCCCCAGGGACCTCATCTATATTGGCGGCAGCATGTATGTCCTGGCCGAGCTGCTCACCGCAATCGGCTACGACGACAAACTCGACAGCTAACACATTCATATATCCATCCCATCACCATCGGTCCCCTACCCGCGCAACAGGTTGGGGACCGATGTTTTGCCAGGAACAGGAAAAACTGACAATGACAAAATGTCATCAATTGTTACTTGGCGGCTCCCTATTGTAAAACTATTTAAAAAGTGGCACCAATGCTATTAATTTAGCTTAAAATAAAGGGCTGAAGTATTGTTTTTGTTTTTTTTAGTTGTACTTTTGGCACGTTATTTGAAAAGTTAAATTTAACACTTGGATAAATTAAAATCATCAATAAATTAACAATAAAAGATTAAACACATGAACAAGAATCTCAAATTAGCGATTATGCTCGTTGCGGCATCGATCATGGGATCGGCTGCAACCATGATGGCAACAAGTGAGTTGCAGAAGAAAGGCATCATTACCGACACCTATGTACATAGCAGCACGGATAACCAAACCTCAAACGACGGATTTGTGAAAACTTCGTCCAGGCCCATCGACATGAGCCGCGACTTCACCGACGTGGCTGAGAGCACCATCAACTGCGTGGTCAGCATTAAGAGCTATGCCACCCCGCAGCAGAGCATGTATGGTGGCGACTTCTTTGACCCCTTTGAGTGGTTCTTCGGCCCCGGCTATGGTCAGGGACAGGGACAGCGTCAGCGCAAACAGCAGCAGCCGCAACAGAAGAGCGAGCCTCAGCCTCGGGGCATGGGTTCGGGTGTCATCATCAGCTCCGATGGCTATATAGTGACCAACAACCACGTCATCGACGGTGCCGAGAAGCTTGAGGTCACCCTCAACGACAACCGCCAGTTCAATGCCACCGTTGTGGGCTCCGACGAGAAGACCGACATAGCCCTCATCAAGATCAACGCCAAGGACCTGCATGCTATCACCTTTGGCAACAGCGATGCGGTCAAGGTTGGCCAATGGTGCGTTGCTGTGGGTAACCCCTTCGGCTTCAACTCGACGGTTACTGCCGGCATCATCAGCGCCAAGGCTCGCGGCATGAACACCAGCGACAATGGTGGCATCAAGGCTTTCATCCAGCATGATGCAGCCGTCAACCCCGGCAACTCGGGCGGCGCCTTGGTGAACACCACAGGCGAACTCATCGGTATCAACACGATGATTTACTCCCAGACAGGCAATTATAGCGGCTGCTCATTTGCCGTGCCCAGCAACACTGTCAAGAAAGTCATCACCGACATCAAGCAATACGGCACAGTTCAGCGCGCCGTACTTGGCATCCAATACACCGAGTTGACTGCCGACAAGGCCAAAGAGGAAAAAATCACGGCCACCAACGAGGGCATCTATGTTGCCAAGGTCACCGACCGCGGTGCCGCCAAGGAAGCAGGCCTGCAAGAGGGTGACGTTATCGTCAAGCTCAATGGCTCACGCGTTAAGGACAGTGGCGAGATGCAGGAGGAGATGAACAAGCTGCGTCCCGGCGACAAGGCAGAAGTCGAATACTACCGCGACAACAAGCTCAAACGCACCACCGTCACCTTCAAGAACGACCAGGGCAACACCAAGATGACCAAGCAGAGCGACGTCATGTCACTGGGTTGCGCCTTTACCGAGTTGACCAGCGATGAGAAAGAAGATCTCGCTATCTCCAAGGGACTGAAGGTCATCGGCGTCAAGTCCGGCAAATTCAAGAGGGCTGGCGTGCGTGATGGCTTCATCATCACCGATATCAACAACATTCCCGTTGACTCGCGTGACGATGTGGAGAACATCTACAACCAGATCATGCGCAGTGGTGAGAGCGACAAGGTGATGTTCATCACCGGCTTCTACCCCACCGGCAAGAAGGTTTACTATGCTGTTGACCTGAGCGACGACGACGAATAAGCAAGACAGAACACACGATTAATAGTATCCAAGCAGGGAGAAGAGGCATGCAGCCACTGTCTCCCTGCTTTCATTTACACAAAGAAATGAATATAATTTCAAAGTGATAAAACCATGACTGACAGGCACTATCTCATCTCCCGATCAACAATTTAATGATTATCAAGATATTTTTTTATAAAACCTAAGCGAATTTAGTTGGATTATTGAAAATATTTATTATCTTTGCACGTGTGTATTAACCCCTAATTTTTGAAACTATATGAGAGGAGGACCCAGACCCGGAGCAGGGAGACCAAGAATCTATGGCAAGCGAGTGCAATTATCGATCTTGATATCTGAGGACACCAAGGACAAGCTCAAACAATTGGCAGAAGCCAAAGAAAAGCCCCTAGCAGGCATCGTTGAGCAACTGATAATTGATGAGCACAAGGACATGATGCTATAACCCAGATTTATCACCCACTGACTCAACAGCAAATAACACGACTCCAGAGCCAAACACCAACACGATAAATCAGTTTAAGGCAATCATTTCCCAAATTAACGAAAAAAGTACAGCTTGTCATTCATTACCCTAATGTGTTGTTGTCACTAAAAGGACGACAGCAGTAATTGTGCACACCATCCAGTCCCAACATCATGACAGAGAGAAGATTTGGCACGATAATTGCTTGTATACTCTACCTCGCTCCACCTTGAGTCAGGATGACATGATAAAAGCGCCAAAATCCGCGCCTGATGGAACAACAAAAAATATTAGGCTGATTTTTGGAAATTAAATTTGGAGTGTTGAAATTTTTGTTGTATCTTTGCACGCTTAAACTCTACTTTAGTTAGATGAGACAACTTAAAATTACAAAATCCATTACTAATCGCGAGAGTGCATCCCTCGACAAATACTTACAAGAAATCGGTCGTAAAGAACTCATTACGGTCGATGAGGAAGTCGAGCTCGCACAACGCATTCGTCAAGGAGACCAAGCAGCGCTTGATAAGCTTGTGAATGCCAACTTGCGTTTTGTCGTATCGGTCGCAAAGCAGTATCAGAACCAGGGATTGAGTCTTCCCGACTTGATTGACGAGGGAAATCTGGGCCTCATCAAGGCAGCGCAGAAATTCGACGAGACGCGTGGTTTCAAGTTTATCTCCTACGCTGTGTGGTGGATTCGCCAATCCATCCTCCAAGCCCTTGCTGAGCAATCTCGCATTGTCAGGCTGCCGCTCAATCAGGTCGGCTCGATCAACAAGATCAGCAAGGCCCAATCACGATTTGAGCAGGAGCACGAGCGTCGCCCGTCGGCAGAGGAACTTGCCGAGCGCCTTGACATCCCCGTTGACAAGATCAGCGACACGATGAAGGTATCGGGCCGTCACGTCTCGGTGGACGCCCCCTTTGTAGAGGGAGAAGACAACAGCCTGCTGGATGTGCTGCCCAACAATGACTCGCCCATGGCCGACTCGACCCTCAACCAGGAATCGCTGGCCAAGGAGGTGAACCGTGCCCTTGAGCAACTCAACCCGCGCGAGCGCGACATTTTGAAGATGTTCTTCGGTATTGGTTGTCAGGAGATGACGCTCGAAGAGATCGGTGCCAAGTTTGACTTGACCCGTGAGCGCGTTCGTCAGATCAAGGAGAAAGCCATCCGCCGTCTGAAAGGACAGAAGAGCAAATTGCTCAAAGCCTACTTGGGCTAAACCACTTTTATTGCAAGCAAAACGATTCAAGCTGCCTCACAAGGGCAGCTTTTTTGTGCCAAAAATGGAACAAATACGGCATTTTTCACTGAAAATGCCGCGTTTGCTTTGTCAATTAAAGAATTATATCTAATTTTACAAATTGTTTTATTAGCGGCAATTACATTTATCAATAAACATCTAAACTAATTTTTTGCGAAATGAAGAAGATTTTGACTTTAGTGTGTGCTATGATGATGGGCTTTGGCTTTGCCAATGCACAGGTTCATCAGGGTGAGACCGCCGTTGGCGTCAACCTGGTCTATGGTAGCGAAATCGAGAACTTGGGCGTTGGAGCCCGCTTCCAGTATGGTGTACTCGACCAGTTGCGTGCAGAGGTAGGCTTCAACTACTTCTTTGAGAAAAACCATATGTCATGGTGGGATGTGAATATCAACGCTCACTACCTCTTGGGACTGTGGAACGACAAATTGTTCATCTACCCCCTGGCAGGCATCAACTACACAATGGTGGACTTCAAGGGCGAACTCAATAACTTGGGCGAGGAGAACCACGTCGGACTGAATCTGGGTGCCGGTGTCGAATATGAGCTGGACGAACACTTCGGCGTGAACTTTGAGTACCGCCACACCATTATCCGCAAGGTGGATCAAGGTGTTTTCGGTCTGGGCATCAACTACAAGTTCTAACCCAACCGCCTAATTACACAAACAAAAACAGGACCGATCCAGCAGGGTCGGTCCTGTTTTTTGTATCCTAACCGTCTAACCCATCAATACATGGGTTGTAGTTTATCGATGGCACCAGTCATGAACGATGACACGCCACCGTCATCATCGCCGTCCTCGTTTCCAAACGAATCACCCGTCTTGATAGAGCACAACGACCTCAGCAGCTCCAGCGTGGCGTTTCCCTTAGGCTCACTCGTGTAGAAGTGTCCCTTTCCGTTAAAGATATCTTCCAGGCCGAAGTCAAAATAACCATTCACACTGTCATTGTGTGTCTGTGCAAATACCCCGATCAACGCACTATCAAAGAAATCACGCACAGACTTCATCTCGTAGGCATAGCCCTCGGTCTGTTCATAGTCCAGCATCTTGAAGTAGAGGATGCCGTCGATGACACCAATGCGAATCATCTTGTTGTCATACTGGTAAATATATTCCCCCTCATACAACTCGGGAGCCTGACCCATCGAATTGGCAAACGTGCTGATTTGTTTCACCACTCCATCAGGATTGTTTGAGCGTGTAGCAATCACCACGTTCCACTCACCCTCCAAGTGGGGGTCACGTGCTAGACCTATCGTGAAAGGCCCGTCAACAGTCGCCAAGATGCTCGCCAGATCAATTCGACCGATATAAGGCAACTTGCCAAACATTCCCAACAATTGCTGGATTTGCTTGAGTTTGATAAAGCTGTCTCCCTTGACACACATCGTGAAGATATAGTCCATCGAGTTGGGGATAGCTTTCAGCACCTCATCGCTTGGCTTAGCCAGCACCGAATTCAACAACTGCGCATATTCACTATTGTCGGCAGCATGGATCTTGGTATTCATTTCCACACCGTCGTCTTCAATGTCGATGGCACAGGTCACCGCGTCGATGTCACTCTCGGTAAAAATGCCAATCAGCGGCATCTTTTGTGACAGTTCACGGTAAACCTCGCTCTTGTTGAGAATGGCCTTCAGACCCTTGCCTTGCATCCACGCATTAATCTCGGCATCATGGTTGTGCAGCACCTCCTTGACATCCTTGTTCTCGGTTATGCTTGTGGCGGTCATGCTCAGAATGCCCTTGGCCGCCTTAGCGGCACGTGAGATTTCCATCGCCTTGTTGACTGTTCCAATCAAGAGAACCTTGCCATCAACCACATACAGGTTGTCACCGACGTACATGCAATCCAGCCCTTCGACTTTCTCAAAGTCTCCGCCCACTCTGATTGACAATGTCTTGCGGGCCTTATCGGGATCGGTGAGCATAGCGAGCACCACACGACCAAACGTCTTGGTAGTGAAAAAGGCGTAAGCCTTATTATCCACGTCAAGGCCCATTTGGGGCAAGTCACTCAGCATAACGCATAACGGTGAAGTATCGTTGTTATCAACCACTTCCCGCAACGAGGGCGGGATGACAATGCGGTCATCGTCCAGCATTCCAGCATTCTTGAGGATGCGGGGCACATCAATACTTACCACGCCGGTAGCGTCGGCAGGAACCATCTTCTCCAGGTTGTCACCTGTACAGCCCGTCAGCAACGACAGCAGCAGAGCGACAGCCAAATATTTCATCCATTTCATCATCATGGACCTCGATTGTTAAACAGTTATGCACTAATGGCCTTATACCACTAATTTAAAGCGCAAATTTACGACAAGTTTAGCACATATCAACTAACTTTGCGCAAAGTATTCCTGAATACTGCCATTTAATATCCAAAAACATCTTCAAAAGCAGGATACAGCATAAGCACAAAACAGTTATCGCCCGATTAGAATTACTGTCACTCAGCCCCTAAACAACTGGATTTAGTAGAATTTATAATAATTAACTAAAGAATACCCACTATTTCAAAAAATAGTATTAAATTTGAACATCAAAACCATTGAAACAAGTAAAACCTAAACAGGAGCCGTTGAAAGCACCTGGAAAACAACTGAAAAAACGAATATGAACGATATTTCTGAAATACTGCGTGAACTCCTGGACCGCTATAGTAATACACCCGAAATCGACCAGGAATTTGAGAGGATGCGTCGCGAGATTGAGGGCTTTGAGGAAGAATATGCCGTCTGGTGTGAAGAGAACGGCTATAACGTCAAGGACGGATACCGTGATTTCATCAATGAGATTGTCGAGTCGCAAGACTCCTTTTGGGACAATTATCAAGAATTCGGCAACAATATTTAATACTGATTGACCCGTCTTCTACGCGTGGAACGCATGGCGTTCTATGAAATGAAGGCGCTCTCCATTAAAGAAAATACAACCGCTATAGATGCATCCATCTAAAAGAAACCGCAGCTTTGCTGCCGAATGGGACTGTCAGGACGGCATTCTCATTGCATGGCCACACGCCGGCACCGACTGGGCTTACATGCTCGACGAGGTGACGGCTTGTTATGTGGAGATTGCCAGAGCCATCCTAGACGATGATGATGAAAGACTGGTCATTGTGGCACCCGACGCCGATGATGTCCATTCGGCATTGGGACCAAATGTTGATTGGCGACGCATCGATATCGTGGAATTACCAACCAATGACACCTGGGTACGCGACTACGGCCCCATCACGGTATTCCAGGACGGCCACATGGCATTTGCCGACTTCACCTTCAACGCGTGGGGTATGAAGTTCGCAGCCGACTGTGACAACCTTGTCACCGAACGGCTTGGCAAGCAAGGTCTGTGGCACTTGCCACTCATCAACTGCCGTGACATGGTCCTTGAGGGTGGATCTATCGAAACCGACGGTAACGGTACAGTACTCACTACCACTAGCTGCCTTACAGCTCCCAACCGCAATGACGCTATGACTCGCGAGGATCTGGAACGCGAGTTGCTCGATCGGCTGGGATGTGTGAAAATGCTGTGGCTCGACCATGGTGCACTTGCCGGTGACGACACTGACGGTCACATCGACACGCTGGCTCGCTTTGCACCTGGCGGAATCATCATTTATAACGGGTGCGACGACCCCGACGATGAACACTTTGACTCCATGATGAAGATGGAAAAGGAACTCAAGGAGTTGACTGAGGCCGATGGTAACCATTATCACTTGATCAAACTGCCCTTGCCCGATGCCATCTATGATGAGATTTCACGACTGCCCGCCACCTACGCCAACTTTCTGGTGACCAATCATCAGGTGTTGGTGCCCGTTTATGGTCAACCTGAGAACGATCTCAGGGCCTGTGAACTTATCGGACAGGCTTTCCCTGGACGCAAGATCACAGGCATCGACTGCCGCCCGCTCATCTGCCAGCACGGCTCCCTCCACTGCGCCACCATGCAACTTCCCAAAGGTTCACTAGTCACTAACCACTAATCACAAAGTTTTATGAAAGTCGGAATCATACAACAACACAATAGCGCTGACGTTGCCGCCAACCGCCAGTCGCTCATCGCAAAAATCAAGAAATTGGCCTCAATGGGGGCTCAGCTCGTCGTGTTGCCCGAACTGCACGACTCACTCTACTTCTGCCAAGTGGAGAGCGTGGACAACTTTGACCTTGCCGTGGACATTCCCGGCGATGTGACCAGGGAATATGCCGCCGTGGCGCGTGAGTGCGGCATCGTCCTGGTGACCTCATTGTTCGAGAAACGGTCAACGGGCCTGTACCACAACACGGCGGTGGTATTTGACACCGACGGCAGTGTGGCTGGCCAATACCGCAAGATGCACATCCCCGACGACCCTGCCTATTACGAGAAATTCTATTTCACTCCCGGCGATCAGGGGTTTATCCCTATCGATACGTCACTAGGACGGCTGGGTGTGATGGTGTGCTGGGACCAGTGGTACCCCGAGGGTGCCCGCCTGATGGCGATGCGTGGAGCCCAAATGCTCATCTACCCCACCGCTATCGGCTATGAGAGCAGCGACACTCCCGACGAGCAGGAACGCCAACGCGAGGCTTGGACCACTGTCCAGCGGGGCCATGCCGTGGCTAACGGCCTGCCCGTCATCACCGTCAACCGTATGGGATATGAGCCCGACCCGTCAGGACAGACCAATGGCATCCAGTTCTGGGGCAGCAGTTTTATCGCTGGCCCGCAGGGAGAACTCATCTACCGCGCCCCCAATGACAGTGAGGACCTCCAAGTCATCGAGATTGATATGGAACGCAGCGAACAGGTGCGCCGCTGGTGGCCCTTCCTGCGCGACCGCCGCATCGAGTGCTACGGCGACCTCGACAAGCGCTTCCTCGACTAATACCGATAAATTAAACTACGAATTACGCTAATTTTGCATCCGCGCTCCTTCTTTCAAACAACAAATACAACTTCATTGACTAATGGGGACAACTTGTTTTAGTCGTCTGCAACTGTCAAAAGGCAATGAGATGGTTTTGTACCTATTTTTGCAAACTATTGATTTTCAGCGTTTGTTTTGTTTGGCGCAAAACAAAAGGGGTGGTGCGGGATCTTTAAAGAATCTTAAAAGCATGTCAAGGACCTCCATTGCAAAGGTACAAAACACTGATACGGTTACACCATGACAAAAAGTATTATTTAGGCGTTAGGTGCACACCTTATTAAAACTACGAATTACGCTAATTTTGCGAATAGATGACTTCGCTCAATTAGCGTAATTCGTAGTTTCTATAGGGGTATAACGTTAGGCTTGGCCTTCTTTATCCTTTGAACCGCCAAAGACGTTTTTCAGGAAATCTTGAACCTTGTCCATCACGCCCTCGGCAGCCTTGCCGGCATCATCGAGCGCGTCTTTAGCCTTGTCAATCACACTCTCCTCGCCCTCCTTGGGTTCGAAGGCTTCCTTGGCTTTCTGCGACAAATCCTGAGCTACTTCGGTAGCGGCGGCAGTGCCTTGCTCCACAAAGTCCTTGGCCTTGTCCATCATCTCACCTGCAGCGGTAGCGCCCTCATCAAACATTTCTTTGGCCTTATCCAGCAGGCTGGGCTCGCCCTCCTTGGTCTCAAACATTTCCTTGGCTTTCTCCAGGAAGTCCTGGCTCATCTCACCAGCAGCGGTTGTGCCCTTATCCAGCATTTCCTTGAGCTGGTCAAGCACGCCGGGCTCACCTTCCTTGCCATCGAATATCTCCTTGGCCTTTTCAAAGATGCTGGGGTCACCCTCCTTGCCCTCAAACATGCCTTTGAGTTTATCGAACACTCCAGCACTGTCGTTAGCAGCATCGCCGAGCATATTCTTCAACTCGTCAAAGATGTTATCAGTCTCGTTCTTCACTTCGTTAGCAGCCTGTTCGGCATTTTTCATTTCCTCTTCCATGATTATCCTGTATTACGGTTGTTTTCACTCGCCTACTTCCTTTCAAGCGTTTCGGCTTTCTCTATGCCCCCAAAGTTACACATTATTTATTAAACCGCAACAATTTTGACCAACAAAAACCAAACAATTTGAAGAAATATTTAAGATATGGTATTAATCTATTGCATTTCATCCAATATTATCTTAAATTTGCAACTTTCAAACAACTAACCATTTAATGATGATAATATGATTACCTTAAAAAAACTATTGCTGACATTATTACTTGTCAGCACAGCATTTTCAATCCATGCGGAATACTTTACTTGCCAAGTGGACAGTTTCTTCTACGAAGTATATGATGGCGAAGCCTTCATGATTCAAGGAGACATCAAGTACCATGGTCATGTAGTTGTTCCCAGTAGCATTACCTACAACGACCGAACCTATCCGGTAACCATCATCGGGTCTTCGGCTTTTGCCGACTGTGACAGCATGAACAGCATCGAGATTCCCAACTCAATTTACATCATCCAGGTGAGGGCTTTTGAGAACTGTACGGGTCTGACAAGCATCACCATCCCCAGTTCAGTCACCTACGTGTATAATTACGTATTCCGTGGTTGTACTAACTTGAAAAACGTGTACCTGCCAAACACGATCACCGGCATCGGCACGTCTTCGTTTTCAGGTTGCAGCAGTCTGAAGAAAATCACGATTCCCAATTCTGTCACCCGTATCAGTGATGATGCTTTTGAAGAATGCACCAGCCTAACCGATGTGAATCTTCCCAATACCATCACCTACCTCGGTAGCGGAGCATTCGAAGGCTGCTCTAGTCTTAAAGAAATTACAATCCCCGAAAAAATCAAGACGATTAGGCACTTCACGTTCTATGATACTCCCAGTTTAGAGACTGTTCACCTTCCTGATTCACTCACCACTATTGAGCAATATGCATTCTATTGGTCTGGCTTACACTCCATTGATCTGCCTAACACGCTCGAGGTGATTCGTGCACAAGCTTTTTCAAGTTGCAACAATTTGCAAAGTATCGTGATTCCCAATTCTGTGACAACAATAGAGGAAAGAGCGTTTGCCTATTGTACCGAGTTGAGAGAAATCAATTTATCGCCATCCATGACCAGGACCAGCGCGGCATTATTTGACGGATGCGATAATCTTAGCACTGTATTGATTCCCGAAGGTCTTGACACCATTGGCCAATACACGTTTACTCGGGCGGGTATCACCACGCTTAACATTCCATCTTCGGTAACAACCATTGAGAAAAGCGCTTTCTACGATTGTAACAAGTTACTTAGCATTACAATCCCAAACACGGTTACAAGCATAGGAGAAGAGCTGTTTAACGAATGTGACACCCTTGCCAGCGTCACATTGCCCGAGTCGCTCACAACTATTCCTAAGGGAACTTTCAGATTGTGTCGCAATCTGCTTTCGGTGAACCTCAACAACAATATCACAGAAATTTGCGATGAAGCTTTCCTCCATTGCGATACGCTACCCTATTTAGACCTCCCCACTTCACTCAAGACCATCGGCAGGAGTGCTTTTTATCATTGCCGCAAGCTGGATGGCATAGTACTCCCTGACGGTTTGGACTCTATTGGAATCGAAGCATTCTTACTCTCAGGTCTCACCGATATCACATTGCCTGAGTCAATTACCTACATTGGCGGTAGCGCCTTCTCCAACTGTTTGGAACTGAAGAACATCAACATACAAAGTGCTGTCGCAGAATTACCCTCCAGTATGTGCTTCTGGTGTCCAAAACTGAAGAGCGTGACTTTGCCTAGCACCCTCAAGGTGATTGGCACAAGTGCTTTCAGTAACTGCTCGTTATCCCAACTCGAGATACCCAATTCTGTTGAGATTATCAAGGGGGGAGCTTTCAGCGAATGCCGTGGCCTGAGATCCGTAACTATCCCTAATTCGGTGACCGAAATCGGCAGCAGGGCTTTTTATGGCATTCCCGGCCTCCAGAGAGTTACAATTGGCACATCTGTGGACTCGATTGGTGAAAAAGCTTTTATGAATTGTACTTACCTCTATAATGTAACCTGCCTAGCCGATGTGCCTCCCGTAATGGCCAACGAGAACTGTTTTACTTCCTATAGTAATGCCAACCTCTATGTGTCAGCAGCTTCACTCGAGAGCTATCAGACAACTGACTGGTGGCAAAACTTCTCCAACATTGCACCCCTCGTTCCTCGAGACGTCAATGGAGACGGTGTTGTCAACGTCAGTGATGTCACGATGCTGATAGACTTCCTGTTGTCTCCTAATTCAGATAGGCCATTCGTCGAAATTAATGCCGATATCAACAATGATGGCAATATCTCTGTCAGCGATGTCAGCGACCTTATTGACATCATCCTGAGTTCCAATTGACGCAAGATGCTCTCATCAGGGCACAATCCGTCTAAAGATCATCGTCCTAAGGACTATACATAACAAAACAGAACCGAGGCAACACGATGTTGTCTCGGTTCTTCATGACGTTTTATCTAAAGATGGGCGGAAATTTATGCCTCGTCCTTCTTGATAATACGGCGCTCCTTGATGCGAGCCTTCTTACCGGTGAGACCACGCAGGTAATACAGCTTAGCGCGACGCACCTTACCATGCTTGTTGATGGTGATGCTGTCGATAAACGGAGACTCGAGCGGGAAAATACGCTCAACACCGATGTTGTCACTGATCTTGCGAACGGTGAAACGCTTCTTCTCACCCTCGCCAGTGATCTTAATCACCACACCACGGTACTGCTGGATACGCTCCTTGTTACCCTCCTTGATGCGGTATGCTACCGTGATTGTGTCACCCGGGAAAAACTGCGGGTGCTGCTTGTTTGTAGCAAATGCTTGTTCTGCAACTTTAATCAAGTCCATTGTTTATACATTTAATCCGTTAATAATCACTTCGCAATATACACAAGCCACTCTTTTTTTCTTGTCAGAGATTACGAAAAGCGGGGCAAAGGTACTACAATAAATTGAATTGGCAATGAAAAATCGTCTGATTTTTATCTAATTTGGGAATTGTATCGTTGAATGGTGGGATAAAAGGCTGGCCAACAGACAATCATTGCGTTAATATAATGTCAATCACCGCATTCACGTCAGCGATACTTACCTCACCGTCTCCATCCACATCGGCAAGACCCATCTGTTCTTCATCGGGAAGAACACCCAACAAATAGTCGATGACGGCATTGACATCGCTGATGCTCACCTCGCCATCTCCATTCACATCACCATGAATCCTCTTGAAGATGCCATTATTATCCAGATAATCGAAGCGACGGTACAACCAATCGCTCAGGTATTCCAGCTCCGCCTGAAAGTTGAGTTCACGCCTATACAAGTCCGAACTCTTGTTAAACATGCCCTCTTCCCGCGATATTGCACCGGCGTGACGCAACATGTCATACTGCGATGAGAACCGGCTGATTATGCTATCAGGAGTCAGGACATTGCGACGCAGTTGCCAGTAGCGGTTGATCACTTTCCGACGAAACTCGGGCCACTCCATCAAACGAGTAAACAGGCGGTTACTGGACAACAACGAGACCTCATTCAGATCATTCTCGGGAGCGACCATCGGGCCACGATAATATCCATCGGCATTGGTCCAGTACTGCCCCATGACGGCATCCAGGTCCCAAACGGCCAGTGTCAGCTTCTTATCGACGGCGCCGTCATAGCACCCCCAGATGATATTCTTGGACAAGTTATCGGATGCCAGCAACACGTTGACAAACACATAGTAATCTTCCAACACAGGCAGGTCGAAGTAGTCGCCGGCCTGCTGACAGAACTCTTCAAAGCTACTGTTTTGCACAAAGCTAACCGCATCGCTCAGGATATGGTAATCAGTGGGTGAGACATCTTCAAGGTTGGGATATTCCAAATCGAAGTACCCCCAGCTCTCCTCCAGGTTATTATATGTCGAGTCGGCTACAAAAAGCGTCTGCCAGGTGGCTTCCTTGGCTTTCCAGAGCATGCCATGGAACTGACCGACCTCGTCATCATACTTTTTGAGTTTCATCTGCTTGCGGTCCAGATACTCGGCCATGTTTGAGAAGCCCTTGTACTTGTCATTGTCGAAATACTCTACAAAGAAGCCATTAACGTAGGATTTGGCTTTGGGTTGCACATCGGCATAGTAAGGCTTGTGAGCCATATCGGCCCATAACTCATGGGAGACCTTGTTGCGAATTCTTCCCAAGTCGATCACGCCTCCATCCATGCGCCAGTGATTGTCCTTGCGCAGTCCATAGAAAGAGACATCCATCTTCTGGCAACTATCATCAAGAAACTTGATGTGATAATTGTGCTTCTTGTACCACGGCCTGTTGGTTGAGGATCCTGCCCACTTGATTTTTGCATTAAATCTCTGGGTAACCGAGTCATCAGGCACCTGCATCAGCACCTCACCATCCACATATTCATCAGTGATCTCTCCCACTAGCTTGATAATGGGTAAATGGGTGAAGCGTACTCTTGCGTAGGTGGTGAAGTTAGTGCAAGCATAATTGAAAGTATAGGTTGTGTCCCCTTTAATGATCCTAAAAGGCATTTGAGTCGTACAGTAGCGACCATCCTTAACGACCCTCACAACAGAATCATCATAAGCAAAGTTAAACGTGTACGGCTTCCCAAACATCTCTTCAGGTACCGTCAACACAAACAGATGCTGATCCTTATCATAAAAAGGCCTTTTACCATCAAAGGTGAATTGTGCATACATCAAATGAACACAACACAATAAAACCAATATACAAAAAGCACGTCTTTTCATCGTTTATCTACTTATTCTTCTAATCAGATAGCAGTCGCTCCAGCAGGATAGTCAAATCGTTAATGTCGATGACCCCGCTCTTGTCAACATCTGCAGCATGCTCATTGATAGAACTTGTCGAACCGCTGTTCAGCAAATAGTCAATCAGCCATGTGACATCAATAATATTCACTTTACCATTGCCATCGACATCGCCAACACGTGTGGCAAACGTATGATTGTCAAGATACTGGATGCGACGTGTAATCCAGTCACACGCATACTCATACTCACCGGGGAAATCAAGTTCACGATTAGCAAGGTCATCGTCCCCCGACCAGCGTTCGGTTTCACGCGCAAGGGCATCACAGTTATCCAAATTGCGGTAAATAGCACCATACCGTTCAATCAAACTATCGGGTTGAAGCACAGTTCTCCTCAAAGCCCAATAACGGCTAATCACCCGATTTTTAAACTCAGGCATATTCTTTAAACGCTTGAACAAGCCATTGCGCCACAGCTTGCAGAAACGGTGGTGATCCTGATCCAGATCGACCTCAGGTTGGATCTCGGGCGCATGGTAGTATCCGTCGCCATCATACCAGTGTTGTCCGACCGTTGCCTCAAGATCCCACACCGACAACGTCAATTTCTTGTCAATCGCACTGTCATAGCAGCTCCAGATTATGTTCTTGCAAGTGTTGTCGATGGCAAACAGGACATTGATAAACACATAGTAATCAGCCAGCACCGGCAAGTCAAAGTATTCACCCACTTGTGACACAAACGTCACCGAGTCGCTTGTCGCCACAAAGTCTATGGCATTGTACAGCACGCTGTAGTCGGTGGGGCACACATCATCAATTTCGGGATACATCAAGTCAAAGCCTCCCCAGTTTTCCTGCTGATTGTCTATCGGTTTGGTTTTGATAAACATGGTCTGACTGGTTTCTTCCTTGCCTTTCCACATCATACCGTGGAACTGTCCCACGGCATCATCATACTTCTTGAGTTTCATCTGCTTGCGGTCAAGGAACTCGGTCATGTCAAAGAAGCCCATGTAATTCCCGTTCAGGAACATTTCCACATGTTGTCCTCGGCTATAGGAGCGGGCATTGGGCTGGACGTCAGCATAATAGTTCTTAGTGCCGAAATCGGCCCACAGACTATGGGCTGCCTTGTTGCGGAAACGCAGCATGTCAATAATACCTGCATCCAGTCGCCAGTGATTGTCTTTGCGCAGTCCGAAGAACGACACGTCCTTCTTTTCACCGTTCTCATCAACAAACTTCAGGTGGAAGTTGTGCTTATTGATCCAGTCATAGGTCGTTGTGCCGCCTGCCCACTTGATGCGCGCCTGGTAATCCTGGATTTCATGCTCATCGGGCATCGTCAGTTGCACCTGTCCCAGCGAGTATTCGGCGTTAAAGTTTCCCGTCAAGGTCAAAATAGGGAGATAGGTAAAACGCAAGGTAGCCTGAGAGGTGACGTGATTGTGAGAGAACAAGAATCTATAGGACACACCCTTATCAATAAGCGGAAGGTCTATAGTGTTTTTTATCTGCTTGTTGTCGATCAGCATCCACAATACAGTGTCATCTAAAGCGACATTGGCATGAAAAGGCTGGCCAAAAGCAGACGGCGGAACATTAAAAAGATATGTATTAGTACGCCGATCATACACTGGTCGACGCCCATCAATCGTCAGTTGGGCAAACGCCGGACACACCATCAGCGACATCAGCAACGACAATAATATCAGCTTGATTTTTTTGGTCATGATAAATATTCTTTAATGTATAATTCACAATTGGCGACCAAGTTGTCATACCATTGCTGGCCATAACGCTCGATTAACGGTTCTTTCAGGAACTGATACAGACGTATGCCCTCACGACGGCCTAACACCTCGGCACATTTACATATTTTCCAACGGTCAAAGTTCACCGCATCATAGCCCGGATAGCGCTTGATGCGCACCGGATAAAGGTAACAGGAGATGGGTTTGCGCCACTTGATGCGGCCTTCACGGTAAGCCTTCTCAATGGCGCACAAGCACATCCCTCCTCGCTCATAGGTGGTGAATACGCAATTCGCCCCGCCCACGAGTTGGGTCACCAGCTCACCCTCCACATCCACAAAGGCAACTCCATGCTCTTTGATCTGCTCTTGGGCTTGAGGCAACAAGTCGTTCCACACCTCAGGCAGTATCTCTTTCAACTGACGGTATTCATCCTCGGTCAGTGGTGCACCCGAGTCGCCCTCGATGCAACAAGCACCCAGGCATGTATCCAGGTCGCAGCAAAAGAAGCGCTCCACCAGATCAAGGCTCACCAATGTACCGTCAATATCAAACATGAGTATTATTCATTCTCAACGAGTGCCGACAGAGCGTGTTCCAGATCGGTACTCGACAAATTCAAGTGTAATTCTCCTTTATGGGCATAAGAAATGCGGCCCGTCTCCTCGCTCACGACAATGGCGATGGCGTCACTGGCCTGGGCAATGCCCTTGGCCGAACGATGGCGCAGGCCCAGATAACGTGGGATATTGGTATCGTGAGACACCGGCAGGATGCAACCCGCACTCATGATTTTGCTGCCTGCGATAATCAGGGCGCCATCGTGTAGAGGGCTATTCTTGAAAAAGATATTCTCTATCAGGCGCGAGTTAATATCAGCGTTGATCATGTCACCCGTGCGTTCATAGTCGGTCAGAGGCATTGTCTGCTGAATGACGATGAGGGCACCGGTCTTGGTCTTGGCCATATTCATGCAGGCATACACCACAGGCATAATCCACTTCTTCTCATCTTCAACTTCGCCTTTGGGCTTGAACAGTTTCTCAAAGAATTTGAGGCCTCGCCTGGAGCCCAACTCGGTCAAGAAGCGCTTGATCTCGTCCTGGAACAAGATGACAAGGATGAACAGACCAATGTCGATGAACTTGTCCATAATGGTGCCGATGAGGCGCATGTCCATGATCTTGTACATCACCACCCAAGCGACCACAAACGCCAGCACACCGACAAAGATGTCGAGTGAGCCAGAGTCCTTCATCGTCCTGTACAGGTAGAACAACAGGGTGGCCACCAGCAGGATGTCAACAAGGTCCTTGATGCTGAAAAGAGCGAATATTGAGCTTCCCATGTATCTTGTATATATGATTATCTGATGAATGTTGTTGTGTCAATCGGTCCGTTTTCCCGAACCAGCGAAGTGATTTTCACCGCCTCGACGGCAGCCTTCACGTCATGCACGCGCAGGATGTGGGCACCCTGCAGCAAGGCGATGGTGTTGATGACAGTCGTGCCATTGAGGGCCTCGTCGGCAGTGCAGTCCAGCGGGGTGTAAATCATGCGCTTGCGCGACACGCCCACCAGCAGCGGAGCGTTCAAGGCATGGAAAGCCTCCAGCCGCGCCAGCATCTCATAGTTCTGCTCCAGCGTCTTGGCAAAGCCGAAGCCCGGGTCGGCGATAACGTCGCTGACGCCCAGTTGCCGCAACTCATCAATGCGGCGTGCCATCCATTCGAGCACGTCGGCGGTAACGTTCTCGTAGTCGGTCAACGACGACATAGTCTCAGGGGTTCCACGCATGTGCATGAGCACGTAAGGCACCCTTAGGCTGGCCACTGTGGCAAACATGTCCTTATCGATTGTGCCTCCCGAGATGTCATTGATAATGTCTGCCCCCCACTCTTCCACGCAACGACGCGCCACCTCGGCACGATAAGTATCTACCGAGATCATGACGTCAGGAGCCACACGGCGGATGATGCCCAGCGCCCATTGCAGGCGGGCCATTTCACCCTGAGCATCCACCTGTTCGCTGCCGGGACGGGTCGAGCAGGCTCCCAGATCAATCACGTCGGCACCATCGGCAATCATCGACTGAATGCGTTCCACGAGGGCCTTCTCATCGGTCACGCGGCTACCGCTGTAGAACGAGTCGGGCGTGACATTGACGATGCCCATCACCCACGGTCGGTCGATGGTCACCAGGCGTCCTTTCAGGTTCAGGCTATATGTCTTAAACGGCATCACGACTGCACAACAATCATTTTAACCTGCAAAATTACAACTTTTTTCCGAAAAAAGACTTATCTTTGCGGGAAAGAAATAACACGACATGGCAATAACTATTGAGGATAATGACATTCTGCGGGCGCCCATCGGGGTGTTTGACTCGGGTTTTGGCGGATTGACCATCCTGCGGGACATCAGGCAGAGGCTGCCGCAGTATGACTACCTGTTTGTGGGCGACAACGCGCGAGCACCTTACGGCACGCGCTCCCGCGAACTGGTCTATGAGTTCACACTGCAAGCCGTCAAGCACCTGTTTGCCCAGGGGTGTCACCTCATTATCCTGGCATGCAACACGGCCTCGGCCGAGGCGCTACGCACCATCCAGCAGAACGACCTCCCCACCCTCGCCCCTAACCGTCGCGTCCTGGGCGTGGTGCGTCCCACTGTGGAAAAAGTGGGCGAACTGACCCGCACAGGGCACATCGGCGTTTTTGGAACACCAGGCACCATTGCCAGTCGCAGCTACAACATAGAAATCGAGGGCATGTATCCAGGATTTAAGGTACACGGCCATGCCTGCCCCATGTGGGTGCCGCTGGTCGAGAACCGCGAGAGCGAGGGCGACGGAGCCGACTACTTTGTCAAGAAGGACATCGACCAGCTCATGAACGACTGCCCCGACATCGACACCGTCATCCTGGGCTGCACCCATTATCCCCTGCTCATCAACAAGATCAACCGCTATAGGCCACAGGGCGTGAACATCATCCAGCAGGGTCCTATCGTCGCCGACAGCCTCGCCGACTACCTGCAGCGTCATCCCGAAATCGAGCAGCATTGCAGCCGCGGCGGCTCCTGCCGCTACTACACGACCGAAGACCCTGACCACTTCTCCCCCTTGGCCAGCGTTTTCGTCAATGAACCCGTCAACGCCACCCGCATCATCCTCTAATTCCTTTTCAAACAACGTTATTTCTTTTTTCAAACAACTTGAACAACAATAAACAACAACTTGGGACAACTTTTTTAATGATTGTTGTCCCAAGTTTGTCTATTAAGTTGTCTGTGTTGTCTGAAAATCAGCGGTTGGTGCATTATCTCACCAGCCACCTGACAGGAGGTAATCGATCAATCTTGTCACGTCAGCAACGCTCACATTACCATCCAAGTTGCAGTCAGCAGCATTCAGATCAATGCCGTTATCGTTACTAAGCAAATAGTCGATGAGTAATGATACATCGGCGATGGACACATCATTGTCGCCGTTCACGTCGCCTTGCAGTGCATTATCCTGCTCAAACGTCGCTGTAATGGTGACGTTGCATGCAGGCATCACAAACTGGTCGCTTTCTGTCACGTTCGTGAAGTAGCCTGGCGTCTCGGTGGTGATGGTGATGTCCTTAAGGCGGTAGCCCGGGTCGGGAGTAACAAAAATCGCCACGGTATCTTCCACATTGGCAGTAGCGGGAACCTCGATGGTACCGTGCTCAATGCCATCTTCCACAGTGATGGTGTAATCGATGGCGCTAAAGTTGACATCAATATCCACCTCCCCACCCGTATATATGAAACTGAAATCAGTTGGTCCGGTGATGTACTCTTCGGGGCCGCTGATGCCTTGTGAGACACCCGCCAGCTGAACGGTGATGTCGCTTTTCTTCACTTGGTAGCCGAGATTGGGAGCCACAGTGAAATACATGGGCTCACCATATACTGCATGCGCCCAGCCGTAGTTCTCTGGAACATCCCAACCGTTAGAACTCAACTCTTTAGACGATAGTTCGTGAAGCAAAACCATGCCTTCTCTTCTCAAGCTAACCCACTGTTCAAACGGCGTATCTATATATGAACCAGATTTCTGTTTATAGAAAATTGCTGAGAATGTCACATCAAACGGTGGCATGATGTACACATTACTGCGCGTTTGCCCAATGAGGTTGCCATTTTGGGTGTTATTCACGATATAGTAATCAAACGAGTAAGGACTAAATCCTACTATTGCCGGTTGTTGATTCAACTGAATCGCATCTCCCAAATGAGCATAATAGTAGGGTGACCCCTGTTGGGCTATACCAGAATTTGTTTGGTCAATGGCCCAAATTTTTCCGTTCTTAATATTTGGATCGATGGTGATAGTCAAGTCCTTTAGCTTGAAAATCGGGGCCACTATCACTCCGCAAGTGGGCATGTAGAATTTATCATTAGAGGGTGGGTTGATCCACAGACCCGTCAGCTGAGGATTAGGAGTCGCCGCGTCATATAACTCATAGTGATCCAACTCATAGCCAGGATTAGGTTGGCAGCTCAGTTCGACCAAATCCCCGTTTTGGGCACTTCCTGAGCTTGTGATTGTATCGGTGCCATTCACCAAAGCCTGGGCTGTGCCATACGAAGAGGGCTGCACTTGAAGATAGTCGACTTGCCACCAGTCCGAAACTATTTCCAAGTCATGAGGCGGCATAATAAAGCTGAAGTCACTGGTATAACGCGCATAGTAGCTGCCATACGGCTCTGTCACATGGGTCTCAGAGTGAACATACCCAGGGCAAGGAATGTGAGTCACAGTGACCGTACAGTTAACATCAACTGTATAATAGTCCCAACGACCTAAAGGCCCACCAGAAGTGGGTGACACTGGATTATTAACACCATCCACAACAGTCACGTTCAAATAGCCTTCGGGGCTGTGGTCGCGTTCAACTGCGAGTGTGTATGGTTGGATGGGGGTATAGGTCGCCGTGAGCGTCACGTTGTTAGGAGGCATAGGAAAGCTGGTACCTGCTGGGCTGGAGGTACCTGGATAAGAGGCAATGAAAGAATTGTCATCAGTGTTTTCTAAGATGTAATTCTGAATATTATAGCCATTAGCCAGAAGTATATCAACCACTGTGATCAGATCGTTATCATAGACCGGATAATATTCTAAATAAGGAGCATTAACAGTAGGTGTCATTGTCACTCCGTTGATGTCTGCAACAGAGACTGTGCTCGGGTCAATGCGGAGCGTGTATGCCTTGGGTTTGAAGAAAGCCTCCACATTTGCAGGTTGAGCGGGCATGGTGAACTCATAAGTGTTGGGATTCACCATGTTGGGATCGCCGTTCACCTTCATGAAGTCAAGTTGCCAGCCCACGCCAGGGGTCACTTTCAGCGTGATGACATCGCCCATGCACGCCATGATATGATGCGGGTCGGGGAATGCTATGGTGTCCAGAGGCAGACTGTTAATGAGTTCAACTTCACAATCACCGTTTCCACTAGCAATATTACAATCCACGGGATATTCCATTCTAGTGAACGTCACTCTCACATGCACGTTATGGCTCGCATCGTTGGGCATCTGAAAAGTGTAAAAGTCTTGCATCATCTCAGGGGTCTCGGAGGGGCCAGACACGGTGAGTGTTCTAACGAATATGTCGCCCGCATCGACCTCTTCTACCACAATATTGCTCAGGAGCACGCGGTATCCCTGATTGGGTGTCACATCGATTGTAACGGTAGCGCCAGGAGAAGGGGTAAAGCTATTCACATTGACATTGCCATTCATGAACGCGTCAATGAAGACTTGTCCTGACCATGCCGTCATGGCACTCATGAGCGCCATGCACATCAGTAGTATTTTCTTTTTCATCATGTGGAATTGGTTTATGGGTTAATAAAAGTGGGTTATCGTTAAGCCAAAACGAGAGGACTATTTGCAAAAACTATCATCCCGAATGTACAAAAATATTCTTTTTATGGGGATTTTTCAAACAAATCGATAGAAAATTCATGATTTTAGTATCAATTTTACCATTTTCAGTGGTTTTCCTCAAGCCTTACATTTCCACATCATCCTCTGACTTTTCAAACAACGACATTTCTTTTTTCAAACAACTTGAACAACAATAAACAACCCGGACAACATTATATTGTTGTCCAGGTTGTTCTATTAAGTTGTCTTTGTTGTCTGAAAGCGCTAACGGTTGGTGCGTAGCTGGAAGGAGCGCATGGTGTAGAGTTTGTCGCCGTCCGAGAAGCCGATGGAGAAATCGACTGAGCCACGTTTGAGTTTCCTGGTGGCGATGACCTCGCTCTGGTAGCGCACCGCCTTGCCAGGTGCTAATTCCTTGACGATGGCTGTGGGCGATAGGTAAATCTCCTTAGTGCCGCTCACGGTGATGACTGGGGCGATGTCATAAACGTAGTCGCGGCCCGTGTTGCGCATGATGAAAACGAGCTTAGCGTGCTCACCAGCATCCAGGGCGCGGTTGTTGTTCTCGTCAACGAAGCGAAGCTCCTCGATCTCGATGTTAACAAAGGGGCTGTAAGCGTTGTTCTGACGGTAATCGTCACGCTCGTATTCATAGTAGTAATCTGACGAGCGATAGTTGCCGTCATCGGTCTTGGGGGCGGTGGCGGCAGCACCAATGATGCCACCGATGGCCATACCGACCACAGTACCCATGTCATGGCCGCGGGGGCCGTCGGCGATACCGCCAATGGCCGAACCAAATATGCCGCCAATCGACACGCCCGTCGTGGCGCCATAGAACTGGTTCATCGACTGGCAACTGGATAACATCAAGGCAGATGCGATCAATCCCGCAAAAAGAGTTTTCTTGTTCATCTTCACTAACTTTTTAAACTTGGTTACACATTAGACGGGACTAAGCTCCGCTGGTTTAATTGTCGGCAAGAATTGTGCCAAGTTCATCGGGATCACAAGAGAGGAAATAGGACTCCTTGCTGCTACGGGGTCTGATGGCCAACTTGAGCGGACGCCCTTCTTGAATCAAACGCTCAATCAGCAGCCGCCAGTTGTCACCATATTGTAACAAATGATTAACCCACAGCCGTCTGCCCTTCTCATTATCGACTGCCAGCAAGGAGATGAAACCAATCAATGAAGCAGGTGTTCTCACCTCGACAAAGACGGTATCGTTATCCGAAACCATCACCTTGCTGATTGACCAGCCATCGCTGAAGCAGGTATGGGGGCATTGCTCACTCAACTGCTCAATAAGGGTGTCAAGTCTCACCATTTCCTCCTCTTGGCCCAAGCCAATAAGAGGAAACAGCAGGAGTGTTGTCAAGCAGAAGAATTGTCGCAACTTACTCATCGCAGGGAGTTTCCTCGGCATCGAGCTGGTCAACGATGCCAGCAATCATTCCGTCAACGATAGAGCTACGGTAGCCCAGCGCTATAGCGTATAACTTGCAGATCGTCATCTCGCGCTCGTCGAGCTCGCCATCAATCATCATCATGGCAACCATATCACGCAGGTATTCAAGTTTGGTATCCTCGTCCTCGGGCAGGGTGATGGGCACACTGTCAGGATCATCGATAACCTTGTTGAACTCCTCGGGCGTGAGTTTCTCACGTGATGCCACAGCCAGTAATATCGCCAGCTCCGAGTCGGTCATTTTCTCATCGGCCGAAGCGAGCATCACGAGGTTCTTGAGTTGGCCCAGACGCTGCTGGTCCTTCTTGTTGTCATTTTCCATACCCATAAATAATTACTAGTAATTTATTTTTGGCAAAGGTAATGTATTTTTCATGAAGTTGGTGTAATTTTGCGGCATAAAACTCAAACAAGATGAAAACCATACAGGAAATCAAGGATATGCTCTCCCGCAGTGAGGGCGAACAGGCGCTGAACGCCGCTAACGAAATCGTTGAAAACAAGGGCGTTTCCAGAGAGACGCTCGCCAATGCCTATTACCTGCGCGGCAACGCCTACCGCCAGCAGGGCAACGTGCGCATGGCACTCAACAGCTACCTCGAAGCCATGGAAATCGATCCCGACGGCCCTGCCGCCGAAGCCTACCGCCACCTGCAGGAACTCCTCGCCTACTACCACAAGGACTACTACAACCCTTGATTGTCAAACAGTTTTTCTTTCAGGATGTCGATGCCGGCGACAGCGGTTGTCTTGATGTGTTCAAAACCATGCGTGAGCGATGAGTCAAAGTTTCCGGGATCGATTATGTAACATGGGCTTTCCCTAGGTACATATTTCACCAAGTTGGCAGCCGGATATACTACCAGGGAGGTTCCGATGACAATAAAAATGTCTGCCTCCTCCACAATCTTGGCTGCTTTGGGCATATTGGGCACACTTTCACCAAAGAAAACGATGAACGGCCTCAGTTGGGATCCATCGGCTGCTTTGTCGCCAATCCGAATCGGTTGATCGAGCGGCAACTCCTTGATGCATTTAGGGTCATTGGGGTTCATTGAGCCCGTTACCTTTCTCAACTCGCCATGCAGGTGCAGGACATTAGTGCTGCCAGCTCTCTCGTGTAGGTCATCCACATTCTGGGTAATGATGGAGACCTTAAATACTTTTTCCAGCTCAGAGAGCACATGATGGGCATGATTGGGTTGGACGGTAAGCAGATTATTCCGCCTGTCGTTATAAAACGCCAACACCTTGCTCCGATCCCTGCGGTAGCCCTGTATGCTCGCCAACTCCATGACATCATACTGTTGCCAAAGTCCGTCACTGTCGCGAAAGGTACTCAATCCGCTCTCTGCTGAGACTCCTGCTCCTGTCAACACCACTAAATGCTTCATTGGGTCTCAATATTACTATATATACTTCTTGATGAAAGGGTTGTTTTTCTTCTCGTGGCCCATGGTAGATTCCAAGTCGTGGCCGGGCCAAATGGTACAATCGTCTGGGAGGCGCTCAGCCAAAAATTTCAAGCTGTCCATCATGTCCTGAATCCACCCGAACAACAAATCGGTGCGCCCGATATCTTCCCTGAAAAGCGTGTCACCTGTAAACGCATCACCTTCCTGCTCACAATAGTAAACGACACTGCCTGGGGAATGGCCCGGGGTGTGAAGGGTGATGAGTTCATGGTTTCCAAAGCGGATAATCTCGTTATCGTCCAGATAGTGTTCAGGCATGACAATATCGTGTTTGAACCCATCCTTGCCATAAACCTCTTCGATTCTCGATTCAATGCGGTCCATCCACAATTTGTCCCTATGATGAACCTCAGGCAACAAGCCGTACTCGTCACGCACTAGGTCACAAGACAGCAAGTGGTCCCAATGGCCGTGGGTCAAGAGGCATCTGACGGGTTTCAATTGCTCCCTGCGGATATGATTGCACAACCATCCCCGCTCTTTCCTCGTCTGGGCACATGGATCAATGATAACACATTCCCCAGTGTCATCACTCACCACATAGCAGTTGGTCCGGAGCATATTGTATGTAAATCTCGTAACCTTAATCATGCCTAGAAACGTCTGAGCACTGTTATTCGGTGAGGTCATCGTAGGTCTGGAAGAGGAAGTCGTTGTAAGGGAAACGGGCGGTGTGGACGGCTTTGGCTTTGTTATACAACAATTTCTTAAGGGCGTCAATGTTCTGCTGCTTCTTGGCGCTGATGAAGACGCAGTTCTCTCCCATACGTGCCATCCAGGTCTCTTGCAGTTCCTCGAGGGGGATATTCTCGCGCAGGCGCGGTGTCAAGTCGTCCTCGTCCTTGGGGACATGGGTGAACTGGTCAATCTTGTTAAAGACCATGATCATCTCCTTGTCACCGGCGTCGCACACCTCCTGCAGGGTGCGGTTCACCACCTCGATCTGCTCCTCGAACTGGGGATGCGAGATGTCCACGACATGGACAAGGATGTCGCTGTCACGCACCTCATCGAGAGTGCTCTTGAAAGATTCAACGAGGTGAGTAGGCAACTTGCGGATAAAGCCGACAGTATCGGTGAGCAGGAAAGGCAAATTAGAAATGACCACCTTACGCACGGTAGTGTCGAGGGTGGCAAAGAGTTTGTTCTCGGCAAAGACCTCGCTCTTGCTCAACACGTTCATCAGGGTGGATTTACCCACGTTGGTATAGCCCACGAGAGCGATGCGGGTGAGTTTGCCGCGGTTCTTGCGCTGGGTGACCTTCTGCTTGTCGAGTTGGGCAAGTTTCTCCTTGAGCAGAGCGATTTTGGTCTTGACGATACGGCGGTCGGTCTCGATCTGGGTCTCACCAGGGCCACGCATACCGATACCGCCTCGCTGACGCTCCAAGTGGGTCCACATACCCGTCAGTCGTGGCAGCAGGTACTGGTACTGCGCCAGTTCGACCTGCATCTTCGCACTAGCGGTCTGGGCCCGCTTGGCGAAGATGTCGAGGATGAGGCTCGTGCGATCGAGCGTCTTGACCTTGACAGCCTTCTCGATAAAGGCAATCTGCTTGGGCGTGAGGTCGTCGTCGAAGATGACGAGGCTGATGTCGTTCTCCTCGACAAAGGCGACAATCTCCTCAAGTTTGCCCTTGCCGACGTAGGACGTGCTGTTAGGGCCGTCACAGCGTTGCAGGAAGGTGCGCACGGTGACAGCGCCAGCCGTCTCGGCCAGGAATTCGAGTTCATCGAGGTACTCCTTGGTCTTGGCCTCGCCCTGCTGGGGTGTAATCAGTCCTACGAGAATCGCGCGTTCCTCTTTTACATCAATATCGTTAATGCGTTTGCTATCGTCAATAAGTCCCATAGAATCACATGTTTTTATTCTATGGTGCAAAATTACTAAAAAATTGCGGTTTTTGGATAAATTAGGCGGCGTCTCAACATAAAAAAAGAATGAATTCTTTTTGTTCTGTATTCGACTTGCACTAATTTTGTCACCACGAAATGTGAGAAACCAACTGCTACGCTATCGATATATGAAACAGACTATCTTACTCTTAGCCCTATGGAGCACATTGCTGCTCCAAGCCACCACAACCGATTACACCCAATATGTCAATCCGTTTATCGGCACGCAGACCGATGCCACCGGCGCCTTGAGCGGCAGCACGTTCCCCGGAGCCACGATGCCACAGGGAATGGTGCAGGTGAGTCCCGACACCGAACAGATGGTGACCTGGGATCCCTGCTCTGGCTATGACTACAACCGTGACAGCATCTACGCCATCTCCCACACCCACTTGAGCGGCACGGGCTGTACTGACCTGTTTGACATCTCGCTCATGCCAGTGACCTGGAATGTGACTCCAGAGTATCTGGCGACAGGCAACTTCGGGCAGACTTTTTCACACGAGCAAGAAGCGGCATGTCCAGGATACTATATGGTTGTACTTCAGGAAAGCGGAGTAAAAGCCGAGCTCAGCGCTACTACCCGTACTGGCATCCACCGCTATACTTTCCCCCAAGGGAAGCCGCAACAGGTCATTCTTGACCTCGACCACTCCACCTTTCGCGGCCAGGCCTATTATAGCGGGCGCCGCAGTTATGACATCATCCAAGCCCAGCTCCGCCTTGTCGATGACCACACGGTGGAAGGCTACCGCGTCATCACCGGCTGGGCCAAGCTGCGCAAAGTCTATTTCCGCGCCGAATTTTCCCGCCCCATCACCGGGCACCTGCTCATGGACGGCACGCGCACAGTGGGTGAGGCCACGGTAATCAACGGACGTACGCTACGCTGCGCTTTGTCATTTGACTCAGCAGGCGAACGTGAACTGACGGTCAAGGTCGCCCTTTCGGCAGTCGATATCGACGGCGCACGTAGAAACCTTGCTGCCGAAGCTCCAGGCTGGGATTTTGACCTATATGTCCGTCAAGCCCACGACGAGTGGCAGCGGCAACTGTCATGCATCGATATTGACGGCACAGATGAGCAAAAGCAGATCTTCTACACCGGACTCTACCACGTGTTGTTGCAGCCCAACACCATGAGCGATGTCGATGGCCGATACATGGACACCAACTACGAGGTACGCCAGATGCCCAAGGGTCAGAGTTACCACTCCACATTCTCGCTGTGGGACACCTTCCGCGCAGCGCATCCGCTTTACCTCTTGCTTAAACCCGACCTGGCGGCACAGTTTGTGAACGACATGGTGCACCATCACGACACCTATGGCTACCTGCCTATCTGGGACCTGTGGGGACAAGAGAACTACTGCATGATAGGCAACCATGCTATCCCGGTCATCGCCGACGCCATTCTCGCCGACCTGCCCGGCATTGATGTTGAGAAAGCCTATCGGGCGATGGTCGAGAGTAGCACAAGGCCGCACACCAACTCGCCGTTTGACCTGTGGGAAAAACTGGGCTACATGCCCTGCAACAAGCAAGGATCTTCGGTTTCCATCACACTGGAGCAGGCATTTGACGACTGGTGCGTCGCTGCCGTTGCCGCGCGTCTGGGGCACAACGACGACTATCATCACTTTGCCCAGAGGGCGACTTACTATAAAAACCTGTATGATGAAAAAACGGGGTTCTTCAGAGCACGTGACGACAACGGACAATGGGCAGAGCCATTTGACCCGCTCAGCTATGAGGACAACAGCTTTATTGAGGGGAACGCCTGGCAATACCTGTGGTTTGTGCCTCATGCACCCGAGCAATTCATCGAGCTTATGGGTGGCAAGAAAGCATTTCTGAAAAAATTAGATGAGAATTTCAGCCTCACTACCGCCAACCGTGAGACTAACGGCAATGCCTCGGCGTTTATCGGCCAGTATGCCCACGGCAACGAACCCAGCCACCACACCGTCTATTTCTACAACTTCGCCGGTTGCCCTTGGCGCACTCAAGAACTGGTCAACCAAGTGCGCTCCGAATTCTATAATGCCACTCCAGCAGGCTATGCTGGCAACGATGACTGCGGACAGATGTCGGCGTGGTACATTTTCTCGGCATTAGGCTTCTATCCCTTCAATGCGGGCGCTGCCGAATATGTCACCGGCACGCCACTGTTCCAGCGTGCCACTCTGCACTTGGCTGGCGACAAGGAGTTTACCATCACCCGCAAGGGCGACAAGGGTATATACGTCAAGGAAATCCGCCTCAACGGCAAGCGGCTACAGGGTTTCAAACTCAAGCATCAAGACATCATGGCGGGTGGAACGCTAGAATTTGTCATGAGTGAGAGGCGCCCCTAGGCTTTCGTTATCCTTAGTTTTTTATACCGTAGGTATTGAGATACCGTCGAGTTGGCGGTAGAGGTTGAGGGCATACACATCGGTCATTGCGCTGATGTGGTCGAGTACCGCCTGTACCTGCTCAAACAGCGTCGGGGCATGCACATCATATTGCTGCGGGAATTTGTTCATCAGCAGCTGTGAGTAATTGCGTTCGGGGTGCATGACCGCCTCAATGAGTTTCTCCAGCAAGAGATTGATAATGCGATTACCCGCCAAGTCCACATCCACAACATAGCCAGCCCGATAGAGCCGCTCCATCGCCAGTTCACTGCAAGCCTGATAGGCGTTGGCAGGCAGCGGGTCGATGCAGTCGATGAGGCCACCTTCAAAGCGGCCCTCCATGATTTCGTCCTCATGGGCGGCAAAGGCGGCGGCACACTGCTCCACTAGCAAGCCCACTATGCAGGAACGCAGATAGGCAATCTTCTCGTTAGGGTCAGCTACACGCGCCATGTGCTCGCGCAGGTGCTCCTGACGACCCTCAGTAAAGAAACCCAACAATAGGTCGATGGTCTCTTCGGTGCCGATTATCCTGAGTTTGTGACCGTCCTCGATATCCATGATCTGGTAACAGATATCGTCAGCCGCCTCGACGATATAGACGAGCGGATGACGGCTGTAGCGGTCCTCCTCAAGGCGGATAAGGCCCAACTCATCGGCAATGCGCTTGAAGATGTCCTTCTCGGTAGTGAAGAAGCCGAACTTGCCCTTCTTTCCGGCATGCATCGATGAATAAGGGTATTTCACAATTGATGCCAGCGTGGAGTAGGTCATGGCGAAGCCGCCGGGACGACGCCCGTTGAACTGGTGGACGAGTGTGCGGAACGAGTTGGCGTTGCCCTCAAAGTGGATGAGGTCGTTCCACTGCTCAACCGTGAATTTATCCTTGAATTCCAGACCTTTGCCCTCGCTAAAGTAAGCCCCGATTGTCTTCTCACCCGAATGACCGAACGGTGGGTTGCCCAGGTCATGCGCCAGGCAGGCGGCAGCGACGATTTCGCCGATGTCACGCAGTTTCTCCACCCATGGTTCATCCTTATACCGCGGCAAAAGTCGCATAACAATCTCGCGCGCCATCGACTTGCCCACGCTCGACACTTCAAGGCTGTGCGTCAGTCGGTTGTGCACAAAGATGCTGTCGGGCAACGGAAACACTTGAGTCTTGTTCTGCAGACGGCGGAATGGCGAGGAGAACACTAGGCGGTCATAGTCGCGCTCAAAGTCGCTGCGCACCCCACCCTTTTCGTCATGATAATGCTCCAGCCCCAGCCGTTTATCCGAAATCAATCGGTCCCAATTCATACGTTGAGTAGTCATATTCTTGAATTTTGCACAAAGTTACGCTTTTCTGCCTAATGGAGCAAAAAAACTTAAGAATACCCCATAGAATCGACCAAATTTATCCGATCTGGATTATCATATCATATACACGTCTTATTTATATCATTCCTGGGTATTCGTGTTCAAAAATATGGGGACAAATGTTATTGGTTCCCGTTTTTGATGTATTTTTGCAGATTGTAACCAATGTTTTGGATTATGGAGAAGATTAACGTGAAGATTGTGAACCGTGGGCCGCATGAGGTGCCGCAGTATGGGACGGCATTGAGCGCGGGGATGGACTTGCGCGCCTGGCTGGAGGAGCCGCTGACGCTACAGCCGCTGCAACGTGCACTGGTACACACGGGTATCTATATCGCCCTGCCCGAGGGCTATGAGTGCCAAATCCGCCCCCGCAGCGGATTGGCACTGAAGCGTGGATTAACGGTGCTCAACACTCCTGGCACTATCGATGCGGACTATCGCGGCGAAGTGGGCGTTATTCTGGTGAACCTGAGCAATGAGCCACAGACCATCGAGAACGGCGAACGTATTTGCCAGATGGTGGTTGCCCGCCACAGCACCGTGGAGTGGACAGTAGTTGACGACCTCGACGAGACTGAGCGCGGCGCAGGAGGATTCGGGCACACGGGGACGAAGTAAACGACACTATAGATTCTATAGACCCTATAGATACTATAGATCAAATTATAACGCAAGGAGAACAATGAAACGACATATCGCGATATTGATGATTGTGCTGGTGGCTTTGACCGCTATGGCAGGCAAGAAGCCGGCACCAAAAGTCATCAGCCTCGCTGACCAGCGCAAGGCGGAATATATCTTCATGGAGGCACAGAAGTACAAGTTGGATGACAACTTTGATGCCTTCTATGACCTGCTTACCTATGCCCATGAGATTGACTCCACCAATACAGCCATCTCGTTTTATATGGGTATGTGCCTGATCAAGATGAACAACACAACCAAGGAGCGTTGCGAGCAGGGACTGGCTTTGATGAAGAAGCACTTTGACGCACAACCCGAAGACCTGTACGAGACCACCTTCTACAGCGACGCCAACATGCAGTTGGGGCATCCTGACGAGGCTTTGAGGGCCCTCAAACTGCTCAATGAGCGCAACCCCAACCGCCTGGAGTTGCAGGTGCGTCTTGCCGAAGCCTACTCCCACACTGGGGATTATGCCCAGAGTAATGCTACCTATGACAGCATCGCCACCCTGTTTGGCGACGCCATCCAGATCACGGCCGGCAAACTGAACAATTACCAGTCCATGAACGACAGCACAGGAGCGCTCAACGAGATGCGCCGCTTGCTCAACAAGGCTCCACAAAATGCCGACTATAACATCGCAATGAGCAACCTGTTCCAGCATTACGGCATGACCGATAGCGCCTTCTATTACATAGACCGGGCCCAAGAATATGAACCAGATAATGGTGCCATCTATCTCGTGAGGGCACGCTATTATCAGGAAGCAGGTGACAGTGTAGCCTATGAGCAGCAGATCTACAATGCCCTGACCGCCGAACAGCTCGATGTGGATTCCAAACTGGGCGTGCTGCTGAGCTTCATCCGTGAACAGCTCGCCAAGGAGGACACGACCCAGCGCATCAACAACCTGTTCACAGCGCTCATCCAGCAACACCCGCATGAAGCCAAGATCCATCAGCTTTACAGTGAATACCTTTACACCTTGAAGGATTACAAGGGAGCCATTGAGCAGCTGGGTTATAGCCTGGACGTGAACCCCACCGATGCCGACGGATGGCGCAACATGGTCATCCTCAACATGATGGACGACAACTATCCCGCCGCCATCCAGGTTTCGGAAAAGGCGCTGGAATACAATCCCGACAATCTGGACTTGTACCGATATGTCGCTGGCTGCTACCACCAGATGAAGGAATATGGCAAAGCCATTGAGATGTACGAGAAAATCTATGCCATGACCGACTCGACCGACCTAGAACAACGCGCCGACATCATCACGGGCATGGGTGATGCCTACAGCGAGCTGCAAGACACCACCCGCGCCATCGAGTGCTATCAACGCGCGCTGGAACTTGACCCGGCCAACTCGGGCGCACTCAACAACTATGCCTACTTCCTCGCCCAGCGCAGCCAGGAATTGGACAAAGCCGAACGCATGGCCGCCCTCGCCCTCAAGTACGACCCCGACAACGCCAACTTCATCGACACCTACGCCTGGGTGTTTTTCGCCAAGAAAGACTACACTAAGGCCCTGCTCTACATCAAGAGCGCTGTCGAGAAAGACGAGGACAACCACCTGCTGGAGCACTATGGCGACATCCTGTGGTTCAATGACGAGAAAGAAGCCGCCGTTGAGCAGTGGACCAAGGCGCTGGAAACGGATCCAGATAACGAATTACTGCAACGCAAAGTAAAAGATAAGACCTATTATGAAGAATAGCATCATCATCCTCTCCCTCCTGATTGCCCTTACAGTGACGGGCACCTCGTGTGGAATCTTCAACAAAGCCAAGGCCGGCACATCTCCCATCGGGCAGAACACAACCACGACACCGACAACGGATGCCGAAGCATACGATGCCATCATCTCCACCTTGGGCGATTGGCAGACGATGCAGACCGGCGGAAACATCAAGTTGAGCGCCGGCAGCAACTTCTCGTCATCGGTCCAGGTGCGCATGGTACGTGACCAGGCCATCTACATCTCACTGCGTCCCATGCTGGGCATCGAGGTGGGCAAACTCATCATTACCGCCGACAGTCTCTATGCTGTGGACAAGGTACACAAGCGCTACATTGCCGAGAAAGTCTCCATCCTCACGTCGGGCGTTCCCGTTACCGTAAGCGAAGTCCAGGATATGTTCCTTGGCAGGCCATTCATCATCGGCAAGGGCACCGTCAACGAGAGTAACAAGGACGCCGTCACTGTCACCCGCGAGGGCAACTCCGTCATTCTGGCGCCCACCGAGGGTTACAAGGGTTATGGCTATGCCTTCACCTTTGACAAGCAGGGCCGCATCACCTCGCTCGACATCGTGCCCACGGGCAGCACAACCGCGGCCTATCAGGTCAAGTACGGTGACGTGCGCAGCACCACAGCAGGCAACATCGCTCACGACATCAACGCCACCGCCACTGTCGAGAAAAAGACCATCAACTTGTCGCTTGACTACAAGAACATCGACTGGAACGACAAGGTGAAAATCGAGATAAGCATCCCGAGCGGTTACAAACGCATGAGCGCCAAAGACCTCTTCTCGATGTTCTCTAATTGATAGTTTTCAGTTCTCAGTTGGCAGTTTTCAGTTACTATCCGCATTACTGGAATAACTGCAGGATTCTGTTCAAACGGGTATGGCAATAAAATGGCTGTTCCTGCGTTATTTCATATATAAACAACACAGTCCATGAGATTTCATTCCCGCATATTGATGTTAGTGGCGTGCCTGCTGTGCGCCACCATCGCCTTTTCCCAGGTCAAAATCACCGGTAAGGTCGTTGATGCCGCCGGTGAACCGATAGAGTTTGCCACGGTGCGTCTATTGGGGACCGCTTTGGGCACCAATACCGACACTAAGGGCCAATATGAGATCACCGTCCCCAAGGCCGATACCCTGATGGTGGAATTCTCCAGCCTGGGCTACTCTACGGTGACGCGCCAACTCATCAAACCCGAGGGCACAGTAACCATCAACCCCAAACTGTATGAGAAGACGCATGAACTCGGCGAGATTGAGATTACCGAGTACAAGAAGCAGACCACTGGGATGCAGGGCATCGACGTGGATATGCTGAAGCGCACACCCGATGCCTCGGGTGGCAGCGTGGAGGCGGTGTTGACCACGATGGCGGGCGTCAGTTCCAAGAACGAGATGAGTTCTCAATACATGGTGCGCGGCGGCTCTTACGATGAGAACAGCGTGTATATCAACGGCATTGAGGTCTATCGTCCCCAGTTGATCAGTTCGGGCCAGCAGGAGGGTATGAGTATCATCAACCCCGACATGGTGCGTAAGGTCGAATTCTCTACTGGCGGTTTCAGCGCTGCCTACGGCGACCGCATGTCATCGGTGCTGGACATCACCTACCGCGAGCCTGAGGCCTTTGAGGGCGCTTTTGCCGCCAGTATGCAAGGCGGCAGCCTGATGCTGGGTCACAGCACGAGCCATTACTCGCAGATGCATGGCGCACGTTATAAACGCAACTCTTCACTCATGGGCTCACTGGAGAGCAAGGGTGAATATGATCCGCAGTATTTCGATTATCAGACGAGCTTTGTGTTCAAGCCCACTGAAAAACTGCGTATCGCCCTGCTGGGCAACGTGAGCATCAACGATTACCGCTTCACGCCCGTTAACCGCGAGACCAGTTTCGGTACCAGCGAGGAGGTGAGACAGTTTACAGTTTATTTCGACGGCTATGAGAAGGATAAGTTCCAGACCTACTTCGGTGCTGGAGCCATCACCTACGCATTCAACAAAAAGGGGACCGACCTTACCCTGCAAGCCTCGGGTTACCGTACCGATGAGCTCGTGTCCTACGATATCCACGGCGAGTATTGGCTGAACCAAGCCGGTCAGGAGCTGGGTGTCGGCAAGTATCATGAACACGAGCGCACCCGCCTGAAGATGAACGTGATGGACATCACCCTGCGCGGAAACATTGGCTTCAACCAAAACAGCATCTCTTATGGTATCTCGATGCGCAAAGAGGACATCTACGACCGCTCCCGCCAGTGGCAGTGGCGCGACAGTGCAGGCTACTCCCTGCCCCACATTCCCGACCAGGTCAACGTCATCTTCACCGAGACGTCGAGTAATGACCTGAACACCACACGTATCGCGGGATGGCTGATGGACACGTGGCGCTTCACATCTGCAGCAGGCTATTGGTCGCTGAATGCGGGCGTGAGGTTGTCGCACTGGAACTTCAACGGCGAAACGCTTGTTTCACCGCGTGCAAGTCTCGGCTTTGTGCCCGAGCGCAACGGCAACCTGTCGTTTCGACTTGCCGGTGGTGTATATTACCAGGCGCCATTCTACAAGGAATACCGCCAACAGGTCATGGACTCGCTGGGCAACCGCAATATCCTCCTGAACAAGAATATCAAGTCGCAACGCAGCATCCAGATCATCCTGGGTAGTGACTACACCTTCAGGGCGCTCGACCGTCCGTTCAAGTTCACCGCCGAGGCCTATTACAAGAACCTCAGCAACCTCATCCCCTACGAGATCGACAACCTCAAACTCGTCTATAGCGGTGTCAACTCCTCCAAAGGTTACATTGCCGGCTTGGATATGAAACTGTTCGGTCAGTTTGTCGAGGGCACTGATTCCTGGCTCAGCTTCTCGCTGATGAAGACGCAGGAGGACCTGAACGGTGTGAAGGTGCCCCGCCCCACCGACCAGCGCTATAGCGTTGCCCTGTTCTTCACCGACTATTTCCCCAACATCCCACGCCTGAAGTTCAGCCTCAAGGGCATCGTCAGCGACGGTCTGCCCACCACGGCACCCCATTTGACGCGTGCCGACTCCTACGTGCGCCAACCCGCCTACAAGCGTGTGGACGTGGGCCTGAGCTACGAACTCGTCGGCAAGGACAACCGCCCCTACAGTGGATTTTTCAGCCACTTCAAGGAAATCTGGCTGGGCCTGGACTGCTTCAACCTGATGGACATTTCCAATGTGAGCAGCTACTACTGGGTCACCGACGTGAACAACATCCAGTACGCCGTCCCCAACTACCTGACCCGCCGCCAGCTCAACGTCCGCCTGAGCGCCAGCTTCTAAAACAAGGTCACATCATGATTCTCTCAAGTTTTGCCTTCCATTTTTCCCAATGGGGCATTTCCTTGGTGAGCAAGGCATAAAATGCCTTGGTGTGGTTCCTGTGCACGAGGTGGCACAGTTCATGGGTGATCACATATTCAATACAACAACGGGGAGCACAGATGAGCCTCGGGTTTAGATAGATTTGCCCATCTTTTGTACAATACCCCCATCGTTTTTCCATCCTTCTGATGGATATGCCCTTGGGCTTCACACCATATACACTGAATTGCTCGATAATGGGTTGGGCATATTCCGGGAATTTCACCTTTGCCCGCTGCCTGTACCATGTGAGCAGCAGTACCCCCGCATCCCGCCTTTGGCGGCATTCGACCTCGATGATGTTACTCTGATAATGCACGGCATTGACATGGCTTGGCGTAACCCGCAACATATACTGCCGTCCAAGATACAGATGAGATTCGCCGCTAACGTAGCGACGTGGAGTGGTCGGCACCCCAAACGACTCGAAATACCGTTTCTGCCGCAGTATCCAGCTAGCCCGCTTACGCACGCGTTCCTTGATCATCTCACACCCGGCATCCAGCGGCGCTTTCAGTGACACCGACCCATCAGGATGCACACTGATGCCCAGCGTCTTGCGATTCGTGTACTCAATACTATACTCTATGACGCTGGAACCGTATTGTATGCTGTCATGGTTCACTTGATCCATATCTTTGCGACATCAACACACCCGTCAATAATCACATCCATGTCATCAAACGTGAAATCCAAGTTGTACCTCCGCTTGACGTTGTCTATGAGTTCGTCTTCCAGTGCGATTTTCATCTTGCCGATGATGTCGCTCTTGGTTTGCCAATCAACCAGGACGCTTCCATCGGCAGTCACCGCTTCACGGATGATGACATCAAATGCCTTGCATGTTTCTAATGCCATCTCCTTGATAGGTTTATCTTCAAACAGGCGTTTGTAGTTTTCCAATGCAATGCCGTAATAAGCCTTTGCAGTATGATTGTGCGCCAGTTCCGCGGGCATATCGCTATCGGTATGGTTCAATACGTCATCTTTGTAACGTTTCATCCGCTCCAGGTACTCAATGTCACTCAAGCGACCTTGCTCGTATGCCTCAATCGATTCTCTGATCAATTGCGAGAACTTCTTGTAAAATGCAGGGTCCGATGCCATGTTTTCAGTGATATACTTGGTGGTGCGTGAGGCAATGGTATCGGCCTTGGCGGCTGTGCCCACCACATGATCCACCTCTTTTTGGAAAGCCTCGGTGTCAAAGATATTCACCAGGTTGGTGATGACCCTCACCTCATCACTCTCCACATGGCGGTTGATAAGCCGTTCTATGCGGGCTTCATATTTCTTATAGTCGATGGCATCAGAATAGCGTAGTTGCACTGCAGTGCGCAACCTGCTAAACATCTTCAGGTCATCCTTATAGCGCTGGATGGTTTTCTCGTCAGCATGGTCGTGAAACTCCTTAGTGGACAATGCCAGACGCAACAATGACGAGAAGGCGCTCAAGCGGTCATAAAATTCATGGCGGCGGTCTTCGGGTCTCAACGACTGGGCATAAGCCTCTAGATCACGCTTGTTGGGGATGGTCTTGAACAGGTCCCACAATTCCGAACTACGCTGCGGCAATTCGGCAATCTTGTCACTCACGGGCGCCAAGGTTTCCTTGAACACGTCAAGTTCTTCCTGGTCATATTCGGCATAAATCTCAAGCGCGGCATCCAGGTCAGCCAGCACGCCATAATAATCAATGATATAACCGTAGTCCTTGCCCTCGCAGGTGCGGTTCACCCTGGCCACGGCCTGCAGTAACGTGTGGCCGCTCAAGTGACGGTCAAGATACATGATGGCCAATTTGGGCTCGTCAAATCCCGTCAACAGTTTGTCCACGACAATCATGATATCTGGGGCTTCCTGAGTCTTGAAGCGGGAAATCAGGTGCTCTTGATACTTACTCGGTGAGCCGTGCTCGTCCATCATCTTGCGCCAAAAGCGCTTGATGTCCTCGGTCACGCCGCCGTATGCACTGTCCTCGCCCTCACGGTCATCGGGGCCGGTGATCAATACCTCGCTGGATACCTTGCCGATCTCATCCAGGAATTTCTTGTACAGGATGGCGACCCGCTTCTTGGGAGTCACAAGCATGGCCTTGAAACCCGTACCCTGCCAGTTGTCGGCATAATGGGTGGATACATCCATGGCGATGGAATAGATGCGTTGCTCAGTCTGGTTGAGGACATCGGTGCGTGAGTATTTCTTCTTTAAGTCAGTGGATTCCTCTGCAGTGAGGCCTTCGCTCTCGTGGGCAAAGAAGTTGTCGATAGGTCCCTCGGCGACATACTGTGGCACGATGCGGCCCTCATACAACAGGGGCAGCACAGCATGGTCGTCGATTGCCTGCTTGACAGTATAGACGGGCTGGATGATACCGCCAAAGGTCCTTGCCGTGTTTTTGTCCTTCTTCATCAGCGGAGTACCCGTGAAGGCGATTTTGCAGGCATTGGGCAACACACGGTCCATCTGGATGGCCAATTCCTTGTACTGCGTGCGGTGAGCCTCGTCAATCAGCACAAAGATGTCAGGATCGGTCAAGGGATGCTTGATTTTCTTGATGGCGGTGGCAAACTTGTTGATGACGGTCGTGATGACGGCATCGGTGCGGCTCTCGAGCAGTTCCATCAGGCGGTTGCCTGTCGTGGCATTTTCCACCTCTTTACCGCATTTCTTGAAGGTCTTGGTGATTTGGTGATCAAGGTCAGTGCGGTCTGTCACCAGCACGATGCGGGGATTGGGAACCACTGTGGCGATCTTTTGGGCGAGCATAAACATGGTAAGCGACTTGCCGCTGCCCTGGGTGTGCCACACCACGCCACCGTAGCGCTTGCCGCCATCAATGGTCTGCACGCGATCCACGGTCTGCTTGACTGTAAAGTATTGCTGATAGCGGGCCACCTTCTTGATGCCGCCGTCATACAGGGTGAAATGGTACATCATTTCCAGCAACCGCTCGGGACGGCACAGGTTATACAGGTATTCGTCCTGCTCGGTGGTGGCTCGCACCTCCTCGCAATCTTGGTTCACAATCTCAAGCAGGCGCTGGCGGTAAGCGATTTCCTCGTCATTGTCACGAAACATTTCGCGCCACTTGCTCCAGAACTGGGCGCTGGAGCCCGTCGTGCCATAACTGCCAAAGCTGTTGCCGATGGCAAGCAGCAAAGCACTATAGACATACAGGCTGCGGATGCCGCCGTCCTGCTGGTTGCGCAGGTGTTGGGAAATGGCTTGTTCCTCGGCGCCCTTGATGTCAGTCCGCTTGCACTCGATGACCACAAGCGGGATGCCATTGACAAACAGTACAATGTCGGGACGATAGGTGTCGGCACTGCCAGCTCGGGTGACGGCAAACTCCTCGGTAACATGATAGACATTCTTGGTCTTATCAGGATCATCCCAGTCGATATAGCGCATGGTGAAGCTCTTCTTGTCGCCGTCGATGCTTTGCTCAAAGGCTTTTCCCAGTGTGAGCATATTATAGACCGCCTCATTGCCACTCAGGTAACCGCTCTCCATCGACACATTACGCATCGCAAGCACTCCGTTCTCAATGTTCTGCTCACTGAAGCGCTCCTCCTTGTGGTTGCCGATCCTGATGGAGTTCAGTTCCCGCAGTTGTCGCCTAAGCACATCCTCCAGCAGCACGTTGGAAGTCTTGCCACCACGCATCTGCAACGCCTCCTCTGGCGACAGATACTGATAGCCCAACTTCTGCAACAGCTCCAAAGCCGGCCCCTTGCTGATATCGTCCTCCCTAAATGAAATCATGGTCATTCTTTTTTTACGCTCATCAGCTCAAACATAAGCTGTCTTCCTTTTTTTGTCAAACTCCAAAATAATCCCATACTACCATTAGTTGCTTTACTATAGCTTACATTGATTAACCCCAAGGACATGAGATGGATTTTCACAATATCTATATCGTGGTCATACAAAATGACATTTCTATCTGACTTTATGCTTCTAAGGATATCGTCTACTTTTCTTTTAGCATGAAAATCAGACGGATGTCCCATTAGTTCAGGAGCCAATCGCACAAACAAATTCTTCCAGTTACTCCCTAGTTTTATCGATTGACCAGAGATATCTTGCCTTAAAACTATTTCATCGTCTAATGATGCCAATTCTGTTTCTGTGGCAATAATATCATTATCTTTTTGAGAATTCTCAACACTCTCCTTATATTGTCTTAATTCTGCTAGTTCTTTAAGCAAGCCATTCATTTCTTGTAAAGATTCTGCACTAGATTGAAGATTAGCTCTCACCCATCCTGTTCGAGGGAACATTTTGATAGTTTTTGGAAGACTTACCGCAACTCTTGCATTTAATTCATCCGGATTTTTCCAATACTGTACCAGACGACCTATTTCTACTTTTTTGCGGAAGGCCTCTAACTTCTTCTGTAAATCCACATCTACATCCACTTTGCTCATAGGAAGAGATGAAATATTCTGATGTAAGAAAGCCAAAACTGGAATATTTTTTGAAACGGCATAGTCATACTCTTTTTCAGTATAGCTAACTCCATTTTCATCCATGCTACCGTAACGCGCCCCTACTATCAGAAGATAATAGTCACAGTCATCAATGATTCTTTTGATAAACTCGAATTGTTCCTCATCCATTGCTGGGAACAATTCCATACCTGCAGGAATGCAATCTAAACTCATGATAGTTTGCATTACCTTATTACGTTCTTCTTTTAAATCAGAGAAGGTAGAACTGATAAATATTTGATATCGCTTATCCATAAAATAATTGATTTATTGGTGAATACAGATAGCACTTTTTGACAGTTAATATATCAACCAACTTCTGCAACAGCACCAAAGCCAGCCTCTTGCTTATATCGTCTCTCTAAATTATATCATGGTCATAACATACCACACTCATAAAATACAATCCAAAATTTGTTAATTTGAACATTTTATATTTATATATATATTTTTCCTTAACACTTGGATCAACTGGGTAGAACTGAATTAGATTCTTAACCAATGGGTGTGTTTTCATTCGGTTATATACCTTATCCATGGCCGATAATCTTCCGTTTAGAACCTCAATAAGGTTTAAACGAATATAGTTATCTATATATGTACCTATATTCTCTGGATGTTCAAGAACGTCCAAATGCTCATCTGTGAAATTTGTCACAGCTGAAAGATATACTGGGCGTTTTCCAATACCATAATCAATATCAATTAGAGGATGAGCTGCAGCAAGTACTGGAGTTAACTCCTTGAAATATTTTGCTTCGTCGGGAGTCAACTGCTTGATAATATCAACAAAAGATGGATGGACATGCCATTTCTTATCAGCATCCATAGATGATGCCAAAAGATTTGCATACATGTCCCTTAAGTCAGCACTATTCTGGCAATAACAGATTTGCTGAATTGCAGGTATAGCCACATAAGGTTCTGGTTCTACCAATTTTTCTTCGGGTATTAGTTTAACCTTCTCTTTAATAGATTCTGCGGTCAACCTCAAACTCTCTTCTCCATTAATTAGCCACTTTTCCCAACTGCTCAATGCGAGTTTTATAGTTCTAGGGAGAAATCCCAATATTTCACCGATGGGTTTTACAACAGGACTTAAAGCATCTTTGTATACCTCAACAGCAACACCCTTTGTTTGGTCAAGTATTTCTTTTTCTATTTCTGCCATAATAAACTCCTCCTATTTAATTCTTTTTTTACCAGTTAGTAATTGTTGCATTAAGCCTCGTTTTTGTGATTGCATAGCAGCCAATGTGCTTCTTGCAAGCCCTATTTCTTTGTCTGCATTAATCAGAACTGATGCAATGCTCTGCTGCTCTTCAATGCCTGGCATTGTCGTGTGCATATTGAAAAAGTCACTTGGGGTCACATTGAGTAAGCCATGAGCACGTCCTCCCTCATTGGCTACTTTCACAAGTTCTCGATTCAAAATGCCAGATTCACAGTATTGCTCGAAAAAATCGATATCAATTCTGATGCAGTTTTTTAAGCGAAAACAAATATAAAGTGTGGTAACTACAGCTTTATCAAAAGTCTTTAGTCTCTTGATTACACCCATAGGATAACCATTAGAGTAACTCTTGTTATAGCAAAACTCATCTTTTTTAACTAAGAAATAACCATCCAATGTTTCACTGGCAATAGATTTATTAAAAAACTCCGTCTGGGATATAAAACCATGTTGAGCCGAAATGGTGACCACATTTTGGTTATTCTCTTCGTTCTTTCTAGTAACACGTTCAGCGACTTCCCCCAGTTTTACGGTTTTCCATTTGTCGGTGAAGCCGAGGAGGCGTTTTTTACCTGTAAGGAGTTGCCGCATCAGAGCACGCTTGCGCAGTCTCAGTTTCTCGATCAACGCCGACTGCTTCTCAATCGCCAAATCCCACAATTCTATACAGTTAACTATCTTCTCTTGTTCACAAAGATTAGGTAAAATAACATTAACCCTCTTTAAGTCAGACGTACTGATACTCGCCTGATTAACTGCAGGTTTAGCAATAGACCTAAAAACACATTTCATGTATGGAGTCATTAGAAGATAGTATAGATACTTACTACAAATACTCTTATCACATCTAAGCAGTAAGAGATTCATTCCGTGGTAAAGCACACCATCAGAATCATAGTAGGCAACTTTTCCAATTTGTAGAAGACTATTGATATGGCTGAATAAAAGATCACCCTTTTCCATCCGATAGTGGTCAATGTCTCTATCACAAGAAACATGTCCTACCCTACTTAAGTCAATGACTCCAGACGATATGGTTTCTATTCTTGTAACGGGTAAGCCAACAGTTTCGGATGTATCATAAGTCAACCCATTAGATAGCTTTACCAATAGATCACCTAATTCTCTTACAGCCCACCCATCGGGGACATTTTTAGAGCCATTATATTTATTCGCGCGTTTTATCATGATTTAGCGTCACAGTAAAACCTTTAGTCTCCATAAAATAATTGATTTGTCTTCCAATAGTGTTTACCACATCTTCACGATCTTTATCTGAAATTTTATCAACATAATAATACTCTTTATGATATAAAGACATTGGTGCCATTTCATTTCTTACAGTATCGACAGAAATAGAATATCTAAACTGCTGGAATTCAACCATAATAATAATAGTAAACGAAGCATGAATGAGACCAAACTGCTTAGAGAAATCAATTTCAGAATAGTAAGTTCTATAGTCTTGGCGATAACTATGATATGAAGCTGTTGATGGATACCATTTTACAGAAGTAAACAAAGAATAAAATTCAGTAAGAGCCTCATCAACACTTTTAAGAAGACTAGAAAAAGCCCCATCCAGTATATCTTCTTTAGTATCTAATGATAATTCAGGCATGTTAAGATCGTCTTTGTACTTGAGCGTAAGTTCCTTCCTCCAATCGTCAGCATCTTCGATGCTTTCACCCTTAGCAGCCTTTATGCAAATTATAAACGCCCTCTCAAGACATTTTCTCATGTACTCAACAAACGGCAAGATTTGGGCTAGCTCAGCATGAGCGCCATCTGAAGGCACAGGACCAACCACCACATCACATTTGTTCAACGCATTGAGGTAGTTGTTTTTATCCTTTGTTTTGACCACAATCATAGGATAACCATGACGGCAAAGGATATAATTAACCATCAAACGGGAAATTCTACCGTTACCATCCTCAAAGGGGTGGATGCGGATATAGCGGTAATGGAAGAGCGCTGCCAATTCAATGGGTGACAATTCACCTAATGCCTCTGCATCATGGTACCATTGTAGCAGGTCAGCCATCAAGGCGGGTGTCTCTTCGGGCGAAGCATACTCAAAACGCTCGCCTGTCGGTGTGATCACCGAATTGGGACGCGTCTTGTATTGCCCGGCATGGACGACATAGCTCGTTTGAGTGCCGTTGGGCAATTCGCGATACACGGTATAGTCCTCACGCAGCAAGGTCTGATGCAAAGTGCGGATAAAGTATTCGGTCAAGGTGTGTTCCTTGTCGAGGGCGGCTTCTTTCACCATCTTTAGACCGACATTTGAGGCTTTCATATCCTCAAGGTCTTTCATATTAGCTTCATCCACCACTTTGCCAAACATGAGCAGCATCTCGGTCTGGCCATAGGTCAAGGTGTTACCCTCGATGTGGTTGGAGTTATAGTTAAACTCCAGCATAAACTTTTGGTCAAGCCTACGCTGGTCTTCCTCCTTCAAGGGCTGTAAGGATTGCCACTCCTGATATAATGATTCTAACTTGTTCATCTTCGCTATAAGATTAATATCCTAATTGTTTTAGATACGCTTTCATCTTAGCCTGTACCTCGGCAAGCTCGGTTTCCAGTTGCTCAATCTCCTGCTGGACGGCTGGGATGTCAATCTCGGCCTCTTCCTCGTAGGTGTCCACATAGCGGGGAATATTGAGGTTGAAGTCGTTCTCGGCGATGTCGGCTGGCGTGGCGACAAAGGCATATTTGTCCTCGGCAACACCTGGCTCCAACTCACCTGCCACAAATCGGTTATACACTGTAACGATGTGCTCAATGTCTTGAGGGCGCAAGCGGTTCTGGTTCTTGCCGTTCTCATATTCGCGGCTGCCGTCAATGAAAAGGACATTCTGGGAACTGCGGCCCTTGCGGAAGATGGCTATGGCGGCAGGAATGCCAGTGCCATAGAACAGATTGGCGGGCAAACCGATGACGGCTTCAAGTGTATGCTCATTCTCAAGGATATTGCGGCGGATCTTGCCCTCGCTACCGCCACGGAAGAGCACACCGTGAGGGATGATGACACCCACCTTGCCGCAGCTATCATCGGCGACCTCGAGCATGTGGCTGATAAAGGCCCAGTCTCCCTTGCTCTTGGGAGGAATACCGCGCCAAAAACGGTTATACGGGTCGCTGGCGGCTTCTTCGGCGCCCCATTTGTCAAGAGAGAATGGAGGATTGGCGACCACAGTGTCAAACTTCATCAACTTGTCATCCACTTTCAGTTTGGGGTTGCGCAAGGTGTCGCCCCAACGAATGACGGCATCATCAAAGCCATGCAGAAACATGTTCATTATCGCTAAAGCCCACGTGCCTCCGTTCACCTCCTGGCCGTAGAGCGAGAAGTTTTTACCCCCCACTTCCTGGCCTGCCTTGATAAGCAATGAACCCGAACCACAGGTGATGTCACAAATGCGGGCACCGGGTTTGCTCTTGGTCAACTTTGCCAGCAGGGTCGAGACCTCGGCAGGTGTGAAGAAGTCGCCAGCCTTCTTTCCTGCCTCGCCAGCAAAGGTGGAGACAAGATACATATAGGCATCGCCAATGATGTCGCTGTTCTCAAGATGGGACTCTTCCAAATCCAGCGAGACAAAATCCTGCAGCAGGTTCTTTAAACGGGCGTTTTTTTCCTTGGCCTCGCCTAAGTTGGCACTATTGAAACTGATGTTGCGGAAGATGCTGCTGCCGTCCTCACTGCTCATCTTCTCGCGGTTGGCATCTTCGAGACCAGAAAGCGCCTGGTCTATCAGTTCACCGATGTCAGTGGCATTCCTGTGATCATACAGGTAATCAAAAGTGCTCGTCTCGGGAACATTAAAGCGTTCGTGGCGCATAGCACGCTTGGCGCGTTCCTCATCGCCGCCATAACGGGTGAGATGCTCACTGTACCTCGACTTATAGACATCGCTGACATATTTGAGGAAAAGCATCGTCAGGATGTAGTCCTTGTACTGACTCGGGTCAATCACCCCGCGAAAGGTGTCACATGCTTTCCACACGGTGCGGTTGATGTCGTCTTGAGTGATTTTTCGTGTTGTCATATCGTGGATTTCTTAATGATTTCATCAAAAAGTAGTTGGTCTGTGAGTTGTACCTTTTTCTCTGCAAGCGATTCAAGCAGTTGCTTTTCACGCTGCTGGAGCCGGTGAAGCTCTACCATACGGTGTTGAGTGGCAAGGTCAGGCACGATTACCCGCAAGCCCTCAAGGGTGGACTTGTGGACCATCAGCGTGCTGCTTCCCGCCTGTCCGGCTTTAACGGTTGCCACCACCTTCGGATGATTCAGGTACCAGCACAGGTATTCGGCGGTAATACGCTCACTAGTGGGTCTAATAATATATAATGTAGTGGAAGGGATAGCTGGAACATCATGCAGGAACACTTGGCACAAGTATGTCGTTCCTTTTCCAGCGAAAAGCAAGTCCCCTCGCCTGAGCATGTAACGCTCCAACTTAGGCGTATAGTCAATCCTTGCAGCAGTAGCCCCAGGAGCGCCCACCATCAGATCTTTCATCTGAATATAGAGGACTTGTCCTGCAGGAACAGACTTCACGAACACGCCTGAGATCACCTCAGCCAGTTCACAAAGCCTTACACCGCTTTCAGTATTAGCTATACTTATATCGACCATGTTGCAAATATACTACAAAAATCTCAAACCACCAAATAATTTTATTAAAAATTTTCTAGTAATTAGATTACTAAACAATCAACAACATAAATAAGTCATTATTATTGCTTTTTGGTATTGACGATGGGATGTCTTTTTTGTTACCTTTGTAGTACAGGAAGTTAGCCCATTTGTTAACATATTTTAACTGGCGCGCACTACCTTATTTTTAGTGAATTAGACAAAAAAGAGAGGGATTGAAAGAGAAAATGAAAAGAATTTATTATCTTTGCCTTCTCTTCAAGTATGTAATTAATCATTTTATTATCAACCTATAAAAAAGAACCAAAAACATGGCAAAACCTTATGTAATCGGAATCGACATGGGCGGTACTAACACCGTCTTTGGCATCGTGGACGCTCGCGGCAATGTGATTGCCAGCAGCTCTATCAAAACGGCTAAACACAGCGACTTTAATGACTACATCGACGAGCTGCACACTGAGCTGACCCGCTTGATGGAGGATAATGATGCTGTGGGCAAAATTAACGGCATCGGCATCGGTGCTCCTAACGGCAACTATTACACTGGCCTGATCGACCAGGCTCCGAACCTGCCGTGGCCGACTCCCATCCCCCTGGCTGAAATGGTGACGAAGAAATTTGGTATCCCTTGCTTGATCACCAATGACGCTAACGCTGCCGCTATCGGCGAGATGACCTATGGCGTGGCACGTGGTATGAAGGACTTTATCATGATCACGCTGGGCACTGGTGTGGGCAGCGGTATCGTGGTGAACGGTCAGATGGTCTATGGCCATGACGGATTTGCCGGTGAGCTGGGCCACGTGATTGTGAAGCGCCATAACGGACGCGTGTGCGGCTGCGGCCGTACGGGCTGTCTGGAGGCTTATTGCTCGGCAACGGGTGTTGCCCGCACTGCTCGTGAGTTCCTGGAGATCCGCAAAGACCCGTCGAAGCTGCGCGAGTATGACATCGACAACATCACGAGCAAGGATGTGTATGACTGCGCTATCGCCGGCGACAAACTGGCAAAGGAAATTTTTGAGTACACTGGTACGATCCTGGGCGAGGCTCTGGCTGACTTCACCAACTTCTCAAGTCCTGAGGCCTTTGTGCTGTTCGGTGGCCTGACCAAGAGCGGTGACCTGATCATGAACCCCGTTAAGGAGGCATATGAGCGCAACGTGCTGGGCATCTTCAAGGGTAAAGCCAAGATCCTCATCAGCGAGCTCAAGGAGAGTGACGCTGCCGTGCTTGGTGCCAGCGCTCTGGGCTGGGAAATCAAGGAGTAATCTGAGATGAGAAGGATCATTCCTATCGTGATTACCGCCATCGCATTGTCCTGCTTGTGGTCCTGCAACGAGAAACCCAGGCACTACAAGTTTGTAAAGAGGGCAATGGATAATTCGGAACAGGTAGAGACATTTGATGCCAAAAACGACACTGATGCCTTGAACATGTTTATCGACCGGATGTCGGCTGTAGTCATCGAGAACATGAACAATAATACAGAGCCGCCCAAGGAGATGTTTGTCATCTCTCCTGAGGGCGACACCTTGAACAAGAACAAGGCTCTGCTGGATAATGTTGTGAGCAAGCTGCCGGCGTCCCCATTGCCTGATGCCCCGGAGGGCAAGACGGACACGATCATCCTGGGGAAGGTTTCTAAAGCCGACTAAGCGCCCGAACAGACTCCAACAAACTACACAAGAAACCCTGTACACGCGGTGTACAGGGTTTCTCGATATAAGTGGAATAATACGGTGTATTGATTATTCTTCGGTCTTGGGAGCCTCCTCAGCGGCGGGAGCCTCGGCTGCGGGAGCGGCGGCTGCGGGAGCGGCGGCTTTCTTGCGGCTGCGACGGGTGCTCTTCTTGGCAGCGGTCTTCTCCTGATCCTTGGCAGCGAGCATAGCCTCATTGAAGTCAACGAGCTCAATGAAGCAGGTCTTGGCGTTGTCACCCAGACGGTTGCCGAGCTTGAGGATGCGGGTGTAGCCACCGGGACGGTCGGCCACCTTAGCGGCAACGGTCGAGAAGAGTTCCTTGACGGCCTCCTTGTTCTGGAGGTGCTTGAAGACGAGGCGACGCGATGCGGTAGTGTCGTCCTTGGTCCTGTTGATCAGGGGCTCGGCATACACGCGCAGGGCTTTAGCCTTAGCGAGGGTCGTGACGATGCGCTTGTGCATGATGAGCGAGATGGTCATGTTGGCCAACATGGCATCACGGTGGGCGCTCTTACGGCTCAGGTGGTTGAATTTCTTATTGTGTCTCATTGTTTTTTACTCTTTTTCTAATTTGTATTTAGTGATATCCATGCCAAAGTGCAGATTGAGTGTGGCCAACAGCTCCTCAAGCTCGCTGAGCGACTTCTTACCGAAGTTGCGGAACTTGAGCAGGTCGGTCTTGTTGAAGACCACGAGTTCTCCAAGCGTCTCGACCTCTGCCGACTTGAGGCAGTTGAGTGCGCGCACAGAGAGGTCCATGTCAACAAGTTTGGTCTTGAGCAGCTGACGCATCTTGAGTACTTCCTCGTCAAACTCCTCGTTACCGTTAACCTCGGTGTTATCGAGGACGATTTCACGGTCGGTGAAGAGCTGGAAGTGCTGGATCAGGATCTCGGCAGCGCCCTTGAGAGCGTCCTTGGGATGAATGGAGCCATCGGTAGTGATTTCAATGACGAGCTTCTCGTAGTCGGTCTTCTGCTCGACACGGAAGTTCTCGACGGTGGTCTTCACGTTCAGGATGGGCGTGTAGATCGAGTCGATTGCAATCACGTCGATGGGGTCATTGGCGTTGCGGTTCTCCTCGGCGGGAAGATAGCCCCTGCCCTTGTTGATCGAGAGTTCGATCTGGAAACCGCTTGACGGGTCGATGTGGCAGATCTCGAGCTCGGGGTTAAGCACCTCGAACGCGCTGAGGACCTTGCCGATATCGCCTGCCTTGAAGACGCTCTGACCTGAAACCTTGACAACGGCCTTCTCTGTGTCGGTGTCTTCGACAATGCGTTTGAGGCGCACCTTCTTGAGGTTAAGGATCATGTTGGTAACATCTTCCTTAACACCGGGGATGGTTGCGAACTCGTGCTGCACACCGTCGATGCGGATGCTGCAGATAGCAAAGCCTTCGAGTCCCGAGAGGAGGATGCGGCGCAGGGCGTTACCGATGGTGACGCCGTAACCGGGCTCCAGAGGGCGGAACTCAAATTTGCCGAACGAATTGTCGGCTTCCAACATTAAGACTTTGTCGGGTTTCTGGAATGCTAAAATAGCCATGGATAAAAATTTTACTGTTTAGAATACAACTCGACGATCAACTGTTCCTTGATGTTCTCAGGAATGTCTTCACGAACGGGCATGTGCAGGAGCTTACCGCCCTTGACGTTCTCGTCCCATTCGATCCAGGGATACTTGCTGTGGTTGAAGCCAGCGAGGGCGTCTTGGATGACCTCGAGCGATTTGGACTTCTCACGAACAGCAACGATCTGACCCTCACTTACCGAGTAGGAAGGAATGTTCACGACCTTACCGTCGACGGTGATGTGACGGTGGAGGACGAGCTGACGGGCAGCGGCACGCGTGGGAGCGATACCGAGGCGATAAACAACGTTGTCGAGCCTAGCCTCGAGCAGTTGCAGAAGCACCTCACCCGTTACACCCTTCATGCGAGAAGCCTTGTTGAAGAGGTTGCGGAACTGACGCTCAAGCACGCCATAGGTGTATTTAGCCTTCTGTTTTTCGCGAAGCTGTGTGCCATACTCAGACATCTTGCGGCGACGGTTGGCACCATGCTGGCCCGGGGGATAGTTCTTCTTGGCAAAGTACTTGTCTT
>CAMZFV010000009.1 GCA_947306175.1 uncultured Prevotellaceae bacterium
CTAGTGACGATAGGCTATTCAAGAAATTGTTAACGATTTTTCGTGGACACTAGTGTTGTTTTTAGTATTCTTATTTTATAATTAGTATTCTTATTTTATAAAGTGTACATGTGCAGGTCACGGTCGAGCATCACCTGCTTTTTTTGACAAAAAGTGTTGCCTTTATCAGAATTGATGTAACTTTGTGATATTATTAATCAATTAATTGTTTTTATCATGGATCCAGTTATTTTTATTATTTCCATTGTTTGGTGGATTTTGTGCCTTATTTTATTATTCAAAGTTTGGGGAATGTGTAACGATGTTAGTAAAATCAAAAACCAGATAGATAGGAATGATGATTACAGTACAAAAATCGATTTCTTACTAAGCATTGGGGAGAAAGAGAAAGCAAAAGAAATCTTTTTAGCCAAAATCCTTTCTGATGAATCTATTTTCAATACAACATCGACTCCAGTCGAGAAAATGGAAGAATTATATAAAAAATATAGAGATGAGTTCGAAAGTTTAGGCATCCAGATTAAGAAAGAAGCAGAGTAAATTATAATAGTAAAGACATATAGGCTCACCGATGACCTCGGTGGGCTTTTTCATTAAATGGCTGATGACATGCAAGGCGGCTGGACGTTGTGTGGTGTCCAGCCGCCTTGACTATTGACGGGGGCTCGCATGGAGACGCAAGATTTGGATAAACCTGGCTGCGCTCAGCCATTGAAAGCAAGCTTTCATGGCCTTCGACTTGCACCGGTTTTTGCGTCTCTACAGAGACAGTATGATGAAAAAAAGAGACGCAAAACCTTGCGTCTCTACATTTCGTTAGAAAAGTTTTGCCTTACTTCTTGTAGGAATCGATGACGTTCTGCATGGTGTCGTCGATGCGCATGCGGTAGAAGGAGCGCCAAACGAAGTAGATAGCCACGAGAACGAGGATGATACCCGCCCAGGGTGCAATTGCCTGGAAGTTGGGGGCGATGGCCATTTCCATGGCGAGCAGACCGAAGAGGGTGGTGAACTTGATGATGGGGTTCAGCGATACCGAGGAGGTGTCCTTGAAGGGATCACCGACGGTGTCACCGACCACCGAAGCATCGTGCAGGTCAGTACCCTTGAGGTCGAGGTCAACCTCTACTACCTTCTTACTGTTATCCCAGCTGCCACCGGCGTTGGCCATGAATACGGCCTGGAACAAGCCGAAGAGGGCAATCGAGATGAGATAAGAAACGAAGAGCGAAACGGCGTTGTTGCCACCGACGCTACCCGGCGATGCCAAGCAGGCGAAGCCGAGGGCGAAGAAGAAGATGGCCAGGAAGATGTTGAACATACCCTTCTGGGCATACTGAGTGCAGATCTTTACGACCTCGACGGATGACTTGGTGTCGGCCTTCTTGGGTGCGTTGGGATCGAGCTTGATGTGGTCCTTGATGAAGGCAACAGCACGGTTGGCACCCACGGTAACTGCCTGGGTCGAAGCTCCGGTGAACCAGTAGATCACCATACCACCCAGCAGGAAGCCGATGATGGTGTAGGGATTCAACAGGTTGAGCAGGCTGGCAGGATCCACGCCGAGGGTCTTCTGGATCACAAGGATGATTGAGAAGATCATCGTGGTGGCACCAACAACTGCGGTACCGATGAGCACGGGCTTGGCAGTGGCCTTGAAGGTGTTGCCTGCACCGTCGTTCTCCTCGAGGTAGTGCTTGGACTTCTCCCAATCGGGCTTGAAGCCGAAGTCACGCTCGATCTCCTCGTCCTTGTTGGGCACTTCCTCGATGAGGGAGAGCTCATAGACGCTCTGGGCGTTGTCGGTCACGGGGCCATAGCTATCTACAGCGATGGTGACGGGACCCATGCCCAGCATACCAAAGGCCACCAGACCGAAGGCGAAGATGGCGGGATAGATCATCATGTCGGCGGGAATGTCGATCGACAGGGCATAGCCAGCGAACATCAACAGGGCGAAGGCCAGACCGGTCCAGAAGCCAGAGAAGTTACCGGCAACGAAACCGCTGAGGATGTTCAGCGAAGCACCACCCTGGTGCGAAGCCTTAACGACTTCCTGCACGTGGCCGCTCTTGGGCGAGGTGAACACCTTGGTGATCTCGGGGATGAGGGCCGCGCCCAATGTGCCTAGCGATATGACGCTTGCCAGCTGCCACCACAGGTTACCACCCAGGGCATTGAGCTGGAAGTAAGATACGACATAGGTTACAGCGATACTCAGTGCCGAAGCGATCCAGATGAGGCTGGTCAGCGGCTTCTCGAAGTCGAGGCTATCCTTACCGGCAAATTGTGCCTTGCAGATGCCCTTGTTGATCCAGTAGGCCACAATCGAAGTGATGACCATGAGGATACGCATCGAGAAGATCCAGATGAGCAGGCGGGTCTGAATCTCGGGATTGGCCACGGCGAGCAGGATGAACGACACGAGTGCCACACCCGTCACACCGTAGGTCTCAAAGCCGTCGGCGGTGGGGCCAACGCTGTCACCAGCGTTGTCACCGGTACAGTCGGCAATCACACCAGGGTTGCGGGGGTCGTCCTCACCGATCTTGAAGACCACCTTCATCAGGTCGCTGCCGATGTCGGCAATCTTGGTGAAGATACCACCAGCGATACGCAGTGCACTGGCACCGAGGCTCTCACCGATGGCGAAGCCGATAAAGCATACACCTGCCAGGTTGCAGGGAACCAGCAAGAGGATGGCCAGCATGATGAACAGCTCGACGCACACCAGCATCACGCCGATGCTCATACCCGCATTCAAGGGGATGTTGAGCAGGCGCAACGGGTCACGACGCAGCGAAGCGAAGGCCATGCGGGCGTTGGCATAGGTGTTCATGCGGATACCGTAGGCAGCCACAGCATAGGAGCCGAGCATACCGATTACGGTAGACAGCAGGATGATGAGCACTTCCCATGCCTTCATGTGGCTCAAGCCGCCAAAGTAGAAGGCGACCACGATGCCAATGAAGATGAACAGGATGGCCAAGAAACGGCCCTGCTGCTTGAGGTAGGTGGAGCAGGTCTTGAAGATGACCTCACCGATCTCGCGCATGGCGGGATGCACGGGCAGGCTCTTGGTCTTCATGAAATGATAGACACCGAAGAGTATACCCAGGATGGTCACCAGGAAACCCCAATGCAAGAAACTCAACTCATGCACCGACTGGGGAATCACCAGGTCGGCTTCACTGGCGTGCAGTCCCAGTGCGGATGCCATTGCCAGCAGGAGGATAAAGGATTTCTTCATAGATTCTAAAATTTTTATGTTGATTATTCAGTTATTTCAGGTTTTCATGCCATTTTCAGAGGTTGTACCTGTGAAAATCGCCCGCAAAGATACTGCCATTTTTTCTAATAGGTGTTATTTTATTGAGAAATTAACACTCGCACGTTCAAAAAAATCTGTTTCGCGTTGCTAAAAAGGCAAAAAATATGGCAAAAGCGTCGTCTTTCTTTGCCTTTGCGTGACAAATTGCCGACACTTTTGCCAAAATGGTGACAAAATCCCAAGTTACGATTTGTAACAATAGGGGCGATTATTCAAACACATAATTAAGGAAATCATGCAAGGGCTTGAGAGGTTGTAAGTCGCTGGCGACGCGCTCCACCCAATCCTCGCAATCCAGGTAGTCCTCATCAATGTTCATGACCAGCAAGTATTCCTTCATTTTCAAATATTTGGCCATGGGATGGTCCTTGTCAAAGCCCTTGGGCATGGTCTTGAGGGATCGCGACATCCACTGGTAACGCGAGGAGATCTCGGGATTGTTGATGATGGCGAGGAACTCATCGGCCTCGGCATCGATGAGCGTGCGGATCTGGTCGAGCAGCGGCTTCTCGGGCCACCAGATGCCGCCGCACAGCATCATCTCCTCGACGCCGAAGTGGACATAGTAGCATGACTGCAAGGTGTGTCGGCCTCCCTTGCCGATCACCCCCGAGAAATAGTTCTTATAGGGGCGCTTGTCATGGGAGAAACGGATGTCGCGGTAGATGCGGTAAACGCTGTCCTTGACGGTGAGACCGCGGGCTTGGGGGTCATAGGCGGCGACTAGGCCGATGAGGCGTTCCATGTCCTGTTCCCACGGGATGCGCACGGCATCGAACTGGTCCTTGTGGGCTTTAAACCACGTGCGGTCGTTGTTGATGGCAAGTTGGCGCAGGAAGGCAAGCACCTCATGCATATTGCTGGCTGATTTCATAATCGTATCTGTTATATTACTCACCACAAAGGTAACCCAAAAATCACAAATGGCCAAAAGCCCGATATCATCGATAATTATTGAAGATAGGTCAAATCTTGATTTTGAGAAAATCGCACTAATACCGCATAAAAAGCGATAGACTGTCAAGCGTCAGATTTGTAAAAACGAAAAATTATCGTGAAAAACTTTGGATAGTTAAAAAATCGTTACTAACTTTGGGGCGATTAAATACTCATGATTAATCCTATATTTCATATAACCTAATTTTAATAACAGCTTAAACTTAAAAGGCTTATGAAGAAATTACTGTTTTTACTGACCGCCATGATTATGGCGATGTCATTGTCGGCCGCACCTGTAGACCAGGCTACGGCCATGAAGAAAGCACAAAGTTTTCTGAAAAATGAGCTTTATGCTGGTAAAATCATGTCACCTGGAGCAGTCACTCCTGTGTTGCTCAAGGCAGAGATGGGTAAAGTTAAGATTAACGAACCCGTCTATTACATCTACAACACCTCTACTACCTTCCTGGTAGTCGCCGGCGATGACCGCGCCGTCGATATCCTGATGGTGGGTGACCGTCCCTTGAAGGACGTGAACAACATGCCCCCGGGCCTCCAAGACATGCTCGGACAGTACAAGGATCAGATCATGTTCCTGCAAGAGCATCCGGGTCTGCAATCAAGCACCTTGGTGCCTGCCCACGCTCCCTCGATGAACGCCACGACCTACGGTCCGCTGTTGACGTGCAACTGGGACCAGGAGGCACCCTACTGGAACCAGTGTAAATTCGGTAATTACCAGTGTCTGACGGGCTGCCCCGCCACATCGGCATCGATGGTGTTCTACTATTGGAAGTACCCGACTGCCGCTACTGGTGTCGTTCCGGGCTACAAATCGACCATCAGCTACTCAAGCTACGGTTCAACCAGCTATACCCACTCAGCACTGCCCTCAACAACGTTTGATTGGGCCAACATGCTGGACAGCTACACTGGCAGCTACACCACCGCTCAGGGCACTGCTGTTGCCACGCTGATGCGCTATGTGGGCCAGGCCGAGCACATGGGCTATGGCACAAGCGCAGCTGGAGGTAGCGGTGTGAGCGTTGATAGTGTCAGCAATATCCGCAATGCTTTCACCTTCTTCGGTTACGATTCCAGCACCACCCGCTTCGTGAAGAAGACCAGCGCCTATAGCGGCGGCTCCACGCTCTATACCGACGCCCAGTGGGCTGCGTTGATTCAGGAGGAGATGGCCGCAGGCCGTCCCATCGTCTTCTGCGCTGTGAGCTCCAATGCCGGTGGCCACGCCTTCAATGTCGATGGTTACAACAGCAGCACCAACAAGTACCACGTTAACTTCGGTTGGAGTGGTGACGGTAACGCCTGGTGCGCACTGAACTCCTTCGGTTACAGCAGCTACAACTTCAACGTATATCAGCAGATGGTGATCGGTATCCAGCCTCCCAGTGGCAGCACCGCCACTCCGACGCTGACTGTCAGCCCGACTTCGCTGTCGTTCAGCACCACTGCCGGTCAGACCGTTTCCAAGACCTTCACCGTGACGGGTACCAACCTCACGGGCAACGTCACTCTGACCAAGACCGACGCCAACGGCGTTTACACGATTTCTCCCACGACCATCAGCGCTAGCGCAGCCGCCAGCGGCGCCACCGTTACCGTGACCTATAAACCCACGGCAGCCGGCACGCACACTGGCAGCATCGCCATTGCCAGCAGCGGCGCTACGAGCAAGTCGGTATCGCTGAGCGGCACTGCCACGGCAGCCGCCCTGGAGACTTACACTCCCGTGATGAGTGCCGCCAACAGCAGCTACATCACGACGAACAGCTTCCGTGCTAACTGGACCGACCAGACCTCGAGCTCAAACGTTTCCAGCTACACCCTGCAAGTGACCGAGAAGGGCAGCACTCCCGCTACCTCACAGCTCGCCAATATCGACCTGAGCAGCGTAACTCAAGTCACCAACAGTGACGGTTACCTGACCGACGTGTCCAGCAACATTGCCAGCTATCTGGGAACCGGCTGGACCGCTTCGACCTATGTATATGCCAACACCGGTATGCTCATCACCGGCGGCAACCTGGTATCGCCTAACTATAGCCTGAGCGGCTACAGCAAGATGACCGTTAAGGTAACCGCCTATTCCTACTACTCGAGCTACTATGGCAACGCCACCTTGAGCGTGGGCTCTGGCAGCCAGACCCAGACTCAGGCACTGAGCGATAACAGCACTACCTACACCTTTGTGCTGAACTGCTCATCGACCGACAAGGTGACCATCGGCTCCACCAGCAACTACATCAGCGTGAGCAAGATCGAGATCTATGCTGGCGACGCTTCATCCGTCAACATGTTTGCTGCCAGCGAGACCGGCGGTGAGACCTCACGCACCATCACGGGTATCACCAACAAGTACTACACCGTGAACAACCTGAAGGAGGGTGGCACATTTACTTATAAGGTGAAGGCCATCTACACCGACGGTTCTCAGAGTGCTTGGAGTAACGAGCAGGAAGTTACCCTGACTGAGCCCGTTGCTGCAACACCGACCCTGACCGTAACTCCCACTTCGTTGAATATGTCGGCTTACACGGGCGAGACCGCTACCGCCACCTTCAAGGTAACCGGTGCCGACCTGACTGGTAACGTGACACTCACCAAGAGTGGTTCCAGCGTATTCACCATCTCACCGACCACCATCACGGCAGCCAATGCCGCCAATGGTGTGAACGTGACCGTAACCTACAAGCCCACTGCAACTGGCACCCAGACCGGCACCATCACCATCGCCAGCTCGGGCGCCGAGAGCAAGACCGTAAGCCTGACGGGTACCGCCTCCGCCGCGCCCATCACGACCTACACGCCTGTGATGAGCGCCGCTAACTCCAGCTACGTCACCAGTTCAAGCTTCCGCGCAGACTGGACCGACCAGACGGCAAGCTCTAACGTGGCCAGCTATACCCTGCAAGTGAATGGCCAGGGCGGCTCGACTCCTTCGACCGGAACGACCCTGCTGGGCACCATCGACGGCAGCAACTACACGGGCAGCTACAAGACCATCACGCTGAGCTCGCCGTGGGGTGGCACCAATGTCAAGGGTGGTAACAGCGCTGTTTACACATCCGGTTCGTCTGGTAAGATTACCTTTACCATTCCTTCGGGTTACAGCAGCAACACCACCTTCAGCGTACAGATTACCACTGTGAGCGGCACCTATGGTTCGGGTAACATCACCGTGAAGTCCACCCAGACCTCGGCTGTGGGTCACTCCTTCTCAAAGGGTGAGACCTACACTTGGACTGTGACTGGCAAGACTGGCGATGTCATCACCATCTATTCGACCGACAGCAGCTACTCACCCGATATGTCGCTGATCAAGGTTTATGCAGGCAACATTACCCTCAACGCTACCGAGACCGGCGATGCTACCGCTCGCACCATCACGGGTATCACCAACAAGTACTACACCGTGAACAACCTGACCGCTGGTGCCACCTATACCTATAAGGTAAAGGCTATCTACACCGACGGCAGCGAGAGCGCTTGGAGTAACGAGCAGAGCGTTACCCTCAAGGACGAGGAGCCTGCAGCTACCCCGACCTTGACGGTTACTCCCACCAGCCTGAACATGACCGCCAACGTGGGTGAAACCAAGACTGCTACATTTAAGGTAACGGGTGCTGACCTTACCGGCAACGTGACGCTCAGCGTGAGCGGTGCCAGCGTCTTCACCATCTCGCAGTCGAGCATCACCGCAGCCAATGCCGCTAACGGCGTGAATGTGACCGTGACTTACAAGCCCACGGCTTATGGCACGCAGACGGCTACCGTTACTGTGGCCAGCTCGGGTGCTACTAGCAAGACCGTAGCCCTGACCGGTAACGCCACCATCAACAAGGCCAATCCCGTATTGACCACTCCTACCATTGTGAGCAGCACCAGCTTCACGGCCAACTGGACCCACGATGTTGATGCATCCACCGTTTCGAGCTACACCATGTACGGAACGTTGACCGCTCAGCCCAGTGGTGATGATCCTGAGCCCGAGACTACTCTGCTGGGCAGCCTCGACGGCAGCAACTACACCGGCAGCTACGCTAGCATCACGCTGACCTCGCCGTGGGGTGGTTCCAATGTCAAGGCAGGTAACGGTGCCATTTACACCAAGAACTCCTCTTCATGGTGGGGCTCTTCGACGACCTATGGCACTATCACCTTCACCATCCCGTCGGGTTACAGCAATGCAACCTTTACTATTCAGATCACTACTGCCAATACCAGCTATGGTACCGGTAATATCACCGTGAAGTCGGCTAAGACCTCGGCAGTGGGTCACACCTTCGCTAAGGGCGAGACCTACACCTGGACCGTGACCGGTAGTGCTGGTGACAAGATCACCATCTACTCGACCGACAGCAGCTACTCGCCTGATATGACTTGGATCGGTATCTATGCCGGCACGATGAACCTCAACGCTACTGCAACGGGTGACAACACCAACTTCGTGATCACCGACATTGACGCTGGTTCGACTGGCATCACACTGAGCAACCTGGTAGAGGGTGGAACCTACTCCTACTACATCGTTGCTAACTATGTTGACGGTACCACCGGCACCAGCAACACCCAGGAAGTAACTCTGGTAAGTGTTAACATGGGCGGCCATACTGCTGTCAAGTCGCTGATCGCCGATGGTGACGAGATCGAGTCTGTCACCTATGTCAACATGGCTGGCGTTCAGAGCAAGCAGCCTTGGGACGGTGTTAACATCGTGGTTACCCGTTACAAGAGTGGTGCTGTTAAGAGCAGCAAGGTAATGTTTTAGACTTTAGGTTTTAGGCTTTAGGCCTTAGCTAAGTTATGATTTTGAGGGCGATGCCAATTTGGGCACCGCCCTCTTTATGTTATTAGAAGAAAAAACCTGCCATTATGCGTGAAAAACCAAGAAAACTTTTGGAGTTTTAAAAGTTTTCTGTAATTTTGCACCCACAAATAATACATTAGAACCATTACAGCAATTATCCAATGGATACAAGAGAACGGATTGTGACAGAATGCAGCCAGTTGCTGACGAGCGTGGGTCCCGCATCGATGACGATGGACGACGTCGCTCGCGCCTGCGGCATCTCCAAGCGCACCCTCTACGAGACCTTTCCCGACAAGCGCACCCTTATCAGTGAGTGTATGCATCGAGAGCATGAACTCAAGAATGCCCATCTGAAAGAGGTTTTCAGCACATCATCCAACTGCTTTGAGGCGATGTACCGTGTCTATCAGCGCGCCCGCAAGATTTACGAGACCACATCAGTTGCATTTATCAATGATATCAAGCGCCTGTACCCCGACATCTTTGAGAAGCATATCGAGAATGAGAGAACCGTGATTACCGGCATTGCGTCGGTGTTGCGCCAGGCCCAGGATGAGGGTCTGGTCATCAAGCGCATCAATCCCGAGATTGCAGCCTATCTGTTTTCCCAGGCCCTGCGCCAGCTGCATGAGAACCCCAATGGCACCAAATACGGCTTCAAGCAGGAGGACATGTTTGACCATGTGTTCATCAGTTTCCTGCGTGGCGTCGCCACCATCAAGGGCATCGAGATGATCGAGTATCTTGAGAGTCAACAACAGCAAAATCAATAAAACTACACGATACAATGTACACCAAAAAGTTACTTTACATTATTCTATTAATGTTCATCGGCGGTGCTGTGGAGGCACAGGCCCAGTTAGCCTTGTCACTCGACGAGTGCGTACGCATCGCCCTGAACGAGAACCCCACCATCAAGGTGAATGAGATGGAGATCACGCGTGTGGATTATAGCCACAAGGAAGCGTTGGGACAGTTGTTCCCCACGATTAACCTTGCGGGCCAATACACGCGCAACCTGTCGTTGCAGACGATGTACATGGACACTGATGCAGGCACCATGGCCATCAAGATGGGTAGTGACAACAACCACAGTGGTGGCTTCCAGGCTTCGATACCCCTGGTGGTGCCCCAGTTGTGGAAATCCATCAAACTAACCGAGAACCAGATTCTCCAGAATGTGGAAGCGGCCCGCGCCAACAAGCTGTCGCTGGTCAATCAGATCGAGAAAACCTACTATTCCCTGCTGTTGGCACAAGACAGCAAGCGCGTGATAGAGGAGAACCATGCCACGGCCAAGTTGAACGCCGAAATCTTTCAGAAGAAGTATGAGTTGGGCGCAGCGTCGGAATATGACGTGCTGCGCGCCAATGTCGCCGTGTCCAACCTCGAGCCCGCGATTCTCGAAGCCGAGAACTCCATTGATGCCTTGACCCTTCAATTGAAGGTGCTCATGGGTATGGACGTTCGCACCGAAATCTCAGCGAGCCAGCAGTTGGATGACTTCAGGGGTGGAATGTATGCCCGCGCGTTGAGCAATACGATGGGAGCTGATACAACGCTTGCCAACAACACCAGCCTCAAGGCGCTGGACCTGCAGACCGACTACCTGAAGAAGGTCCTCGATGTGCAGAAGATGGCATGGTATCCCACACTGACGGGTAGCGCCAGCTTGATGTGGCACTCGATGAACAACGGCAGCCCCGTTAGCGGTTTCCGCTGGAGCCGCGCGTCTAACGTGGGTCTGACGCTTGCCTTCCCCATCTTCCAGGGCGGTCAGCGCTATTACAAGCAGAAACAGGCCGAAATCGCCGTCGAGGAGATGAAGTGGCAACGTGAGAACCTGGAGCGCAATTTGCACATGCAGGTAGCCACCCAGAACGACGCCGTCGCCAAAAACCTCAAGCAGATTGAGAGTAATGAGGCTGGTGTGGTCATGGCGATGAAAGCTCACGATATCATGCAGAAGAGCTTTAAGATCGGTGCCGCCTCGTTCATCCAACTGCGTGACACCGAGGACGCCCTGATGGCCGCCCAATTGTCATACTATCAGGCCATTTATAACTACCTCGTTGCCGAGAGCGACCTGGAGTATGTGCTGGGCAATACACACTACGTGAGGTAGTGAGCTAGATGTTCTAGAATAACAAGATAAAAAACTAAACAAAACAATATTATCAAGCAATGAAGACTAAGAAATTTTTCCCGATTGTGATGGTTGTCCTGGCTCTGGCATCATGCTCCAGCAAGGATGACAAGAAAGCAACCGAAATGAAGGAGGAACTGCCCATGGTCGAGGTGGTGACCATCGGTGAGGAAGCTGTGAAGCAGACCAGCGAGTACACAGGTACCGTGGAGGCCTTCAAGACCAACAACATCTCGTCGAACAGCGGTGCGCGCATCAAACGCATCCTCGTTGACGTGGGTTCGCGTGTGGCCCGTGGCCAGCGCTTGGTCATCCTTGACGATGTGAACATCGCCCAGCAGCAGATTTCCCTTGCCAACTTGAAGCGCGAATTGGACCGCGCCCGTGAACTGGTAAAAATCGGCGGTGGCACGCAGCAGGCAGTGGACCAGCTGCAGGCTCAGTACGATGCTACTGCACGCGCCATCCGCACCATGCAGGAGAATACGGTGCTTACCTCACCCGTGAGCGGCGTGGTGACAGCCAAGAACTATGACGCTGGCGACCTGCCCTCAGGCCTTCCCATCCTGACCATCGAGCAACAACAGCCGCTCAAGGTCATCGTCAACGTGAACGAGAGCGAATATCCCCACGTGAAGCGCGGTATGCCCGTGACGGTGAAGTTTGACACCTACGGCGACGAGGTTTTCCAGGGCCAGGTGTACCTGATTCATCCCACCGTTGACGCAACGAGCCGCACTTTCCAGGTCGAGGTGGCTATCACCAACCGCAACGACAAGGTACGCACCGGCATGTTTGCCCGCGTGAACTTCAACTATGGCACTGCCCACAGCGTTGTCGTTCCTGACCGCGCCGTTCAGAAGCAGGTGGGTTCGGGTGTCCGTTACGTCTGGGTTTACCAGGGTGGTGAAGTAGAGCTGCGCGAGGTTGAACTGGGTCAGCGTCTGGAGGACCGCTATGAGGTTAAGGGCGGTCTTGTTCCCGGAACCCAGGTGGTTATCGCCGGCGCATCACGCCTGCAGGATGGTGCTAAAGTTCAACTCAAGAAGTAGTATTCAAGTTTCGCGATTGCAAAACTTGAAGTTTAGCGTTTAGCGTTTAGGGTTTAGAGGATTCTATTGTACTCTGACCTGGAACCAAACTTCAAGTTTCAGCAATGGGAGAAACTAAACAATAGATTCAGTTATGAGTTTATATTCCAGTTCAGTCAAACGACCGGTGACCACGATCCTCATCTTCGTGGCACTGATTGTGCTGGGTCTGTTCTCGCTCAGGAGTCTGCCCATTGACTTGTTCCCCGACGTGGAGACCAACACCATCATGGTGATGACCAGCTACGCGGGAACCAGTGCGTCGGACATCGAGCAGAACGTGACCCGTCCGCTTGAGAATGCCCTCAACTCGGTGGAACACCTCAAGCACATCACATCGAACAGCCGCGAGAACATCTCGATTGTGACTCTGGAGTTTGAGTACGGCTACGACATCGAGACATTGACCAACAACGTGCGTGACAAACTCGACATGGTGTCGAGTATGATGCCCGACGATGCCAATACGCCCATCATCTTCAAGTTCAGCAGCGACATGATTCCCATCGTGCTGCTTTCGGTGCAGGCAGGGCAGAGTATGCCGGGTCTGTATAAGATCCTTGACGAGAACGTTGCCAACCCGCTGGCGCGTGTCGATGGTGTGGGTTCGGTGTCTATCGCCGGTGCCCCCAAGCGTGAGGTCCACATCTATCTGGACCCCCTGCGCATGGAGGCTTATAACCTGAGTGTCGAGACAGTTGCCTCTCTTGTCGGCGCCGAGAACCGTAACATCCCTGGCGGTACCTTCGACATCGGTAACGAGACCTATCCCCTGCGTGTCCAGGGTGAGTTTACCGACCCGCAGCAGATGGGTGCCATGGTCGTGGGCATGTCCCAGACTGGCGGTGTTGTCCACCTGCGTGACGTGGCCCGTATCGACGACTCACTCGAGGAGCGTGCCCAGGAGAGCTATAACAACGGCCAGAAGGGTGCGATGATCATCGTGCAGAAGCAGTCGGGTGCCAACTCGGTGCAGATTTCATCCAAGATTGCCGAGGAATTGCCCAAGATTCAGAAGAACCTGCCCAGCGACATCAAGTTGGGTTACATTGTGGATACGAGCGACAACATCCGCAGCACCATCGCCTCGCTTGTCGAGACCGTGCTGTTCGCATTGCTGTTCGTGGGTATTGTGGTGTTTGTGTTCTTGGGACGCTGGCGTGCTACCGTCATCGTGCTGGTGACCATCCCCATCTCGCTGATTGCCTCGTTTATCTACCTGTATGCGACGGGTAACTCGTTGAATATCGTGTCACTGTCGGCATTGTCCATCGCCATCGGTATGGTGGTCGATGACGCCATTGTGGTGCTCGAGAACGTCACGACACATATCGAACGCGGATCGGCACCCATGCAGGCCGCTGTCAACGGCACCAACGAGGTGGCGCTGTCGGTTATGGCTTCGACCTTGACGCTGATTGCCGTGTTCTTCCCGTTGACGTTGGTCAAGGGTATGACTGGTGTGCTGTTCAAGCAGCTGGGTTGGATGGTGACCATCATGATGGTGCTGTCACTGATCTGTGCCTTGATGCTGACGCCCATGCTGTGTAGCCGCCTGTTGCGCCTCAACGTGGGTGACACTAAGATTTTCCAGAAGGTCTATGGTCCCATCCTCAAGGTGCTCAACAAAATTGACGACTTCTATGCCAAGGTGCTCGACAAGTGCGTGGCCCACCGCTGGATCACCGTAGCAACCGCCCTGGGCGTGTTTGTGTTCTTGCTCTTACTGATGAAGTTTGTCGGCACTGAGTTCTTCCCCACCAACGATAACGGCCGCTTGGGTGTCTCACTGGAGTTGCCCATCGGCAGCCGCGTTGATTTGGCTAAGGACGTCAGCCAGCGCATCTACAAGGAATGGACCGAGAAGTATCCCGAAATCCAGTCCTTCAACTACACTGTGGGCCAGGCCAGCAGCGACAACACCTTTGCCTCGATGCAGAGCAACGGTAGCCACATCATCTCGATGAACATCATGCTCAACAAGTCCAACGAGCGCAAGCGCAGCATCACCGAGATTGCCGGCGCGATGCGTGAAGACCTCAAGCACTATCCCGAGTTGAAGCGAGCTATGGTTAATGTGGGTGGTAGCCGTGGTGGTGGCATGAGCGGACAGAGTACGCTGAACTACGAGATTTACGGCTATGATTTCACCAAGACCGATAGCGTTGCCCAGCGACTGAAACACATCCTGGAGAAAGTGCCTGGCACCGCCGACATCAACATCAGTCGTAGCGACTACCAGCCTGAGTACCATGTGGACTTTGACCGCGAGAAGTTGGCGATGTACGGCCTGAACCTGAGCACCGCCGCCACTGCCCTGCGTAACCGCATCAACGGTACGACGGCGAGCTACTTCCGTGAGGACGGTATGGAGTATGACATCAAGGTGATGTACGACCCCGAGCACCGCCGCAGCATTACGGATATCGAGAATATTATGCTCTATAACGCAATGGGCACGGGTGTGCGCCTCAAGGAGGTGGGTACCGTGACCGAGCAGTTCTATCCGCCCACTATCGAGCGTAAGGACCGCGAGCGCATCATTACCGTCTCGACCGTTGTTCAAGACCGCGCCATGAGTGAGGTCATCGCCGACGCCCAGCCGCTCATCGACAAGATGGATAAGCCTGGCGACGTGATGATCCAGTTGAGCGGTAGCTATGAGGACCAGCAAGACTCGTTCCGCGACCTTGCCGTGCTGGGTCTGCTCATCATCCTGCTCGTTTACATCGTGATGGCCAGCCAGTTTGAGTCGTTCACCTATCCCGCAATTATCATGACCTCGATCATGTTTGCCTTCTCGGGTATCGTGATCATCCTGCTGCTGACGCGCACCAACCTGAACGTAATGTCGATGATTGGTGCCATCATGCTGATCGGTATTGTGGTGAAAAACGGTATCGTGCTTATCGACTATATCAACCTGAACCGTGAACGCGGCATGAGCATCCGTCGCGCCGTGATCAATGGTGGTCACTCGCGTCTGCGTCCTGTGCTCATGACCTCGCTGACTACCATCCTGGGTATGGTGCCCATGGCAGTCGGCACAGGTGTGGGTAGTGAGATGTGGCGCCCGATGGGTATCGCCGTGATCGGTGGTCTGGCCATGTCCACGCTGATGACCCTGCTGTTCGTGCCTACGATGTACACCATCTTTGCGTTGACCGGTATCCGCCGCACACGCAAGAAAATAAGGAAGGAACACGCCAAGTAGAATGTAGAGACGCAAAAACTAACAACAAAAGCGATATGAAAGCGATATTTATAGCCTTTGACGAGGCCTACTACGACCGCATTGTCGAGAAGCTGCAACTGCTCAACTGCCGCGGCTTCACTGGCTGGCGAGAGGTGCAGGGACGTGGCAGCAAGACGGGTGAACCCCACTATGCCACACACGCCTGGCCCTCCATCGCCTCGGCCATCCTGACCGTGGTGGACGACCGCCGTGTGGACGTCGTCCTCGACGAATTGCACCAGATGGACCTGGCGACCCCTAAACTGGGCCTCCGCGCCTTTGTCCTCCCCGTCGAGCGCACCATCTGACCCCCTCGCTCTTAATTAGCGACAGAATAAAAGGCAAGCCCTGTGTCCAACCGTTTTGAGGTTGCGGACACAGGGCTTGTTATTCTCTGCAAAGAGGGAAATGCTCGTTAGTTCTTTCCTGTCATTCGCATCAATCTCTCTGTTTTGCCATCCTTTGCGTCAGTCATTTCAAGCATCGAGCCGTTGGCGCTAAACTTGATGGAATAGTGCTCATCAGTAAGTTCTTCGGCAAATTTAGCTTTGGCCTCGTTGCCTAACCTGTCTTTAACCATTTTGAGAAATTCTGGATCGTCTATCGTTTCTCCATCAACGTATAAACGGAAGTCATCCATTTTTAAAGAAGAACCGTTAAAGCAAAGTGTCAACTTATTTCCTTTAAGAGTATAAACTCCGATGATGCTGGCTTTGAGAGAGAATCCCATATCCTTATCCTTTTTAGTTTTGGTGTCGGAGAAGGTGATATCAGCAACTGAAGCAAATGTTCCATCCTCATTAAAGGTGTAATTGGCACTAATCAACATCTTGCCTTGTTCTGACTCTTTCACTTCGGGTTTCATACTCTGCCAAGACCCGCAAATGGATTGCGCCTGAACTGTCATGACCGCCATTAGGGCGATGAGAGAAAACATAATCTTTTTCATAAAAATCTCATATTATAGGTTTATAATTGCCCAAAATTACAACAATTAAAAGAGTGAATGCTAACCCCCTCCCGTAAAAAATGTTAATTCACTGATCAACACCGAATTCAAAATTGCAAGAAAAACTTGCAATTTTAAAGTTGAATTTTAAATTTGCAAGGTTTTGTAGGAATTGAAATTTATCACAATGGGTCTCGAATGATAGTTGTTACAGTTGTCTTTATTTTCAAAGGGAGCGGAAGGCAATTGAATTTATTGTATTCCTTTTAGGTGAAAAAAGAGAGACGCAAGATTTTGCGTCTCTACATTAAATTCTTAGTGTCTTAGCGTGAAATAGATTACGAATCTCCAGACAGAAGGAGGTCGATGAGGTTGGTAATGTCAATTACTGAGACCTTGCCGTCACCATTCACGTCTGCGTTCTCAATCTTAATGTTAGTAGATCCACCACCTAACAGATAATCAATCATCAGAGTAACATCGTTGATGGTGCTGTATCCGTCGCAATTCACGTCGCCTGGCTCAGTATAGACTGTCACGAGACAAATAGCAGGGGTGGCCGTGCCATCAGTTGAGCCGACTGTAATTGTCGTCGTGCCTTCCTTGATACCAACCACCTGTACCTTGCCATTCATCACCCTCACAGCTGCTACCGTCGGGTCGCTCGAAGTTGCGGTGAAGTCATTCGGCATCACAGGTGCAGTAGGTGTCAACGTCAACATGTGATTGGGCAGCAGCATGGCCTCCTGCTGTCCCAGGCTGATTCGATTGGACACAGTGATGTGGCATACCGCTGGCATTCCCATGCAATAAGCAAAGATATCACACTCACCATAGCCGATAGCAGTGACGACACCGTCCTCGACAGTTGCGACGCTGGTATCCGTTGAGTACCATGTCACATCTTTGCACGATGCATTAGCAGGCGTGACGGTGGCAGTCAATTCGATTTCTTCACCCGACTGGATTTCAACACTATCGCGACTAATAGCGATACCCGTAGGAGCAACGGCGTCACCTACAATGTTCTCAAATTTGCTCCATACAGGTGCGGTAAAGTAAGCAGCCAACGACGCTGCTGGCACATGGAGGGTTGCGGAATAATCTAAAAAAGTTGGGTGAGCATAGCCTTCGTCATTGCATTCAGGAGGAGTGGTTGAGTAGCAATAGACTTCGTTTAAAGAAAAACATTCACTGAACGCAGAGTTGCCGATGATTGAAACGGAGTAGGGTATATTGACAGTGGTCAACCTGGTGCCACCAAACGCATAGCTACCTATGGATGTAACGGAGTTAGGGATGTTGATGTTGGTCAGGCCAGAGCAACAAAACGCCCCTTCGCCGATGGACGTTACAGAGTTGGGGATGTTGATAGTGGTGAGGTTGGAGCAGCCAGAGAATGTTCCTTCGCTGATGAATGTGACGGAGTTTGGTATGTTGATGTTGGTTAGGCTGTAGCAGCCAGAAAACACCTCGTCGCCGATGTTTGTGACGGTGTTAGGGATGTTGACTGTGGCTAGGCTGCGGCATTCATAAAACGCCTGTTGACCGATTGAAGTGACGGAGTTGGGGATGTCGATGGTGGTTAGGCTGTAGCAGCCAGAAAACACCTCGTCGCCGATGGAAGTGATGGAGTTAGGGATGTTGATGTTGGTTAGGCTGGAGCAGTCAAAGAACGCCTGGATGCCGATGTAGGTGACAGAGTTTCCGATGTTGACGTTGGTGAGTCTGGAGCAGCCATAGTATTTGCAACTTTTTGTGTGTCAGCGATTTTTGACTAAAACGGTAGAAAAGTGATGACACAGATTCTATCGGTGGTGAAATAGACGAAGATTTAACGTTATTAACTTTTATTAGATTTACGCGAATATTGCAAAAATGCTGTTTATATGGGTATTCATTAACGGCAGTACGTATACAACATAAGGTTATCTCCACAGTTGGTTGTTATCCCCATCCATTTGTAAAATCTTTACCAAGGTAAATCATTTTCAGTTTCATCTACCGAGCCTTCTATTTTTCCAATAAATTTATATGGTATAGCATCCATACCAGCAAACAAATCAAAGGGTTCAGCTGACGAGGTTCGTATATACCCTTTATTCAAATCCCGATTAAGATCTAATGTGTCAATAGCATGAAGTATGACTTCATTATCTTTTGTAACCGAAAGAACATCCTGATACTTATTAGAGCTCATAAAATTGCGCACTTTTATTGCAATACCATCTTCTATCACCTGAGCATGGCTATCTCTCAAAAGTACGACCTTGTCAAAATACTCTATTACACATCCTTTTGGAATGGTGAAACCTGATAATATTCGTCCAAAGTCATTTATGGCACTATCATTCGTAACTTGCTTAGCATATTGGGATAATGTGAACTCACCAACTTCGCCTTGTCTATTACCTTTCAGTGTTACCGTTACTAGCTTCCCATTCTTCAAATGTACAAATGCGTTAGTTGCACCATTGAAGCAATATAGTATATCCTCTTTTTTGATACGTGACATTTCAAGCATACTATCCATGCTATGATGTCTAACGCCAAAGCTTCTTATTCTCTTGCCGTCAGCTTTTTCCCAATACCTTCCATTCTCATTTTTTACTGTCTCGTACTCATTTGCATAGAAAGAAAAATCTGCCGTATCATAGTAATTAAAGATATCAACTTCTGACCATCCTGTACGTAAAGACCTTTGCTGAATAACATCTCTATCATGAATGAATGTTGGGCTATTGCCATCCATGTCGATAGATTTGGCTATCAAACCATCGCTATCAGCGGATGCAACAAGTTCACCGAACTTAGGATTAACACAGATTATTTTAGACGTATCAAAACACTTTTCAATTTTTGCGGGATTAAGTTTATGCCCTGCAGGTCTTAGATTTACTTCATATAAACCTTTACGGCATCCGATAAACATCCTCATACCATAAATCCTAAAATCTATAGGGAATGATTCGTATTCACAGACTGTCGTCATCAAGTCTTCAAATTCTTCCCATTCAAGACAGAGCTCTTCTTTCGTCAACTGATTCCAATTACTATATATAGCCTCCTTGACTCCTGGTATTTTCAGAAATGATTTTATTTGTTTGCTATAGTAGTGTTCATTTCTAAGGAATGCCACTTTCAGCAAGTCAGTCGCACCTTCTATCTTCTTTATGGCTCTATTTATAAACCGTTCATAGGAACCATATACAATTCTTCCGTCTTGCATGACAAAGAAAATATACCCTCCATAAATATAGCAATCAAGAGCTTTGACTGATATCTTTAGTTGAATAGTTTTCATATCTTACGTGCTAATAATCTTGTATAGTTAGCAATGCTAATCTTCTCTTTTTCCTTAAACTTATCAACCATTTCATCAGTAAGTTTGTATTCATCCTTACTAAAAAATGGATAACCATGCCATGCGTCATTGGCATTCATTGGAGTTTCAAAAATTGCCAATCGTTCTCCATCTTGACCTAATATTTCATTGCAATTGTCAAGAAGGGAGAAGATGCCGCTTTGATCAATAAACTCATTTGATTCACCTTCAAGAAAAACATCATATTGTTGAGACTTGTTGAGTATCCAATGTGTCTTATCCTCATGCACAGCCTTTTTGGCCTTACGTCCTTTATTATGTTGTTTTTTCACAGGATTATGATATCCTGCAGGTTGGTAATATTTGTTACCTGGCGATGGACCATATTTCTTGCCATCCACCATCGCATGTTTCTTGTATTCGTATGCCATAGTTTAAAATATAACATTTAGTTGGTCAATAGCTCCCCCACTTGTAAAAGCAAGCGAGGAGCACATTTAGATTATTCTTTCAGAAATACAACCATAGGTTATTCTGCTATACCGTTTAGATTGTATCTCTTGCCGTTTCTTACAATCACAACCTTTCCGTTGCACATTGTATTTCCCGTATTTTATGCCGTTATTTGTTTCGGCATCAGCTATTTCAGTTGTTCCTAACTGCATATCTAAAGCATCCTCTACAATTGTGGAGTTCTTCCTATAATCAGCAACCTCGTATGCTGCCTTGCACTCCGGAAGCATATGGAGCATGGAAGATTTAATTAATGTATTACGCTTCTGAAAGCAACCATATGCTACGTATCTTCTAAAAATCAACATTTATCAATTACTATCCACACACCACTATTGTCCTTGCCTTCGTGCTTTATGATTCCCATATTCTGCATTGTAGAAAGATCGCGTTCTATGGTGCGTTGACTCACCGACAAAGTCTCCGACATTTGTTTGCCGGTGATTGTCGGAGACTCTTTGACGAGATTGAGGATTTTCTGCTGACGCTCAGTGAGTTTCGTCTCCGACATGTCTCCGACATGGTCTCCGACATTCTGTGTGTCGGCAGCGGCATAGATAATGGTCTGGAATTGGGTCGGAGTGGATTTGAACACAGGCTTCAGCTCGTCTTTATAACCTTCCAAAGCTTTGGTCTCATTACAAATGCGTGTGAGTCCGCTACCTCGTTTCTCCATATAGTCCAATTGTGCCATCACATTTGCAAGTATGGGATTGCGCCTTTCAGAAGACACATCTTTGATGTCCAAATCCTGTATCAGCATTCCATTGTACATTCCACCAGGAGATGTGACAATAAGCCGGTCATCGTAAATGTCAAGATGAACTTCACTTCCCATCACAGTATAATCGCGATGGATGAAATGGTTTACCATTGCTTCAAGAACTGCACGTTCCGCATACTCTGGTTTATTCTTTCGCCCATCAGGCAGTTTCTCCCAGCCTCTCTTGGTGTTAGACTTCACAAAGTTCATGGATTCTCGAAGCAGCATGAGGACATTTCCTGTAAACTCAGCATCATTGATGGCGTCGCCCTTTTCCGTTCCATCCCATCGGGTACAATATAGACGAGACTGCCACAATGGACAATCATCGGCAAACAATGCCCCCGCATTCGTAAGGTTCCGTGCGCCAGTTACCAGCCCAAACGACAAGAGATATTTCTTGTCCCATTCTTGTTTGGTGCGGTCTTTGAACGAGTTCGCTAATATCGTAAAGGAATAGTCCTCTGCTTGATAATCAGTATGAAGAGAATCAAAAGTTTTGTTGGAACCTTTCAGTACCAAGCGAACCATCTGTTCTGCTGTGGCAGGAATACTTTCATCACCGATACGAACAAAGGCAATACGCAGACCATCTCCAACGTAGTAATATGGTGTATAATGTCCTGCGTTGACTTTGAGTTGCAAGATATGTAAACCATCTATATCATGGGGGATCATCTCCACCTCTGGCAGAGGATCCATATAGTCACGAATCCTGCTACTGATAGTCTCGCAAACATGTTGCACATCGTCAAGACCTTTGACAACACCATCGTTATCTATACCGAAGAAAAGCGAACCACCCAAGCCATTGGCAAAAGCGCTTACACTCTTCAGCCAACTTTTAGGTCTATTTTCTTCAAGCATCAACTTGAAATCGTAAGCGGTACATTCTGATATCAGACTATTCAATTCCATTTTTAATTCGCGATGTGAATATTTGCTTGCAAAGGTACTATTTTTTATTGAGAGTTTGGGATGGAACTCTTGTTTTGCATGTATTTTAAGCATATTTTGCCTATATAATGCAACTGTGCAGGGTTATAAGTTAGGCTGATTGAAGAAATTTTGTAATTTTTGAAATGCGAACATTCAAATTTTGACAAAAAACGAATAAGCAGGGCTTTTACCGATTTTAAATATGATTTTATTGATTATTAATAGTTGCATTTTTGCAATCGCTCATATTAGGCCAACCTGCTCATCCATACTGATTATTCAAATCTCAGCGAGTTGTGCTTTTGGATATTTTTTCTGAATAGTAGCATCTTTCTGAAACGGCATCATTTTTTCTTGGATTGAAAATGACTTCGGTCATTATAAACCAAAAAATAGTTTGAGGTCACAATGATGATATCTGGATACTAAATGCGTTGAGATAATAAACACTCTAATTTCAATTGTGTTCCCTAATCATTCTCTTTATAGATCTCCTGATGATTCAAGCAAACTCGTAAACATCTCCTCATACTGGTTCTTGTCATTTGTAGCTGAACTTAAGTCACGTGAAAAATCCTCATCGTAGTCTTCTTCACGAGGAAATCTTGATATCACTTCATCTATAGCTCCTTGCCATGCAGCTTCATTCAATGATGGTATGTGCTCCACTAATGCAGACAAGCTATCACTAATATGATTACATTCTTGTTCTGAGTCTGCTTCTTCTATTTCCCATTCGATAGCCTCCTCCACTTTTTTCAAAAGGTCATTACTTTTTAACGCTAAAGAGCCTGCTTCCGTTTCAAGTAGCAGGTCCATCGAATTCACAAAATCATCTAAATGTTCAGATTGTTCAAGAACGACACTGGCTAGTTGTTCTAAATCTAACTCTTGTTTTGAGCCTTCACCTAACTTATCTAGATAATCCATCCTTTTAAATAGTGGTATCCTAGTGTCTTCCAGCAAATTTTGTGAAGCAATATCTCTCAATAAATCTGGTTTTCTCTTGTATATCCCGCCGAAGGAACGCTCAAACCCCAGAAGGAAATCCGTAATATCTTGCGGTACCTTTTCATGCGTTGTTCCATAATCCTTCAAAGAGCAAAAATGGAGTTCTGAGGCAAGACGTTTAAATGCTTGCGCCAAAGCAGGTTTAGCCGACTCATTTATCTTTACCCTACCATAATCAAAAAAACTTGGATACCCTGTATCTGAGAAAGCCTTATAAAGCTGCTCTGCGAAATATGACTCACGAATGATATACTCTTGAATATCGCTCAAGTTCTTTATCCATTCTTGTAAGAAATCAAAAACTGAAGGACTTTGATAGCAGGCAAGGTGCTCATCTTTTTGGAATTTAGTAAAAACAAACGTTCCTTCAATAATTTTCAGTGCATCATTCCATACCTGTTTATTGATGGTGAGATGCAATTCCTTTTCAGTACCTTGTACAAATTTCTTGGTTGCCAAGTACCAATCAGAAAGCAACACAGGTTTGTCTCCCATAGACATCCTAACCAGCAGAGCGTATTGAGCAATCGGCTTAATCTGTCTGAATGCCAATTCCCAAACGGCGTATGGACGATCAAAGAAATCTATGAACTTGGCAACGAACTGATCTGGTTCTACCCTCAGATATAACTCTGAATTTAAGAATGTCTCAATAATGCGTGGATTGAAATTATGGTGCTGGATAATTCTTAAATAACTTCTTTTGGCTATCAACGCTCTTACATATGGCAATGGTAATCTTGCCATAGCTAAATGGTTATATAGTATTTCTGCACGGATTGATTCTGTGTAGTTCGATAAATCCAATACACATTTTGCCAACTCTAAGTTCTTGGTGGAAAACACATCATATGTTTGTTTGGCTTCCGCTAGGATATATTCACGGGTTGAGAGAATAAAAATCTTGTCTGTTTCATACTTTACCTTTTCAATGAAAGCCACTAGCTTCTGATCAAATCCTTTTTCATCGTTCTGGAAAAAAGTCGAACCCAAGAAATCGTCAAAGAAAAATACTTGCTTTTTCCCTTTTTGCAACTTCTGGGCTGCGTCACCAATTCCTGTCAGTTTAACAAACTCTTCATAACCCTCACTCAGAAGGTAGTTTACAAGCATCCGCGCCAAAGTGGTCTTTCCTATACCTGGTATACCAGAAATAATCACATACCTATTCTTTGTCAGAATTTCCAGTGCATCATTAAAACTCTTATTCATCACGTAAGTAGAAACTTCACGACGTATGGTCTCTAACTCTATTGCAGACCAGTTATTTATGCGTTTGTTCAAGATATCTTCAAGAACAGCAGTGCTACCTATCCACAGTTTATAATATTGCTTTTCCACATCGGGGTTCTGTCCAAGCAAATTGTTTAAATCATCTCTACCAAGAATATCCTCTGTAGATTGTATATAGGGATTAAAAAGAGTCTGTATCTCAGTCTTGTTTTCTGGAGTTAAACCGACTGATGTTGATATGATGTAGCGTTCTGGGTTGAGTGTCTTTACCTTGGAGACTTCCTTTAGTAAAGTTCTTTTTAACGAGGTATAGTCTTTAACGCGTTTTGCTTGTACTATGGTATTCTCTTCTCTAACTTTTGCAAAACGCAAGTCCACGCCTCCATCTTTCCCTGGCGTAAAACTTTCAACGAAAATCTTTTCTTTCTTTTGAAGAAGATCTCGTGTCAAGTGTTCAAACTCATTATATTGGAGTATAAGAAAATCGTAGTTTGGCATATCTGTAACAAATGGTATCTTATTAAAACCACTATTCTTCACTTCTTTGCTTGCTGATTCGGCTACTATTTCATGTACAATTCAGCACTCCCATCTTGCCTTCATATCGGCAAAGTGTTCGTGAATTTCGGTGAAATAATGATTGTAATGATCTTTGTAGCGAGGTTTAAGGATTCTTTGTGACACCTCAGCAAAATCGCCACAAACACCGAGGTCAACAAACCTGGTGGCAAACATCTCGCGAATTTCTGGCAATAATTCCTTAGCTTGGATGTCAAGTAGGCTATGGAGCATGAGTCCTTCAAGGTCGCTGTCAAACCCCTGAGTCTTGGGAAACTGTCCTCATTGCCGAACTTACCCAAAAGGATGATGCTGTTAGATAAAGTACCTGCATAACCATCGGGGTCGTATTCATCGGTAACACCATCGCAGGTCAAGCCTATGTGATACTTTATAATATGCTCCAAATCGTGGCGAACAGCCTCACGAGGCAAAGCAAGGATGCGGTCGGTCACTTCATCGGGCAGATAGAGTGAATAGTCTGTGTTTTGCAATACCTGAAAGAGCCAATCGGATTCTTCGAATTGAAGCGTCTTGGAATATTCAGGATTACAATAGGTGTACTGCGTGCTGGGTCCATTTTTCTTGAAGAGAGGACTCTTGCGGGCATGTTTCAGTCGTTCAATCATCTTTTCAGAATCAAGATCAAAGTCAACGTTGTCGGTTTTGACGGAGAATGTTTGGTTCCCAACGCCAAGGTTCTTCTCAAGCAATGGCATAGAGCGGCTGGTCTCCAAATCATCGTTGGCCATCAGGAAATGCATACCATCTTCTCCATATTCAATCAACGGAATATCATCGGTGACCTCTTCAAGCATATACTGTGTGATGGCAAACGACTTGTAAGGCTCAATTCCTGCCTCTTCTTCCCAACTGATGGCACCATAAATCCAGTTATGAGCCTCCTCATAGGAACATTCTCTGAGAACCTGACCATTGTCAAGGAACTTGTCCATTTCTTCCTCAGCAAGCGTGAGATGATAAAAAGAGTCTTTCGCGCCAAGACAAAGCATGTCCACCAGGTAAAAGGGCGCATTGATGCATCCGCCATTATGCTTTCTTGTGACAACAAAGTGGCCTTCACCACACTCCTCTATTACTTCAGTGATATTGCACTTGCCTATCTCGAGCGAGCGAACGCACTGCTTCATATACTGTTCGGGCGAGGGGAACTGCAACCCTGCCTGTTGTTTCTTCTGTTTTTTCTTTGTCATAATGATTCAGATTTGATAGCACAAATATAATACATTTTTCTAAAAACGACCGATCGGCACGTGCTCTTAATGGTAGAATAAATGCTACATTTGTATGTCTTTTCAGAAAAAACGCGATTTGGGGTTTAGTAAATTGGCCCGAGTGTGTATATAATATTAGAGTATAAAAAACATAGTTTTTACAACATTTAATTAAATAGACTTTGTTTATGAAGAAAACAATTATCGCACTTATGTGCTTGATTCTCACAACTGGTGCTGCTATGGCGCAGAAGACTTTCACTTTTGGTCCCAAGATTGGCGTGGATTACACACATTTCTGGGGAAAAGACTGTTTTCATGGTGGCCAAATCAACTACCAGGCTGGTATGTTTATGGAGTACCGCTTCAGCAACAAATTCTCACTTGCTCCTGAAATCGTATTTGCTGCTCAGGGCGGTAAGAATAATGGAGTTGTTATCAATCCTGAGAATATGCCGCCTTATGGCACTGCTCCTTATGGCTCAGAATTTAACTATGCTGATTACACCTACAACCAGAACTACATCAATGTTCCTGTAATGTTGAAATACTACGTGACTCCGGCACTGAGTATCGATTTTGGTCCACAGTTGGGTATTAATGTTTATCACAAGTGTACTATCAACGGAAAAGAGGGCAACAAAGATTTTAAGGAAACTGTTAGTACCAAGACTAAAAATATGGACTTCGGTCTTGGTCTTGGCTTGACTTTCAACATTACAGAAAACGTGTTTGTTCAAGGCCGATATACAATGGGCATGACCAATGTGTTTGATTATAAGGAAGGAGATGGCTTTGGCACTCCAGCCAAACCCAAAAACGGCAACGCCCAAATCTCTATTGGCTTCCGTTTCTAAACCATAATTTTTATTACAAACTTGTTAGCTCACCGAGCCCCTCGGTGGGTTTTTTATCAACCAATAGTTTGTGCTATCAAAAATAGTAAATATCTTTGCTCCATTAAATCAAATGATACAATGAAGCATCATTTCAAAATAAGATTAACAGCATTGGCGATAGGTATATTATCCCTTGCGGCCAACGCCCAAACAACCGAAGAGCCTATGCGTCATTGGCAAGCCAGCATTGAAGCTTCCACTTACAACACGCTTGATTGGGGGTTTGAGCTGGGTATTAATTACCGTCCAATCAAATATGTGGGTGTGAAAGCATCATTAGGCTTCGCCTCAAATTTTAGCAGCGGAGAACGCTCTTTTACTGTGGGTAATATGCTGGTGAAAACCGATAATGTGGATAATGCCTTATGGCTGAATACAGGCATCCTGCTGCAAAGTCCAGCCTTGTGGCGTAATCACGACGGCGACCTGCAACTGTCGCTCAAAGTCGAGGCTGGCATATCTCTACCATTCCCGACAAATGGCAAGGTAGGCTATATCACTATTCCCAACCAACCGGGTACTTATGTAGAGCAGCCAAAGGAATACGAGAAAAACCATGGTGGAACAGGCTGCTTCTTCCATCTCAAACCAGCCGTGGCGTTGGACATCGACCGATGTCAAGTGTGGGCAGGCTACACGTGGAGCAACATGGATGTATATAGCAATGTGCGTAACGTAGTCATCATGGGTCATCCGTTGAATCTGCCCCACAAACGGACAATGCACGGCCTCACAGTTGGTTTTGGCTACCGTTTCTAAAATATAAGAACACTAACCCATTCCGCGACGGAATGAATTTTTAATTTTGTCATTCAAATCTGAGCCTCGGCGTTGCCGGGGCTTTTTTCGCATACCAACCGCCGGGAGGTGGTGGTTTGCTTTCAAGGTATAGTGGGCGTGGCCGTCCACTATTTATGTCTTTATGCACGGCCCTCTGCTTGACGGGAGATCTCCCGCCGCGTGGGTGTCAACAGGAAGGCTGTGACACGCTATATCCGCGAGTATGAGGCCCAGGCGCAGGCAGACGGGGATGCGCAAGCAGTGCTGGCCGAGGATGCCCTCAGGGAGCGGTGGGGGCACCTCACCTTCCTGCGGCGCCTGTGGGAGGAGGTTCTTAAAGACAAAGTGCTCTGTTCAGCTCTTGTGGACAGGCTTTGCCACAAGTCGTACCTGGTTAACATGACCGGCACGTCATACCGCATTAAGAAAACAAAAAAATTGAACGACAACAAACAATGAACAACAAACTTTTCGTATCTTTGCAGCGTATACTCAAGTGGTATACTTTTGAATTATTTTTTGGTGTATTTTAACATTATTATTTACATACATCATACTGCAAATGGTCATATTGATAATGGAATTCCAAATCATTATATTCAAATAACGAATATGGATATCAATAATAATATTCATTATTGGACATGGGGAGAGAATAAAGATCGACAGAGCCATATATCAGGCAATATACATGGAGTTTATGGAATATTTTTAATTAATAAATGAATTATGAGAACATTCATTGTATATATATTTGTGTTTTTGATGTCACTTCTTCTTTTTTCTTGTGGAGAGTACTATTCAAAATATAAAATCACTGGCGTAGAATTAAAGCATATAAATATGATAGATTCAACAAGCCATAATAAAGAGTATTATTTATTAAGTTTTAATGTCGAGTGGTGTGAGCCAGAAATCAGGTTTTTTACTGGCCCTGGAGTTGAACCTGGACTTAATGGTATAAAATATGAGATTCATAATATAGAGATTCTCAATGAACAAAACGATATTATCACAAAAGAGTTTAAGGGTTGGAATTTACAGCAAATGTGTACTTTGATAAAAGGTGATAATTGTTATGATTTTTATTCTTTGCAAACTATTTCAGAATTAATAGATTCAATCAATTCAAACAGTAATCTAGTTAGAGGCAAAAATATAGAAATTCCCATTCTTTTCTATCTGCAATCTTCAAGTATTCCAAGAGCGATTGTTGTTAATGCCGAAAATGCTGAGATACGCTCTACAGTAATTGAAGATATGGAATTGTCATATGCGAAAAAGGATTGCTTATAGTCTAGTTATTGATATGTAATTCACCTTCGTTAAAATAAAACGACTTAAGTTTCTAAAGTAAAAAAGGTATTATTTCAATAAATCATTTTCTCACGGATAACCTTGACTTATGACCAAGTACTGGTCGAACGAAAGAGTACAATTATGCATGCATTTTTTGGTACCCTTTTTCATGATTTTATGGGAGGGAATGATAAAATAAAAGTAAAAGGAAAAGGAGACAACAAAGATTTTAAGGAAACAGTTAGTACCAAGACTAAAAATATGGACTTCGGTCTTGGTCTTGGCTTGACTTACAACATTACAGAAAACGTGTTTGTTCAAGGACGTTATACAATGGGTATGACCAATATATCTAATGCTAAGGAAGGTGATGGCTTTGGCACTCCAGCCAAACCAAAAACGGCAACGCCCAAATCTCTATTGGCTTCCGTTTCTAAACCATAATTTTTATTACAAACTTGTTAGCTCACCGAGCCCCTCGGTGGGTTTTTTTGCCCCATATAACATTTGAATTACTGTCCTATCTGTGGGAAAGTTACAAGAAAGTCGCCTGTTTTGTTGAAAACAGATAAGCACTAAAAAGTGATGTGGAGGATCATGTAGATGCTTAATGCGTTTAGGAGTAAAAGAATGAAAAGAAGAAGATTACTAATCTGGAATCCAAAAAATATCACTAATAAGATGTTAGCGGCCAATAATGCTATCGAAGCAACTGTATACACTACAATACCGATAATGCGCATCATTCTATTGTGCTTTAGAAGAAGGCATAATAGTGATGTTACAATAACAACACCAGAGAGGAGTCCAGACAATATACCAAAGCCTGTTACAGATAAATAAGAAATCCCCTGTATCAACCAATAAAGAAATACGGTTGGCAACAAATATTCAGAGTTCCAGAAATCGTTTTTAGTACACATGGCGAGTGAAGTGCTTTAGACCTTATCTTTGATGACCGACGTAGAGAACTGCAGCATCGCTTTTGCGAAGCCTTATTTCGGCGCAGCCTCCAGTCATGCCTTTGGGTAATGAGCCTTGCACAAACCATACTGTGTCGCCCTCAAGTTCAGCGGTGAAAGGCAGCTCAGTATATATCTCCGACCCATAGATAGGATACCAGACACTTTCGGCTATCTTAATGGCCGTTTCCTTGTCTGGCACCATGCCGCATCTCTGAGCCTCTGCTTCTCCACAACCCTCAATGTTGGGCTGGATGCGTGGCTCAAGGCGAATGAATGAATCTTCCTCCACAAGGATAAATAATCCTGATTCGTCATACTTTATATTGCTAGATTGCTGGCAACCCAGCAGCAACAATGTCAGGGGCAATAAAAGCAGTATCTGTTTCATCTTATAAGGTTTTGTAAACCCCTTGATCTCATAAATATCGAGTCCTGTTATTTATTGTATTCCTCAATTAAGCCATTGATACAAAATGGCAGAAGTATTTCAATATAATAGTCTCTGGATGATTCCTCGGTGAATTGCGCATACCATCCGTCTTTATCCCGAAAGATTTTTGCAAACCTCTTGTATTCATTCAAATCTTTTCCGAAAGGCCGTTGTTTCCCTAAATAACATCGACAGTCTTTCCTCATCGGGTATAAGGTCATCAAATAAACTCCACTTCCTGTGATGCACTCTACCCAACAATCTTTGCGAGGAACATGTTTTCTTAACCAAACATGTGTGATAAAATCCACGTCTTCAGGAGTGTATTTGCTCAAAGCGTCCTTTATATCATCCACACTAATAGGAAAGAAATAGTTTCGTGAAGTATTGTCATGCATATAAATGGGCGTTTCCTCCCACTCGCTTGGTGCCGTGAAAGAGTGTTCACGGGCAAAGATGTTGTCGTGCATCTTTAGCTTTCGACGACCACCCATTCTGTCACCGAACTCTCGATTCTTCTTCCACGCAGTCTGTTTATGATTTCTTTTACCCATATTCCGTTTTATTGTTTATGTCACGCGCATATAGATTGTCTGAACAATACCCAAAAGGGTATAATTTGATAGTGCAATCAAAAGTGTATGTTGAGTATCGCTCATTCTCTGTTCATAATAATTGAGTCTTACACTGATTGTAACACCGCAAAAATACTTGTTTTTGGCAGCAAAAACAAGGAGAATAAAGCATAATGAACTTTTTGTTTTTCAAATAGTTGAAATTCAGTGGTTTACGAAAAGAGAAATGAACTGCGATTATTCGCTAATTTATGTAATTGTTTGTAACTTTGCAAACCAGAAAAGAAATTGCTTTTCTGGTTTGTCATCATTTCAAAATATACAGTCTTATGGTAACACTTATTGTTGGCATTTTAGCTCTATTGTTCGGATTATTTACCTTGTATTTAAGACTTTTCAAGAACTCCAAAGGGCTGGGGAAGTTGGAGAAAATGAAGGAGTTTTATGGTGAAAAAAATGGGACAATAGTTCATGTGGAAGTGTTTTAGACTTTTGTAAGTATTTGTAACACAGAAAGAAATGTGTATAGCCCGAATTTGAAAGGTACAAAAAAGTGCAATTTGCGATTTGCCGTTTCTTGCATCAGATTGAGTAGTTTTTATATCATAAAAAACCTCATAAGATTTAACAATTCGTTAAGATTATTTAACTTTCAATTTTGGGGCATTTTGAGCTTTTGGCAACTTTAGTGAGCAAAGACAAGACTTTTTGCCAGTAAAAAAAGAGGAGATAAAGCATCAAAATGGGGGCATTTGTACCGACATTGTACCTCGGTTGCGTTAAGTGGCTGTGTTACAAGGTCGGTTAATAATTCAAAGTCAACGATGGACGCTGAAAATTGAAGGTCAAACGTCCCAATGTTTATGTGTCGCTAGACAGGTAATCTTTGGTACAAAATGATTCAAAAAGGCAGGGAAAAGAAAGGTTGAGATGGCACTTTGAGGCAAAATGACGATTTCTTCGGCCAAATTTATTCTTTTCTTTGAAAAAGTTTGGCTATTCCAAATAAAAGCTGTACCTTTGCACCAACAAATCCCACCACGCTTCTCGTCGCAAGACCAGCGGACCAGGGTGGGACGTTTCTTTTAATATGGAATATACAAAGCAGCCCATCACCCTCGCTGAACAGATAAACATACTGAAACAGCGAGGGCTTTTTTTTGAAGATGAGGAACAGGCTATAGCCGTCCTCAACCACATCAGCTATTTCCGTCTTGCCAGTTATTGGCGAGTGATGGAGGAGAACAGCCGCATACACCGTTTTCGAAACGGAAGCAGATTCTCATCTGTTCTGACACTTTACAACTTTGACAGCGAACTGCGCTCTTTGGTGTTCAATGCTCTCCAACATATTGAGATTGCATCGAGAACCAAGATTAACCAGCATTTTGCCATGACCTACGGCTCATTCTGGTTTATGGACTCCTCACTTGCAGCCAATGAATACCGCTACAATAAGAATCTGGAATCTCTGCGTACAGAGCTAAGCCGCTGCCGTGACGAGTTCATTCTGGAACACTTCAGGAAATACGACTTACCCGAATTCCCTCCATCATGGAAGACGCTTGAAGTTGCCTCATTCGGCACCCTCTCCAAGCTCTACAACAATATGAACGACTTCAATCTCATGAAGCGTGTGGCTCGCGATTTTGACATGCCCCAGCATGAATATCTTCGCAGTTGGTTGGAAAGTCTCACCATCGTCCGTAACTATTGTGCCCACCATGCCCGACTTTGGAATGCACACTTTGCCGTGCGTCCAAAGATAACTTCACGGATGCGCCAACGATGGATAAGAAATCTCAATTTCCCCATCGACCGTCTCTATCCGCAACTTTGCTGCATTGCCTATTGGCTTAACAGCATCAATCCCCAGAACACCTTCGTTCAGGACTTCAGATCGCTCTTGAGCAGATACCCAATGGTGCAGCCCTCCATGATGGGTTTTCCCCGTGGGTGGGAGAATGAACCGTTGTGGCAATAGATAGAATACCACGAGGCGGGCGAGGATGGAAATAAGGCATCCTCGCCCGATTTTGTTGGGAAAATACCCCAAAATAAAGAAATTTGAGTTTGAACCAGAAAATAATCGCATTTCTGCTTTACATTTTCTTCATCTGAACTGTATTATAAGTGTATGACACGAAAAGAAATCGAAAGTCTGTTCAAGACACACTACACGCAGATGTATCATCTGGCACTTACGTTGCTCTTCGATGAGGCTGAGAGCAAGGACGTGGTGAGCGATGTGTTCGCCAGCCTGCTTAGCGGTCGGGTAGTGATGAGAGCAGACAACGCAAAGGCGTTTCTCTTGGCGAGTGTGCATCATCGTTGTTTGAATGTGTTGCAGCACAAGCAGGTGCAAGAACGATTTGCACGCCTGCTTACCGAGGACACTGATACACTTGTTAGCGACAATACCGCGGAAGAGCAAATGCAGATGAAGGAACTGATGCGCTACGTGCGGGATAACCTGTCACCGTTGGAGCAACAAATCTTCCGGCTGCGCTATCTGAAGGAAATGACCTGTCAGGAAGTGGCGGAAGCGCTGAACGTCAGCCGCCAGACCGTCCACACCCACCTAAAGCAGTCTGTGGAGAAAATCAGAAAGTATTTTAATTCAAACTCAAAAGCAATATGATGACCGAAGAAAAGCGTATAGAGTGGCTTCTGGAATTACAGGAACACCCAGAACAACTGACAGACGAACAGTTGCAGCAGATACTCGCCGACGACGAGATGCGCCAGCTCGTACAACAGCTTGGCATTGCAAAGCGTGCCTTCAAGCACGACGAGCTTAAGAGCGACACCCCCGATGTGGACGCCGAATGGGAGAAGTTTGCAGCCAGCCATGCAAATGAACTGACGAACGTAGCAAGGGCAGAGGGCAAGCTTGCTTGCCCTCTGCCTTGCAAGGAGGAAGAAGACGAAAGTCAACTGGATGCCCTCGACGAAGGAGAAAGGCGACGGGTAGGCGACGGTACGTCGGAGAAACATAAGCCCCGTTTCGTCTTACGCCTCGCGACCCACAAGATTGCCGCATCCTTCATCGGCGTGCTCTTGGCTTCGGGCATTGCCTTTGCCGCCATCCAAGTCATTCGAAACATCAGCACCCCCAAACCACAACTGCCCTCTACGGAGCAAGTGATAGATACGAAGCCAGTCACCTCCCTGCCTGCAGATACAGTAAAGACCGACAAAATCCCTATCGAGCCTTACGTTTTCAACAATGTGCCGCTCGACTCCATGCTCACAGCCATTGCAGTAGCCCACGGGGTCAGCGTGGAGTTTGAGAATGAAGCGGTTCGCCAGCTCCGTTTCCATTTCGTTTGGAAGCGCAAAGACAGCCTTACGCGTGTTGTAGAGAAGTTGAACACCTTCGAGGCCGTGAATATCGGCATGGAAGATAATAAACTGGTAGTAAGATGAGACAATACAATAATATACGATTAACGAATTCACAATTTACGATTTGTTTACTGCTCGTCTTTTCTTTCATGCTGATAACGTTCAAAGCTCAGGCGCAGCAAATAGTAAATCGTAAATACGTAAATGGTAAATACGATAATGTGTCGCTCAGCGAGGCCCTGCTCCAGTTGAACAACGAGCAGAAGGAATACGTCGTCAACTTTCTCTACAACGAACTGGAGGACTTTCGCATCACGGTCTCCATCAAGAATAAGAAGCTGCCCGATGCCATCCAGCAGATGATAGGCTTCTATCCAGTTCGCATGACCGTGAAGCCCGATGACCACGAAATCTACGTGGAGTGTACCCACAAGACCGACCGCCACCTGATGGGAACCGTCATTGATGAGCAAGGACAGCCTGTGGCATACGCCAACATTGCCATCCTCAATCCTGCCGACTCCACGCTGCTTAGCGGTGGTGTCAGCAACGAAAGCGGTTACTTTGCTATTCCCTACGAACAGCCCACCGTGATCGCCCGTATCTCCTACGTCGGTTACAAGACCGTCTACAGACTCTGCGACAAGGCCGAGGTGGGGACAATTCGGATGCAGCCAGATAACTATACATTAAAAGGAGTTACCGTTAAAGGTCATAGGCTGCTATATACTTCAACAGACAGGGGCCTGCAGGTCTCGATTCAAGGCACTCCTTTGGAGCAATTCGGTTCTGCCAACGAAATGCTCACCCATCTGCCCTTGATGATGAGCAACGGCGAGATAGCAGGTCATGGAAAGCCCGAAATCTACATCAACAACAAGAAAGTGAGAGGAGAGGACGAATTAGAGCGTCTGCGAGCAGATGAGGTCAAGTCGGTAGAGATTATCACACAGCCAGGAACTGAATATGACGCCGCTGTCTCGTCGGTAATCCGCATCAAGACTGTCCGTCGCACAGGCGAAGGCTGGAGCGGCAACTACTCTGGTGCTTACCGACAAGGGCACGAACATTATGAGAGTGCCAATGCTGCCCTGAACTATCGCCTACGGAACGGTATGGACTTCTTCGTTCGAGGTTACCTGACAGACAACAACACACAGACGGTAAAAACAACAGACGAACAATTGCAGGCATCGTCCATTTGGAACCATCGAAAAGAAGAGGAATACAAGTATCACATGAAATACTATTTTGCCGACCTCGGATGGAACTGGGAAATCAACGACCACCATTCCATTGGCTTTACCTATACGGCCAACAACTATATCGGCGACCGAAAGTATATCTGCGCCAATGACATGCAAACCATGCAGGACGGTATGATGGTGAACGAAGGGCATAGTACGACAACGACGCTGACTAAGCCTAAGTTAAAGCATAGTATCAATGCCTATTATATCGGAGAAATCGGGAAGTGGAATGTGGATTTCAGTGCAGACTATTACAATGCCCATTCCCAAAACGAGATGAACGGAGGCACAGAGGGCGAGACACCCGTTAGCAGCAGTACGGCCACGAAGAATCAACTGATTGCCGAGAAACTGGTCATCACAGCCCCTGTTCCCATTGGCAAGCTAACCTTTGGAGAGGAGGCATCCACCGTTGACCGCACCAGCGACTTCACCCAAAGCGGCTTCTCTGCCGACAACCACATCCGACAGCAAACTGCTATCTGGAGCGTTTTTGCCAATTACTCGCTGAAAGTGGGGAGCCTCTCCGTCAATGCAGGGCTGCGCTGGCAGAATGAGCACAACCGTTACGAACTTGACGGTGTGCGCAACGACGAGATGAGTCCTAACTACCACGTGTTGATACCCCGGTTGTCCATCAGTTATCAGCACTCACCTTGGACCCATTCGCTCTCCTACCAGTGTACACGAAACAACCCGCCATATTCCATCCTGTCATCGGCAGTCACCTATACCAGTAAGTATGAATACAATAGTGGCAACCCTTTCCTTCAGCCCCAAACTAACCATCGTGTTGCGTGGAAATCGCAGTGGAAGTGGATATACGCCGAAGCCATTTACGGGTATCAGGAAAATGTATATCACTCTATACGTTCTACCTACGACGATGTCGACCATCCTGGTGTGATTCTAACCGACTTCCGCACCGTTCCAAAGACACAGTACTACATGATAGTCCTCAACGCCACACCCAAAATCGGCATCTGGCAGATGAACTATTCAGTAGAGTTCGCTGTGCAAGACCATGATTACGGGGAGTTGGGCATCGCCCACAACTGGCACGGACTGATGACTGACTTCACGTTCGACAACACTTTTACCCTGCCTCACGCATGGATGCTGAATGTAACGGGAAGCATCACGCCCTATCAGAAGTCAGCCTATTGGATAAACAAGACAACTGGAAGTCTCGACCTCCGCCTTAGCAAACAATTCCTGCGGGACAAAAGCCTCAATGTAGCCCTCGTCGCCAGTGACATCTTGCGCACTAAATACGATGAAGGAACGGCATATGGCGGTATAGGGTACAGAAATATCTATCGTCTTTATCGCGATGCCCGTCGAATCGGGTTCAATGTATCTTGGCGGTTCAATGCCACGAAGAGCAGATATAAGGGTAGCCACGCCGGACAAAGCGAGCGCAACCGACTATAATCACTCTCGTTTCGATAGGCAGCCGTCGGCCCCCGTGCCGACGCTGCCCCCATTTAAGTCAAACGTATGCAGGGGGAGTTGTCATTTGGGGATGCTCCCCCTGCTTGTATCTCCTCAACAAGGAATTATCTTCCTTTCCTCGAAACCCCTTGCCGGATCTTCTGTATTCGTCCATCGTATCTGCCATCGGCAATGTCGTGGACTTCATGGTCGGCACGTCTGAGTTCATTGGCATTGAACCTGCCCAAAGTGCCTGCCAGCCATACAAACCAGTCCGCCACCTGCTTCAAGGTGGCACTGGCAAGGTCGGAAAACATCTTCAGGTATTGCTTGATGGCGTATGACTCGTTGTCCCAGAAAATATCGCCGTGTTTGCCGCCACGACCTCCGAAACCAGAATAGGCAAAGTCCTGAATGGCTTTGATGCAAAACTGCAAACCCTCGTCAATGCGGTAGATATAGGCAGACATGGCAAAGAACATCGGGTCTTGCCAGTTGCCACGCTCCTTGATAGTGTAGAAGTCCCGCAGCTTCTCGTCGGCTTTCGCTGACAGTCCCGCAACTTCCTGTTTCTTGGCATCAATGGCATCATCAAGTGCCTGGGAGCAGTTTGTCTTGTTCCTGATGTCAAGGTCGAGGCGATTGCTGCGCTCAACCTTCGTGCGGTTGGCACTTGTCAGATAGTCGTGTTCCTTCCACAAATCTGCCACTTCCGTTTTCGCCGCCTCGACCTCTGCATCCGCTTCTTCCTTCTCGGCGATGGCTTTCTTTGCCTCTTCCTGTAGCTGCTTCTTCTTGTTCTCCTGCTTCTGGATGATGAAGTCGTTCCGTTCCAGATGGTCAATTCCTGTCTCAGACTTCTTCTGCCCTCGCTGCATGTCCAATGTCTCAGCTACCAAATCTTGGATGGCAGACATGTCCTCGGCATTTAGCTTGAAGGACTTGCCCGTATTATGGTCCATCCAGTCCCAGATGATATGAGCATGGTAGTTCGGTTCCCACGATGCGGGGTCGTTAGTGTCCTCATAATGCCCTTCGTCCTTATGAATGTGTATCTGTATGGCTCTGATGCCCCACCTCTCGTGCACTCTTTTGACATAGCGCAAAAGGTCTTCCATCGTCGTGTCGGGCTTGATGTTCACCACCCCTTCACGGATTGGGCTGCACCCCTGACGGACACGCTGCTTGCCTTTCTTGTCCGTAAACTTCACGTCCTTCTCCTGCATCGCCCTGCCAGTCTTCTGCTTCACCATGACACGGATGTCTTCATAGTACTGCTGAAGACTGACACCCTCCATGTCAGGTGCGACATATACTTCATTCAGATGGGCCAGGTCTTTGCGGATGTAGAGCATGGCAGGATTGAGGGATGCGATATAGTCTGCGTCCCTCCTGTTGTGTCGCTCACTCTGGGCGATGTTGCACGGCTTGATGTGCTCGGATGCTTTTGCTGTTGTTGCCATAATTCTGCTTGCAGTTTTCTGTATAATCGGTTATCAGGGTATCGGGGCAGAGCCTTGATTGGAGGGTGCAGGGAGAGAGTCACTTCCTGCTCAGGGGTCTTGGGGGCTGATGCCACTGAGCGGAGTTTGCAAAGAGAGGGGCACTCTTTGCTCCGGGTTCTCAGGGGTGAAACTCATGAGCGAGGTTTCGGGGCAGCGTCCTGAACGGGTCAAGGGCAGCGCCTTGTGGGTTCTCAGGGCAAAGCCATGAGTCCCTCGGAAGAGCCCACAACTACGAAAGCGGAGCGTGTAGTTATAGTGGGCTATAACAAGGCAAGCCTTTTTCTCCCTGCACCACGTCCCGGACTGCCACGCTGTGCTCATGCCTCTATTTCTTTCCCTTCTGTCGATACCTCTTGGAGCAAGCTCTCGTCTTGATGGCAAGAAAGCGGCTGTGGCTCTTCCACGACAGTAGGTTGTTTGTTCTCTTCTCGCATACCTTCAGACTGGGGATTGCTGCTTGTTGGATAATGGCGGTTGTCAGCAACAGCTTCGCTTGATGACTGACAGACAGGACTCACGCGCTTGCGTGTATTATCATTAGATGGTAGGGAAAGAGAAGGAGTAAGGCTATGCTCCTTCTTGACTTCTGCCAGAGATTCGGACGACATGACCTTAGTCACGTTGCCTATATCGGCAGAAGATGTCCCACCTGAATCTGTTGGTGTCGGCTTACAGACTTCAACTGTTTCAGCACCGCTTTTAGGTGGGACATGGTTAGTCGGTCTTATTGGCTTCTCTATGGGCTTGACCATAGGGTTGCTGACAAAGTAAGGATTCTTGATTGTCCGCTGATCCGTGAACCAGACGGACAGACACAACAACGTGTGGATGGTCGTGCGGTTTGACGGTTCAGAACGGAGAATGCCCATCTGATTAAACTCCCTGATGATTCGGGTGGCGGTCTTTCGGTTGCAACCCCACATCAGGGAAAGCTCGACCTTGGAGGCCATGAACTGTCCTGGCTGTAGGACTGCTGAGAAATGGGTCTTGGTCACTGTTGTCTGTTCCATGAGGGTTAGGCGGATGAAGGTCTTGAAACACTTCATGCGGCTGATGTCCTGGCATTCATCCGACAGGTAATCATACTGTGCTTCATTCAGAAGCGTGCTGTATCTGATATTGGTGTATCGCATAATAACAAGTGGTTTTAATGAGGAAGTGGGACTGTCATGTCCCACCTCCGAAAGTAAGAATCATTGTTGCTGGACGGCAGCCGGCTTGTGCCGTTTCTTCTCACGTATCTGCTCCAGATGGGCATCGAACTCTGCCTGTTCCTGCTCGGAGAGCGTATAAGGCTTGTCGTATGCCCCTCCGCTCTGAATCCATTCCACAAGTTCCTTCTTGAAGAAGTAGAGCTTGTTGCCACGCTTGCGGTATGGTATGCGTCGCTCAGAGGTGAGGGAATACATCGTGGAGCGTTTCTTGCCAATGAACTGACAGGCTTCGTCCATCGTCATCATCTGGTCATCGTTGGTATTCTCGGATGCTTCTGCGGCATCTTTCTTCTCGTCAAGGCGGCTAATCACATAGTCCACCTTGGTCAGGAGTTCGCCGACTGCCTTGGGCAGCTGGTCGAACGAGAGATTACTTTCATTTTGTTCCATGTGAGTTTTTAAAATTTTGTTTAAACGTCAAGAATATCAATGAGCAAGTGTTTCTTTGTTTAGTACTTCTCCAGAAGTGGCAGTTTCCTTGGCATCATCCTTCAAAGAAATGCGCTCGGATGCGTCACGTTTCAGTTCGTTGACAACCTCTGCATACACCTGTGTTGTGGCAAGGTTACTGTGGGTAAGCAGCTTGCTCACGGTGTAGATGTCCGTGCCTCCTGCCAGTTGCAAGGTGGCGAATGTATGACGAAAGCAGTGAAAAGTGATGTGCTTGGTGATGCCAGCAGCCTTTATCCAGTCTTTGAGGTGAGCGGCAACTAGGTTTGGTGTCAGTTTCTTGAATACCTGTCCCTCTCCACGCTCGCCGCACAGAGCAAGTGCTTCTTCACTGATGGGCAGGATGGCATCGGTCTTTGTCTTCTTGGTGGTGATGTCAAGCACCCAGCCGCCATCGCCCGACTTTTTGATGTTCTCCCACTGAAGCAGGATGCAGTCGGACAGGCGAAGACCCGTAAGACATGAGAACAGTCCGGCACGGCGTAGCACGTCACTCTTGCACTCTGCCTTGGACAGTGCAACAAGTTCCTCCTTGGTCAGGTACTGCCGCTTGTTGCCGTGTCCTTTTGCCTTGACAAGTTTCTTGGCTATGTTCTCCTTGATATGTCCGTCATCGTATGCCATGCGAAGGGCGGCTTTCAGCTTTACGAGGTGGTTATTGGCGGTGGTGGGCATCATCGACTTGCCATTATGATAGCATTCTGCCGACAAAAGATAATCAACAAACTTCTGGCAATAAGCCACTGAGAGGTCGCAGAAGCGGCACTCGCCACCCGAATATTTGACGAAGTGCTTGTAGGCAGCCTCCCAGTTTGCCTTGTTGGTTGTCTTGTTCATACACTGCTTGAAGTAGTCAAGAAAGCTCTCCTGGCCTTTGGAGCGGTCGAGGAAACCGAACTCCTCATTGATGATGGACTCCGTGCGGCGGCACTTGATAAGCTCTGCCTTCTGCATGATACTGCGGTTGTACTCCTGCTGGAACTTCTCAGTGGGGTTGGAGTAAATGTATAAGCCCAGATACTCGCGTCGTGACAGACGGCCAGTCTTGGGGTTGCGGATAGGTGGGTAGAAATCGAGATAGAGCGATGTCTGCCCGTTCTTGATGGGTCGCTTCCGCACTGTGACCTTGGTACATAAGTTCGTCATGTCTGCTATTTTATATTGTTATTACATCTATCTATATTCGGTTGTCCTGCACTGCTCTTCATAGGCAGTTTGGACTTCAAGCGATTGCAAAGGTACGCCCTTTGTTTAGGTTGTGCCTAAATTATTGGCCATCAATACATCAGATTTAACCTGAGTTAGCGTTTGAGTATGATATTTCGGCAAAAACCATACTCGGAAACAGGTTAATGATTCATTTACATTCAATGTATTCCTTGATTCCGAAAGGATTGCCAATGTTGGGGTACATCTTTTTCAGATGGCTCTGCAAAGTTACTGACTGCAAAGCTACAATCTGGGTACAACGGCCTGAAACCAGTCGTTTTGAGTCTTGGATTACAGGATTGGTTCTAACCATCGCTGCAAGTAGTACCAACATTTGTATTCTCATGTCCAGCATCATGTCCGTTTCGCCTTGGTACTGGTACTTGTTTTCTCAGCTTTCTTTCGGGCTGCTTCCCAGTCCGCTTTGAGGTAGAGATTAGCCCTGCCACCTTTAGCTTTCTTGATGCGGACACCATGCGTCTCGGCAAAACGGCGTACTTGCGTCTTACCCAGACCATACTTCTGCATGATGTCAAAGCAGGTGTAGTATGCTTCCTGCTGTGCCTTGCCTTGTTCCTCGTTATACTTGGCAATGGCATTCTCGACATCCTTTTTTCTGAAGGCAGTCGTACCCCAGGCATGGATGGGTGCCAACTGATAGCGGTTGCGTATCTCATATAGGCGACCGTACTTGATGCTGAACTTGCTCATTACCTCTGCCAACGTATAATGGGAGTCGTGGGTAACACCTTCAGGGGCTATGTCGCTGGCTGTTGTCATGCGGCACTTGGCAGTCTTATTTATGCTGCCCGTTTCTGGCTTGGCTGTAGTTTTACTCTTCTTTTCCCTTTTGTTATTATTAAAAGGAAGGGAAGAAGAAGGTAGCACGACATTACAACCTTGCCTTTCGGCAAAGTCTGTAAGTTCCTGTAGGCTTATGCGTGTCATCCGCTTGCCGAGGTTGACGGCTTTCAGTCTGCCAGAGGCAATAAGCAATCGCACCATCTTAGTGCTGACACTGATGGCGACGGAGGCATCCTTCACAGACAGAAGAATGTTAGGAATTTGTGAAGTTTGTTTCTTGCCCATATCGAGTAATTATTTCAAATTCTGCCGTTTTTGGATAATCCGCTCGCGCTCGGCAATTTGTGAACAAGTTCACATTGCGCTCGCTTACTCGCGGATTTCGGGGGATGGTCCTCGACGGAAACCAATTAAGTGGATTTAAGGGGAAATAAGGTGATTTAAGGGAACACCCTACGAACCCTCTGCTCATCCACCCGAGGTACAATGGCGGTACAAAATTACTCTAAAAGGGGCAAACACGCAATAGGCAAAGAATAAGGTTAGTTAAGCGGAGTTAATTGTAGGACAGTGTTTTACGCGATTTGATTTAAGGTTTGTTTAGGTCTGTTTGGACCCAATTTAGTTGGTGAAGAATTCATGTGGTATTCTATACCATAGTCCCCATCGCTCTTGGTATTATCGGCATCATCGCATATTTCATGGGCATTTATGCTTTCTGAACAACAGCCACTCTGTTCCCATTACTATTACTATTTTGCATCAATTATAATCTATCGATATGGATATTGCCTTAGATTCAATAAAAACGATATTAAGTTGGGCATCAGTATTGGCATTCGTTGTTTTATGTGCCGTTTTGGTTTATAAGTGGTTGCAGAGTAAACAATTACCAATATTATTGATTGTGACTAATTTGTTGGGGTTGTTGCCCATCTTTTTTGCACCTTTGGTTTTTTTCGGTTCAATATTCATTTTTGACAATCCGGGTAACTATGCCTTGGCTTTATTATTGTTCTTAGCCGTCAATTCCTATTCCGTCGTCTTGATCTTCATGATGGTCTTGAGCACCAAGGTATATCTAAAGACTCATTCTCAAATCAAGGCGATGATACCTTTGATACCTGCATTGATTGTTTACGGCTTTATCCTTTATTTTTTTGTTGTTATTGGAACATGATATTTGCACCATTGTCTTTCGATACAAACTATTTATTGAATAAAATTAACTAGCCCAATTCTATGAAATCCATTTATCTTTCTATCATAACATTGGCACTATTGATGTTGTCATCAACGGATGCCTTGGCGCTTGTCAATGACTCCATTCGCATCGTGCCCTATTTCAACGAGAGCGACAGCAGAACCTATTTGGTCACGACTGTTATCCAGATGAAAGACCTGTACACTGAGGTCACTACGGTAGAGTATCGGTTCACCGTAGAATTGGTTGATGAGGATCATTACGGGATATATTTCATTGCCAATAACATGAATTTTGAGATGCCCAAAGGGATTCCAGAATCCCAGACCCGAAGGGTACTCGATTTCTTCTGCAACAAGGGCTTCAGATTTTTTCTTAACCGCCATGACTTGTCGGTAGACAGTGTTTGCGGTTCAGAATTGAAGGAACCGTTAAGGGACTACTTATCCAAATTTTTTAACGAGATGCTCAGTCATGAAATGGACTCCACCGAAATCGCACAGCAGTTAGATAAAGAGCTGACCGACGAGATGATGAACGAAACTGCAAGACAACTGATGCAGAAGATGGTATCCACTCTCACTGACCAGTATGGCCGCACATTGCCACTTGGTGATGCCCAATGGACCGAAATCGATGAAGTGGACACCATCGCTGACCCCATGGTGATAGATACCGTTGAAGTCGATATGTCAGCTGTTGAAGATTGGGAACTAAACCAAGATGAAGACACTGAAGATGAGATGTGGGAGACCGATGGTGAGGATGATGACGTTAGTGCTGATGATTGGGAAAAACATGACCATGATTACGGCCCGCTTGACTTTTCTATCCACAGGATCCACAAAACCTCAACCAGGCAGAGTAATGATGGCTCTATTGAATACAGTGAAACCATCTCTTATGATGTCCCAGCCGAAGACGAGCAACTTGGATGGCAAGAGCAGAAGCAGGCAAAATTTGACCCTCAAGGCTGGCCCACCGAAATCATCCATTCAAACCTCATGGGTGATTACAGCACAAAAATCCATTGGCAACTGATAACACCCAATTAACGCTATGAAACGATTGCTTTTGTTTATCATCCTGGCAGTAAGTCTAGCGGGCAGCATCTCCGCTCAAAACAATTGGTATGAGCGATACCGCGAGTGCATCAACGACAGCAGCCTTGAATACACTAGGCAAGTCATTGAGCAATGGGAACAGGCCGAGCCTGAATCCCCCGACGTGTATGCCGCTTGGTTCAACTATTATTATAAGATGGGTTGGGATGAAGTCATGCAGATGACGCCCATTCCTCCCGAGGATGGCATACAAGCGTTGGAACTGGAAGACAGCACGGGCGCACCAGTCTATTTGTATCAGGTACAAGTGTTTAACGATTCACTTGTTGCAATTGCCAACGAGAAGATAGACAAAGCTATCAGCCTCTATCCAGACAGGTTGGATCTGCCATTCGGTAAACTCGCTGCACTCTTCAGATTGGAGGATTACGATAATGCCATGCCTGTGCTCCATCAGGTGATAGAGCGTTCCCACCTCAACGGCAACCGTTGGACTTGGACTCTGAATACTCCAGTAGGTGAGGATGGCGAAACGATGTTCAAGTCAAGTATGCAAGACTATTTCAGCAGGCTATTTGACACTGAACTTGACGATAAGGCGATGCAACTAGTGGAATGGCTTTTGCAATACTATCCCGATGAAGTCATGTTTCGCAGCGATAAGGCATCACTACTCGCTAAAACAGGCAACAATGATCAAGCATTGCCCCTGTTCCTCTCCATCCACAAGGACTATCCCGATGACAACATCGTGATCTCAAATATCGCCTATATCTATAAGACCATGGGAGATAAAGAGAATGCGCTGAAGTATTATCGCCTTTTGTCCAAATGCGATGATGAAGAAATGGAAGAACTTGCCCGAGAAGCCATCAGTGAATTAACCGAATAATGACAAAGAACCAAAAAAACATATTGCGCATTGGGCTATATTTCATGGTGTTAGGCATCCTTTGTTCTTGCTTAATTCCGATTTATTTATCCAATCCATTTGAAGATAGTGGCTTGGATCTTGCGGTGCCTTTTTTCGTGATCCTGGTTTGTGCGCCGAGGCTTTTTTATGACAAGATCTGGGCAAGCCTATTGCTCTTGACTTGTGCCATACTGACGACATTATGGCTATTATATTTCACAAGAGCGGCTGTCTTACAGACTATTGCCAATTTAGATGTCTTCGACGGATTCATTTTCAGTTTCTTGATGATTGTCACATTTATAGCGCTGTTAAGCTGTTACCTGTGCTACCGCCTCTTCAAGTTACTTTTTAAGACAAAAGAATCAAAATGAAGAAGTCAACAAAAAGAATAGGTTTAATCATCTTGATTGTCGTCTTGACGATAATCGAGTGCTTGTTGTGCCTTGGCATTGCCCTAGACGGGAAATATCAAGTAGAGTTTTCCGAGGATCTCGCAGCTATCGAAGCGTTTTACCGTGATGTGACAATACTCGAGGTATTCATGTTCATCAACCTAGGTGTAGCCATTGTTGCACTATGTCTGCCCTGGAGAAAGAATAACGACAAGGATAAATCACCAGATAATAAACCAAATCAATAGATACATAATACATCAATTGAACCGTTCTTTTTCCTACAAAAAACTATGAATATGGAAATGACAAACATAGGCTTAATTCCAAACAGTTCATATAACGATTTTGTCCTTGGTTCTAACATATCAAATTATATGGATCGTGGACACACTAAAAAAACTTATCATGAGTCTGTTTTTACCAATGATTCATATCATTTCATAAAGGAAGATATCGATGTTTGGTGTGAACTCGATGGACAAATAAACACAATTCGTTGTTCTTCGTCCTGCATTTATAAGGGGGTAGAACTTATTGGTTTGGAATTCAGTAAGTTCATTTCACTGGTTGAGAAAGTGCCTGATGATAATGATGTTGTTTATTTGTCTCGAGAAGGTCATCGAGGGCAAAATCAACATGTTTATGACTTTGACTCTCTAGGTCTCCAAATATGGGTATGGAGAAATAGAATCAGAACCGTGATGATTTGCAAGTATGACGAGTAACTAAAACGATCATTATTATAGAGTGAAATACAAGAAATATTTGCCATATGCTGTTTTTGGCTACAATGATAAATATGAAAGTTAAGACATTTCTATTGAAGTTCTTATTACTGTTGATAGTATTATTTTCTAGTTGCTCTTCCTATAAAAAGATAGAAAGCAACGGACCTATCTCTATTAAATGCAAAGTAATAAGAATCATACCTCATGAACATTTTTTTGAAATAGATATTAAACAGGGTAAGAATAAGTACAAAGTGTTGAGCAAACGTTCAGATGTGATTGGGGATAATATTATTAAAATTGATGAGACATATACCTTTCACTTGTCGCCTTTGTATTATTATAATAGACCATCTTCTATAATAGTTAATAACGAGACGGTTTTAGTAGCTCCAAATGCGGGCATATATAATAATACTTTTTACATAGATTATTGTAACGAAACCATTGAGATTAAAGAACAAATTCAAATATATGAAGCAGACAATTTAAATGGATTATGTTTGGATGATAGTCGGTAATTGAAGCGTGTCTCTGTTTTTTTGCTCAAAACCGTGTCTTTTAGTATACCACCCAATAGCACACTATGAGACTTTGGATGCTCTCCTTTTGGAGAAACGAACGATTATGTAGATAATGGTGAGTACAATAAAGACATAATACTTGAAATACACAACGTCAGCCCACCATCTAAGACCGTAAGCATTAGTTGAAATGATGTTTCCTGCATCATCGGTAATATTCTCGTAGTGGTATTTGAAATCCGTAGGTATTGCATCAATGATGAGGTCTGTAATACCATGTAGTATGATAAACAATATGCACTCTACAATGCCTGATTTGACTTTCGTTAAAACATTGACGTTGATTTTTGTCAAGTACAAAAACACAACAAACAATGTGTTGAATAGGCTGATATAAAAACCTATCATAAAACCGATAGCCAACGCAAATCCCGGGTCATCATCAGAGTGACCAATAGGAACGAATGCTAGGACGCAAAGAACGAGAGCGTACACGAATATGAATATAAAGTATATCCTTACCGTGTATAATACAAATCTCTTTATATCGATTCTTGTTCTCATCTTGATTGTTTTGTTGTCTTCAACCGCAAAAATACTTGTTTTTGGCAGCAAAAACAAGAGGCATGAACCTGAATGAAGTTTTTTATTTTCAAAAGGTTGAAATCCAGTGGTTTGCAAAAGGAGAAATGAACTGCGATTATTTGCTGCTTTCAGTAATTGACTGTAACTTTGCAAACGAGATAAATCCGTGTGTTGGAACGATCAAACAGAGTGCCGATATGAAGCAGTTCATTGTCATAGATCAACTACGCTTGAATGAAAAAGGCGCTCTGGTGTGTAAGAAACCATCCGGACGGCTGTGCTCAAAAGTGCACTTCAAGCAGGGTGATCTAGACGGTGTTTGTGGCGCTTATTCTCTGGCGATGGTGTTCAATATCCTCGGCGTTTTTGAAGATTCATCCAGAAACTCCGATGAGCACGGCAATAGAGCAGCGGAATGGAAGATGATTCGGTCACACAACAACCAGGACCTCTATCCCAATGGACTCAAACCTTGTGACATGATCAAAATGGTGACACAAACATATTCTAAATACGTCACCATCGACCATACGGGAAGAAAAGCGGGAATTCCACTGAAGGTGAAGGAGTGTATCGACAAAAACGCTCCTGTAATCCTGCAGATTAGCTGCAATCAAGATGAAACCCAGTGGATTGTAGTTGTTGGATATGTGATAGACGAAGGTAATGAAATGAGTTATCTTCTGACCCTTGATTCCAGGAAAGATCTCAGAATAGGTCATTTCTGGAATGGAATACTTAACCTAGACAGGTGTACAAGGCTTAAGTATGGATTCCACTATGTGACGGACACCGAAGAATGGGTAGGCTTAGACGATGCGATAATCATCAAAAAGAAATGATGAACTATGTGTATTGAAACAATAAGATTTACGATAAGAAAAGAAAGTCAATATGATATTCTTTCTTTAAGTCAGTCCGTATGCAATACCTTGACCATGCTTTTATCGGTTATCCCTGTAGAATCATGGCATGAACAATCTTCCTCTTATGCATCAGCGATAGAGAAAGAACTACATGTGGATTTGTTAGTGATTAAAAGAATTATTACAGAATCATGGTGTCCTCAAATAGAACTAGGTTCGGATTTTTGTTTTTGGTCTAGAAATCAATTTGGGTGTGACTGCTTTGAAATAGGATTTCGTATAGGCGTTTCTTTTAGCTGCAATTCTATTGAAAATAATCTCTATATTGTGTTCCCCAAATCATTTGAATTAGTTGAACAGTCCCCAACTATAGCTATAATCAAAGATATAATATCCAGCAATTGGAAAATTGATGGTTTTAATATCTTTCATTGGTGATCCACATTGAAATAAAAGAAATGAGACTCATCCACTACCGCACAATAATACCCATTAGGGGATTGTGGGCTTGATGATTATCCTTTAACTTTGCAGAAAAATGATAACCCGATTAATAACAAGTAGCCTTTTGATAGCATTTGGTATCATCATTCTAAGATATGCCATTGCTAAGAAACGATACTTTAAGCCTATCGTCAAGTACATCGTTATTGTCTATTCAATAATAGCAATAACACTTGGTGTATTGACACTTCTTTGCCAGACGTATGAAGGCTATGGCACGATTTGTCTTGGCATTGCATGTTGCATGTTCGCTTATCAGGATATGAAGGAGCATCCAGTTTCAAAATGGACTACCGCATACCTGTCGCAATTAGGTGGATATTTTGCAGGAATTGGCTTTATACTCTATGGTATTGGATTATTGAAGTAAAAAAGAAAATAGGGACGGTTCTTTTGATGTACAGAACATTGGACAGAAGGTTTGATGTCATCACCTCCTGATGTCTTATCGCCGTTAAATGTTGATCAAATTTGGGAAAAATCATTTCGTAAAAAATGAAAAAGAGAGGTTTAATCGCATTATTGTTTACACTAATATTTTGTCATATTAGTGCAGTCGAATCTTTAGATTATTTGGTTTTTACATTCGAGCGTATTCAGCAAACGAGTATACATAGATTAAAAACTCAAAAAGTGACAGAATACTATTATTGGATTACTCCAATGCCAAGATCAACTATGGATAGTCTTAAGTTAAATCCTTTATATGTGGATTCAGATGCAAATGGCCTATTGGATCCAAACAAAATAGATGATATATCTTTGATGAGTAAAGTTTTCATCAAAGATGATTTAGGCTATAAGGTGAAACATGATTATCTTGACATAATTAATAAATGTAGAGAGCGCTTGCAAACAATGACTACAGAATGGGCGACAAAGCATGTATGGGTTGACACTTGGTATATAAAAGAGACGGTTAATGTCTATGCTTCGGCTGTTAATGGAGAATTTATTGCCTGTTTCAGTTACGTTAATTCTGAAGTTTTCGATAAATCTATACGGATAAGAACCTATATACCAATTGATATTGTACATGTTATTGATGATTTTTGGGAATCTAAAGAATCCAAATGGTTAAAGTCACTAAGGTTTCATCAATTTGACTTTACTCGTGGAACCTCAGTTTGGAATGTAAAAGGAGGAAGAAGGAATACTATTATTGCTGTTCCAGAAAATGAAGAATGAGACTATAATCGTTATTATGAATCCGATTAGTCATATCCGCATCATATTGCTGCTGTTGCTGCTGTTGTTGGCGTCGTCCGTCGGCGCCATGGCGACGGCGGACAGGGTTGTTGTGACGAGCGGCCGGGTTGTATATGACTCGTTCGGCCGTGTGGTGGAGGTTTACCACCCGACCGTTGACGGTGACACTGTGACCGCCTTCCGCTGCGCCATCGACACTGTTCCCCCGACCGTCACCGCGTACGACGTGCTTGACCGCCCCGTCAAGGTGACCTGTCCCGAGGGCAACGTCACAGAGACGGACTACAGCGTGTCCGGCCATGTCCAGGTGACGACGGTCACCGACGCGCTGGGCAACGTGAGCAAGACGCACGTGGACGGGAGCAGGCGGACGGTCAAGAGCATCCGTTTCGAGAGCCCGGGTTCCCAGGACTCCATCCTGACGCAGTTCACCTATGACGGCATCGGCCGCCTAGTGGAGGTGCTGGACGCCGACAGCAACGTGACGTCGAGCAGTAAGAAAATAGGGACGTTTCTTTTGATGTAGAAAAACGAATTGAAAATATGAAACGATTTCTTATCATAGTCATCATCAGTATAGCTGCGATAATTGCCTTTTCTTGCATCTCGTGTCATTACAAGATGTCTGAAGGTGGGGCTGTCGTACCGCACACCGAAGTAATCAAGAATCAGCATTATTATGACTCTATAATGGATTCCTTTCTGAATAGAATGGACGGCAAGAAAGAGCTGTCAAACCGAGATATAGCTGATATCTGCGACTTCTCTCTTCATAACTATGATGAGAGCCTTAGCGAATCGGTCGGTTATGAATTATTTCATCTTCTTAGAAATAATCCAACAAACAACCGGGGATTCAAATCTTACCTGAATGCTCATCAATCGGAGAAATGCGACATACTCAGTGCATTAATCGCTTTGGTATCTATTGACATATTGGAGAACAACTATGATTCTTTTGAATCATTTGTTAGTGACTTCCCATTGTTTGAGGACGAAGAATGTGCGGCAAAGACTTTTGCTGAGGTCAAAGAAAATGAGCTTATGGAAACAAATAAATCCACCGATTAGTGGCTATATTATAAAAAAGCTAACTTATCAGTAAAAAAAATTGAACTGAGAATATGAAACGGCTTGTTTTATCATTCATTATGGCTGGCTGCCTCGTTGGCATACTAAGCGCTCAGGAAGCATTTGACTCGTTATCCTATGCATTGGGTGATTATCACACTCGCCTTATAGCTGCTTCAAATCCCAATCTACAGTCTCCAGATGACTACGAGGGATATATTCGTGGCCTTCAAGAAAACTTATACATGTTCAAACAGGATAGTATCAGGGCAAAATACTATGGAAGTGGGCTGGAAACCGGCATGTATGTCTTGATGATGTTGGAAAATAACCCAGTACTTACTAGTGATTGTATTTATAAGAACTGTATAATAAATGGAGTGCGAAAGGTTATAAATGGAGAGGTTTGCCTACCCCAAGACACAATTGGTGTAGATTTGTTTTTAACCCAATTTGAGGATATTGGCAGTAGCAAGAATCACCACGAAGAGACGTGCCAATTATGCAGTGCCTTTGGTGTCATGTTGGCTATGTATCCCGAATCGGCCGAATCATATGATTTACAGTTTATCGGTCCCGACAGTATAGTCAACCATCAAGCCTATGCTAATGGTATTTTGGAAATGCTTAAGAATGACGACAGTTATACTATTGGCAAATTGTATGCGTACATGATTTTGTCAACTCTAGATCAGATGTCAGGATCTGGTAGACATAATTATGATTTCGAAGTTATGGTTGATGCCGCACGCGCTGCATTAGGGCTGACCGAGCGCAAAATGTCGTTTGAAGAAGTGAATCGATTTTTCATGAATGGATTATCATATCAGCAGCCGATCGAGAATGGAAACAACGATGAAAACATTGCTGATGAAACCATCGTGGCTATTGATGATGTAGAAAAAGATGAATCAAAAGAACTGTTAAGAAATCCTATAGTTCAAGGCTATAGCCTTAGCGGACGGCTTACCATCAAGGGGACCAAGGGCAAAAAGAATCCAGCCATGGTGTGGACCGTCACACTAACTGACTGTGACAGTCTCATCCACATGATCACTGTTACTGACCAGAATGGAGAATACCGTTTTGATAATTTGCCGTCAGGTTCCTATAAGGTTAAATTTATAGAGCCCTTAGGTCTGAAGCGCGTGTATCAAGTCAAGTTGAAGAACAAGGATAAAGCATTCAACCAAACTTTCAAAGAAGACGGTTCAGATTATGTCAGCCAAGCCCAAAGGGACATTTTTATGGGATGTCCTGTAATTCATGTTGTTCAAGGTGATATACAAGCGGTCTATGTTGGTGAATATGACTATAAGAGTTTTTATGAAAAATTTGGTGTGCGGATTGTCGACTGGGGTGATGTCATCCCGTGTGATCCACAAGTGTTCGCTAACTATAATAAGAGGATTTTCGATTATCTGGATGAAACATTTGGTGACGAATGGCGTAGCACTGAATGGTTACAAATCCTCAAGACTGTCGAGGGCTTTAATTATTGGCGTCCATAAATAAGAACTATAAAACCAACTTATCAAATGAAGCAACATATCAATATAGTCGTCATTATTCTCATTGGCGTTCTCATCGCTCCATGCTATGCGTGTTCCAGAGGCGGTAGTATCGTTGATCAAGGTAAATGGACAAAGATATCTTCGTTCGAAGATTCCGTAGTAAAAGACACTTACGCCCTTATAGACGGTAAAATATACTATGGCGGCTTTGACCGTGCATTCTACGACAGTGTCCTTTGTTCAAGGCCTGAAGCCGATTTGCCATATTTGAAAGAGGCAGATGTGGAAACATTTGAAGTCTGTGAAAATTCGTGTTATGCCAGGGATGCTCATCATGTTTATGCACCGTTACAGCTTGAATACCTGGATGGAGAAAAGTATGGAGGATACTATGCTGTGCAATATGTCATCAAGAATGCTGATCCTCAAAACTTCAAAATCATCCGAAACAATTATGCTGTCAGTGGTCATCACATGTATTATGAAGGCCAAGAGATTTCATGGCGAGACGATGTTCTTGATCCCTCTATACCAATCAACGATGATTTCATTCTCCTGAATGAGTACAAATGAAAAGCAAGAACAAAACAAATTATACATCAAAACGGTCCCTTTTTCTTTCTAAATATATAAAAATTATCCTGAGATATTAAAAGCTTTGGGCTTATGAAAACTATACGACAAATATCGGGCTATTGGGAACCTAATCAAATCAGAATTCTTCATGATTTTGGCATTGATGTGAATGAAGGTATTCAGAGCTTTATTATTGAAGAAGATGAAGTGTATCATCAGTTGGAACCTCTTCTGGCAGAGTGGAATATATTGAATACACGCAGTTTCATTTTCTCTGATCAAGAGATTAAGACTGCATCGTATTGTGTTCTGAAAGGATGGCATGAAGTAGGTTATCCTATGCCCGATGGCAACAATGGTTATATACATTTGACTTATGACGACTGTAAGTTGTGTCATCATTGTTTTTGCGGCTTGGTACAAAAGAGTTCATTCAGAATCAAGATTATTCCCAAGTGGAACATCTGGGGTCTTAATTGGATTTATGATGAACTATTTACAAGAAGAGAGATATATGATGACTTTTTTTCTTCATATGGCATTGGCTATAAGGATGTTAGAGACTATAAAACTGACAACATCATAAATGGTGTAGTACAATTATTGATACCGGTTGCTGATGAATCTCTTGATTTGTCGAAATATGATAAAACCATTTGTTCTGTCTGTGGAATGACAAAATATGGGGCCAAAGATAACGGTTTCTTTCCAGTATATAAAAATCAGACATTTCATATATTTAAAACGAAAGAGTTCTTTGGCTATGATGGGAATTGTTTTAGGAAAATTATAGTTTCTTCAGATATGCGAGAAGCCCTTGTAGAGAGGAAACTATTCAAACTGCATGATTTTATACCATGTAAGTGAAATCTATAAAACTTAAGAGTAAGGAACAGTTATCAATCATGATTCTAAACAAGAAATACAAAATAGTCACCTCTAATCCCTATACCAATGAAGTCTTACATGGTAGAGGGTTAGTCATAAGATCAAAATGGAAAGATTCTTATGCTACCGCCATTGCTAATCACGGTATCAAACATCTGTTCCTAAACTATAGCTTAGGATGGGAATGTGATGATTATTCTTTCCTTGCCTCAATGACTGGAATAAAAAGTGTTGATATCATCGACTGCCATTCTCGAGGAATCGAGGCCATTGAATATCTTGCCGACATCGAGACATTAAGTCTGAATGTACCTGATGCTTATGACATTGATTATCGTAAGTTCAATGGCTTGAAGACTCTCTTTTGTTACGGGAGAAAAACTAATGGATCTTTGTATGAGTGCAGATCTTTAGAAGAATTGTATATCGATGAGTTTCGGAGTGCCAATAGTCAACTAATTGGGTATTTGAGAAGTCTCAAAAGATTGACTATTGCTAATTCAGATTTATCAGATTTGAGCTTTTTATGTGGTCTGAATGAGCTAACTCATTTGGCTCTTATTAATTGTAAAGCGATTACATCATTCAAGCCTATTTCATTCCTTCACTATCTCAATAGATTGGAGATTAGAGGTTCGAGAATTCATGACGTTTCTTTCTTGGGGGATGTTACATCATTATCATTAGAAACGTTAATAATTGAGACTGATTATTTGGATTCGATAGGCCCGATGAAGAATCTGACATCTTTGAAAGCACTTGCTCTTATTGGCAGCAAGATGGTAATCAAGGATGGCGATTTAACTGCGATTAATTCATTGAAGAATCTTTCAATGCTTAATATCCCAAACAGGATGATATATAGTCATCAGATTCACAATTATTGGAACTGGAAAGACTATGGGGCACATTCTCAGGTCTGGATAACACCCAAGACCAAATGAGCGATTAATATGTTTAATTCGTGGTGTGTTTAAGGTTGAAAAGATTGGATTACTCTGCCATAATCTATTAGTAAGACAAAATGAAACAGTTCTTCAACATAGTTAGACCTTTGAAAAAGGTGTTAGGCTTCAAAGGAGCGTCGCCCCAAGAGAAAACTGAAGCTTTTTCAGAAACAGATCGTTTTAAGGCATGTGGCGTCTTTATGACAACTACAGCCTATAAAGTGGTGACTGAGTACAACCTTGATTATGGTTACTACCGCTCTGCGGAACCATTTTTCGTTGTCAAAACTGAAAAGGAGTTGTTGAAGGCAATTAAAGATGCACTTGAAGCCAGTTGGTACGTCGGTGCTTGTATCAACCTTTCAACCAAGGATTACTTGAAACGCTTGAAGGAACGGTCATTCAAGCATCTATATCACAACTCCACAAGTTGCTTTATTAGATTAAAAGGCAATAGGTTAGAAATAACAAAGTATGAGTTGCATCCCAGTGGCCACTATCTTCAAGAGAACCTTGATAAGGTCAATCTCTTGATTGACGAAGTGGGTTGGGATGGTGCACTACAGGTCATTTTGAACATCCTCAATCAAGAAAACGATTCAAAAAGCAGATGAAACTGATATTTAAAATAATCCTTACTGAGTTGATGCTGTGCTTTATCTACATGCTTGTGGTTAGTGCAGTGAATGCTTGCTTTCCGTTCTTAGTACGCGGATATGAACCGGGCGGAACAACAATCTTCGGGCTGGCAGTATTGTTTGTAGCTCAGTTTGCCAGTTTGATTTTATTGGGCTATTTGAAACCTCTGTGGTTCGGGGTCATTCCCGCAGCGCTCATAGTATGGTATTGGATAAACGCAATGTCAGGTATGCCTCACCGCTCATGGGCATTCATGGCGTTATCGCTGGCGCTTTTTGCAATACACTTTTATGTCATGAAAAGGATCCTGCGAGAGTAACATTAGCTTTCACAGAAATGAAGTCTATATTGGCAAAAATGATAAAAACTCAATTGTGTTTTTCAACATATACAAAAAGAAGGCTATGAATAAGTGGGTTAAAATCTTCATTATCGTAATACTTATACTTTGGGTAGGGATGTACTTTGGTACTCTTTTCCCGATTCCTCGGGGACATTGCATTAATGCTAACCAAAGTAAATACTATTTTAAGAATATCTGGGGTGTTTATTATATCTCAGTAGAACATCGCCTTAATTTGATTGAATTTGGTCATTGGGGTTATCTGAAGGGTGTCGATTACAATAGTTTTGTTATTCTTGATAGTGATTGGGCCAAAGACAAAAACACGGTTTGGAATGGCTCTGATGTCTTGCACGGTGCCGATGTGGCCTCTTTCCATATTGACAAAAGTGGTCTTGCCAAAGACCGATTCCATGTTTATGTGTATGACCCATATCAACTCAAGATGCGTCCCACAGTTTGTGGGATTGATGTTGAAACAGCTGAGCATTTTGTGTTTAAGCATAATGGGCAAGACTGGACTTGGTTGCGAGATGATAAACATGTCTATCTTGATGAGCAGGTGGTAGATGTTGATAGGGATTCATTTAAGCCACTGGGCGATTCTTATTGGTGGATTGATAAGGATTGGGTTTATAATGACTATTGGGATCCTGAAATCAAGAGAAATGTATTGGCAAAGGTGGATTCGGTTCATGCCCCATTAGACACGTTCTCTCCTGGATGTCACTATTTAAGAAATGGCTCTAATATAATCTTTCTTGGGAAAGTGATACTCCGAAATGTTGAGTTGAAGCGATTTGAAGAGGTGGGCGTTGACAAGTGCATCATCAATGATATGCTTTTTGATAATGGCGAGCAGATTCTTAAGGATTCACTCAATGTGAACGAAGCACATTTCTATTTCTATGGACACATAGCGGCCGATAAGCGGCACGTTTTCTATGGACGTGAGTTACTCAAGGATGTTGATGCCGCTTCATTCCGTGAAATAAGCGATGAGGTATTTGAAGACAGGAACTATATCTACACAATCAATATCGAGTCTATGAATACGTCTTATCCTTTTGACAAAAAGAAAAAGAATCAATGAAAACTACAAGAACGATGGAAACAATTAAGACACTTTTGAAATGTTGTTTGACATTTGTTGTTATGTTAATTGGGGCATACGCAGCGATGTTTGCCTTTGATTCGTCTTCATGGATTAGCAGTCTGAGTATACTGGTGCCTATCGTCTTGTTTATGGGTGCAATACTATATCTCATTTGGAAAAAGGACTGACCTTACATCAAATTAAAGGTTCATTTGAAGATAAACAATTCATAGAAAAGGAGTGGAAGGTCAAGCAAATTAAGACAATCCAAATCCACCCTGAAGGAAAGAGAGCTCTTGACACAAAAGGTAAGCCTCACCAAATTCGCCTAAGTATCGAGACGGAATAGAGCAAAGGTATTAGATTATGCGAAGAATTTTGATGATCATATTAGGGTTTATACTTGCCATTGCTTGCTTTGTCGCATTTGTGTATCTGTTCCAACCTACGGGATCGTTCTTCTGTGACTTCTCAAGCGATGACGCTACCGAACATTCTTTCAACGATACAGTCTTTTATCTCTTTCAAGACGTACCCATTGAAGATGCCAGAGTCTATATTGCTGTGGCTCCTGATGATAGAGACAACCTGCCATTTTTGCAGGGCTACTCTAATGTGATATATTCATCACGCCCTGATGTCGTGAAGGAATTTGCCAAATCGGCGGTATTCAAAAAGACCTCTGGCGATTTGACTACCGTCCAGAGTTGGCTTTACATCACCAATGGCAATAAGGTTGTATTTAAGTCACCAATTGTTATTTCATCGACTTGCGTGGGTCTTCAGAATAGTTCAACAGGTTGGGCCGAAGCACAAAACCCTTCTGCCCTTCTTGAAATACTGGCTCTTTTTGACTCGCCAACCATACCGATCTTTTTGTTTTAAACATATAGCTTGATTGAATCCACAAAAGTAGCTAACTTTGTTACTATCAATAAATGAATTCATATGAAACAGTTCATCAACAGAACCGCCTCATTATTACTTATAGCGTCAATAATTCTATTCTGTTCATGTTCACGAAATATGGAGAGTAAGGAAGGGAGTGACAATACAGCGAACGATAACATAGTGAAAGAGTTGTCGCTTTCTAAAGATTTAGGCTTGGACAGTGTCGTTATTTTTTGTGATGTAAACATGTGGGTTAGTGAATTCAGATTCCTGATGAAGGATTCTGTAACTATGTTATTTGGGAGAGTGTATTTTGAAAAATGGAAATCGCCAATTGAATTATCGGAGAAAGATAGAAACCAATTAATTGATTACATTAATGGCTTCTTTGTCAGTAAAGACTACGATATCATTGCCAGAAAGCATAAAACCAATGAATTTATTGAAGGTGAATTCACCGAGATTGATGTTATCTTATATAGAGATGGGAAAAAGAATAAAAACCATATAAGTACAAGACCCACTACTCTAGATGGATATTCTATTGAATTCTCAAAAGAGTTTCAAGATTTTAGGCATATGCTTCATGAATTGGCTCTAGAGTATAGAAAATCAGTTATTGATAATGGAGACTAAAGAAAACAAGAATATTCACTAACTTTGCCATAATCTTAAATGGAACGAAATGAAAAAGAAAATCAAATATTCAATAATAACGATGATTGCTATTGTGGCGATTATTGTTGACATCATTTGGGACCTTCTTTTGTGGGTAAATGCTTACGTCGATGGCAAATACCTTATTGAGCCCTATGGCAATCATTATATTGATGACACCTATTATATGAGAATAGGTAGTTTGTCTATTGCAATGTTCATCAACCTGGGTGTAGCCATTGTTGCACTATGTCTGCCCTGGAGAAAGAATAACGACAAGGATAAACCACCAGTTCATAAACCGGCTCAAAATGGTTTTTGCAAGGTTTGTGGATATAAACTAAACTACCTGCCGTGGGGTGAAGATGGGGAAACACCATGCTTTGACATCTGCCCCTGTTGTGGCGTTGAGTTTGGCAATGAGGATTATACCGAAGAATCGCTAAAAGAATATCGTGCGAAATGGATCAGTGAAGGCGCCCATTGGTTTGACCCCAATTTGCAGCCCCAAACCTGGTCTTTGCAAGAACAAATATCCAATATCAGACCTGATTCAGAGGATTTGCATATAGCAGAATGAATTGCGAATTATACCATTAATAATAGATTAATCGAAATGAAACAGTTCATCAAAATAGTAAACTCTGTTTTATTGATAGTATCATTATTGTTATTAGGATCATCTTGTTCGACTCTCAATATAAAGAATATTGAGAAAAAGTTGATAACGAAGAACCCTGGCAGCGTGGCCATAAGTATATCAACCACATACCTGCCAGCAAAGACTGTTTGGTACTACACTGCAGACTCTATCTTTGTCTTTAAAAAGACATTAAACAGGAACCAAATTGCTCAAGACAAATATGGTTTGGATAAGTCTTTACATAATAGCCTTTTCTTCAAAGAACTTGTTGATGTTGAAGCGCTGGAAAACGATATTTATAAGCACTGTGGTTATGTTTTGGATGGCGATGAGTTAACTTTGACATTGGCAAAAGACTCAAAGACAATTCAGAAATCATTTTTTATAGACATTGATCGTTTTGTATCAGCCTCCTTTGACCATGATGTGTTGAATACCATTAAGAGTGATATCATCACATACTCTCTATGGCCACTTTTGAAAGAGTACAACAAAGTGAAGGCCCATGAAGTCTTATGGGTCATTGATGGTATTGCAGCAGACATGTACGACCCTCTGCTCAGTGATGACATTGACATCATCTGTGACAGCATCCCAACCATGCTGCAACACTATTACCCGATATTCCAACAGGATTGTATTAAATGTTTTAAGACAATCATGTCAATTCCGAATTCATGTTACGATAGCGACAGAAATACACTCATTGTCATCCAGACGAATAAAAAGAATTGGATTCGTGACTTCGAACTAAACGGCGTCTATACTACCAAGAAAAAGAAGATACCATTGGGATATTTTGCCAGCAAAACTGAACTTGACTTAAAACAATTCATAGAAAAGGAGTGGAAGGTCAAGCAAATTAAATCCTTACAAATCCACCCTGATGGTAAGAGCATCCTTGACAAAAAAGGTAAGCCTCACCAAATTTGCCTAAGTATCGAGACAGAATAGAGCAAGGTATAAGAATATGCGTAGAATTTTGATGATCATATTAGGGTTTGTGCTAGCGATTGCTTGCTTTGTCGCATTTGTATATCTATATCAACCGAGGGGGGCGTTCATCTGTGACTTTTCGGGTGATGATGCTACCAAACATTACACCAACGATTCGGTCTTCAATATCTTTCAAGACGTTCCCATTGAAGATGCCAAAGTCTATATTGCTATGGCTCCTGATGATAGAGACAACCTGCCATTTTTGCAAGGCTACTCTAATGTTATATATTCATCAAGCCCAGATGTCGTGGCAGAATTTGCCAAATCGATGGTATTTGAAAAGACCTCAGGCGACATGGTAACTGTCGAAAGCTGGCTTTATATCACCAGTGGCAACAAGGTAGTATTTAAGTCACCAATAGTCATTTCATCGACTTGCGTGGGACTCCAGAACAGTTCAACAGGTTGGGCCGAAGCCCAAAACCCTGCTGCACTTCTTGAGATACTGGCCCTTTTTGATTCGCCAACCTTACCAATCTTTTTGTTTTAAACGTATAACTTGATTGTATCGACAATAGTCGTAATTATTTAATGAAAAGCAAGAGCAAGACAAAGTCAAAACGGAATTGGACGATGACAAGTTTTTATAACTTGTTTGTCTGTATTGCCATTGCTGGTTATGTGGTATATAGTTGTTCGCGAGTCACCGATAAGGAACACGTTCTTAAAGATCACGGAATCAAGACTAAAGGATATGTTTATGATTCCTATAGCCAGCGCAGTCATACTTGGTATCTCTATGAGTTCACGGTCAATGGACAGAATTATTACGGCCGACTTTTCAATTCCGCTCATATCGGTGATAGTATATGGATTTTATACATGCGAGATGATCCATCTACAAACATGGGGTTGTTTGATTGATTTTTAACCGAAGAATATGGAAGTTTATTGGATTGAAGTTGAATACAAACCACAAAGCGGTTGTAGCCAGACTAAAGAACCTGGTGTGGTTTATGTGTTCGTGAAATCGAAAGACGCGATTACTGCTCATTATGCAGTCAAGGAAGCGTTGAATCAACAGAAATTAGATGCAGATAAATGGTTGCTCATTGAGCCATATGACCTGGACACGGAATGGGATTCCGATGAATTGAGAGATCGATTTATGGAACTGTATCAAAAAGCGGATTCTTCACCAGCAAACGTTTGTTTCTTCGATGAATTTTGCGAAAAAGAGGAATACGATGATTGGGTTTACTTACTGTCAGTAGAGTATGCCTATTCCCCTGGAACTTCGTCAATGGAGGGCGGTTTTGTCTATGTCTTCGTGAAATCACATGATGCTCTTTCTGCCTATTTAAGTGTAAGCAAAGAATTGAAACGAGATGGCCGAGTTCCAATTTGTTGGGAGTTCATAAAACCGTATGACGAAGATACGCAATGGGAGAACGAAGAACACAATGTCCATTATTTGGGATTATACAACCTAGCAACAACCAGCAATGAATGTGTGTTTGACGTGCTTTACGATTATGAGAAATTGTAAAGCCAACCAATTGTATATTATTTTAAGGAGAATACTATCAATAACGCTTGTTTTTAGAAATATTCGCTAACTTTGCCTTTATCAATGATTGAAAAAAGATGAACAAAGATACTATCATCAAAATAGCCACAGAGGCTAATATTTCCAAATGCTTTTCTTTGGAAGAAATTGGTATTAATAATTTCGCTTTTCTATATCAACAAGCGATTTTGCTTGTTGATGTATTAAGGCAATCAAATGTCCCTATCTTAGGCGGAGATGTTTATTTGAGACTGGAATCTAGCATAGAGATCTCCTATGATAATTGGTATTGCGATAAGAAAGAAGATGAACGCGATAGCGTATTCGTAAATAGAAGTTGCGATGTCGCTGAAACCTTTATCAAGGAGTACAAAAGGAAGAATGCTATCAAGGAACCTTTGTTTGCTTTCGTCATAGGCGAAAATACAATTTAGAAATAGAGTATTATGAAAACGAATATCTTAATATACGTTATGTTGTCTTTGTTGGCAGTGTGTTCTATGTCGTGTAGTAACCACTCTACAGAAAGAGTGAAATTCACAGACATTGATAAATCAAGTCAGGATCTAAAAACAAATAGTACTGATGAGGATTCCTGTTTATTGCCAAAGGTTAGGTTGAGTGAATTTGCAAAATATCAATCTTTTGATGAATTTTCTATGTCTGGTATAGGGGATCCAAATAAGCAACCATTTGTTTATATTAAAGAATCAAAGGATTCGATTTTACTTGTTGCATCATACGATACGGCTCAAGTATATGTATATCAATATGGCGAACGGATAAATCGGTGGGTTTCTTATAAAGAATATGATATGGATAAAAAGGATATTGGTGTACTCAAGGAGGAAAATGTGCATCCGGCTCGTTCTTTTCTCAGAATATGTGGAAATGATACTATTATTGAGTATGAATGTGATTATATATTTGATCTTGTTGTCAAGTATTTGTTCATTAAAACTCCCCATAAATGTATTCGAATATCATTGTTATCTAGCGATTTTGAGGATAAAAAAGATTTAACTCAGTCAATACTATTATTTGTTAGAAGATACAATGCTGATAAAAGCATTATTGATGAAGGCACTGGAAAATACCGATACCAGAAAAGATATGTAAACGAATACACTTTTAGTGAAGATGGTAATAGTTTTAGGTATAAATGCAACGACATTGACGACGAATTAGTGTTCCCAAAAACAAGTCTTGGTTATTTTGGAACACAGCCAGGATTTGACAAATGTGAATAGCCCAAAAGTTTTTTTATTTAGCAGAAATACTATCTATATTAGTCGAGATCAAAAAAAATCAAATGAAACAGTTTATCAACATAACCGCCTCATTATTACTGATAGCGTCTATAATTGTATTCTGCTCCTGTTTACGAAATATGGAGAGCAAGAAAGGAACTGACAATACAGTAAACGATAACGTAAAGAAAGAGTTGTCGCTTTCTAACGATTTAGGCTTGGACAGTGTCGTTATTTTTTGTGATGTAAACATGTGGAATCGAGAATTCAGATTCTTAATGAAGGATTCTGTAACATTGTTATCTGGAAGAGTGATATTTGAAAAATGGAAATCGCCAATTGAATTATCGGAGAAAGATAGAAACCAATTAATTGATTACATTAATGGCTTTTTTGTCAGCAAAGAATATGATATCATTGCCAGAAAGCATAAAACCAATGAATTTTGGGAAGGTGAATTCACCGAGATTGATGTTATCTTATATAGAGATGGGAAAAAGAATCAAAACCATATAAGTACAAGACCCACCACTATGGATAGGTATTCTATTGAATTCTCAAAAGAGTTTCAAGATTTCAAGCATATGCTTCATGACTTGGCTAGAGAGTATAGAAATTTAGTTATTGATAAAGGAGACTAAAGAATATAAGACTATTCGCTAACTTTGCCATAATATAATCTTTATTGGAACGAGATGGGAAAGATTAATAAGAAAATAAAATGGGCTTTATGTATTTTGGTCTGGATCGTTGTGATTACATCTCTTGTTTTCAGTTGGGATAATGGAGATGGCCAATTGGTATTTCAGGGTGAGTATGATGGATACATGAGTACTTACATCAACAATAACGACACTACCGATAGCTTCATAAAGAATCATTACCCAAATGTCATAAGCCATGATGTGAACTTTAACATTAGATGTGATGCTGACATCAATATCAATGACAGCGATTATGTTTTCATAATAATCAGGAGAAGTGGTATATTCTATAAGGGACCATTCAATAATCATATTGAGCTGAAAGACAAACCCTTCAGTATTGATGATTATAAAGTTGAAATGTTGGGTTTTGTGCTACTTGACCACAAGACAAAACTGACTTACAAATGGGATATGAAAGAAGTGTGGCGTTTATATAAATGGAAAAATTATAAGGTTACATTGAACAAAGATGGTACCTTTGACATCTCTTTCTGCCAACTGGCTTCGCCTCGTTATAGATTTGATGGAACCATATTATCAGATTTTTTCGGCAACAATGATTAAGACAGAAAAAAGCATACGTCGTATTGGGACTTATTTCCTGGTATTGGGATTCATTTGTGCCTTTCTGACTCCGGTGTATTTTTCATCATCATACGGTCCTATAGTAGGGCCTATTTGTGTCATTCTGATGTGCTCACCGCGATTGATATACCAGAAGAAGTGGGCGAGCGTACTGCTAATGATAAATGTCGTTTTGACTACATTGGCACTGCTATATTTTGACGCAATGTTAATTATCCTATCACAAGCATTTGATCAACAGGACATTAGTGGTTATATTGCCTTGGTGATTATCACGGCAATCGTATTGTTGAACTGTTGCCTATGCTTTAAACTATACAAGTTGCTTTTTAAGGCTCAATAGATGAATACATTATGGAGAATCGGTGAACGCTTGATGCGATGGGGAACTCTGGCATATTGCTCGGTGTTTCCAGCAGTGTCACGCTCCTACAACCGCAATACATATCCGTGTCCCGTCGAGCAGAAATATCATGAAAACGGGCCTTATCAAGTCACCGTTCATTCAATTGATGACATCCATGTGTTTGTTCCAGATAGCGCACACAGCGTGCCGCTGCCGACTGTGGTCATGGTCAACGGTACGGGCTTGAAGGCTCTGCATTACCGCCCAGTGTTTGAACATTTGGCTTCATGGGGATTTGTTGTCATTGGCAATGATGACAGCAATGCGTGGAATGGTCGATCTGCTTTAGTCTCGCTTGATAAAGCAATTTTTCAAAACTCGATAGTGAGCAGTCCTCTGTATCAACGCATTGACCTAGACCGAATTGGTGTGGTCGGTCATTCCCAGGGTGCCATGGGCGCTATCAATGCAGCAACTGAAGATGACCGTTTCAAGGTGCTATATGCTGCAAGTTGCCCACAAAAAAGCCTTGCAAAGAAACTGGACTGGAGCTACTCCATGAAGACGATCTCTATCCCAACGATGCTGGTAGCTGGAACTGAGTGGATCGACCGCCACATTTCACCACTTGACTCTTTACTCCTCTTAGCTGAAGAACTTCCAAACACAACCCCGATGTTGTTGGGACGCCTAAAGGGTGTTGAACATCGTTATGTCCTTCACGAGGGGGATGCTTATATGACCGCATGGCTTCGTCATTTCCTGGCAAATGACGCCGATGCTGCAGCTGCATTGGCTAGTGACAACCCAGAAATTCTCAACAATCCTCGCTGGCAGGATGTAATCATTCATATATGAACAACAAGTTTAAAATAGCAGTGTTGGCTATAACGGCCGTAGTGGCGATTGTCACTTATATCAATCCCGTGTTTCCACGAGAGCAGTTCCTGCAACAGGCCGGCACTGTTTTGTTGGTCGCACTCCTGCTATGCGATTTGCGTAAACGTTGGTTCAGTAACATGGCATTTCTTGGCATTGCGTTATTCTTGATTTTGCACTTGGTAGGAGCAAGGTACATCTATTCATACGTGCCTTATCAAGAGTGGCTGCAATGCTTGGGCGATTGGGATTGGTTGCATACGTCCCGTAACCACTATGATCGTCTGGTTCATCTGTTGTTCGGCGTGCTCCTGTTTCCCGCATTGGTGGAATTCTCCCAGCACCGAGTTACCTCGCGTCAAGTGATGGCAGTGCTAGTGGCATGGCTGATGATACAAGCCGGAAGTCTGATATATGAGCTATTTGAGTGGGCTCTCACGCTGGTGCTTTCACCCGAGGATGCCGAAGGCTACAACGGGCAGCAGGGTGACCTTTGGGATGCCCACAAAGACATGGCGCTTGCCATGTTAGGCTCAACCATTGCTGCAGGCTATTATTTCCTTCGCAGTTATTTCAAGCGAAACAAACCTTTTGCTACATGAATAATAGCCAAAATCGATAAATGAAACAGGACGCTTCTTCTTAATAGTGACAATATGCTTTTCTATAAAGTTTCAATAGCGGAAATCTTGAAGATGAGGAATAACATTGTATTGCAAACGGTTGTTCCTGCTTTAGAAAGAAATGGATTTGTAAAAGCACCATTCTCTTCCTCTAATTTCGGCTATGTTAATTCTGATATTTACATCTATCAAATGTGCCGTCTCGTCGATAATAAATACCTGGAATCGGTCTCTGTTGATATAGCAAGACGAGACAAATACATAAAAGTTTTTATTAATGCTTTTGAGCTGTCACCGTCAGTTAATGACATGTCTTTGTTGAGCAATGTTGATGGTGTCAACTTTTCGCTTCCACCAAACTCCAAGAAACGAATGCATTTGGTTTTAGATTTCATCCAGGTGCCGCCAATTATGTCTTGGGATTTTTGGTTTAATGACTTCAAGTTAAAGTCTTATTGGACGAGAAAAGGATATCAAAAAAGAGTTTGTCAGTTGACAGCTCTTTTAAAAACCAGGACAGAGAACATTGATTCGTTTTTCAAGAAATGGTATCAGCTTAATCAGCCAAATATCACTGCTTGGAACGGCGAAATAATTGAACAAAGGTAAAGGCCATAGATGAGAGCAATGAGACGGAAATAACGATACTGCGCTTTTATGGAAGGCAAGAACAAAGTAAAAAAGAAAAAGTCAAAGAATCATTGGACTTTTGCTGATATCTTTGGCGTATTGATTTGGATAGGCATAGCCAGCTATCTATTTTATCAATGCTCATTGCAAACCTATCGCAACCATCTGTTGGAAAAGCGTGGGGTGCAGACGATGGCATATGTGACGGCATCCTATAGTCAGGGAAACCATCGAGTTGCCGATTATGAGTTTATCGTTAATGGGCTTTGTTTCGATGGTCAACTCAGATTTCATGATGCAGAAAAGGGAGATAGCATAATAGTCATTTATTTACCCGAGGATCCAGATATCAATAGAGCACTATGGGATTTAAAATGATTTATTACTAACTTTGCCGTAATCTTAAATGGAACGAAATGATAGATGAAAAAGTTAGTTAAATACTCAAAGCTATGGTTCATAATACAAGGTATAATCATTGTGTTGTATGAACTACTACTGGAATACGAATTATATCCAGATCCTGATGTCACACCACCACGGTTTTTATTATTAATAGGACTCTGTTCAAGTCTATTCGCCTATTTATGTTTCAGTAAGTCAAAGACAATAGCCATAATCTCCGAAATTGTGATTTGTCTCTATTGTATCTTTGCTCTGCTCTCAGCCTATATGCTCATATGTGTCGGGAGTCCAATACTAAGTATGGCCATTTTGCTGATTGTTATGTCGGTATTTAACCTCGTCTGTGGCCTTGTTATTTTATTCTCACTCTTGACACATTCACACGATAAATAATATAACATGGAACATCCTTACAAAGAATACGAAAACAGCAAGACGTGGGACGCTGTAGCCCGTCTGATAAAAAATTTAGTTGACAACAATGACATTGAGTTGTTGACACCTAAAGAATATGTCATTGGCTATATCTGTAAAGGCTTATCGAAGCATTCATCAAAAGTATTAGATTAGTAGTAGTTAAGAATCTAATTATTAGGATTATGGCAAATATATTTGATGAAATTATCAATGACTTAATGCAAACGGAACCTTTTGTTGAATACAAATTCCGAAAGAGAGATTCAATGCTCCTGCTTAAGAACGGAGGAAAAAGACAGTCGATAGAATTGGATCACTGGATAGACCATTCCACATCATCTCTTGTTATCTATGCTATATATGGAGTTAGATTTGACATTCTGCACAAATGGTTTGAGAAATTCAGTTTCAACACACTGCAAGATCAGCGAGACTGGACGAGCGTCGCTTTTTCTGGCAACATGTTGGGGCAACAAGATGAATTTCACTTCAAATTGAATAAGAAAGATTATCAAAAGGATTTTGAGAATATGCTCACTACACTTATTCGATGCTCGGATTATGTGATTTCAACATATTCTTCATTACCCAATTTTTACATGAAAGAAATTCAGCCAATTTTAGATGGAGAGGTTGAATTACCCGATGTCGGAGCCAATTGGGTTTTCATTGATTTGACTTTGTGTAAATTGGTTAGGCCTGACAACTATCATCAACTTAAAAATATCCTCCTTGACAGAGTGGAATTCATGTACAATCGCGGAGAACCTAATATCAAAGAGTATTATGAACAATTAGACGAAATCCTCTCGTATCTTGAGAATACGGAGTTAAATTGAACAATATGGAAGGTTTATTATTATTCTTTTGGGTTGGATTTATAACACTGTTTCTCATCTATTTTGGCGATAAAGCACAAAAATTGAAAGAATCTGGCGATGAGCGCAAACGAGCTATAGGTCGAGTATATTGGATCATTCTTTATGTTTGTTTTGCGCTGTTACTGATTCGCTACTGCTCAAATTAACATGAATCTTTAGCCTCAACGATAACTCTGGTGTGTATATTTGCTAAAAACTATTTGAATCACAGCCCAATCTGAGAGCATTTTTGGTAATTCATGGTATTTCAAGGTTAATCATTGGTACTCTCAGAAATAGTGGCTAACTTTGTAGGAAAATAAAAAAGAGTCAGATGGATAGAAAGACATTTGAACAGCTGTTGTCGAAGTATAGTCACCTCGGCAAGAAATATATAGAAGAAACTGGAGCTACAATAATTGGCCACGCACCTCACATCGCTCCAGAGGCTTATCTCAACATGGCATTTGAACCTCTTTCAAAGGAGGACATATTACATCTTGAGAGCAGATTACATCAGATCATCCCAGATCCATATAAGGATTTCTTGATGAAAGTTTCAAACGGCGCCACAGTTTGTTGTGAATTGTTCCTTTATGGATATAGACGATATTCGGATAAGGACAAAGGCATCATCTATGTATTTGAACCATACGATCTAGAAGACATCAATTGTAGAGATTGGGTTACAAAACCTTCTCCCAACATGTTCTTCTTTGGATCATACGATTGGAATGGTGACAGGCTGTATATGGACAGGGAATCGTTGGAGATAGTCCTTTGCGGTATTCCTGACTTAACACCGCTCTATAAGTGGAAAACATTTGATGATTTTCTGCAAGAAGAGGTTAATCGCCTCTACACGATGTTTGATGAAAACGGAGTCCAGCTTAATGAAAGTTCGTCACCCTTGCCTGGATACAATCTAAAAGAATAATGTTGTCATTTTGTCGTAATCAATTTGTGAGGCAGTATGAGAAAGTTCATCAGAATAGTAAGCATTATTTCATCCTGGAGGGGCTGCACCCAGATCATTTTTTTGTTTTCAAGCTTCTTGATGTTGATGCTTGTCAATTGTGGAAACGATGACATTAGAGTCAATGAGTTTTACACAGATGAAGAGATAAAAGCAAGATTAGGAGAACCAGACAGTGAAAAGATGATCACCCTAAAGCCAAACATGTCAATTGACCTGTATGAATACCAGAATGGATTGTATCAATTCATTCCAGAAACTGATAGCCTGATTGTTGTCGAACAAATATATAATAATGGACATTACAAGAAAATCATCTGGTTAACAGAATATGGCGAAAAGAAGAGGGTAATGGACGTGTTAGACTATAATTCACTGACAACGCATTTTTAATAGCTTATTAAGAGATAGGAGCAATCCAACATAATGGAGATGAAGAATTATAATATTATCATATCAGAACCATGGGACTTCACAAACTCAGATGGTTCTAATATCATTAGTGGACAGATTATCAGGATTGTGAATGAAGAAATTGCCATTTTCAGATGCAATGAAAAGATTCTATTGAATGGCTTTGAGGGCGATTTCTTTCTTCTATCACCAAGGTTATTACATGAGCGCTTCTTCAAAGGAGTCTTGTCAATTGAAGTGAATGGAGCGGGCATATCATCGAGCATCGAAGATATTAGTCCGAGTATGGTAAATCAACTTCAATTGCTTTTTATTGGGTCACTCAAACGAGCAGATTAAAAATAAATTAGACACTTAATCACAGTAACAAAATTACCATTCACAAGAATACAGCATGAAGCTAAATAAAAGAATATTGAACAAGCTCGTAGGGCCTCCTTTGATCGCAAGAGGGTTCACAGAGTTTAAGGACACCATCTGCGGAACAAGTGGCCTATTTGTGAAACGAGTAGATAATGGCCTTTATCTATCATTAGGAATGAATATCCATAGGTTCTATGATAGCATGTTTACTTGTGATTTATATCTCTCTGGGACAACACGGATATACTCTTGCTGGGGGGACATTCCCAGCGCATGTTGCACACGCCTGGGACAATTGTTGAATAGTGATGAATTGTTGAAATTTTCATCTGACAATGAATGTGTTAGAGATCTGTGGTGGGATGCTTCCAACGGAAACGAGATAAGCAGATTTTTTGAAGTGTTGGACATCGCCATCGCCCGACATATTGCAAATGACCTGCTTATCGCCTCATTACAAAAAGCGAAGACTTAACTAAATTATGTAAACAAGCATCATCGGTAATCGAAATGATAAGATGTGGTTCATTGGATAGTCAATACTCCTACCACTTCATTCCAGATCGAGAAATCGATGGCATTCCAATGGAATGGTTTTGCGCAGCTGAGATTGTGTTAAGGAAAGACAAGATTATTGAGACGAAATATTTATCAAATTTAGTGAAACAATTAGCGGCAGATGCTTACAGGCAATACGTGCTTACAAGCTTTTGATTAGACATGAGAGAAATGAAGATGCAATGGCATGAAATAACAAAGTATTCACCAGAGGGTTATCATGATCGTGAGTACACCATTGATGAATGGACTTCATTCTACGATATAGGCAAATCATTCAATGGGATTGTGTTCACCTTTCAAGAATATCAAACAGTCGAGAGACGTCACATTGATGTTGTCTCTCAACTCTTGTCGGAAACGAACTGTCATTTTCTTACTATTGAATATATAGAGATCTATAAAGATTCGCTTATTCATGATTTAAAGAAGTCGCCATACAATGAAGACTTGTTGAAACATATCAAGCTCTTCATGAAAATGGAAAAAGGGAGACGTATCCATATCAATCTGCTTGAGCCAGTTATGAAATTTTGGTTAAGGGAGTATTGCTATATGATTCTTTCCAATAAATCCAGGCATCTCAAGTTTGAAATTGGCTATGATTACTATCTCAATGTCTGTTGTGATGTTAGCACTAGTAGGCTTCGTGAAATTGCCAACTCAAATGGATTATACTTGGATGCAAGGGGATAATTGACATCATACTTTATTGAGACATGTTGTTGAGCCTTAGATTCAGATTTGTCCCAAGTACATTCTTTAAAAACACATCAGGCTTTCTTGATGCAGATGCCGATCCATTTCTTGACTAGATAAAACGAGAGAACGGCAAAAACCGTGATTATCACTGTTGCCAGCTCAGAATACCAGAATCCAACCTCTACAGGCTCATTCCACATGATATCAGCGAGATAATCCTGCCCCCAGGCACAAAAAATAAAGACCGCAAAAACCAACATACATTCCAATAAACAAGCTTTTACAGTAGTCATCGGCTTACGGTCAATATTGAAACGGTAGAGTAACCAGATAAATAATGCGTTCACAACGGCAAGAGGTGTGGAAACCACCCATACTACAAGCCCCATAATATCGAATGTCCCATCCAGTGCTAACATACCAACTACGATAAGCACTAACAGAACACCCATGAAAATTAGCACCGAACGAAATAAGGCAATAATAAGCCCTTCACCGTTTAAGTTGTATTTGCCAGAGGCGTTTTCTGGCTGCTGTTGAATAGAGTTACTCATAAGTGTATAGCGCTAAATGTAGTGCAAAAATAATAAAAAGTTCAATGTCCAACGCTAGCGTATTGAGATTCATTTGACTGGGTGGCGTCTCATGAAATCCTCTTTCACGTCGGGCATGAATGTCTGAATTCCGAGCACGCCTCCACCGAATTGGAAAACTACATGGTCATTATAGGGGATGAACATGAGATCTTCGGTGTATTTCTTGATTTCTTCAGGTGTCATGGGGTGAGTGTAAATGACAAAAGAGTACATGCCAAAACCCACTCGACGAAAACCAATAGTTGCATAGTCTACATGTGTGGTATGTGTTTCTATAGAGAAGCAGCCCATATCTTTAAGTTTTTTGCAGATATTATTATATTCTTCCTCGTCTAATCCAACTGTCTTCATTAAGCCTTCATTCTTGGGATAATGATTATATAACCAAACCGAATCATTCTTGGAGCATACATGAAATATTTTGACTTTGCCTTTTTCAAGCCCAAGTTTCATACGTGCACCAGGCTCGAGGCTTTGGTTAACATAAGCGACCAGTTCTCTCATTTCCTGCTCGTGCTCATTGCAGTATTCTGCCATGATGTCAGGATTGCAGGGCTTCTCTTTATTGAACGGAGAAAAGATGAAAATCCCCGTCAACACAAGGAGAACACATCCCCATGCAAAGACGATTTTCTCCAATTTGGTTCTCATCTTTACTGACCTGACAAAAACAACCAATGCCCAAATCGTGACAGGCAGAATGAGCCACCAAAACAAACCCAAAACTAATGCTGCCCCAAAAGGTCCATCATCACACCTCAGAAGAGAAATAATGATAATGCTTGCAAGAATCAATGGCAATAGATGGCCGGTTGTGATAGCTACTTTCTTATAAGGATTATTGCTGTCTTCCATTTTGTCAATATTCAATTAAGATTTAGCAAAAATACTTGTTTCCTATGGTTAAAACAAGAGGAATGGAGTCAAATGAAGTTTTTTATTTTCAAACACCTGAAATACAGGAATTTGAAAAATGCGTAATGAACTGCGTTTTTTTGCTGTATTCGGTAATTCTCCGTAACTTTGCAAGCATGACAAGTACTGGATTTCTTATTATTCTTACTGTTGTCTGTGCTACCCTGATAGCGGTGGTGTTCAAGATGCGTGGTCGCTTCTCGGCGTTCATGCATATAGTGGTATTTATGTGCTATTCTGGAGTGTTGTGGAACGCTCTGCTCTTTCATGGAGATGAGGGTGCTAGTCTTGTATGGCTGTTCTATCTGATTATGGCTTATGGGTTACACATCATTGTCCTGCTGCTGGCAATCACAAGGTCCTGCAAAACTAAAAAGAATCGAATCTTAATAGGCGTCTTGTCGGGTATTGCGATATTGTTGTTTATGATCTTTTGTTCAGTGATTATAGGATAATGAAACTCAAGAAATCTGTCGCCAGCGTGATATTATCAGTCATTAGCGCTATCTTCTTTATACTGGGACTATTCTATAGTTTCTTTGTATGGGAAATATTATTACCTATAGACTCGTCTTTTTTCTATCTGTGGGTGATACCGCCGATGGGCTTTATAATGACTCTATTGTGTGCTTCAAGGTTGATTTGGAAGGGTAAAAAAGGAAAAATACGAACTCTCGTCGGTATGGGTTTCGTCCTTTTATTGCATATTCTGGTAATTTGTTGGATGGGTTTATTTGCTCTGGCCTACTCTGATCCAGAGGAGCAAATAACGACAAGTTTTATTATGGGATTCGCTCTTATCATACTCATTGTAGTTGCTTTATATGTATGGAGCATTTATTTGTTCAGAATCATTGATGAAAAGTAGTAACTTTGCAGAAAAACTCAAGAAGATGAAGAAACCAGCAGCAATCAGCATCAAGCAGTCGGCGCGTCGTGCAACTATCGGCACGATTACACCTGGCATGGTCGCTATTGCCATTGGATGGCAAAGTAGATGTCTGCATCTAATTGCCTATCTTGAAAAAACGCCTAATAGTGATGATTTTGAGGCGGTGAGTGATATAGCTGGTGAGATAATTAGTGATTTCCCTGATTACTTCACAAAAACTAAGGAAGAATGCCGATTAATTGACAACCAAAACGCTGAATATGATGAACAATTAGAATGTCTAATCAACTTGAAATGAAAGAGTTAAATAATTGTTGAACAATTAATTACAAACAATATGGAACTGAGTGTAGTTATAGCAATTATTGTGATGGTCATTTTCGTTTACTTATACCAGAAAAAGAAACGAAAGGAACAACAGATGGGTAATGAATTGGAGAATCTTATCGACGCGGGCGATTGGCAAGGTGCCTGCCGCATATTGATGAAGCAACTGATCTTATGGGGTGTCGCTTTGCTGGTAATCATTCTCGTCTTGGGGTTTTCCTTTTTTTATGAAGACAACTTTCGTTATTCCTCACTTGTAGTATTGGTTCCCGTAGCTTGGCGATTTTTCTTGTTGTTAAGGCTTTATTATTTTTCAAGGCAGAATGCAAAAATGATGCAAATAATCGATGAAAACACGGCATTCAATGAAGAGCTTATGGCCAAAGCTGAGGCTCTGCTCAAGAATTACAATACCTGTCGCATCAGTGCTGATGCCACTCCACAATCCATCATGCAAACATGGTTGGATGCTTATGAGAGAGGGAAATTAGAGGGATTCTACCCTGTACTGATAGAGATTGATGAGAATCTTATTGATAGTCTTGAGGAGGTCATGAATGATGCCAATGGTTTTGATGAACGACATAATTTGCAACTCAACGATCCGATAACGGATGCAAAGGAATTTTTGCGGCTGGAATTAGAAGACCTTAAGGAAAGCTATGTATCTGATGGCGGATTGGAAGAATGGGAAGAAAATGTTGTTGGGGTTGATTTGCAATTTGAAGCGTTGCATGACTTCAACTTTAGTTGTGACAACATCCTGCTCGTCGAGATTCCTGTCCAACAACCATGGCAGATATTTGCCCACATTCCGTTCGGTGGATGGAATGGTTGCCCCGAAGATGCAGAGCACATGGCAGTTGCAAAATACTGGTATGAAAAGTATGATGCCGTAGTGGCTCACATATCGTCGGACACCTTAGAATACTATGTGCCACAACCTGTTTCTGTCGATACAATGTCCCTTGCTGAAGAACAGATGGGATACTGTTCAGATATGCTTCAAAACGACATCAACTTAACAACCCTCGCAAGAATGAACCAGGCATCCAATGTCTGGAGTTTTTGGTGGGACTAAGTGATTGAGATGATAAAATGGTTGGTTAAATATTTTTGGGGGCTGTTATTGGTGGCATTGCCAGCAATATTATGTACTGCATTTCCCTTTTTTATCTTTTATTTGGGAACAGAAGAACTAGCTCTTTCAGCTTGGAATGCGTCACCAGTTAAAGTAATCATCGGAAGATTTTTATTCGCGTTTGTTCCGACAATTGTTATTACTTTATTGGTTACCATAAATGCGTTTCTTGTTCGACGCTTTCTGATGAATGACAAAAAGAATTCCACGCTTGTCTACTTTGGAAAGACAATGTTGTTATTTTTGCTTTTCATAGTATTGTTAATAATCGCTTTCTTAGTGTTCGAGTATTTTGATCTTGGATACATCGTTTAAATGTGTCTCTTGCCGAACATAACTATAGAGAATAATCCAGTCGTTTTATGAGTATGAAGAGATTCTTAGTTTTTCTATTGGCTTTCATTGTTTTGCTGATTGGCACAGAAACATATTTGAATCTGCGTATTTTTCCACATGACCTCATTGGCACTTATTATGAAGTGCCAATAGGAGACAACTACAAACTGGTTGCATTATCAACAGAGTATTGCAGTATTGTTGGAAATGATGGTATAGTCGAATTGGACTCAATTGATTCGATACACGTAAACAATGGTAGCATAATCGGGAAGCGTTGGGCTTTTGGTGGTAATAATTCACCATATTTCTGTTTCGCTACCAATACGGGACAGATAAGCCGCTATGAGACAATGGAGCAGTTGCAACAAGAGCGGAATATCCAATTTGTCACGTTTACCACTATGATTAAGTACTATTGGAATAAGCGTCGGATGGCTGATATATTGGCAACTGTCACATGCTTCTTCGTTTCACTAATGCTTACACTGTTTCTATTCAAAAAGAAAATGAACCGCAAATAGACTATGTTTCAGTTAAAAACAACTGCCGTACATCAGTCGTAATCTTAGTAATCATTCTCTTGATAATTTAACCATGTCATGAAACTATTTAGATTGATAATAAAAGAGAGCCACAGAGTATTGATTCTATCATATCAACGTCTCTTGGCAAGCATATTGCTGACAACAATCATCCTCACAACGGCATTTGCCCAAGACAGGTTGGTTCCGAAATCTCCTATTGATGATTTAGCTTCACCTTACTACCGTACTTTACTCAAGAGGATGGTTTTGGGAGGAGAGGAGGAATTGGCTTGCTTATTCTATTATATCGTAATGCCTTCTGCCGAGACTGGGGATTCGGAATATGTTTTGTCCGCCGACAGAGAGAATACCCTTTATTTTGCCAAAGCAAACCATAATATTTATGACAGTATGTATTTAAGGCAACATGACAACCAAGATACGGTCTATACGTCAGACTTGCACATACCCGACAGTGTGATGAATGCCTTAAACCGTCTGATGGAGTCATCGGTCAATGCGTCATCATTTCTCTTTAAGGCTTTTGGTTTTGACGGAACTTCTTATGTATTTGGCAACAGTTTGATGGCTGCTTCTTGTTGGAGTCCTGGTGGTAGATGCGGTCAATTAGTCACATTCTGGGACAAGTGCTGTGCTGCTGTCGAAGATGAGAATCTGGACAGTATTCAGGCTTTGATGCCTCTTTGCCGTAATCTCACAATCAGTTTCCGCAAAGATTACCCCAATGATTTCTTTGACCTGGAGCAGCGGAGTATCGATTATTCTTCTGATTCAAAATACCAAACCACACTCTTTTCTCATTTAGTGGGCATAGAATGGTACGGTACCAATGCCCAACGCCTTGAACAGCAGTGTAAAGAATTTGAATTAGCTCAAGGAGAAGAATTGATCACTTTTTCGAAATATCTGTTCATTGAGAACTTGGTGGATACAAAAATCATTTTGAAACCAAACGCTGATAACCGCATTGATTTTGAATCCCTTCGCAAAGGATTCAAGAACGATCCACAACGATTCCTTATGGAGCATCTTTATCAACCGGATCTCATTAAATAATGGGAGTGGACTATAATCATCACTTGTTTATGATTGGTAAATGAAAGGAACGAATTATGAGACACATCTTTTTAATCATTTCTCTACTGTCCTTCGGCATGATTGCAAATACTGAGGATGTGAGCCTTGACTCATTGTCATATGCCTATGGAGACGCTTTTATGCGTGCAACAATGGAGTGTAAGGGTTTTTTTAGTCCAGGATTAGAGTTTAACAAGACAAATTCATCGGAATTTATTAGAGGCATCGAAGATGATTTGTTGAATTTGAAATATACTCAGGATTCCATTAAAAACGTTTCTTTTCTAGTAGGTGTGTTGCAGGGTGTTTCCTTGGGTGATGGTTTTGATCACAGTAGCAGAAAAGAAGATATACCGATAGATTGCATTATTGCAGGATTGAACAAAGTGGTTAATCATGAGTTGAGTTTGCCAGAAGACTACATTGACATTTTGGAATTCATGGAGAATCAACCCGGAGATGTCAATCCTTTGGATTTGCCAGAAGAAGATAAATGCGATTATTATATTAAATATGGCGCCATGCTCGGGCTTGCGCCTGAATTGCAAGAATACATAAAAGAGGAGACGGGAAGGAATGAAGATGAAACGCCTGCCAATTACGAGGCATTTGCCGCTGGTTATGCACTGATGCTTAGAACATTGACATTTAGCCAAATTCCTGATTCACAGAATAATCCTTACTACTACGGAGTTGCAATCGGCAGTTCAATGCTTTTAGAACCAATTCTGGCAAATATGTTCACCTATACGCCAGAAGATGAGTATGGTAACAAATTAATATTTCAATTGTCTTCAGAATTCTCAGTAGTGGATTTTCTTGATGGTTGCCGTGCTGCTGCGGGATTGGCTGAGCGTAAAATTTCAATTCAGGATTCAAAACAGATTCTATCGACTCTCTTGCCAAATAAAGAACAATCGATAGAAGTTCAAGAAAAACTATGCGCAGAACCACTCAAGATAATGGGTAAGGTGGTTTTTGCTGAAGACAATGAGCCGATGTACGACGTATTGGTCAAAGAAAAGGATGTTAATAATCAGACTCGCTCCGATTTTGATGGTTTTTTTAGCATTAATATTGAAAAAGGTGCAGTTTTGGAGTTCTCTTATCCAAGTTGCAAGACGATTGAAGTTGAGGTCCTAAATGATTCTTCTCTTTTCATTGAAATGGAAGCTAATGAAGAACTCGATATTAGTCTGATTTATTGTCCACAGCCCATACGTGTAATCAGACCTGATTCTCTTGACTTCTTCCTCCCAGAAAGCGAATTGAAAAAATTGCAAAAGAATGATGAATCTTTGAGCGGTGAGTTCATTCAACTAAAGAATGCTCAAATAGGAAGGGCGAAATATCTTCTGAATGAAGACATCAATAAAGCAAAATATCGACTAATCAGTCCGATGCCTCTTGACCAATACGCAAAACAGTATTTGGGAGTGAACCGCAATGGGCACGTTATAGTTCTTATTAATCTCGTCTCATCTAGGTTGATGCCGCATTTTAAAGATTGTATGAGTAAGAGTCTTATTACAGTTGACGATGGAGGGAATAGCTTTGGTCGTGCTAAAGTTGTTTTAACCAGTGATGAGATCATTATGCTACGCATGAATGGCATATAACTATGTCTTTTAGAATAGTGAAAAAATAAATCGTTGTATAAAAAAGTTGAACACAACATGAAAAAGATGTCTTTATCCAATCGCCACATGATAGTAAAATGCCTGTTTGCTATTCATATTATTTGTTTGGCAATATGTGCTTTTTTGCTATTTACGTTGAGTAGAAGTGAACATCTGCGATGGGGTTTAGGTTACATAATAGTATGGGCGACGATACTGTCGGCCTTACTATTGTGTTTTCTTATTAACAAGCAATTCAAACATTGGTTATTGCTTAAGATTTACTGCGTTGTTTTCTTTCTTGCCAATGCAACATTAGGCGTTGTTACTCAGGGGCTGGGATTGGATACTCTTTTTCTTCCACCAAAATATTGTTCAGATGGAGATTATCTGATTAGGAGTAGAATTGATTCAGAGCCTTTTGTCAATATCGTCCTCTTAAAAAATGAAGGTATTATCGAAAAACTGATTGCAACATACTATTATCCAACTGCTAATTCCATCAAAGTCTATGAAGACAAAGGTGCTATAGTAATTTATTGCAGTAAAGATAATTCCTATACCGATTCATTGGGGTGCATAGAACCATTATATAATCATTTAGCCAACGAGAATGATATAAAGGCATTAGCTAGAGAATTGAAAGTTGATATTGATCGTAAATCTTTTCAATTTTAGATTTTCCTTGTCTCTAAGATAGACTAAAACTAATGGATTCAATGCGATTATGCTCCCTTAGAGATATGTACACCCGTTGGCGGGATTAAAAAGTTAATAAAAAGATGCTCAAAAAGTTGCGCATAT